>NZ_AOFQ01000056.1 GCF_000495915.1 Stutzerimonas chloritidismutans AW-1
CCCCCCCCCCGCCACAAGGTGGTACAGCAGTGCGGACAGCAACGCCCAGCTCACCAGCTTGGCCAGGGGACTGCTCAGATACGCACGAACATCCTCAAAGCCTTCTGGCGAAGACAACGAGGTATCGAGCGCAAGCAGCAGCAAGGCGACACCGACGAACAGGATGACACCGGATACACGGTGGAGAATCGACGTGTAAGCAGTGATGGGGAGTTTTATTGTCCTAAGATCTAGGTTTACAGGTCGTTGGCTTTTCACGGCTTTTTTTCACACTTGAGAGCCCCAGAGCGCAGGGCAAAGTTGTTGGGAAGAGTACGCAGCAGTACCCGCTACCCACGAGTGACAACCTACAGAATACTGCCTGTAAGGCCCCTGCCGGTCGGTGTCCGAGTATAAACAGTTAGGTCACTAATGACAATGTGGTGAAGTGCCACTAAAGGCTGATAGCAGCCCCTATATAAATGCCGTAAACAGTGCATCCAAGCTGTACGCATCCCCCTGCAGAGCCCTCTACGGCATGGGTTCACGCAAATTGACTTTGCGATTTATCACTCTATAGTGATGCGGGCCCTGCGTGGGGGGCCATGATGATTCCAAGCACAAAACAGGAGGCCATACATGGCTGACAAGAAAGCGCAGTTGATCATCGAGGGCGCTGCCCCCGTCGAACTGCCCGTTTTAACCGGTACCGTAGGGCCTGATGTAATAGACGTACGAAGCCTGACCTCCACGGGTCACTTCACCTTCGATCCCGGCTTCATGTCGACCGCCTCTTGCGAGTCCAAGATCACCTACATCGACGGCGATAAGGGCATCCTGCTGCACCGCGGCTATCCCATCGAGCAGCTGGCAGAGAAATCCGACTACCTGGAAACCTGCTACCTGCTGCTGAACGGCGAACTGCCTACCGCCGAGCAGAAGGCACAGTTCGTCAGCACCGTGAAGAACCACACCATGGTTCACGAGCAGCTGAAGTCCTTCCTTAATGGCTTCCGTCGTGACGCTCACCCCATGGCCATCATGTGCGGCGTAGTCGGCGCACTCTCGGCCTTCTACCACGACTCCCTAGACATCAACGACCCGCACCATCGCGAGATTTCCGCGGTGCGTCTGGTCGCGAAGATGCCAACCATTGCTGCAATGGTCTACAAGTACTCGATCGGTCAGCCGCTGATGTATCCGCGCAACGATCTGAGCTACTCGGAAAACTTCCTGCACATGATGTTCAACACCCCGTGCGAGATCAAACCGATCAGCCCGGTGCTGGCCAAGGCAATGGATCGCATCTTCATCCTGCACGCCGACCATGAGCAGAACGCCTCGACTTCCACCGTACGCCTCGCCGGCTCCACCGGTGCCAACCCGTTCGCCTGTATCGCAGCCGGCATCGCCGCTCTGTGGGGACCGGCACACGGCGGCGCGAACGAAGCCGTACTCACCATGCTGGACGAGATCGGCGACGTATCGAACGTCGAGAAATTCCTGGCGAAGGCCAAGGACAAGAACGATCCGTTCAAGCTGATGGGCTTCGGGCATCGCGTCTACAAGAACTTCGACCCGCGCGCAAAGGTCATGAAGCAGACCTGCGACGAGGTGCTGGGTGAGCTGGGTATCAACGATCCGCAGCTGGATCTGGCCATGAAGCTGGAAGAGATTGCTCTCAACGATCCTTACTTCGCCGAGCGCAACCTGTATCCGAACGTGGACTTCTACTCGGGCATCATTCTCAAGGCTATCGGCATTCCGACCAGCATGTTCACCGTCATCTTTGCCTTGGCGCGTACTGTTGGCTGGATTTCCCACTGGAAGGAAATGATCGCCTCCGGCCAGAAGATCGGCCGCCCGCGTCAGCTGTATACCGGCCACACCAAGCGCGACCTGCCGCGTTAAGCGACAACCAGCGCAAAATAAGGCTGCCCTTGGGCAGCCTTTTTTATTCCCCTTGGGCCGACTGAATATTTATCCCTTCCATTCGATTCACTAGAGGTCGACACAGGTGGCCGATGGCCATCTAGCGCAATCGGCGATCTTCCGGCCTGACGTCATTGATCAGCTCTCAGCAGACATACCGGCGCAGCCAGCAACTCATAGCCCGACGAGCAGTTGAATACGCAATCTTGGACTTAACTACACGCAGACTTGCCTACGCAGTCGCTTGCTCCAGCCAACCCAACAATCGAATCGCATCCTCCCTAGTTTCACCACAGCAAACAGGGTCCGCCGAAAAAGCCGAGCAGACAACCGGCCGCCGCGGATCGCCGAACAGCAAACAGAGAAAGTCAGCGCTTAATTGAATACAGCGCTCCCCAGCGCGCTTACCATGAGGCATGCCAGGTATCGAGGAGCTAATTGAGGGGGCGATACAGCAGGCACCGCAACCGGGGCGACAATCCATAAAACTGCCACTCAGTGAAAAACGGGCGCGATAATAATCCGGCTGAAGCTTACGCACCAGATGCACCATTGCAGGCGAAAACGCTTGGAAATACCCTAGCGCGTCATCATTTCGAGCCCACACCCACCATGCCTGTCTGGTTGCAAACCGCCGCCCTCCTCTGCTGCTCCAACCTATTCATGACCTTCGCCTGGTACGGCCACCTGAAGAGCCTGAACGGCAAACCCTGGCTCATCGCCGCATTGATCAGCTGGGGCATCGCATTCTTCGAATACATGCTGATGGTGCCAGCAAACCGCATCGGCTATACCGAGCTGTCGATCGGCCAACTGAAGATCATGCAGGAGGTAATCACCCTGATGGTGTTCGTTCCGTTCAGCGTGCTGTACATGCAGCAGCCATTGAAGCTCGATTATCTATGGGCAGGGCTTTGCATGGTCGGAGCGGTCTACTTCATTTTTCGCAGCTAGCACTTCTGCCAGGTGACGCCAGGCCTGGCGCTTGGGCATACTGGCGACCCTTTTCCCGACCCTGCAAAGGAATCCAAATGTTCAAGGTCAATGAGTACTTCGATGGCACCGTCAAATCCATCGCCTTCGACATGACTGAAGGCCCGGCCACGATCGGCGTCATGGCGCCAGGTGAATACGAATTCGGCACTGCGCAACTGGAAGTCATGCACGTAGTTGCTGGCAGCCTGGACGTGAAACTGCCGGGTAGCGACGCCTGGGAAACCTTTGCCAGCGGCAGCCAGTTCACCGTACCGGCGAACAGCAAATTTCAGCTGAAGGTCAAGGTAGACACCGCGTATCTGTGCGAGTACCGCTGAGACGCAGCGAGCACTCCCTGAGACGGTGGGTTCGCGGTGGATGAGCGAAGCGTCATCCACCCTACTCCACGCACCCTCGGTACCGCCCAGCTCTTCGCCGCGCGAAGAATCCAGCGTGACGGGCGTCTAGCCTAACGACCCGTAAGCGCGGCTGACCTGCTTGGCCTGATTCAGCCTGGTCAGCTCCGCGGCCAGCCGCTCACGCTCAGCGCGCCCCGCCCGCTGAAGCTCATCATACAGAGCCGCCACTGCGTCGATTTCCGCACGCAGCCCGGCATCAGCTGCATCTTCGTCGCACAATGATGCCACCAGCGCGCTGCACTCATGATCCAGCGAGCTGACCGCATCCCACTCCCCTGCGCTCAGTGCGCCGCGGAGCTTTTGCGCCAACGCGGCGAAGGCTTGCTTCTTCAACGACATCTTTTCCCCGAAAACGCGGTAAGCCAGCAAGCCAGCTTCAGGTGAATCAGCCCCTAGGCGCGATCTGATCCCAAGCCAGCTTTATCTCACCCAGAAGCTTGCCCACCTCGTTCAGTTTGTCGACATCATTATGCCGGCTCGCTTCGAACAGGCGCATCGTCATGTATTCATACAGACGATCAAGGTTGGCCGCCAGCTCGCCGCCAACATCCTGATCCAGCGCATCACGCAGCCCACCGATGATATTGATGGCCTTGCCGATCAGCACACCCTTCTCAGCGAAAGCCTCACGCTCCATCGCACCTTTGGCCTGAGCGATACGATCCAAACCACCTTGCATCAGCATCTGAATCAGGCGATGCGGGTCGGCCTCGGTAACCTGGGCTTTTACGCCAACCTGCTGGTATTGCCGCATTGCTGCCATAGCATTCATTTGGATGAGCCCCTTGCCACATCGATCTCACATACCTGTTTATCGGTCATCTGGCGCAGGACTTGAGTTTGTTTTGCAAACAAAAAACCGCCTACCGGCGGTTCTTGTATAAGCAGTCTGGCCTACTTTTTCGAATTGCTTCCTGCCCAAGGCAGGTTCTCCAGCGACGCGAGAAGGCTCGAAGACGTATTAGACAACTGCCCCACCAACAGATCCATTGCATTGAACTGCTTGTACAGTCGCTCCTGAAGCGAGGTGATACGGCGGGTGAGCGCCTCTTTCTGATCATCTATCTTGGTGATCGTCTCGGTCATTGCCTTGTTGCGCTGCTCGAGTATTCCACCGGTCTCGGTGTATGGCTTCAGCTTCGCATCAAGCCTGGAAGCCAACCCCTTGTCACCTGTGAACAGGCCCGACAATTCGCCGAAGCTACTGGCCATCGCCTTGTCCAGCTTGGCGCTGTCAATGGCGAGCGTGCCATCCTTCTGTGTGGTGATACCAATATCGGTCAGCGCACGCAGTGCACCATCACCCTGCACGTTAACCAGCTCGTTGCGAATCGTGTTGAGCAAGGTGCGTGCTGTGGCATCGCCCACCAATGCGCCTGTTACGGGCGCCTTACCCTCACCCACCGATGTAACCTTGGTCTGCGCATTGATCACACCGATCAGCTTGTTGTAGCTATCGACAAAGGACTGGATCTGCTTTTTGACTCCTGCCTTGTCTTCCGCCACCGCGATGGTCAGCGGTTCGTTTGCAACGGTTTTGGCCTTAAGGTCGAGCGTGACGCCCTCAATGGCACCATCGACTTTGTTGGTCTCGCTGATTACCTTCAAACCGTCGACATACAATTCAGCACTCTGTGCCGAGGTCAACACGCGAGCATCTTTGCCGGTGCCTGAGGTGCCGTCGAAGTTCAATGCGGAAAGACCGGTGAGCCCAGGTTCGTCTGCCCCGGTTGCAGTGACGGTAATATCGCGCCCTGCGCCCGTCTTGCTGCTACTCAGCACCAGTCGAGAACCATACTCGTCCGTGACAATGGTGGCGCTAACACCCATGTCTTTCCCGGCCGTGTTGATTGCATCACGCACACCGGCGAGCGTGTTGGTGTTTTCGTCAATCGTGACAGAAAAGGATTCCTTGGTGTTCGGCGCGGGCGGGATGCCTGGCACGCCAAGCGAGACCTCGAACGTTCCACTGGTAAAACGCGCCGGGGCTTCGGCCGTATTGGGAATCGCTGCCAATGCAACCTTGCTGCTGCTCGCCAGTGATTTGACTTCCAGTTGATAGCTGCCAGCTCCCGCGGCGGTTGACGCCGTAACGCCGACGAGGTCCGACTTGCTGGAAGTAGCCGAGCGCGCTTGGAACAGCTCTGGCTTGTTCAACGCACCCAGTGCAGTTTGGAAATCACTGATTGCACCCTTTAGCGCACCAACCGCCGTGATCTGCGTAGTGGTCTTCTTTTCGAGGGTTGCAAGCTGGGTTTCCTTCGGAGCACGTTCAGCGGCAACCATACTCGCAACGATGCTATCGATGTCGATGCCGGAACCGATGCCTGATACGCTTGCCATAGCTTCACCTCGTCAAATAAACCACACGACCGTATTGGATCGAAAACCAAACAAGAAACGTGCCGCTAGGCCTTAGCCTCGAATAACAGGCTGCGCATTTCATCCAGTCGCTCGGCCAGGCGCAGGATATCCTCGGACGGAATCTGCCGCACCACCTTGCCCGAGTCGCCATCCAGCACCTGCACCACAACCTGACCGGTGGAATCATCCACGCTGAAGTTCAAATCGCGCTGCAAGGTCTGCACCTGCGTGCGAATGCGCTCTACTGCTTCGTTTACATCTACTTTCTGTGGAGCCTTGCCAGAGCCACCTTCGCCCTGCAACGAAGAAAGCCCAGCTTCCTGACGAAAGCTGGGCATCGCGTTGCTCGACGAGGATGACGCAAGCGTGGCACTCGCTGCTCTTGCGACGTCCATGATTCACCTCTCAATGAATCGATGGGGTGGAATGACCACCCCATCGGTGAGCCTCGCTTACTGCAGCAGGCTGAGAACGGCCTGCGGCAGCTGCTTCGCCTGGGCCAGGATCGCGGTGCCGGCTTGCTGCAGAATCTGGTTCTTGCTCAGATTCGCAGTTTCAGCGGCGAAGTCGGTGTCCTGGATACGACCGCGGGCTGCAGAGACGTTCTCGGAAATGCTCTGCAGGTTGGCGATAGTGTTGTCAAAACGGTTCTGCACAGCACCCAGCGAGGCGCGATTCTTATCGATACCTGCGATGGCTGCATCGATTACCGAAATGGCATTCTGAGCACCAAGTGCGGAGCTGATATCCACATCAGAGACTTTGTCCAGGGTTGAAACATACGCAGTATCCTCAGCAGTGACGAGAGTTTCCGATTCAGCACCGTCACCCGAAACTTGGAACGCGCCAGTAGAACTCAACTGTACATTACCCTGAATCCTTGCAGAGTCCGTATTACTAGGAGTCGCGCCAGTTGCCGACGTAACGGTGACGCCTGTTCCATAGGTTTTTCCGTCATAACTAATCGACTTCAGATCGATAGCTTTATCAGAGCCGCTATTAGCATAGCTCTTGATGGCAATATCATCACCAGCCTCGCTAGTAAGCTCTATTTTCGCATTGTTTGCAGTAAGAGTAGCTGTAATACCAGTCTTTGAGCTTTGGGCGTTAATAGAATTAGCCAGTGCCGAGAGATCATTGGCATCCGTGATAATAGCACTAACAGTCGCATCATTGCCGGCCCCTGTGTTGCCGGTCAGCGTGAACGAAATACTACCCACCCCAACACCCGACATCTCAACCGACGTCCGTGCATCAGCACTTACTCCGGTTTCTTCAGAAAGCAGATTAACTGCGTCCGCAACATTTTTTGCTGAGCCCAGACCAATGTTAGCCGTTTCTTTTGAAACGCCATTTGACCCCATAACCGTAAGTTTCGCGGCCGCACCGCCAACTGCAGAGGCCGGCACAGTGCCAGCGGCCGTAGACTGCACCACCTTACCAAGCCCGCTTCCGGCGAGATTAAACTTATCTGCACCAATATTTTTTGCGCCGGATGCATTTACTGTAACACCAATAGTTTCATTAGCATTTGCGCCGACTTGAAACTTCTTGGTACCAAAGGCACCATCTAGCAGCTTCTGCCCACCGAAGGTGGTCGTTTCTGCAATTCGATTAAGCTCATCCTTAAGCTGTTTGACCTCATCGTTCAGCGCTTGGCGCTCAGTAGTCGAATTACTACCATTTGCTGACTGCAGAGCCAGGTCGCGCATACGCTGAAGAATATTTGTAGATTGCTGCAACGCGCCTTCGGCTGTCTGGGCGAGCGAGATGCCATCGTTGGCGTTACGAACAGCAACACCCAGGCCATTAATCTGGCTAGTCAGACGATTTGAAATCTGCAGGCCCGCGGCGTCATCCTTGGCGCTGTTAATACGGCTACCGGTGGACAGGCGCTGCATGGAAGTCTGCAACGCATTGGAAGAGGACTGCAGGTTACGCTGAGTATTCAGCGAAGCAATATTGGTATTGACGGTAAGAGCCATGGTGTTTGCCTCCAAGGGCGCTAGTTACTTTGGTTGCCTGAGCTTGCGACTCCGGGCCGGCTTGTGCCCAGGCACCCATCGAGTTCGCATTCGTTCCTTTTATCGGCGCCGTTTGGGTTGGCTTTAGGGCAAATTCGAACTTTTTCGTGAGCCCGGTACCGCTCCAACGCTACGCCAGCGCATCCATACTGCGGACTTGCTTGACTAGCTTTTCGGGTGAGGCGGGGAAAACTTTAGGGGGGGATAGCTGAAGCCGTTTCCCTGACCTGGGGTCAAAGGGGCTCGCTCACTGCTGGTGAGCTTTGCTGGCGCGTCCCGGCCAAGGCCGCTCCCACAGATTCGGTGAAACATTTGGGGAGCGGGTATGACAGCGAAGCTCACTGGGATGAGGCGTTGCTGACGTGCTATGAACCAAGCTGTGCGAGGCGCTCGAGGAATTGCGCTTCGTCGAGCACCGCCACGCCGAGTTCGTTGGCTTTGGTGAGCTTCGAACCCGCGCCGGGCCCCGCCACCACACAGGACGTCTTGGCCGACACGGAACCGGCAACCTTGGCCCCCAACGCCTCCAGCCGCGTCTTGCCTTCGTCGCGGCTCATTGCTTCGAGCGTGCCGGTCAGCACCCAGGTCTGCCCGGCCAGCGGCAGACCTTCCGCGGACTTCCGTTCGCTCTCCCAATGCATACCGAATTCCCGCAACTGCGATTCGATAGCGCGGGCGCGTTCGGTGTTTTCAGGTTTGTCGAAGTAATCGCGCAGCGAGCGTGCGGCCTTTTCGGTAAGGCGTTCAACCTGGCGCAGATCGAGCCAGTCGGCGGCGATGATCGCGTCCAGGCTGCCGAAACGTTCTGCCAGGCGCTGGGCGCCGGTGCGGGCGATATAGGGGATGTTGAGCCGGTCGAGCAGGTCCGCCAGCGTCGCGCAGGCGGCGAATTCAGGGTGAAGGGCGCCCTCCTCCTGTGGTTCGACGCCGCGTTCGCGCAGCAGCGCGATGACCGTGCGGTTGTGTTCGTCCTCGAAGAAGCTGTGGATCTCATGAGCGACTTCCAGGCCGACATCGGGCAGGTAAACAAGCACATCAGGCAGCGCGCGACCTATGCGATCCAAGGAGCCCAGCGCTCGTGCCAACAACTTGGCGGTTTCCTCGCCGACATCGGGTATGCCAAGGGCGTAGACGAAACGCGCAAGGCTTGGTTTGCGGCTGGCGTCGACGGCGTTAAGCAAGTTGCGCGTGGAAATCTCGGCGAACCCCTCCAGCTCAATGACCTGCTCATGGGTCAGGCAGTAGAGATCCGCCGGCGATTTGACCAACCCCCTGTCGACCAGCTGCTCGACGAGCTTGTCGCCCAGGCCGTCGATATCCATCGCTCGGCGCGATACGAAATGGATGATCGCCTGCTTAAGCTGAGCCTGGCACGCCAGACGGCCGACGCAACGGTAGATCGAGCCTTCGCTCACCGACTCACGCCCCTTGCTGCGCTTGATCAGCTGGGTACGCTCCACGGCAGAACCGCACACCGGGCACTGCTCCGGCACATGCACGGCGCGCGCGTCGGCCGGGCGGCGTTCGGCGATTACGCCGAGGATCTGGGGAATCACGTCGCCCGCACGTCGCACGATCACCGTATCGCCGATCATCACGCCAAGCCGCGCCACTTCATCCATGTTGTGCAGCGTCGCGTTGGACACCGTAACGCCCGCCACCTGCACGGGCTTTAGCCGTGCGACCGGGGTGATCGCACCGGTGCGGCCGACCTGGAATTCCACATCGAGCAGTTCGGTGATTTCCTCCCGCGCGGGAAACTTGTGGGCGATGGCCCAGCGCGGCTCGCGCGCCCGGAAGCCCAGCTCACGCTGCTGCGCGACCGCGTTGACCTTGAACACCACACCGTCGATTTCGTAAGGCAGCGCGTCGCGCTTTTCACCGATGGCGTCGTAATAGGCGCGGCATTCGGCGACGCCCTTGGCCAGTTTCAGCTCTCGACTGATGGGCAGGCCCCAGCTTTTCAGCGCCTCGAGAATCCCGATGTGCGTACCCGGCAGCTCGCCATCGCTGCGCCCTACGCCGTAGGCACAAAGTTCGAGCGGACGGCTGGCAGTGATCTTCGAATCCAACTGACGCAGGCTTCCAGCAGCGGCGTTGCGAGGATTGGCGAAGGGTTTGCCGCCGCTTTCCAGCTGTCGCGCGTTGAGCGCTTCGAAGCCGGCCTTCGGCATGTAGATCTCGCCGCGCACCTCGAGTACCGCAGGCCAGCCACTGCCATGCAGCTTCAATGGAATGTTGCGTACGGTGCGCACGTTGGCGCTGATGTCCTCACCCGTGCTGCCATCGCCCCGGGTGGCGCCGCGCACCAGATGGCCGTTCTCATAAAGCAGGCTGACCGCCAGACCATCCAGTTTGGGTTCGCAGCTGTACTCGACCACAGCGTCATCGCCGAACAGGTCGCCCGCCGGCAGATCCAGCCCTTCGCGCACGCGGCGGTCGAAATCGAGCAGATCCTGCTCCTCGAAGGCATTGCCCAGACTCAGCATCGGCACTTCGTGGCGCACCTGACCGAATGCCGCGAGCGCCGCTCCTCCAACCCGCTGGGTTGGCGACTCGGGCGTTACCAGTTCCGGGTGCTCTGCTTCGAGCGCCTTGAGCTCGTTAAACAGGCGGTCGTACTCGGCGTCAGGAACGCTCGGCTCGTCGAGCACGTAGTAGCGATAGTTGTGGGCGTCGATTTCGCCGCGCAGTTCGGCGATGCGCTCGGCGGCAGTTTGGGCGGAAGGCATAAGACGGAGCCGTGGCTGGGGCTGTGCTGATTCAGACCGTATCAGCGCGCCTTGGTTGATAGTGAGGCGTCGGATTCTAGCCGAATGCGCAATCGAAGGCAGGTTCGCGGCTTTGGCTAGTCGGAGGCTGGAAGTGCAGCGGGACGGCCTCAGCCATCCCGAATCAAACTGCTCACTGATGGACAGAGGCGGAGCGCGCCCGTCAATGGAATGCCTGCACTGGAGACAGGAGCATGAGACGGCGCGAGCAAGCCACGTCTGCTAACACACAACACCGGGCGCAAGGCCCGGTGCAAATATCACTCAACGCTGCTTGATGGTCATCTGCCGGCGCTCGAACTCGACGATGCGCTGGCGGTAGTGCTCGATGGTCTGGGCGGTGAGAACGCTGCGCTGGTCATCCTTCAGCTCGCCGTTGAGCTCCTGGGACAGCTTGCGCGCCGCAGCAACCATGACATCGAAGGCCTGCTTGGGATGGCGTGGGCCGGGCAGACCAAGGAAGAAGCTCACGGCCGGCGTGGTGAAGTGATCGATGTCGTCCAGATCGAAAGTACCAGGCTTGACGGCATTGGCCATGGAGAACAACACCTCGCCATTGCCGGCCATGCTTTCGTGGCGATGGAAGATGTCCATTTCGCCGAAGCGCAGGCCACTCTCGAGAATGTTCTGCAGCAGCGCCGGACCACGGAAACCGTGAGGATCACGGCAAATGACGTTGATGACGAGTACTTCCTCGACGGGCGCCAGTTCCTTCTGCGGCTGGTCTTTCCCTTCCTCGTCATCACCAACAACCGGATCGAGCAGCGTCGGTACGGGCTCGTCGCTGTTGAGCTGGAGGTCGCCCTGAAAGGGTTCGTTCTGCCGGCGCTTCTTGCCGGACTCGCGCGCGCTCATCGTCGGCATGTCGCCCTCATCCAGAGAAGGCTCATGATCTCGATTAACCACGCGCGCCGGGCCTAGAAGCTCCGGAGAATCGTCGGCATCGGGAAGGTTGGAGAGGCTGCGGTCCAGCTTGAATTTCAGCTTGCCCTTGCCACCGCGCATGCGACGCCAGCCGTCGAACAGAATGCCGGCAATGACAATGATGCCGATGACGATCAGCCACTCGCGCAGACCGATATCCATTAATGCTTTAACCTCTGAATTCGATGATAAAGACGCAACGAACAGTCACTTGGGACTGCTTCAAGCGCATCGCAAAAATTGTGCTCTAAGCTAGCACGACGAACGGTAACTTTGCACCGTGCGGTAGTTCTCTTTTTATAGCGTTCCTTGTATCAAAAATGCTCAAACACGCGGCTTAATCCTAGGCTTCGGCGAGTGCAACGGCCTGTTCGACGTCGACTGTCACCAGGCGTGAGCAGCCCGGCTCATGCATGGTCACACCCATCAGCTGATCGGCCATTTCCATGGCGATCTTGTTGTGGGTGATGTAGATGAATTGCACTTTCTCCGACATCTCCTTCACCAAGCGCGCGTATCGACCGACGTTCGCATCATCCAGCGGTGCGTCAACTTCATCGAGCATGCAGAACGGCGCGGGATTGAGCTGGAAGATGGCAAAAACCAGCGCCAGCGCCGTCAACGCCTTTTCGCCACCGGAAAGCAGGTGAATGGTGCTGTTCTTCTTTCCGGGCGGACGCGCCATGATCGCCACCCCGGTATCGAGTAAATCTTCTCCGGTAAGTTCCAGATAGGCATTGCCGCCGCCGAACACTTTCGGGAAAAGCGCCTGTAGGCCACCGTTGATCTGATCGAAGGTCTCTTTGAAGCGGTTGCGAGTTTCCCGGTCGATCTTGCGGATGACGTTTTCCAGCGTATCCAGCGCCTCGACCAGATCATCGTTCTGCGCATCGAGGTAACGTTTGCGTTCCGATTGCTGCTGGTACTCATCGATCGCCGCGAGGTTGATCGGGCCCAGGCGCTGAATGCGCTGGCCAAGGCGCTCCAGCTCCGCCTCCCAACGCGGCTCGTCTGCATCGGCAGGGAGCGTGCCAAGCACGCCATGCAGATCGTAGCCGTCCTCCTGCAGCTGGTCCTGCAACGCCTTGCGGCGGACGCTCAGCCCTTGCCAATCCAGCCTTTGCTGCTCCAGCTGCCCACGTAGCAGCTGCGCTTGCTGCTCGGCCTGAGTGCGGCGTTTTTCGGCATCACGCAGCTCGCGGTCGGCGTCTTCCAGGGCCAGTCGCGCATGCTTGAGTTCGTCTTCGACACCCATGCGACGCTCCAGCAGCTCTTCGAGCTTCATGCGCAGTTCTTCCAGCGGTGCCTCGCCCTCCTCCAGGTTCAGCGTCAGCTGCTCGCGGCGCTCGATGGCACGTTCGAACTGTTGCTCCAATCGCTCCAGCGCCTGCCGGGTGGACTCGTACTGCGCCTTGAGCGAACCGACCCGCAACGCCAGCTGATGCGCCTGGTCCTTGTGCTGACGGGCATCCTGGCGAATGCGATCGAGCCGCTCGCGAATGCCGTCGCGACTGGCCAGCAATGTCTCGCGCTGCTCGGTGTCCTGGGCCATCGCATCCAGCGCGTCCTGTAGTTGCAGACGCGCCTCGCCGAGCTGTTCGGTCTCGATCTCGCGCTGTTCGTTCTGCTCGGAAAGCTCTTCATCCAGACGCTGGCGGCGCAGCGCCAACTGCTCGAGGCGCGCTTGCCCGGCAGATAGCTGCGCCTTGAGATCGCTATGGCTGCGAGCTTCCTCCTGCTGCCGACGACGCTGCTGCTCGCGCTCGTCTTCGAGACGGGCCTGATCGCTACGCAACTCAGCGATGCGCTCTTCAACTGCCGCCAGGGCGGTTTCACGCTCTTCGCGCTCTGCCTGTAACCGCTCCAGTTCCTGCCCGCGGGCGAGCACACCAGATTCGGCCTCGCTGGCGCGCCGCACCCGCAGAAAATGCCGACCGACCCAGTAACCGTCCCGGCTGACCAGGCTTTCGCCGTCGTTGAGACCCGAGCGCGCGGCCAGCGCCTGCTCCAGCGAATCGACCGGACGCACGTTGCCCAGCCAGGGCGACAGATCCATAGCGGACTCGACCAGATCGAGCAAGCTACCAGCGCGGCGCGCACCGCCATCTGCAGGGCTGACCAGCCGCAGGTCGCCCTGCTCGAAGCCCTCGAAATCGACCGCCGTAAAATCATCCAGCAGCACGGCATGCAGATCGGCACCCAGCACGGTTTCAACCGCCACTTCCCAACCGGGCTCGACTCGCAGCCCTTCGGCGAGGCGCGGGCGTTGATCCAGTCCCTGCTCGCGGAGCCACTCGCCGACGCCCTTGCCGGGGTCCATCGCCGCCTGCTGCAGCGCCTCCAGCGAGGCGATGCGACCATTCAGACGCTGCAACTCACCCTGCGCCTGCTGCTGCGTCTGGGTCGCCTGCTGCAGCGTTTCACGCAATCGCTCCAGACGTTCATTGAGGGCATCGCCGGCCGCGGCGAGCGCTTCGAGATCGAGCTCACTGGCGGCAAGCTGCTCGCCCAGCTCGAGAATCGCCACATCTTCAGGATCGGTAGCCAGCAGCGCACGTTCGTCATCCAGCCGACGTTGACGTTCTGCCAGCCGCTCCAGGCTCTGCTCCAGCTGCTGGATGCGCGACTGCTGGACTTCAGCCACGCGGCGTGGCTCAGCGCTGAGCTGATTGAAGCGTTCCCATTGTTCCTGCCAGCCCTGCATGGCCGCTTCAGCCTCTTCCAGCTGGACGGCAGATTCCTCCGCGGCGGCGCCGGAGAGCTCCTGCTCTGGCTCGAGCATCGCCAGTTCCTCGCCGAGCGTGGCCAGCAGCGTGCGGTCGTGGCCGAGGTGTGATT
This sequence comes from Stutzerimonas chloritidismutans AW-1, assembly GCF_000495915.1. Taxonomy (GTDB): domain Bacteria; phylum Pseudomonadota; class Gammaproteobacteria; order Pseudomonadales; family Pseudomonadaceae; genus Stutzerimonas; species Stutzerimonas chloritidismutans. The sequence goes on from NZ_AOFQ01000056.1 coordinate 14,227, forward strand.
CCGTCTCCAGTCGCGCCTGCTCCGCCTCGCGCAGATCGTCCTGCAACTGACGCAGGCGCTGCTGGCCGTGCTGGATGCTCTGCTCGACCCGGGCGATATCGCCGCCAACCGAATAGAAGCGACCCTGCACCTGGTTGAAGCGCTCGGACAGCTCGTGGTGGCCGTCACGCAGGCGTTCGATGCTCGCGTCGGCGTTGCGCTGCTCGGCGACCAGCGCTTCGAAGGCGACTTCCTGATCGCCAATGACCTGCTCGCGCTGGCCGACCTGCTCGTTCAAGGCCTGCCAGCGCAGTGCCGACAGCTGCGCCTTAAGCTGACGCTCTTCGGCCTTGTATTCCTGATATTTCTCCGCCGACTGCGCCTGACGGTGCAGACGTTCGAGCTGGCGTTCCAGCTCTTCGCGCAGGTCGGTCAGGCGAGCCAGGTTCTCGTGCGTCCGACGAATACGGTTCTCGGTTTCGCGCCGGCGCTCCTTGTACTTGGAGATGCCGGCCGCTTCCTCGATGAAGTTGCGCAGGTCCTCGGGCTTGGCCTCGATCAGTTTGGAGATCATGCCCTGCTCGATGATCGAGTAACTACGCGGCCCGAGCCCGGTGCCGAGGAAGATATCGGTAATATCGCGGCGCCGGCACTTCACGCCGTTGAGAAAGTAGGTGTTCTGCGAGTCGCGGGTGACGCGGCGGCGGATGGAAATTTCGGCGAAGGCTGCGTACTCACCGGTCAACGTGCCGTCGGAGTTATCGAAGATCAGCTCGATGCTCGCCTGGGTTACCGGCTTGCGCGTGTTCGAGCCATTGAAGATGACGTCCGTCATCGACTCGCCACGCAGGTTCTTAGCCGAGCTTTCGCCCATTACCCAGCGCACGGCGTCGATGATGTTGGATTTGCCGCAGCCGTTCGGCCCGACCACCGCCGCCATGTTGCTCGGAAAGCTGACCGTGGTGGGATCGACGAAGGATTTGAAGCCGGCGAGTTTGATGCTTTTCAGTCGCATGCGGCCTATCCGTGGCAGTCAGCGTGGGAACGAACAAGCGGGGTCGCCGTGAACATCGGAAATCCTGGCATCGAATGGGTACTGGCAAGAAGCCAGGGAGTTTATCACGCAGCCTGGCTCCGCTCGCAGCGTGGCGGCGCACAGAACGGTGTGGCAGGTGAAGGCATCAGAAGTGCAAGCGGCGCTCGGGCTGGAAAGACGATTCGTCAGCCGCCCGTCATGCTCATGAAGCGCACCACCTGAACCTGCTCATCAGTGCGGAAGTGATGTTTCTCCGGCTTGAGTTGCAGTGCGTCCACCAGCGCATTGCGCAGGCGTTCGCCATCGCCCGGATGCCGGCGCATCAGGCTTTTCAGATCCAGCGCACCCTCGTGGCCGAGGCATAGCACCAGCTTGCCTTCGGCAGTCACGCGGACGCGGTTGCAACTGCCGCAGAAGTTGTTGCTGTGGGGCGAAATGAAGCCGACCTGTGTTTCGCTGCCCGCTACCTGCCAGTAACGCGACGGGCCGCCGGTAGCGTGACTGCTGCGCACCAGGGTGTGCCGCGCCTCGATCCGTTCGCGCACTTCGTCACTCGAGCAGAAGGTGATCTGGCGCTGATGACTGGACACGCTGCCCAGCGGCATCTCCTCGATGAAGCTGATATCCAGGCCGCGCTCGATGGCGAACTCCACCAGATCGAGAATCTCGTCGTCGTTGCGCCCCTTCTGCACCACGCTGTTGAGCTTGATCCGCTTGAAGCCAGCAGCGCGTGCCGCCTCGATGCCTGCCAGCACCTGATCGAGGCGGTCACGGCGGGTCAGTTCGGCGAAGCGGTCGCGCTTGAGCGAGTCGAGGCTGATGTTCAGGCGCTTCACCCCGGCATCACGCAGCGCCGGCGCCAGACTTGGCAGCTGTGAACCATTGGTGGTGATTGCCAGGTCTTCGAGCTCGCTGCGCGCGCCCAGTTGCGCCAGCAGGCCGGTCAGCCCCTTGCGCACCAACGGCTCGCCGCCGGTCACGCGAATGCGTTTGACACCGAGACTGATGAAGGCATCGGCCACGGCATAGAGCTCTTCGAGGGTAAGTATCTGCGCGCGGGGAGCGAAGACCATGTCTTCACTCATGCAGTAGGTGCAGCGAAAATCGCAGCGATCGGTTACCGATAACCTCAGGTAGGTGATGCGCCGGCCGAACGGGTCGACCAACTGGGAATCGGGCATGGAACTCTCCAACTGCTGGCTGCGCCTGTATTCAGACTATGCGCTAAGCGCGAATCAGGCAAAGTGACGTTACCAACGGCGAGCGGTCCGCGCCACCGCCGGGCATGCAGCATCACGGTCGCAATGCTTTAATGAGCCGCTTTGGCAGGCGACCCGCTGACCTGCAACCCATGCGAGAGACCACAGCGAATGGATAACGACTCCTTGAAAGCGATGAGCTGGCGCGAACGGCTATACGTCATCATCTTTTTCACCAATACCCCAGCGGGAAAACGCTTCGATACCTGGCTGCTGGTGATTATCCTCGCCAGTCTGGTCGTGGTGATGGTCGACAGCATCGCCTCCTTCAATGAGCGCCACGGGGAGCTGCTGACCACTCTGGAATGGGGATTCACCACGATATTCGCCCTGGAATACCTGGTGCGCATCTACACCCACCCCGAGCCACGCAAATACATCTTCAGCTTCTACGGCGCGGTGGACCTGCTCTCGGTGCTGCCGGCCTTCATCGCCCTGCTGCTACCCGATGCGCAGTACCTGCTGGTGGTACGCATCGTCCGCATGCTGCGGATTTTCCGTGTACTCAAGCTCACGCCCTACCTGAGCCAGGCGAACTTCCTGCTGGTGGCGCTGCAGGGCAGCCGGCAGAAGATCATCGTCTTCCTCGTCAGCGTAACCACCCTGATCATCGTTTACGGCACGCTGATGTATGTGATCGAAGGGCCAGGCAATGGCTTCACCAGCATTCCGATAAGCATCTACTGGGCGGTGGTCACACTGACCACGGTCGGCTTCGGCGATATCGTTCCGCATACGCCGTTGGGCAAGGCGCTGGCGACGATGGTGATGATCACTGGTTATTCGATCATCGCCGTGCCGACCGGCATCTTCACCGCCGAGCTGGCGAATGCCATGCGCCAGGACAGCCTGCGCCACAGCTGCCCGACCTGCGACAAGCTCACCCATGAGCCCAATGCGGCCTTCTGCAGTCGCTGCGGCAGCCAGCTGTTCGAGCGACGCGAAGGCGAGGCGCGCGACTGACACGAGCCAACCGTCGCGCGGGCTGGGTTGCCGACCCGCTGCATCGCCAACGGCATGGCGAACTGCCCTGAAGCAGGGCTGTCACATCCTCTGACTCGCGTCAGGCAGGATGGAGACCGGCATGCCCTTGCTCAAACTGCTGCACTTCGCTGCCCTGCTCTGCTGGTGCGGCTCGCTGCTTTATCTCCCGGCGCTGATCGCGGCGGGCACCAAGCGTAGCGATCAGCTCTTCTACCGTGACCATGCACACCTCACCCGCATGGTCTTCACCCTCATCAGCACCCCGGCTGCGCTGCTGGCGATCGGCTCCGGCACGGCGCTGTTCCTGCGCGACGGCACGCTGGCAGGCTGGCTGATCATGAAGCTCACGGTGGTGACGGCGATGGCGCTCTGTCATGCGCTGTGCGGCGTTCTCGTCCTGCGCATCGAACGCGAGCCGGAGCGTGGCGTCACATACCAGTGCATCACCTTGGGCGTGATGGTGCCCGTGCTGATCGCCCTGACTCTGTGGCTGGTGCTGGCCAAGCCCTTCTGACCTCAAGGAACGACCGCCTCGCATGACCGACTCTCCGGCCCGATTCGTATACCCTCAGCGCCATTGCGCGGCGCAGCCCGGCAGGTCGCCAGGAGACGACTCGATCAGTTGCGACTCGCGCTTACGGCCCATCACCTTCAACGTCCACACCAACCGCGTGCTCGTAGACCAGGCGCCCGCCGAGAAAGGCCGCCAGCGAGATCAGCACGGCGGTCAGCAGCGACAGGTAGAGACCCCACATGGCATCGCCGTCACCGCGATCCATGCCCTGGTAGCGCAACAGCCAGTTCAGCGAGGCCAGGGAAAGCATCATCACCGCCAGGATCGCATGGCACCACGCGGTCACCTTGCGGCGAATCTGCTGCACGGTGACCAGATCAATCACGCCGGCGACGCTGGCGATCCAGCCGCCGATCGCACCCACACCGGAAAGCCAGAGGCCAGCGCGCCACCAGAATTCGTCAAGCGTCCACAGGTAGGCGAGATCCGCCGGCACCAGGCCGATCAACGCCGCGACGGGGAAGTGAATCATCATCGGGTGCAGCGGATGGCCGGCAATGGCGGCGTTGCTGTTGATGGACTCGCGTTCTGTGGCCATCCGGCCCTCCCAGGCACTGAAGTGAAACGGGCCGCCCGGTGGTCGAGACGAGGCGGCAACCCTTTCAAATGGACCACGCTGGCGCTGGCAGTTCCTTTACTCGCGGCCTGCGACGGTCCGCAATCGGCGCTTTCACCGGCCGGCCCGATGGCCCGCGACGTGGCGAACGTCTGGTGGGCGATGTTCGGCTTTTCCGTGGTGGTGCTGCTGGTAGTGAGCGCGCTGTGGATCTACGCGATGCTGCGCCGCCCGCGAACGCACACCGCCGAAGAAGCCAAACGGATCAATCGTCGCTGGATCATCGGCGGCGGCCTGATCCTGCCCACCGTCACCATCATCGCCCTGCTGGCGTTCGGCATTCCCACCGGGCGCGGCATGCTGCCACTGCCGCTCGAGGGCGAGCAGCCGCTGCGCATCCAGGTCATCGGCCACCAATGGTGGTGGGAGGTGCGCTACCCGGAAAGCGGGGTGGTGACGGCCAACCAATTCATCCTGCCGGTCGATCGCCCGGTGGACGTCGAGGTCACCAGCGCGGACGTGATCCACTCGTTCTGGGTGCCACGCCTGGGCGGCAAGCTGGACATGGTTCCCGGCCGGACCAACACCCTGCGTGTGCAGGCCGCGCAGAGCGGGATTTTCCGCGGGCAATGCTCGGAGTTCTGCGGCAGTCAGCATGCGCACATGATTCTGCACGTAGAGGCGCTGGAAGCTGACGCTTTTTGCCAGCTGGATCGAGCCCCGCCGTGAGCTGCAGCACCAGCCACCCAGCGGCGATGCCGGTCGCGTCTTCGCTGAGCGCTGCGGGCAATGCCACCGCGTCACTGGCGTCAGCGAGGGCAATCGCGCACCGGACCTGAGCGATCTCGCCACCCGTCCGAGCCTCGGCGCCGGCGTGATCGCCAACGATGCGGACGGCCTGCGCCGCTGGCTGAGCGATCACCAGAGCCTCAAGCACGGCAACGCCATGCCGCGGCACGACGACATTCCCGAAGAAACCCTCGGCCAGCTTGCCGACTGGCTGGAGACACTCGCTCCATGACACCGACCCCGAAGAGCGGCGCGCCCGCCACCGATCTCGACCAGTTGCAGGACCAGTTCAACGAGGTCTGGGGCAACCCCCGTGGTTGGCGTGCGCTGACCATCGTCAACCACACCAGCATCGGTCTGCGCTTTCTGGTCACCGGAGCCTTCTTCTTCCTCGTCGGCGGCCTGCTGGCGATGCTGATCCGCACACAGCTCGCCCTCCCCGGCTACGAGCTGATGGAGCCGGACGTCTACAACCAGGTCTTCACCATGCACGGCACGGTGATGATGTTCCTCTTCGCGGTGCCGATGATGGAGGGGTTGGCGGTCTACCTGATACCGAAGATGATCGGTGCCCGCGACCTGGTTTTCCCGCGCCTTTCCGCCCTGGGCTACTACTGCTACCTGTTCGGCGGGCTGATCCTGCTGTCGAGCATCTTTCTCGACGTCGCGCCCAAGGCCGGCTGGTTCATGTACACGCCGCTGTCCAGCTCGGCACATACCCCCGGGGTGAACTCGGATTTCTGGCTGCTGGGCATCACCTTCGTCGAGATTTCCGCGGTATCCGCTGGCGTCGAACTGGTGGTATCGATCCTGCGCACCCGCACCAACGGCATGGCGCTGCACAAGATGCCGCTGTACGCCTGGTACATCCTGGTGATGGCGATGATGATCGTGGTCGGCTTTCCGCCGCTGATCCTCGGCTCGATCCTGCTGGAGCTGGAGCGCGCGGCCGGCATGCCGTTCTTCGATGTCGCCCGCGGTGGCGATCCGGTGCTCTGGCAGCACCTGTTCTGGCTGTTCGGTCACCCGGAGGTGTACATCATCTTCCTGCCCGGCGCTGGCATCGTCTCCACGCTGATTCCAGTGTTCTGCCAGCGCCCGCTGGTGGGCTACCGCTGGGTCGTGCTGGGCGTACTGACCACCGGCTTCATCAGCTTCGGACTATGGGTGCACCACATGTTCACGGTGGGCATTCCGCAGCTGGCCACGGCGTTCTTCTCGGCGGCGAGCATGCTGGTGGCAATCCCCACCGGCGTGCAGATCTTCGCCTGGCTGGCGACGCTCTGGCTCGGCAAACCGGTGTACAGGGTGCCAATGCTCTGGCTGGTGGGCTTTCTGATCGTCTTCGTCGCCGGCGGCCTGACCGGGGTCATGCTGGCGCTGGTGCCGTTCGACTGGCAGGTACACGACACCCATTTCGTCGTCGCGCACATGCACTACGTGCTGGTGGGCGGCATGTTGTTCCCGCTGATGGCCGGTCTGTACTACTGGCTGCCGCACTTCTCCGGGCGCATGCCGTCGGAAAAGCTCGGCCGCTGGGGCTTCTGGCTGTTCTTCATCGGCTTCAACGTGACCTTCATGATCATGCACTGGACGGGCCTGATCGGCATGCCACGGCGCGTCTACACCTATGACACCGGCCTCGGCTGGGACATGCCCAACCTGGTGTCGTCGATCGGCAGCTTCATCATGGCCGTGGGTGTCGCCACCATCCTGCTGGACATCATCCTGCACTTCCGCTTCGGCATCCCGGCGCCGAAGAATCCCTGGAAAGCCGATACCCTCGAGTGGGCCACCAGCCTGCCACCCAGCGCGTACAACTTCGTCAGCCTGCCCGACGTGACGGACCGTCATCCGTTGTGGAAAGACCCGGCCCTGCCCGACAGCATCGCCCGCGGCGAACATGCGCTGACGGTGATCGACCACGGTCGACGGGAGACCTGGGGCAGTGATCCGCTGACGGGCAAGGTCCGTGAGATCATTCATTTGCCTGGCAACAGCTGGCTGCCGTTCATTGCCTCGGTGTTCCTTGCGGTGCTCTGCCTGAGCCTGCTGAACAAAGCGTACATCCTCGCGATCATCGCCACCGTGGCAACGCTGATCGTGCTGCTGCGCTGGTCCTGGGAAAACGGCGCCCATCCTGCTGCCGCGCCGGACGCCCATACCCAACCGGGCGAGCCACCGCTGCACTCGCGTACGTTCGACGGCCCGGGCCTGTGGGGCATGGGCGTGACGCTGCTGGCCAATGGCGCGCTGTACCTTTCGCTGCTGTTCGGCTGGTTCTATCTGTGGACCGTGTCGCCGCAATGGCAGGTGCCGGACAGCGACCTGAACGGTTGGTTGATGCTGGCCAGCACCGTGTTACTGAGTGCCGGCACGCTCTGGCTGCACCAGCTGATCAAGCGTCTGCGCGCCGGTATGCATCGCGGGCTGATGGGGCAACTTGCCGTGTTGGCGATCGTCGCCTTCATTCAATCGGCGCTGCTGCTCTGGCTGATGCTATCGGCCGGTTTGGCACCGACCGAAACGGCCCACGATGCAGTGATCTTCGTAATGCTGGCGTACAACCTGATTCATTGCACGCTGGCAGCGGTGCTGACCGGCCTGCAGGCGTGGCGGGTAGCCCTCGGTTACGTGGGCGACAAAGCGCCATACGAGCCCATCGTGGTCGAGCAGCTCTGGTACTACAACCTGGGTGTGCTGTGGGTCAGCTATGCGGCGATCGTGTTGTTCCCGGCGACCTGGGGAGGTGCCTGATGGCCTATGCACGCACGTCGCCCTTTCACCCGGTGCAGATCCCGATCGGCCTGATCATCTGGAGCCTGTGGTTTGTCGCGATGTACGGTGGCCAGGCGGTGATCTGCAAGGTGAGCCCACCGGACCCCGCGGACGGCGTATGGAACTGGCTGAACGGCAGCCTCGGCGTGCTGACCCTGCTTACGCTCGGATTACTGTTGTGGATGGCGCGCTACTTCTGGCGCCTGTCACGGGGACCGGAGCAGTTGAACGAACGCCAGCAGTTCGTCACCAAGCTGGCTGCCGGCATTCACTTCATCGCGGCGCTGGCGACCCTGTTCGTTGGCATTCCGCTGCTGCAGATTCCGCCATGCCTGTAATTCGGCCCCCGATGCGCTGGGCAGCCGCTGCAGCCTTGACCGCCATCTTCCTGCCGGTATCGGCGCAGGCCCATGGCCTTTTCGATGCCCACCTGCTGGACCGCGCGCCATTGCTGCTCACGGCGGTGCTGGTCGCGGCCGCCTGGCTGCTCTATGTTCTGGGCGCCCGCAAGGTACCGCCGCGGCGGAGCGAGGCCCTCTGCTTTCACAGCGCCATGCTGCTGGCGGTGTTCTCGGTTTTCGGCCCCATCGACGACTGGGCGGAAAGCAGCACCAGCTGGCACATGACCCAGCACATGCTGTTCATCATCGTGATCGCGCCGCTGTGGGCGCTGGCCCGGCCGCTGCCGCAATGGCGCGGCGTCACCGGCCGCTTTGCCCAGCCGCTGTGGACCGGCATTCTGCGCGCCGGCCGCTACCCCACGCTGCTGGCGCTGCTGCATGGTGCGATCATCTGGATCTGGCACACGCCGAAGCTCTATGTGCTGGCGCTGGACAACCTCTGGTGGCACGCCTTTGAACATGCGTGCTTTCTGTTCACCGGCTGGCTGTTCTGGTGGTCGGTGCTGCGCGCCAATCCGAAGCAGGTGCCCCAGGCGTTGATGGCCGTGTTGCTGACGCTGATGCACACCGGCCTGCTGGGCGCCCTGCTAACCTTCGGCACCGTCTCGTTCTATGGCGAAGGTCGCTCGGTGGACGACCAGCAACTCGCCGGCCTGATCATGTGGGTACCCGGTGGGCTTATCTATCTGATCGGCGGGGGCTGGATCGCCTGGCGCTGGCTGACCCGCATGTGGCGGCGCCAGCAAACGGGTGCTGCCCGGGAGGAGCTGGGCTGAGGCTGCGAACGAGCGTGCAGCCGCGTCGCTCATTCGCTCTTCTTGCGAATCCAGTAGAGGTAGGTGCCAGCCGCTTCCTGCTGCTCGACCAGGTCATGGCCGAGAAAGATGCAGAACTTCGGAATATCTCTCTGGGTCGAGGGATCGGTCGCGATCACCTTGAGCAGCGCACCACCGGCCAGATCGCGCACCTTGTTGTGCAACATCATCACCGGCTCGGGGCAGTTCAGGCCGCTGGCATCGAGCACGGCATCGACGGACATTTCAGCTGATTGGGTCATCTTGGGCTCCGGAAAACTGGCGTGCATTGTTACGCATGCGCGCAGGCGGGTCATCCGCTGGCTGATCAGAGACGCCGCAGGTGGCAGGTCACCTCTTCACGGTCGTGGTACAGCTGCTTGCAGCCGATGCTGGCCTTGACGCCGCGCGCGGCCAGGCCATCGGCGATGCGCTCCAGCAGCCGCTTGACCTCGGCGTAGCGCTGCTTCATCGGCAGCTTGAGGTTCACCACCGCCTCGCGGCACAGGCCCTCGCCGATCCAGGTTTCCAGCAGTGCAGCATTGCGCGCCGGCTTTTCGACGATATCGCAGACCATCCAGTTCACCGGCTTGCGCGGGCGAAACGTGAAGCCGTCGGCACGGAAATGTTCGACCAGCCCGGAATCCATCAGCTCGGCGTCCATCGGGCCGTTGTCCACGGCGCTGACCTTGATGTGTCGGTTGACCAGCTGCCAGGTCCAGCCACCCGGCGCTGCGCCGAGATCGACGCCGGTCATGCCCGCCGCCAAACGCGCATCCCACTGGTCGCGCGGGATGAAATGGTGCCATGCCTCCTCCAGCTTTAGCGTGGAACGACTGGGCGCCTGGCGCGGGAACTTCAGTCGCGGGATACCCATCGGCCACAAGGCGCTGTTGTTCACCTCGGCAATACCGACGAACACCTCACGGCCACTCTTGAAGGTCAGCAACAGTCGCGGGCCGTTGCCCTGCTCGTCGAGGCGGCCGGCCTTGATCAGCGCCTTGCGTAGCGGTGCCTCGAACTTGCGGCAGAAGTTGGAAAGCTCCTTGCCGTCGTTGGTATCCAGCACTTCCAACCACAGGCCGCTGCACACCGGGTAGCTGGCCAGATACGCCAGCAGCACGCTGATACGATCCGTTTCAGGAAGTTGCAGATACTCGCCGCGCGCCCATTGCCGCGGAAAGATCAGTTCGGCGAAACGCAGCTTGCGCATCAGCCGCTCGGCGCCGCCACTTTCGCTGCAGATGAATTCCGCGCTGGCGCTCTCCGGCCGCGCCTTGGCGTAGCCGGTCACTTCCAGAATGGCGGCGTGTTCGCTGATTTCCGCGCAGACCTCGCCCTCGAAACCGGGGCGGCAATGCAGCAGCAATGTGTTCATGTTCGAATCCTGTCAGCGATCGGGCCAGCGCCAAAGCCGCGCATCATAGCTGACCATGGGAACCCTCGCCCGCATGACCCGGTCCAGTGCAGTAGCGAAGCCCCATGGGTTTCACCGCTCGTTCATCAGCCAGCCCTTACCGTGTGGGCACAAGGAGATGAGGAATGCCTTCCCTGGATAGCCTGAATTGCCGCCGCAGCCTCGAAGTTGCCGGCAAGACCTACCACTACTACAGCCTGCCCGACGCAGCCGCCCAACTCGGCGATATCAGCCGCCTGCCCACGTCACTGAAGGTGCTGCTGGAAAACCTGCTGCGCTGGGAAGACAACCAGACGGTGCGCGCCGACGACCTGAAATCCCTGGTGAGCTGGCTGAATACCCGCAGTTCCACGATGGAGATCCAGTATCGCCCTGCCCGCGTACTGATGCAGGACTTCACCGGCGTCCCGGCGGTCGTCGATCTTGCAGCCATGCGCGACGCCGTCGCCAAAGCTGGCGGTGATCCGCAGAAGATCAACCCGCTGTCGCCGGTGGATCTGGTCATCGACCACTCGGTGATGGTCGACCGTTTCGGCAACGATCAGGCATTCGAGCAGAACGTCGAGATCGAGATGCAGCGCAATGGTGAACGCTACGAGTTTCTGCGCTGGGGCCAGCAGGCCTTCGACAACTTCGCCGTAGTGCCGCCGGGCACCGGCATCTGTCACCAGGTGAATCTGGAATACCTCGGCCAGGTGGTCTGGACCCGCGAAGAGAACGGCGAAACCTTCGCCTATCCGGATACCCTGGTCGGCACCGACTCGCACACCACCATGATCAACGGCCTCGGCGTGCTGGGCTGGGGCGTTGGCGGGATCGAAGCCGAAGCGGCAATGCTCGGTCAGCCGGTGTCGATGCTGATCCCCGAAGTGATCGGTTTCCGCCTCAGCGGCAAGCTCAACGAGGGTGTCACCGCCACCGACCTGGTGCTGACCGTGACGCAGATGCTGCGCAAGCACGGCGTGGTCGGCAAGTTCGTCGAGTTCTATGGCCCCGGCCTGGATCACCTGCCGCTGGCCGACCGCGCCACCATCGGCAACATGGCCCCGGAATATGGCGCCACCTGCGGATTTTTCCCGGTCGATCAGGTGACCATCGACTACCTGCGCCTGACCGGCCGCAACGAAGAGCGCGTCGCACTGGTCGAGGCCTACAGCAAGGCGCAGGGCATGTGGCGCGACAGCAACTCGCCCGATCCCGAGTTCACCGCTACCCTCGAACTGGACCTGAGCCAGGTTCGACCGTCCGTGGCGGGGCCCAAGCGTCCGCAGGATCGTGTGACCCTCGGCGATATCGGCGTGAACTTCGACCTGCTGCTTGAAACCAGCGGGCGTAAGCAACAGGCCGATACCGATTTTGCGGTCGCTGGTGAACAGTTCCAGCTCAAGCACGGCGCGGTGGTGATCGCAGCCATCACCTCCTGCACCAATACCTCGAACCCGAACGTGCTGATGGCCGCCGGCCTGGTTGCGAAGAAGGCCATCGAGCGCGGCCTGCAACGCCAACCCTGGGTCAAAACCTCTCTGGCGCCCGGTTCGAAAGTGGTGACCGACTACCTCGAGCGCGCCGGCCTGACCCGCTATCTCGACGAACTCGGTTTCAACCTGGTGGGCTACGGCTGCACCACCTGCATCGGCAACTCCGGGCCGCTGCCGGATGCCATCGGCCAGGCGATCACCGATAACGATCTGATCGTTTCTTCCGTACTGTCCGGCAACCGTAACTTCGAAGGGCGCGTACATCCGTTGGTCAAGGCCAACTGGCTGGCCTCACCGCCGCTGGTGGTCGCCTTTGCACTGGCCGGCACCACACGCATCGACATGGACCGCGAACCGCTGGGCTATGACGCGCAAAACCAGCCGGTGTACCTGAAGGACATCTGGCCGAGCAGCGCGGAAATCGCCGAAGCGGTGGCGAGCATCGATGGCCAGATGTTCCGCAGCCGTTATGCCGACGTGTTCAGCGGCGACGAGCACTGGCAGAAGATTCCGGTCAGCGCCGGAGATACCTACGCGTGGGACGCTGGCTCCAGCTACGTGCAGAACCCGCCCTACTTCGAGGATATCGGCCAGCCTCCGACCCCACCGGCAGATGTCGAAAACGCTCGCGTGCTGGCCTTGTTCGGCGACTCGATCACCACCGACCACATCTCACCGGCCGGCAATATCAAGGCCAGCTCACCGGCCGGCACCTATCTGCAGTCGCTGGGCGTGGCGCCGGAGGACTTCAACTCCTATGGTTCGCGCCGCGGCAACCATGAAGTGATGATGCGCGGCACCTTCGCCAATATCCGCATCAAGAACGAGATGCTCGGCGGGGAGGAAGGTGGCAACACGCTCTATCAGCCGAGTGGCGAGAAGCTCTCGATCTACGACGCCGCCATGCGCTACCAGGCCGAGGGCGTACCGCTGGTGGTGATCGCCGGCAAGGAATACGGCACCGGTTCCAGCCGTGACTGGGCGGCCAAGGGCACCAATCTGCTGGGCGTCAAGGCGGTGATCGCCGAGAGCTTCGAGCGCATCCATCGCTCCAACCTGATCGGCATGGGCGTGTTGGCGCTGCAGTTCGTCGGTGATCAGACGCGCCAGTCGCTGGGCCTGAACGGTACGGAGAAGTTGTCGATCCGCGGTCTAGGCGCCGATATCGCGCCGCGCCAGATGCTGACCGTGGATGTGGAGCGCGCCGATGGTTCGCGTGACTCGTTCCAGGTGCTGAGCCGCATCGATACGCTCAACGAGGTGCAGTACTTCAAGGCTGGCGGGATTCTGCACTACGTGCTGCGCCAGCTGATCGGGAGCTGAGCGAAACCGGAAACGCCGATGCGATTCCTTTCGAATCGGCGTCCGCCGGTCCTTCGGCGATTGGTTTCCAGCTGCCCTGACGTCCCTGCCCGCTGCCCGGCTCCCTGAGTTCGCTTCGCATCGCGAAGCACCGGACACGCACCGACAATGCCCAAAACCCGTTACAGAACCATTAAGCCATGGCTGCCGCTGGTCGCCTGTGCGCAGGAGAAGCTGATCCACAGATCAGCTTTGGCTCAAGAACGCCACTCTCCGGCCGACCAACTGGTCAGCCTGACCCATTAGAAAAACATAAGGTCGGGTGCGACACCCTACGATTCCTCTGCCAGGCGTGATAGTCGATGCGTAACAATCAACCCGTAACTCAGCGTGAATACGCGTTTCCTGATCAGCAACGCCTCATCTCGACCACCGACCTCAAAGGCCAGATCACCTACTGCAACGACATATTTGCCGAGGTCAGCGGCTTCGCTCGTGACGAACTGATTCGCGCGCCGCATAACTTGGTGCGCCATCCGGATGTGCCGCCGGCCGTGTTCGACCACATGTGGACGACCCTCAAGCAGGGCAAGCCGTGGATGGGCATCGTCAAGAACCGGCGCAAGACCGGCGACCATTATTGGGTCAACGCCTACGTCACGCCCATTTTCGATCAGCAGCGCCAGGTAACAGGCTATGAGTCGGTGCGTACCAAACCGACCCGCGAACAGGTTCAGCGAGCCGAAGCCCTGTATGCGCGCATCAATTCCGGCAAGTCCGGCGTGCCCCGCCGCGACACCTGGCTGCCCGTATTGAGCAAATGGCTGCCGTTTCTGGTCATCAGCCAGGTAGGATTTCTGGTCGGGGCCAGCTTCGATCATGCATTGGGGTTCATCGCCGCCGCGCTGCTGGCCGTACCGTTCGGCCTGGTCGCGCTGCACTGGCAGCAACGTGGCATAAAGCGCCTGTTGCAGCTGGCGAGCGAGAGCACCAGTGACCCGCTCATCGCACGCATGTATACCGACAGCAGCGAGGTCGAAGCCCAGCTGGAAATGGCGATGCTCAGCCAGCACGCGCATCTGAAGACCTGCCTCACGCGCTTGCAGGACATGGCCGTGCAGTTGCAGGGCAAGCCAAACAGGCCGACTCGCTCGCACAGAACTGCGCCAACGGCCTGGTGCAGCAGCATCAGGAAACCGAGCAGGTCGCAACGGCGATCAACGAGATGGCCGCGACGACGCAGGAAGTCGCCGGCAACGTCGCGCTGGCCGCCGACGCGACCCGAGAGGCCAGCCGCCTCACCGATCAGGGCCGCGCGGTCACTGCCGAGACACGCAAGGCCATTCAGCAGCTATCCGAATCCGTCGCCAAGACGGGCGAAGCGGTCAACCAACTGGCCAACGACAGCGAGGCGATCGGCAGCGTGGTCGATGTGATCAAGAGCATCGCCGACCAGACCAACCTGCTGGCACTCAACGCCGCGATCGAGGCTGCGCGTGCCGGTGAAAGTGGCCGCGGCTTCGCGGTGGTCGCCGACGAAGTCCGCCAGCTTGCCCAACGAACGGCCAGTGCCACGGGTGAGATCCACCAACTGATCGAAAAGCTTCAGTCGCAGGCGCGCCACGCCGTGCAGACCACCGAGGATGGCCGCGTGCATGCGACGCGCGGCGTCGATCAGGTGGTCCAGGCCGATCAGGCCCTCAGCGGGATCAATGAGGCGATGGGCAATATCATCGACATGACCACGCAGATCGCGTCCGCGACGGAGCAGCAGAGCGCGGTGGCCGACGAGATCAGCAACAACGTCAGCACCATCGCCCAGCTGGCCGAACAGACCACTGGTGACGCGCGCAGCTCTGCGCTGCTCAGCGAGGACCTCGCCGCCACGGCGCAAGGGCAGTACGCCCTGGTCGAGCGCTTCAACCGCTAGGAAAAGCCGCAGCCGGTATCGCTCGATCCGGCTGCAGGCAGCGCTCAGTGCGAGATCACACCCTGGAGAAACGCGGCAATCGCATCGGCAGTGCTGTCGAGGTGCTGGTCGTGGCTCAGGCCCGAGCGTTTTAGCGGTTTGAGATCGTGATCGGCGGCGGCCAGCCAGTGCAGCGCAATCGCCGGGGATAGCGCGTACTGTGCCACCGTTTCATGATCACCCAAGGCGTCGCGCTCACCCTGGACAACCAAGGTCGGTGTCTGCAGCGTGGCGAGATGCGCCACCCGAGGCTTTTCCGGCTTGCCGGCGGCATAGAACGGATAACCCAGGCAGACCAACGCATCCGCGCCCAACTCATCGGCCAGCAAACTGGCCATTCGTCCCCCCATCGACTTGCCACCGATGGCCAGCGGTCCTGTGGCCTGCTGTCGCACCAGGGCATGGACTTCACGCCATTGGGCCAACAATTGAGCCTGTGGACTGGGCGGCCGCTTGCCTGCCCCGGCACGTCGCGCCGCCATGTAGGCGAACTCGAATCGGCAAACCGCTATCCCGCGCGCAGCAAGGCGCGCAGCCATTTGTTCCATGAACGGGCTGTCCATCGGTGCGCCTGCACCATGCGCCAGGATCAGGCTCACCCATGCGCCGCCAGACGGCCGGTTCCACCTGACGAGATACCCTTTGTCACTTTGTGTGTATTGACCCGCGTCAATACCGGCAGATTGCCCTTTCCCCATCCTTGCCCCGCTTTCTATTAGAAAGAAAAAACTGCTCATTACCCGTGGATGGAAGTCCATACATGAACACAGCAACCAGTACCGCCTACAGTTACAAGGTGGTCCGCCAATTCGCCATCATGACGGTGGTGTGGGGAATCGTCGGGATGGGGCTCGGCGTTTTCATCGCAGCACAATTGGCCTGGCCATTTCTGAACCTTGACCTCCCCTGGACCAGTTTCGGTCGTCTACGTCCATTGCACACCAACGCGGTGATCTTCGCCTTCGGCGGCTGTGCTCTGTTCGCAACTTCCTACTACTCGGTACAGCGTACCTGTCAGACCACACTGTTCGCGCCGAAGTTGGCCGCGTTCACGTTCTGGGGCTGGCAGCTGGTCATCCTGCTCGCCGCGATCTCCCTGCCGCTGGGCTTCACCAGCTCCAAGGAATATGCGGAACTGGAGTGGCCGATCGACATCCTGATCACCATCGTCTGGGTGGCCTATGCGGTCGTCTTCTTCGGTACGCTGGCGACGCGCAAGGTCAAGCACATCTACGTCGGTAACTGGTTCTTCGGCGCCTTCATCCTGACCGTGGCCATTCTGCACATCGTCAACAACCTGGAAATCCCGGTCAGTTCGATGAAGTCCTACTCGCTGTATGCCGGTGCGACCGATGCGATGGTGCAATGGTGGTACGGCCACAACGCCGTGGGCTTCTTCCTTACCGCCGGCTTCCTCGGGATCATGTACTACTTCGTGCCGAAGCAGGCCGAGCGTCCGGTGTATTCCTATCGCCTGTCGATCGTCCACTTCTGGGCACTGATCACCGTCTACATCTGGGCCGGTCCGCACCACCTGCACTACACCGCTCTGCCGGATTGGGCGCAGAGCCTGGGCATGGTGATGTCGCTGATTCTGCTGGCTCCCAGCTGGGGCGGCATGATCAACGGCATGATGACCCTCTCGGGCGCCTGGCACAAACTGCGCAGCGACCCGATCCTGCGCTTCCTGGTGGTTTCGCTGGCGTTCTACGGCATGTCGACCTTCGAAGGCCCGATGATGGCCATCAAGACCGTCAACGCCCTCTCGCACTACACCGACTGGACCATCGGCCACGTACACGCCGGCGCCCTCGGCTGGGTTGCCATGGTGTCCATCGGCGCGCTGTATCACCTGATTCCGAAGGTCTTCGGCCGCGCTCAGATGCACAGCGTCGCGCTGATCAACACCCACTTCTGGCTGGCCACCATCGGCACCGTGCTCTACATCGCCTCGATGTGGGTCAACGGTATCGCCCAGGGCCTGATGTGGCGCGCGATCAACGACGACGGCACGCTGACCTACTCCTTCGTCGAAGCACTGGAAGCCAGCCACCCCGGTTTCGTGGTGCGGATGATCGGTGGCGCGATCTTCTTCGCCGGCATGCTGGTGATGGCCTACAACACCTGGCGCACCGTGCAGGCTGCCAAGCCCGCCGAGTACGACGCTGCCGCGCAGATCGCCTGAGGAGCCTAGGTAAATGAAATCGCACGAGAAACTAGAAAAGAACGTCGGGCTGTTGACCCTGTTCATGATCCTGGCGGTGAGCATCGGTGGTCTGACCCAGATCGTCCCGCTGTTCTTCCAGGACGCCGTCAACGAGCCGGTCGAAGGCATGAAGCCATACACCGCGCTGCAGCTGGAAGGCCGCGATCTGTACATCCGCGAAGGCTGTGTCGGCTGCCACTCGCAGATGATCCGTCCGTTCCGCGCTGAAACCGAGCGTTACGGCCACTACTCGGTCGCTGGCGAAAGCGTCTATGACCATCCGTTCCTGTGGGGCTCCAAGCGTACCGGTCCGGACCTGGCCCGTGTCGGTGGCCGCTACTCCGATGACTGGCACCGCGCGCACCTGTACAACCCGCGCAACGTAGTGCCCGAGTCGAAGATGCCGTCCTACCCGTGGCTGGTCGAGAACACCCTCGACGGCAAGGACACCGCCAAGAAGATGTCGGCACTGCGCACCCTCGGTGTGCCGTACAGCGAAGAGGACATCGCCGGCGCTCGCGACTCCGTCAATGGCAAGACCGAGATGGACGCCATGGTGGCCTATCTTCAGGTGCTCGGCACGGCTCTGACCAACAAGCGCTAATCGCACAGCCAAGAAAAATGACGGCTGGCTTCGCAGCCGTCAGGGACTTCAATCGCGGACAGCCAGAGTTGCTCGGGCTGTCCAGGAGTAGCACATGAGCACTTTCTGGAGTGGATACATCGCCCTGCTGACGCTGGGCACCATCGTCGCTCTGTTCTGGCTGATCTTCGCCACCCGCAAGGGCGAGTCGGCCGGCACCACGGACCAAACGATGGGTCATGCCTTCGACGGCATCGAGGAATACGACAACCCGCTGCCGCGCTGGTGGTTCCTGCTGTTCATCGGCACCCTGGTGTTCGGCATCCTTTACCTCGCGCTCTATCCGGGCCTGGGTAACTGGAAAGGCGTACTGCCCGGCTACGAGGGTGGCTGGACTCAGGAAAAGCAGTGGGAGCGCGAGGTCGCTCAGGCCGATGAGAAATACGGTCCGATCTTCGCCAAGTACGCTGCCATGTCGGTGGAAGAAGTCGCTCAGGACGAGCAAGCCGTGAAGATGGGTGCTCGCCTGTTCGCCAACTACTGCGCCATCTGCCATGGTTCCGATGCCAAGGGCTCCCTGGGCTTCCCGAACCTGGCTGACCATGACTGGCGCTGGGGTGGTGATGCAGCCTCGATCAAGACCAGCATCCTCAACGGCCGTATCGCAGCAATGCCGGCCTGGGGTCAGGCTATCGGCGAGGAAGGCGTGAAGAACGTGGCAGCCTTCGTCCGCAAGGAACTCGCTGGCCTGGCGCTGCCGGAAGGCACCGACGCTGATACGGGCAAAGGCAAAGAGGTCTATGCACAGACCTGCTCCGTCTGCCACGGCCAGGGTGGAGAAGGTATGGCGGCACTGGGTGCGCCGAATCTTCAGCATGCCTCCGGCTGGATCTACGGCTCGAGCCTCGCCCAGCTGCAGCAGACCATCCGCCACGGCCGCAACGGCCAGATGCCTGCCCAGCAGCAGTACCTGGGCGACGACAAGGTTCACCTGCTCGCCGCCTACGTCTACAGCTTGTCGCAGAAACCGGAACAACTCGCCAAGCAGTAAGTCGTAAAAGGGCGGTACACTCGTACCGCCCTTCTCGCCTTGTCTTCAGGCAACTCTCGTCGCGCTGCGACCATCTGTCGCATCATCAGCCGACCGAAGACCTTCCCCGCCCGCCCACGCACTTCTAAGCTTTGCTTCCGACTCGCCGCGCCACCTAGAAGCATAAGGCGAACTCGGTATTTCTGGCGCACCGGCCTGGTGCGAAACATCCCTGCGCAGCGCATGGAAAACGCTTTAAATCAGGGTTTTGGCCAGCAAAGAGAGCCCGGGCGTCGTTTGCATTGCCCCCATGCTTTCTCCATACTTGCCGCCGTTTTTGCCTTCGAAAATGCCATTAGCGTGGAAGCCTTGCATGAGCACAGCAATAAGTGAGACTGCTTATAACTATAAGGTGGTTCGCCAATTCGCCATCATGACGGTGGTATGGGGAATCATCGGGATGGGCCTGGGTGTTTTGATCGCCGCGCAGTTGGTGTGGCCCTCGCTCAACTTCGACCTGCCGTGGACGAGCTTCGGCCGTCTACGACCATTGCACACAAACGCGGTGATCTTCGCATTCGGCGGTTGCGCACTGTTTGCCACGTCCTATTACGTGGTTCAGCGCACTTGCCAGGCGCGTCTGTTCTCCGACGGACTCGCGGCCTTCACCTTCTGGGGTTGGCAGGCTGTGATCGTGCTTGCAGTCATCACGCTTCCACAGGGCTTCACCAGCTCCAAGGAATACGCGGAACTGGAGTGGCCGATCGACATCCTGATCACGCTGGTGTGGGTGTCGTACATCGGCGTGTTCTTCGGCACGATCATGAAGCGCAAGGCCAAGCACATTTATGTGGGTAATTGGTTCTTCGGTGGCTTCATCCTGGTCACGGCGATGCTGCACATCGTCAATAACCTGGAAATCCCGGTGTCCTGGTTCAAGTCCTACTCGATCTATTCGGGTGCGACCGATGCGATGGTGCAGTGGTGGTACGGCCACAACGCAGTGGGCTTCTTCCTGACCACCGGCTTCCTGGGCATGATGTATTACTTCGTGCCGAAGCAGGCCGAACGCCCGGTGTATTCCTATCGCCTGTCGATCGTTCACTTCTGGGCGCTGATCACCCTTTATATCTGGGCCGGTCCGCACCACCTGCACTACACCGCTCTGCCGGACTGGGCACAAAGCCTGGGCATGGTGATGTCGATCATCCTGCTGGCTCCGAGCTGGGGTGGCATGATCAACGGCATGATGACCCTTTCGGGCGCCTGGCATAAGCTGCGCACCGACCCGATCCTGCGCTTTTTGGTGGTATCTCTGGCGTTCTACGGCATGTCGACCTTCGAAGGTCCGATGATGGCGATCAAGACAGTCAACGCGCTGTCGCACTACACCGACTGGACCATCGGCCACGTACACGCCGGCGCCCTCGGCTGGGTGGCGATGATCACCATCGGCTCCATGTATCACCTGATCCCGAAAGTGTTCGGTCGCGAGCAGATGCACAGCATCGGCCTGATCAATGCGCACTTCTGGCTGGCCACCATCGGCACCGTGCTCTACATCGCCTCGATGTGGGTCAACGGCATCACCCAGGGCCTGATGTGGCGCGCGATCAACGAAGACGGCACGCTGACCTACTCCTTCGTCGAGGCACTGGAAGCCAGCCATCCCGGCTTCATCGTCCGCGCACTGGGCGGCGCCTTCTTCCTCGCCGGCATGCTGCTGATGGCCTACAACACCTGGCGCACTGTGCGTGTCGCCAAAGCAGCTCAGTACGACGCTGCTGCGCAGATCGCTTGAGGAACGGATAGATGAAGAACCACGAAATACTCGAAAAGAACATTGGTCTGCTGACCCTGTTCATGATCCTGGCGGTGAGCATCGGCGGTCTGACCCAGATCGTCCCGCTGTTCTTCCAGGATGCTGTCAACGAGCCGGTCGAAGGCATGAAGCCCTACACCGCGCTGCAACTGGAAGGCCGTGATCTGTATATCCGTGAAGGCTGCGTCGGCTGCCACTCGCAGATGGTGCGCCCGTTCCGCGCTGAAACCGAGCGTTACGGCCACTACTCGGTCGCCGGCGAAAGCGTCTATGACCATCCGTTCCTGTGGGGCTCCAAGCGTACCGGTCCGGACCTGGCCCGTGTCGGTGGCCGCTACTCCGATGACTGGCACCGCGCGCACCTGTACAACCCGCGCAACGTAGTGCCCGAGTCGAAGATGCCGTCCTATCCGTGGCTGGTCGAGAACACCCTCGACGGCAAGGACACCGCCAAGAAGATGTCGGCACTGCGCACTCTCGGCGTGCC
Organism: Stutzerimonas chloritidismutans AW-1; assembly: GCF_000495915.1. Classification (GTDB taxonomy): domain Bacteria; phylum Pseudomonadota; class Gammaproteobacteria; order Pseudomonadales; family Pseudomonadaceae; genus Stutzerimonas; species Stutzerimonas chloritidismutans. Next base: position 35,671 of record NZ_AOFQ01000056.1, read on the forward strand.
GTACACCGAAGAAGACATCGCCGGCGCCAAGGATGCCGTCCGTGGCAAGACCGAAATGGACGCCATGGTGGCCTACCTGCAAGTACTCGGCACTGCACTCACCAACAAACGGTAACGCATGATGGGAATCGGGACTCTTCGCGGCTTGGGCACAATTCTGGTATTCGTCGCCTTTATCGGCGTGGTGCTCTGGGCTTACAGCAGCAAACGCAAGAATAGCTTCGACGAAGCTGCCAACCTGCCCTTCGCGGACGACGAGACCGACGCCAAGAAGCGTGATGAAGAAGCTTCCAGGAGTAAGAAATAAATGACCTCGTTTTGGAGTTGGTACGTCACCCTGCTGAGCCTCGGCACCATTGCCGCGCTGGTCTGGCTGCTACTGGCAACTCGCAAGGGCCAACGCCCTGACAGCACTGAAGAAACCGTTGGCCATTCCTATGACGGTATCGAGGAATACGACAACCCGCTGCCGCGCTGGTGGTTCATGCTGTTCGTCGGCACCGTCATCTTCGCCCTCGGCTACCTGGTGCTGTACCCCGGGCTGGGCAACTGGAAAGGCATCCTGCCGGGCTATGAAGGTGGCTGGACTCAGGTCAAGGAATGGCAGCGCGAGATGGATAAGGCGGACGAGCAGTACGGTCCGCTTTTCGCCAAGTACGCCGCCATGCCTGTAGAGGAAGTCGCCAAGGATGCTCAGGCGTTGAAGATGGGCGGTCGCCTGTTCGCCTCCAACTGCTCGGTCTGCCACGGCTCCGATGCCAAGGGCGCCTACGGCTTCCCGAACCTGACCGACAACGATTGGCTGTGGGGCGGCGAGCCGGAAACCATCAAGACCACAATCCTGCACGGCCGCCAGGCGGCGATGCCGGCCTGGCGGGACGTGATCGGCGAAGAAGGCATCCGCAACGTTGCCGGCTATGTGCGCAGCCTGTCCGGTCGTGATACCCCAGAGGGTATTAGCGTCGACATTGAGCAGGGTCAAAAAATCTTCGCGACCAACTGTGTAGTCTGCCATGGACCGGAAGCCAAGGGCGTTGCAGCCATGGGCGCGCCGAACCTGACCGACAATGTCTGGCTGTATGGTTCGAGCTTCGCTCAGATCCAGCAGACCCTTCGCTACGGTCGCAATGGCCGCATGCCGGCCCAGGAAGCAATCCTTGGCAACGACAAGGTGCACTTGCTGGCGGCTTACGTTTACAGCCTGTCGCAGCAGCCGGAGCAGTGATACAAAGGGTCGGGGTGACGACCTGTCGCACCCGACCCCGACACTCCGGGCGTACACACTCCGGGCGTACCATTCGCAGCTGGACAGAAAAATGATCCCGGTTGGCACGTATCGGCCGGGACACCCACCTTCCGCCGTGGTACGCACTCGATGACTGAGCAGATCCCCGTTCGTGATGTAACCCCCCCGTCCAAGGCAGGAGCGTCGGCAGACCTCTACGCCGCGCGTGAAAAAATCTACACCCGAGCCTTCTCCGGCCTGTTTCGCAATGTCCGTCGCGTCGGCGGAGCGGTTCTCTTCATCCTTTATTTCGGCACCGCGTGGATCAACTGGAACGGCCGACAGGCTGTCTGGTGGGATCTTCCGGAGCGCAAATTCCACGTCTTCGGGGCAACCTTCTGGCCTCAGGACTTCATGCTGTTGTCATGGCTGCTGATCATCTGTGCCTTCGGCCTGTTCTTCATCACCGTGTTCGCCGGACGCGTCTGGTGTGGCTATACCTGCCCGCAGAGCGTGTTCACCTGGGTTTTCATGTGGGCCGAGAAGGTCACCGAGGGTGACCGCAACCAGCGCATGAAGCTGGACAAGGCGCCCATGAGCGGCAACAAGTTCATCCGCAAGCTGGGCAAGCACGGCATCTGGCTCGCCGTGTCGTTCGCGACGGGAGTCACCTTCGTCGGGTACTTCACCCCCATCCGCGAACTGGTACCTGACCTGCTCACCCTGCAGGTTGGCGGCTGGGCCCTGTTCTGGGTGGCCTTCTTCACGCTCGCCACCTACGGCAATGCCGGCTATCTGCGTGAGCAGGTGTGCATCTACATGTGTCCCTACGCGCGCTTCCAGAGCGTGATGTTCGACAAAGACACCCTTATCGTTTCCTACGACCCGCGGCGCGGCGAGAAGCGTGGACCGCGCAAGAAAGACGCCGACTACAAGGCCATGGGCCTCGGCGACTGCATCGACTGCACCATGTGCGTACAGGTCTGCCCGACCGGGATCGACATCCGCGACGGCCTGCAGATCGAATGCATCGGCTGCGCGGCCTGTATCGACGCCTGCGACGCCATCATGGACAAGATGAACTACCCGCGCGGGCTGATCAGCTACACCACCGAACACAACCTGTCCGGGCAGAAGACTCATCTGCTGCGCCCGCGCCTGATCGGCTATGCCATCGCGCTGGTGGCCATGATGGGGCTGTTCGCCTATGCCGTGTATGATCGCCCGCTGGTAAAACTCGACGTGCTCAAGGATCGCGTGCTCTACCGCGAGAACGAGCAGGGCAACATCGAGAACGTCTACACCCTCAAGGTCATGAACAAGGCTCAGCAAGAACAGACCTTCGTGATCGAAGCGACCGGCCTCGACGGTCTGGTCTACGAAGGCCGTAGCGAGATCCGCGCCGAGGGCGGCGAGCTCGTCACGATCCCGGTCGAGTTGTCCATCGCCGCCGAGAAGCTGCCCTCGAGCACTAATGAAATCGTCTTCCACATTCGCTCGGTAGACGACGACTCGATAAACGACGATGCAGACAGCCGTTTCATCGGCCCGAGCATCCGCTAAGTAAGGTAATGCATGCGCTCTGATAACGAACAAACGCGTTGGTACACCCAGTTCTGGGCCTGGTTTGTCATCGCCATCCTGCTCAGCTCCGTGATACTGGGCGTGTCTCTGCTGACGTTGGCGATCAAGAATGCCGACACCCTGGTCGCGGACAACTATTACGACGCTGGCAAGGGCATCAACCAGTCGCTGGAGCGCGAGAAACTGGCAGAGCGCCTGGAGATGCAGGCACGCATCGCCCTCAATGATGAACGCGGCCTGGCCGAAGTGCATCTGAGCGGCGCAAGCCGCCCGCAACAACTGGTGCTTAACCTGATCTCTCCGACCCAACCCGAGCGCGACCGTCGCATCATCCTGCAGCCGCAGGGTGAAGGCATCTATCAGGGCCAGATGCAGGAATCGATCAGTGGCCGCCGCTTCATCGAGCTACTCGGTCGCGAAGGTGATCAGGACTGGCGCCTGTACGGGGAAAAAACCATCGAAACCGGCCGCGCCCTCGAACTGAAGCCTTGAGCCGCTGATGGCAAAGCCTCTCCCCTGCTATCACTGCGGCCTGCCGGTGCCAGCCGGCAGCCCGTTCCAGGCCCGCGTGCTGGGTGAGACGCGGGCCTTGTGCTGCCCAGGCTGCCAGGCCGTTGCGGAAGCCATCGTCAAGGGTGGGCTGGAGAGCTACTACCAGCACCGCAGCGACACCGCCATCAACCCGCAGACTCTCCCTCAGGAACTGAGCGAAGAGATGGCGCTGTACGACCGCGAGGACGTCCAACAGCCGTTCGTACAGCACCAGGGCGATCTGGCAAGCACTTCGCTGATGATCGAAGGGATCAGCTGCGCCGCCTGCGGCTGGCTGATCGAACGCCACTTGCGCAACCTGCACGGCGTGGCCGAGGCCAGCCTCAACCTGTCCAATCATCGCCTGAACGTACGCTGGAGCGACGCACAGCTGCCGCTCAGCGAGCTGCTCGGCGAGCTGCGACGGATCGGCTACGCAGCACACCCCTACCAGGCCGACCAGGCTGCCGAGCGCCTGGCCAGCGAGAACCGCCGTTCGCTGCGCCAGCTGGGCGTAGCCGGACTGCTGTGGATGCAGGTAATGATGGCCACCATGGCCACCTGGCCCGAGTTCAACCTGGACCTGTCGGAGAGCTTCTTCGTCACCCTTCGCTGGACCGCCCTGCTGCTGACCACGCCGATCGTTTTCTACTGCTGCACCGACTTCTTCAAAGGAGCACTGCGCGATTTGCGCACCCGCCACCTGACCATGGACGTGTCGGTGTCGCTGGCGATCGGCGGTGCGTACGTCGCCGGCATCTGGTCCACCATCACCGGCCAGGGTGAACTCTATTTCGACGCGGTGGGCATGTTTGCCCTTTTCCTGCTGGCCGGGCGCTACCTGGAGCGGCGCGCGCGCGAACGCACCGCAGCCGCCACCGCACAACTGGTCAATTTGCTGCCTGCGTCCTGCCTGAAACTCGACGCAGACGGTCACAGCAATCGCATCCTGCTCAGCGAGCTGCAGCTCGGCGACCGCGTACTGGTGCAACCCGGTGCGTTGATTCCGGCAGACGGCCTCATCATCAGCGGTCAGTCCAGCGTCGATGAGTCGGTACTGACCGGTGAGTACCTGCCCCTGCCCCGCGGCGTGGACGATGCAGTAACCGCTGGCACACTGAACGTCGAAGGCCCGCTGACCGTGGAAGTCCAGGCCTTGGGCGATGACACCCGTTTATCCGCCATTGTCCGCCTGCTGGAGCGTGCTCAGGCAGACAAACCGAAGCTTGCCGAGCTGGCCGACCGCGTCGCGCAGTGGTTTTTGCTGGTGGTGCTGCTCGTTGCAACCGTCGTCGGGGTGGTCTGGTGGCAGATCGATCCGCAACGCGCGTTCTGGATCGTTCTTGCATTGCTCGTCGCGACCTGCCCATGCGCGCTGTCGCTGGCGACACCCACAGCACTTACCACGGCCACCGGTACGCTGCACAAGCTCGGTCTGCTGCTGACCCGCGGGCATGTGCTCGAAGGCCTGAATCATATCGATACCGTGGTGTTCGACAAGACCGGTACCCTGACCGAGGGCCGCCTGACACTTAGCGCCGTGCACCCGCTCGGAGCTTTGAATGCCGATGCCTGCCTGGCGCTGGCCGCAGCCCTGGAGAACCGCTCCGAACACCCGATTGCCCGCGCCTTCGGACGTGCGCCGCTGGCGGCGGAATCGGTCGAAACGGTGCCGGGCCTGGGCCTGCAAGGCAACGTTGAAGGTCGCAACCTGCGGATCGGTCAGCCCAGCTTCGTCGCCGAAGGCTTCGCCCAACCGGCACCCGCTATTCCCGGCGACCAGGGGCAATGGCTGTTGTTGGGCGACGATCAAGGCCCGCTGGCCTGGTTGGTATTGGACGATCGGCTTCGCGACGATGCCCCGGCACTCCTCGAGGCCTGTCGCGCCCGTGGCTGGCAGACGCTACTGCTATCCGGTGACAGCTCACCGATGGTCGGCCAGATTGCCAGGGAACTGGGCATCGATGAGGCCGAAGGCGGCATGACCCCTGCTGCCAAGCTCTCCCGATTGCAGGCATTGCAGGCCGCCGGACACCGGGTGCTAATGCTCGGCGACGGCGTCAACGACGTCCCGGTGCTTGCCGCAGCGGATATCAGCGTCGCTATGGGCTCGGCGACCGACCTGGCCAAGACCAGTGCTGATGCGGTGCTGCTATCCAACCGCCTAGGCAGCTTGGCGCAGGCATTCGACGTCGCACGCCGCAGCCGCCGCATCATCATCGAGAACCTGGCCTGGGCAAGCCTGTACAATGGCCTGATTCTGCCCTTCGCCGCCTTTGGCTGGGTCACCCCACTATGGGCCGCGCTGGGGATGTCGCTCAGCTCGCTGCTGGTGGTTTTGAACGCCTTGCGGCTGACACGTCAGCCGGCAAGTCACGGCTGAATCTGCTGCAACGCACGTCATTGGCGCAGCGGCGCACTTTACGCAGCTGAAGACTTCGCTTCGGATCCTGGAGGTCCTAATGGCCGCTCTGTACATCCTCATCCCTGTTGCCGTGGTCCTGGTGGCCGTCGCAATCTGGGTGTTCTTCTGGGCGGTGGACAGCGGGCAGTTCGACGATCTCGACGGACCGGCGCACAGCATCCTGTTCGACGACGACGAGCCGCAGAAGCCTTCCGCAGTCGATGCAGCGGAATCCTCGGAAGATCAGCCGGAGCAACGCAAAGGTGACTGAACTGCTGCCCCTGCTGCTGTCTGCACTGGTCTTGGGACTACTGGGTGGCGGCCATTGCCTCGGCATGTGCGGCGGCCTGATGGGTGCACTGACCATGGCCATTCCACCGGATCAGCGCGGCAGGCGCCTGCGCCTCCTGGTCGCCTACAACCTCGGACGCGTATCAAGCTATGCCGTTGCCGGATTCCTGATCGGCCTGGCGGGCTTGGCCGTTGCCAACAGTCCAGCGGCCATGGCGTTACGAGTCGTCGCCGCACTTCTGCTGATCACCATGGGCCTGTACCTCGCCGGCTGGTGGAGCGGGCTGACACGCATCGAGTCGCTAGGGCGCGGACTCTGGCGTCATATCCAGCCTATCGCTAGCAAATTCATGCCAGTAACGAGCGTTCCACGCGCCCTGATACTGGGGGCGCTGTGGGGCTGGCTACCGTGCGGCCTGGTCTACAGCACCCTGTTGTGGTCAGCCAGCCAGGGCGATGCACTGGATAGCGCTTTGCTGATGCTGGCGTTCGGCATCGGCACCTGGCCGGTGTTGCTTGCCACCGGCCTTGCTGCCGAGCGATTGACAGCGTTGCTGCGCAAGCGTGGCGTGCGCGTCGTCGGCGGGGTAATGGTGATTCTGTTCGGTATCTGGACGCTGCCAGGCCCTCATCAGCAGTGGCTGATGGGGCATAGCTCAGCGCCATCTCACGAGACACACGCGCACTAGCGGAAGGCTTGCGAGCGCTCAGGGCTCCTTGGGCAACTGGCGCTTGTGAGCAGTCTTGTCGTAGGTATCGATGATGATCCGGGCCGCCTCGTCCGGTACCGGCTTACCCTGCAGAAAATCATCGATGTTGCGGTAGCTGACACCATGAGCGGCCTCATCGGGCTTGCCAGGTGACAGCTCTTCGAGATCCGCGGTTGGCACCTTGTGCACCAACTGATCGGGAGCGCCCAATGCCGCGGCTATCTGTCGAACCTGATCCTTCACCAGACCCGCCAGCGGCGTCAGGTCGCACGCGCCATCACCGAACTTGGTGAAGAAGCCCATCACCGCCTCTGCCGCATGGTCGGTACCGATGACCAGGCCCTGGCGCGCGTTGGCGATCGTGTACTGAGCAACCATGCGCATCCGCGCCTTGGTATTGCCCAGCACGAAATCACGCTGCGCCGGGCTCAAAGGATCAAGCGCCTGCGTGGCGGCAGCCAGGCCCAGCACCGCGGTGCCGATGTTCACGGTGTGGCACTCGTCGGGCTTGATCGCATCCACCGCCAGCTGCGCTTCATGCTCGTCATGCTGCACCTGATAAGGCAGGCGCACGGCGATAAAGCGATAGTCGTCGCCTTCCCCTGCTTCGCGCATGCCGGCGACCGCCCGCTGGGCCAGCAGACCCGCCGTGGTCGAATCGACGCCACCACTGATCCCGAGCACCAAGGTCTTCAGGCCCGACTCGCGCAAGCAGGTCTGGATGAAGCTCACCCGACGATCAATCTCGGCCTGTACCGACTCCGGCCCGGTAAATGGTGCGCAGACGTTGAGCGCGGTTGCGATTTCCTGCTGGCGGCTGTGCATGAATCTCTCCTTTGGCGATATGAAGGCGCTGCTGAAGCATAAGACGCTGACGTGATCATCTGACCGCCAATCAGCGCGATCCTTCCGGATGTCGGCGCCGATCTGGCCCAGCGCGCTAGGGTCGGATCAAGTTTGATACAGGTCAAGTCCGCCGCAATGCCCTGCCCCTAGAATCCAGCGACCGCCGTCATGACCGGGAACGCCACATGCTCGACTCCATTCGCTGGGATTCCGACCTGATCCGTCGCTACGATCAGGCCGGCCCGCGCTATACGTCGTACCCGACCGCGGCCCAGTTCAATGAAAAGGTCGGCTCGTTCGACCTGCTGCACGCATTGCGCGGCAGCCGCCAGGCGTCACGCCCTCTGTCGCTGTACGTCCATCTGCCATTCTGCGCCAACGCGTGCTACTACTGCGGCCGCAACAAGGTGGTGACCAACGACCGGACACGCGCACAGCCCTATCTGGAACGCCTCGAGAAAGAAATCGAGCTGATCACCTGCCACCTGGGCAAGGACCAGGTGGTCGAGCAGCTGCACTTTGGCGGCGGCACACCTACCTTTCTCAGCCATGATCAACTGCGTCGGCTGATGGGCCATCTGCGCCAGCACTTCAACCTGCAGGACGATGATCATGGCGACTTCAGTATCGAGATCGACCCCCGGGAAGCGGATTGGCCAACCATCGGCCTGCTCCGCGAACTAGGTTTCAACCGCATCAGCATCGGCGTGCAGGATCTGGACCCGGACGTTCAGCGCGCCATCAATCGCATACAGACCCTGGAGCAAACACGCACCATCATCGAGGCGGCCCGCACGCTGCAGTACCACTCGCTGAGCATCGATCTGATATACGGCCTGCCGCTGCAGACGCCAGCTCGCTTCGCCAGAACCGTTGAAGCGATCATTGACCTGCAGCCGGACCGGCTCTCGCTGTTCAACTATGCTCATCTGCCTGAGCAATACGCGCCGCAGCGCCGTATCAATGCCAACGACCTGCCGGCCCCCGCCGAAAAGCTGGCCATGCTGGAGCAGAGCATTCATTTACTCACCGACGCGGGATACCGCTACATAGGCGTGGACCACTTCGCCCTGCCGGACGATGAACTGGCCATGGCGCAAGAAGATGGCAGCCTGCAGCGCAACTTCCAGGGCTACACCACCCATGGCCATTGCGATCTGGTGGGCCTCGGCGTTTCGGCCATCAGCCAGATCGGTGATCTCTACTGCCAGAACACCAGCGACATCGAACAATACCAATATCAGCTGGATCAGCATCAGCTAGCCACCGCCAGAGGCTTACGCTGCAAACAGGACGACCATATCCGCCGCACCGTCATCCAGTCTCTGATCTGCGATTTCGAGCTGAGCTTCACGAAAATCGAGAGCGAGCATGACATCGAGTTCAGACAGTACTTCGCCGAAGCCTGGCCGATGCTCGAGCAGATGGCCGCTGATGGGATGATCGAAATCACCGAGAGCCATCTGCTGATTCAGCCTGCTGGCCGGCTACTGGTTCGCTCGATATGCATGCTCTTCGACCACTACCTCCCCGAGCAGGTCAGCCAGGCCAGTCGCGCCTGATCTAGAGCGCCTCAGACTATCGTCCAAATCATTGCCTGCGACCCTTGAGCCGATTGGCCATCGCCGACGTCCTGAGTTAACCTTGCGCGCTATAACTAGGTTTCCAGGAAGCCCTCTATGTCCGAATCGATCAAGGTCCGTGCGCAGCGGCAAGCTCATTGCAAGGATTGCAGCCTGTCCGGGCTGTGCCTGCCCCTGTCGCTGAACATGCAGGACATGGACGCTTTGGACGACATCGTCAAACGCGGCCGCCCCCTGAAGAAAGGCGAAACCCTGTTCCGCCAGGGCGACGTGTTCAGTTCCGTATTCGCCGTACGCTCCGGCGCGTTGCGGACCTTCAGCGTTACCGATGGCGGCGAGGAGCAGATCACCGGCTTCCACCTGCCCAGCGAGCTGGTCGGTCTTTCCGGCATGGATACCGAAAGTTATCCAGTCACCGCGCAGGCATTGGAAACCACCTCGGTTTGCGAAATTCCCTTCGAACGACTCGACGAACTGAGCGTCCTGCTGCCGCAGCTGCGTCGCCAGCTCATGCGCATCATGAGCCGCGAAATCCGCGATGATCAGCAGATGATGTTGTTGCTGTCGAAAAAGACCGCCGATGAGCGCATCGCGACCTTCCTCATCAACCTTTCTGCACGCTTCAGCGCACGCGGCTTCTCGGCCAATCAGTCCCCCCTGCCGATGTCGCGCAACGAGATCGGCAATTACCTGGGCCTGGCGGTCGAGACCGTTTCCCGTGTATTCACCCGTTTTCAGCAGAGTGGCTTACTCGAGGCCGAGGGCAAGGAAGTACGCATTCTGGATTCCATCGGACTGTGCGCCCTAGCCGGCGGCGCAATGGATGTCTGAGTCAGCGCGTTTGGAGTAGCAGATCCGATGATCTTCGACGAGTTCAGCATCAAGACCCTGATCCGCCCGGTGCAGGACTTTCCCCGCCCGGGTGTGGTGTTTCGCGACATCACCCCGTTATTCCAGTCGCCAAAGGCGCTACGCATGGTGGCTGACAGCTTCATTCAGCGCTATGTGGAGGCCGACTTCACACATATCGGCGCGCTTGATGCACGAGGGTTCCTGGTCGGCTCGATTCTCGCCTATGAGCTGAACAAACCTCTGGTGCTGTTTCGCAAGCAGGGCAAGCTGCCGGCCGACGTGCTGTCGCAGGCCTACAGCACCGAATATGGCGAAGCGCATCTGGAGATTCACGCCGACAGCCTTTGCGAGGGCGATTCGGTGCTGTTGTTCGATGACCTGATTGCGACTGGCGGCACGCTGCTAGCCGCCGCACAGCTTGTGCGACGCATGCGCGCGAGCATTCATGAGGCCGCTGCCATCATCGATTTGCCCGAACTGGGCGGATCGCAGAAACTTCAGGACATTGGCATTCCCACGTTCACTCTGACCGCCTTCGCCCTAAGCGACCGCTGACGGCGAATTCTCCGCGCCGCCGCTAGGTAAAGGATCTGCCCGTGTTAATGACGTTAAGGCGCAGCCTGCTTATCCTAGTTCTGGCCTGTACTCCTCCCGGGTTCGCACTCGATCGCGATGCACTGCTGGACCAGGCGAATATCCTGCTGCTGCCGCGTGAACGGCCCATTCCCCAGCTCGAGCTGATCGACCAGGACGGCCAGCCTTTCAGTACTTCGTCGCTGCAGGGGCGCTGGCACATCCTGTTCTTCGGCTTTACCGCCTGCCCCGACATCTGCCCGACCACGCTGAGCGACATGCGTCGGCTGATCAGCCGGCTACCGCCCGAGACTCGCGAGCAGCTGCAGGTGGTATTGGTCAGCGCCGATCCCGCGCGCGATACGCCGGAACAACTCAAGGCCTACCTGAGCTACTACCGCGCCGGCTTCAGCGGCTTGACCGGCGACATGGAGCAACTGCTAAGGCTATCCAGGGCGCTGGGCCTCCCTTTCGTTCCGGCGCGCGAAACAGAAGGCGACTACAGTGTCAGTCATAGCGGAAATCTGGCCTTGGTCGCACCGGATGGCAGCCTGCGCGGGCATATTCGTGCGCCGCTGAAACTGGAGGGCTTGCAGCGGATGCTGCCGCAGATACTCGAGAACGAACGCTGAACCTGGCCATCGAATCCGAATTACCGAATCAGTGGCAGTCCAGGGTATCGGCCAGCACGTATGCCTGAAACGCCACCTCATCGACCCATTGCTGGGTCAGCCCCGCCAACCGCCCTTCTGCTGACCATTGCGCCAAGAGTGCGTTGATCTGCTGCTGCAGGTTAGCGTCATCGGCGACGGTCAGGCTTAGCTGCCACCCGGCATCGAAAATCGACGGTAACAGGTGCTTGTAGCGCTGCCACTCGGGCAAGGTGGCGATCTCCGTCAGCAGCACATCATCTTCGACAACCGCAGCGCACTCACCAAGCCTGAGTCCGATCAGCGCATGCGCCGCGCTCGGATAGTCCCGAGGCACCGCCGCGAAGCGCTCGCTAAGCAACGCTCCATATGGACTCGCGTGATTGACGCAAACCGTCTGCCCCTGAAGATCGGACCAGGCAAGCAACTCACCTTCCGTCGCGCTTAGCGCGGCAGGCACAGCATGATAGTAGGTGGCCGGACCGACCCGATCGCCTGCGACCAGGCGCACTTCAGCGTCATCTGCGCTGACCACGGAAGACCCGGAACGCCCAAGCGCTTCGGCCAATTGCTCGATCAGCGCCGACTCGAAACTCTCCGTTTCGCTGCTGGACAACACCCGATGTTCGGGCAGTTGCACCCGCAACGACTCGGCCATCGCCGCAACCGGCATCAACAGAACGAGCCATATGGCAATGCGCGAGGGAACAGACATGCAATGGCCTCAGACGTACTGATAGCGAAGCATCCGCTGCTTGAACTTCTCCAGTACAACCTGATCGATCAGCGTGGCGAGAATGGCGATGACCAGAATGTTCATCATCACGCCAACCATGTCAGCAATCTCGCCCGAGTACGCGAGCGAACGCCCGAGCCCCTGGCCGAAACCAATCAGCATTTCGGCGGAGATCAGTGCACGCCAGGCGTTACCGAAGGCCAGCTGCGCGCCGGTGATCAACTCTGGCATCACGGCGGGCAGATAAACGCGGCGCAGCAGCTGCCAGCGCGAGGCACCCATCACCCGCGCCGCGGCGACGTGCACCGGCTGCACGCTCTCGGTGGCATTCATCACCGACAGCGCCATCGGGAAGAAAGCGGCCAGGGCGACCACCACGATGATCGGCAGATTGCCGAAACCCATCACGATCAGAAACAACGGCACCCAGGCGATCGACGGAATCGACTGCAGAATGACGATGGCCGAGCGCAGGATCTCGCGAAAGAAGAACAGTACCCCACCCACCAGGCCGAAACCGATACCGAACAGCAGCGCGAAGCTGTAGCCGCTGCCGAGGCGACTCATACTGCCGTAAAGCCCTTCGCGGAACTCTGGCTCCTGGATAGTGCTGAACAGACGCTCGAAGACGATCGGGATACCTGGCATCAGAAAGGCCGGCAAACTCCATGCTGCGGCCTGCCAGATCAGAAGAATGAACAGGATGGCCAGAACGACCGCGAGGTACTTCTTTGGGCCAGTAAGACGGCGAGCCTGACTCATGGATGCGCTACCTCCGTCTTGATACCCAGCAGACTGAGAATTTCCTTACGCTCGGCAGCGAAGTCGGACAGATCGTGGCTCTTCTCGCAATGGGTGAAGTTGAAGGTTTTCAGCACGCGAGTCGGCCGCGCGCTGAACACCAGAACGTGATCGGCCAGGTAAAGGGCCTCATCGACATCATGGGTGACCAACAGCACCGTCGGCTGATGCTCCTCGATCAGTTCACGCAACACGTCCTGCAATGCCATTCGGGTCAGGGCATCAAGGGCGCCAAACGGCTCGTCCAGCAACAGCACCTCGGGTTTGGCGATGAATGCGCGGGCAAGGGCCGTGCGTTGGCGCATGCCGCCGGAGACCTGATGCGGGTAGTAATGCTCGAATCCATTGAGGCCGACCCGCTCGAGCCAGGCCTGCGCCTGTTCGAATGCGCTGGCCTTGGCCACGCCCTGCAGTTCCAGCGCCATGGCAACGTTGCCCTGCAGGCTGAGCCAGGGATAGAGGGCATGCTCCTGGAACACCAGCGTACGTCGAGGGCTCGGCTCGGTGATCGGTTTTTCGTCAGCAAGCACGCGGCCCGCGCTGGGCTTCTCCAGCCCGGCAACCAGATGCAGCAGGGTCGACTTGCCGCAACCCGAAGGTCCAACCAGAGCCACCAGTTCACCTTGGGCGAACTCACCGCTGAAGCCCTTGATGACTTCGAGCTGCCCGAAGCACTTGTCTACTTCTTCAAACCTGAGTTGCATAAAATCCGCAAATCCAGAAACGAAATTGCCCGGCAATGCGGGCGATGCAAACGGCCCGGCACAAAGGCCGGACCCGTGTAGTTTCAAACCAGAGTCAAGCAATCAGAGTTCGCGAGCTTCCTGCCAGGACAGATCAACGATGGCACTGGTGTCGAACGGCTTGCCATCGCGGGTCTTCAGCGAACCGAGCTCCTGCAGAATGTCCGCCAGCTCCTGGATGCGCGCCAGATCGTCCTTGCCAAGCTTGGCGCTGAAGGTCTGGGTTCCGATCGCCTCCTCAATGACAACCTCGCGCGCGAGCTCACCACGCTTGAGCGTCTTCAGCGTCGGCTCGGCGATGAAGTAGTCGGCGATCAGCCTGGCTGCCTCGGCAGGCTGCTTGTCGAGCATTTCGATGGCATCGCGCTGGGCGTCCAGCGACTTCCAGACGGCATCCTTGCGCTTGGCCAGGGTATCGCCGGAGGTGATCACCACCATGCACGGGAATGGCCACACTTCACCGATCTCGTAGACCTGCTGAACCGGGGCAACCAGCTGCGCGATGCGATCATACGGCTCGAAAAGGAACGCCGCATCGACACGCCCGGACACCAGCGACTGCACCGCAACGGCCGGGCTGACACCCATGATGTTGACGTCGCTCGGCTTGAGTTCGGCATTCTTCAAGGTCACGCCACGCAGCACTGCATCGGCGGTGCTCCCCTCTTTCTGCGAAGCGAGGATCTTGCCCTTCAGGTCGGCAACCTTCTCGATACCCGACCCCTCAAGCGCCACGATGGAGTGGTAGCCCTGCTGAGCACCACCGACCACCTTGAGGTCAGCACCTTTGGAGGCCCAGGCCACCGCGTTGGTAAAGCCGAGGACGCCGGTATCCAACTGCCCGCCGACGATCGCCTTGATCAGGTCGGTACCGGAACTGAACTCGATCAGCTCGACGTCAAGGCCATGCTTCTTATACAGACCGGCCTCGTGTGCAACCATGGCCTGGGCATCGTCCATCACACGGATGTAGCCAACCTTGAACTTCTCCTGCGCCTGAGCAAACGCGCTCAGCAGCAGCAGAGCTGGAACCAGCCAATGCTTTGCTTTCATTTCGACCTCGATTCGGATAGCCAGCACATATAACCAGAACGAAGGACTATATTCGTTTTAGTTATCTAACGTTGATGGCTTAGAACTTTACCTGAATCACCCAGAAAACTGCACTACCGAGGTGGCATATCGTCAGTACTTCGGGTTATAGGCGGATTGTCTTGCGGCCGGCCAGTGCGTGGGCCAGGGTTCCGCCGTCGACCAGGTCCAGCTCGCCGCCCAGCGGAACGCCATGAGCGATTCGGCTGATGGTCAGCCCCTTTGGAATCAGCATCTGCGCGATGTAATGCGCCGTTGCCTCGCCTTCCACCGTCGGGTTTGTCGCGAGAATGACTTCAGTGAACGCACCGTCTGCAACACGCGCCAGAAGCTCGGGAATGCCGATCGCTTCAGGACCCAAACCATCGAGCGGCGACAGATGCCCCTTGAGCACGAAGTAGCGCCCGCGAAAGCCCGTCTGCTCGACGGCGAAAACGTCCACCGGGCTCTGCACCACGCAGAGCAGCGAATCGTCGCGTCGCGGGTCGGCGCATTGCGGGCACAGGTCGTCTTCGGTAAGGGTACGACACTGCCGGCAGTAGCCGACCCCTTCCATCGCTTTGCTCAGCGCTTGCGCCAGGCGTAAGCCGCCGCTGCGATCTCGCTCCAGTAGCTGCAACGCCATGCGCTGTGCAGTTTTCTGGCCCACGCCGGGAAGAATGCGCAGGGCGTCGATGAGTTGGCGGATCAGGGGACTGAAGCTCATAAATTAAGCGTCGCTATGCAAAGGGGCAGCACAGTGCCAGGGATTCAGGCGGCTTGCAGGACCAGAGGCAAGAAAGCGGGACATCGGAGTCTACTGCGCGTAAATGACGATGCCCCGCCCTTCGAGAAGCGCGCCCATGCGCGCCGATTGGCCGTTCGGGTTAGAAAGGCATCTTGAAGCCTGGCGGAAGCTGCATGCCGGCGGTCATCCCGGCCATCTTGTCCTGGCTGTTCTGCTCGATCTTGCGTACCGCGTCATTGACGGCGGCAGCGATCAGGTCTTCCAGGATTTCCTTGTCTTCCTGCATCAGGCTGTCGTCGAGGCTGACGCGCTTGACGTCATGGCGACCGTTCATCACCACGCTGACCAGCCCGGCGCCAGACTGGCCCGTCACCTCGGCGCTCGCCAGTTCCTCCTGCATCTTCTGCATTTTTTCCTGCATCTGCTGCGCCTGCTTCATCAGGCCGGCCATGCCACCTTTCATCATGGGAATCACCTCAATTAATCAGGTTTCGGAGTGTTCTACGGGTTCGATGGTGCCTTCGCGGATCACAGCGGCGAACTGCTGCATGAGCTGCCGGACCACGGGATCTGCGTGAATCGACTGTTCCGCTGCACGCTGCCGCTCGGCACGGCGACGCTGAGCGGCCTGCGCAGGAGTTTCCTGCTCCGGCTTCTGCAGCACGATCTCGAGCTGTAGCGTACGCCCGTGGTATTGATTCAGGGCGTCGTTGAGTCGTCGCTGTTGCGTGGGGTTGAATAGTGCGCTCTGCGCAGGATCGAGATGCATCAGCCAACGGTCGCCTTCCACGGCAATCAACGTACAGTTGGCGGCAATGCTGCCGGTAAGACCGGACAAGCCGAGCTTGAGATACAGCTCCAGCCACTCGGCAGCCAGCCCGGTCGCAGGCTCTACCGCAGGCAGTGGCTCGACGGGCTCCGGCTCATCCCTTGAGTGTTCCAGTTCGTCCAGATAGGCCTCGGCCTGGTTCTCGACCTCGAAGTAGTCCTCGTCCGTCAGCGGCGGTTCGTCATCATCCGGCTCTTCGACCTGTACCACGGACGCCACGTGATCGGCAGCGCCGTCCACCGGTACAGGTTCGGGTAAAACGGCATCAGCCTCGACCGCGACGGGCGGTACGTCAGGCGGCTCATTCCACGGCACATCGATGACAGGCGCGGCCTGCGGCGCTTCCACCACATGAGTGGCGACCAGGGTCACTGCCGAGGGCGTGGGAGCCGGCACGTTCACTGGCATGGTAACGGCCGGCGCAACGGGAGCGGGCTCTGGCGCAGCTGCTACGGCAATCGCAGCGGATGGAGTGGAAGACACGCCAGCGGGAGCGGAATCGGCCACCGCTGCGGGCTTGGAATCAGCTGTGGCCGGGCTGATTCCCAGTGTCTTTAGCGGTGTTCGCGGTGCGCCATCACTGCCTGCAGGACGAAATGCCAGCATGCGCAGCAGCACCATTTCGAAACCGCTGCGAGGATCAGGCGCCAGCGGCAGATCGCGCCGGCCGATCAAACCCATCTGATAGTAGAACTGCACATCTTCGGCCGGTAGCGCCTGAGCCAACGCCAGCACGCGATCACGATCGCCCTGGCCATTGTCCACTGCCTCCGGCAGCACCTGGGCGATGGCGACGCGGTGCAGCACATTGAGGAATTCGGCCAGCACCCCAGCCCAGTCCGGCCCCTGCTCCGCCAAGTGGCGAACGGCCTCGAGCAACGCTCTGGCATCGCCTTCAAGCAATGCCTGCAGCACACCATAGACCTGACCATGATCGAGGGTGCCGAGCATGGCGCGCACATCGGCGGCCAGCACCTTGCCTTCACCGAAGGCGATCGCCTGATCGGTCAGGCTCATCGCATCGCGCATCGAGCCATCGGCGGCACGCCCCAGCAGCCACAACGCATCGTCTTCGAAGGGAACGTTCTCGACGCCCAGCACATGAGTGAGGTGCTCAACCACCCGCTCGGGCGGCATGTTCTTCAGGGAGAACTGCAGGCAGCGCGAGAGGATGGTGACCGGCAGCTTTTGCGGATCGGTGGTCGCCAGCAGGAACTTGACGTGGGGCGGCGGCTCCTCGAGAGTCTTGAGCAGCGCATTGAATGAGTGCGACGAGAGCATGTGCACTTCGTCGATCAGGTAAACCTTGTAGCGCCCGCGGCTCGGCGCGTACTGCACGTTGTCCAGCAGCTCGCGGGTGTCTTCGACCTTGGTACGGCTCGCGGCGTCCACCTCGATCAGGTCGACGAAGCGCCCCTCGTCGATTTCCCGGCATACCGAACACACACCGCAGGGCGTCGAGCTGACCCCGGTTTCACAGTTCAGGCACTTGGCGATGATCCGCGCAATGGTCGTCTTGCCCACGCCTCGCGTGCCGGTGAACAGGTACGCGTGGTGCAGGCGCTGGTTGTCCAGCGCGTTGATCAGGGCCTTGAGCACATGCGTCTGGCCGACCATTTCGCGGAACGAGCGCGGACGCCATTTTCGTGCAAGAACCTGATAACTCATAACACCATCGCGGGGGACAAGGCAGAGGACGGGTAATGCTAGCGGAGCAGGATGGAAATTGCATCCGGGCTGCACTCGAACCGCCGGCTAGCCCAGCAATCGCGCGCCAAGCGCCTCGACTATCGTAGCCAGCGCCGGGTTGTGCCCGCCGATCCGCACCTTGAGGCCATCGATCTCGCGCCTCGGCGGATACTGTTTGCGCAGCAGATCGAACCCGGCCCGACGCTGCGCCTCATCGCCAAGCAGGCTGCGGCGGAAGTCAGCATCGTCGCGACGCGGATCGTAGACCGCCCGGCACAGTGTGGCCAGCATCTCGGCGGGCTCTGCGGAGGATGCAAACGCCAGCTCGGTGAGTGCCGGGCCGGGCATCAGCTGCGCCAGTTCGATAGCCGGCTCGACACCACGCGCCGCGCAAAGCGCCGCATATATCTGCGCCGTACCGCGCAGCTTGCCATCCAGGCTATACCCGGCGATGTGCGGCGTAGCGATACGGCACAAGCCGGCCAGTGCGACGTCGACCTGAGGCTCGCCTTCCCAGACATCCAGCACGGCTTCCAGGTCCGGCCGCTGCAATAGCAGATCGCGTAGCGCGGCATTGTCCACCACAGCCCCCCGACTGGCATTGATCAGCCAGGTACCGGGTCGCAACCTCGACAGTCGCGCCTGATCGAACAGGTGAAAGGTCGGCCAGTCGCCCCCCAGGGTCAGCGGCGTGTGCAGGCTGATCACATCGCACTCCGCGAGGATCTCATCCAGCGAGACGAAATCGCCTGCCTCGCGGACCTGCCGCGGTGGATCGCAGACGCGCACGTCCCAGCCAAGCCCGCGCAGCACTTCGAGCAGCCGCCCGCCCACCTCACCGGCACCGACCACGCCGAAGCGCCGCCGTGCCAGCGCTTCACCGCGCACCTCCGACAGCGCGAGCAAACTGCCCAGCACATAGTCGACCACGCCCCGCGCGTTGCACCCCGGTGCGCTGGCCCACTCGATGCCGGCCTGCTCGAAATAATCCAGATCCAGATGATCGGTGCCTATCGTGCAGGTCCCGACGAATCGCACTGCGCTGCCTTCCAGCATCTCGCGGTCGACCCGCGTCACCGAGCGAACCAGCAGCACGTCGACATTCTCCAGCGCGGCTCGATTGATGCTGCGGCCGGGCATGCGGCGAATCTCGCCGAAACCGGCAAAGAACTCATCGACCAGCGGAATGTTTTCATCGGCGAGGATATGCATTGCACGGCTCCGGTGAGGGGAAGCACATTCTAGACGGCTTGCCACTGCTTTGCCGCCTTCCTGAGCGTAGCCACGCGGCGTAGACTAGCGCGCTTCTTGTATACAACCGGAACGCCCAGTAATGCCCACTGAGCTCAGACTCAGACGGGTCCGCCTCGAATTGCGCACCCTCTTTGCCCTTGCCCTACCCATGATGATCGCCCAGCTGGCCAGCACGGCGATGGGTTTCGTCGATACCGTTATGGCCGGACGCGTAAGCCCGCAGGATCTGGCCGCCGTCGCGCTAGGCAACTCGATCTGGGTGCCGGTCTATCTGCTCGTCTGCGGAATCACCCTGGCGACCACGCCGAACGTCGCACAGCGCTTCGGCGCAGGGCGGCATGGCGAAATCGGCCCGCTGGTTCGCCAGGCGTTGTGGATGGGCGGCGGCATCGGTGTGCTCAGTGCATCATTGATGTGGAACGCGGAGCCCGTCCTGCATCTGCTGAGCGTCGATCAAGCGCTGGTCGATCCGACCATGGCTTACCTGCGCGCCGTCGCCTGCGGCTTCCCGGCGGTCGCGCTGTATCAGGTGCTGCGCTGCTTCAGCGACGGACTGGGCCATCCGCGGCCAAGCATGGTGATCGGCATCCTCGGCCTGCTACTGAACATTCCGCTGAACTACGTGTTCATCTACGGCAAGTTCGGCGTGCCGGCGATGGGCGGCGTCGGTTGCGGCGTTTCCACGGCATTGGTGATGCTGTTCATGTTGGTGGCGATGAGCCTCTGGTTTAAGCGCGCACCGGCCTATCAGGCCAGTCAGCTGTTTTCCCACTTCGAATGGCCACGCTGGCCGATGCTGCGTCATCTGCTTTCGGTCGGCGTACCAATCGGGGTCGCGGTGTTTGCCGAGGCCAGCATCTTCTCGGTGATCGCCCTGCTGATCGGCGCCCTCGGGGCAACGGTCGTCGCCGGTCACCAGATCGCACTGAACTTCACGTCGCTGATCTTCATGATTCCACTGTCGCTGGGTATGGCGGTGACCGTGCGTATTGGTCAGGAGCTGGGCCGCAACGCTCCACGCGACGCTCGCTTTGTCGCCGGCGTCGGGATCGGCGCCGCCCTGGTATATGCCTGCTTTTCCGCCAGCGCCATGCTGCTGTTCAGCGAGCAGATCGCGCGAATCTATACCCCGGATCCGGCCGTGGTCGCCGTCGCTGCCAGCCTGTTCCTCTACGCCGCGCTGTTCCAGTTCTCCGATGTGGTTCAGGTCACGGCTGCTGGCGCGTTGCGCGGCTATCAGGACACCCGCATGACGATGGTCTACACCCTCTTCGCCTACTGGGGGATCGGTTTGCCGTTGGGCTATCTGCTCGGCCTGACCGACCACCTCGGCGCCGCCAGTGGGCCTGCCGGTCTATGGCAAGGCCTGATCGCCGGCCTGAGCTGCGCAGCTCTGTTGCTCAGCGTGCGCCTGGCCCGCAGCGCCCGACGCGAGATTCGTCGGCACACTGCGCTTCGCAGGGCGGCCGTCTGACAAAGGTCGGGATGGGGCGGTGCGGATCATAGGCTGCGGTCGATTCGGCCGTCGGAGCGCGCCAGGTAACCCGTGCCACACTCCCAAAGCAGTGCAGCGCGGTCCTCGGTACCAAGTGCGTCGAGTCCACCACGCAGCGCATAGGCGGTGAAGCCGAGCTGCGTCAGTAGGAACACCGCGTTGGCGCTGCGCTTGCCGCTTTCGCAATAGCAAAGGTAGGGCCGCTGCGGGTCCAGCAGACGGGTTTTCAAACGCAGCAGGTGCAGCGGCATGTGCAGCGCCTGCATGGCATGGCCCTGCTCGTAATCATCAAGCAGACGCACATCCAGCCACTGCGCACCGCACGCCAGCAGATCAGCCACGCCATCCAGATCGACTTCGCCAACCACCGGTGCCTTGAGCAGCTCGAGAAAGTCCGCCCGCGCCAGGCGGAGCACCCGACCGTCCTCAACCATCGCGACACTGGCATTACGCGGTCGCTCTTCGAGCAGCGCCTCTTCACCGAAACAGGCTCCGGGTTCCAGCTCGGCCAACAGCTGCTCACCGCTGCCGGCGGCCTTCAGGACCTGGGCGCCGCCGCTCTTGAGGAAATAGCAGCAATCGCCGGCTTCCCCTTCGCGTAGCAGGGTTTGCCCGGCGGATACCTCGATCTCAACGAGGCGGCTGAGCATGCTGCGAATATTTGCCGGTGGAACCTGGGCGAACAGCGGACTCTCCAGCAGGCGCTCCAGCCACTCGCCGTCCTCGCCCTCCATCGACAGCTGCAGCAGCACATCTTGCAGGGCTTGGCGCCAGGACAGCAGGCGCTCCAACTCCGCGCTGTCCACCGTCAGCAGCTGGCAGTCGTCCAGCGCCCTCGCCTCCAGCAGGCGGCCCGCAGCAAGGCTGTGTAGAGCAGCCGATGTGCCCGCCACCAGCCGCGTTTGCTGCCCGTCGTGATCGGTCAACAGCAGGCTGCCCGACATCAGGTAATGACGTTTCGAACTCAGCTCATCAACAAGGTCGAGCAACTGCCCAGGCGCAAGCGCGAGCGGCACTATGCGCACGCGAAGCTCCCACAACTGGCGTGGCGACAAGCCATTGAGCGGGACCAGATTACGCAGCTGATCGGGGTGCAGCGGTTTGTTCATCCGACAAAATCCAAACGTCTATCCGTCAATCAGCTTCTGCAGCTGGCCCTGAGCAGCACGGCGCCCTTGCAGTCCACCGGTATGGACGAATATCAGCCGCGTGCCGGCGGGAAAATAACCGCGCTCGACATAAAGGCGCAATGCCATCATGGTCTTTGCAGTGTATATCGGATCGAGCGGCACGCCACCCTGGCGCTCGGTATCGAGAATGAACTGCGCCAACTCCCTGTCGAAGCGACCAAATCCGCCACGACTGGCGTCCAGCAGTTCATAGCCGCTGGACGCCACGCCGGCTTGCGCGAGCAAGTTGGCCACGCCGGCATCGACAGCGTGGGAAGGCGGCCCTGCCAGTGCGCCGAACACCCGATGCCTACCTGCCTCACCGATGACCAGACCCGCCAGCGTCGTTCCAGTACCAGCGGCCAGCCAGAGTGCGTCGTAGTCGTTCCAGCCGAGCGACGCGAGCGCGGACTCCACTCTCGGAACGAGTCCGGCGCACCCCAGGGCGCCGGGCAAACCGCCGCCACCTTCAGGGATGCAGTAGAAACCTGTATATCGCGCTCGCCATGGCGTCCAGAAGGTAGGCAGATTGCGCTCCCGGTACCCAGCGTAGCCGAGCCAATGCAGCTGCATGCCCCAGGCACGTAGATCGGCGACCGTCGGCGTTACCTGCTCATGGCCGCGCAGCAGGCCGACAGTAGGCAGGCCGAGTCGGCGGCCGGCTGCAGCCAGCGCATGCAGATGATTGGAGTGCGGGCCGCCGAGACTGATCAGCCCCGGCGCAGCGACAGAACGCGCTGCATCGAGATGCTTTACCAATTTGAACCACTTGTTGCCGGACAGCTCGGGATCCAGCAGATCGAGCCGCAGCACCGCAACCTCGACCCCGCTGCGCGCGAGCCAGTCCAATGACAGCGGTCCAATGACAGCGGCTGCAGGATCAACGGAGCATCGAAGCCGAGATCGGATTGAACGGAGGACAAACCGCTCAGCTGCCGGTGCGCTGCCGGTCTTCCTTGCGGTGCCGGGCGCAGCAGTTGGATTCGCCGATCACGAAGCGACTCGGCGCATCGATCTTGTCCAGGGGCATCGCGCAACGCTCACCGCTGGAAAGCGCCGCGACGCAGGCCGGCTTCTGATAATGCTCCAGCCACTGTCGGTACTGCTCCTCGGAGACAAAGCACTTGGCAGCGGCATAAGCCAGAGGATTGGCGCGGTAGCGGGCCAGGTCCTGCAATGCGATCGTCAGATGCCCGGCACCCGGGTGGTAGGCCATGAACACGACCCCTTGTCGAGACAGTTCCTCCAGCACCCGGTCACCGCTGTGGCGCAGCGTTTCGCACTCGGTCTTGAGCCGCTGGATTTCCTCTTCCAGCTGTGCATCCAGTTCGTTGCGGTAGGCCAGCTCGACATCGCGGATCGCCACCTGCTCCTTGTACTCCGCAATCGCCGCCGCGATACGGGCCTGGGCTTCATGCTCGAACTGCTCCCGGGCGGCGCCGATCTCAACCCGACCGCTGACCTCCAGCGTACGCAGCTGCTTGCTCATTTCCTCACGCGCTTTCTGGAAACTCTCGCCCTGGGCGGTCATCTGCGCATGCAGGCTGGCGCTCAGCTCGGTCTGCTGTTGCAATTTCTGCTGCAGCGTGCGGATCTCCTCCTGCAGTGCCTTGCGTTCCTTCTCCGCGGCAGCCGTGAGCTTGAGCGCGTCTTCTTCGCGCAGACGCTCGAGGTTGGTAATGCGTTGGCGCTGTTGCTTGATCAGCAGCGCAGCCTTCTGCCGCTGTTCACGCTCATGGCTTTCGGAACGTTTCGCAGCTGCGTCCTTGCCGGCCTCGGCTGCATACCAGGTGTCTTCGGCGACCATCTGCAGACGTTCCGCAGGTACGGCCTGAGGCGTCTCCTCTTCGACCAGCAGACCGAGCTGGTTGCGCTTGATGGTCTCGCGCAACACAACCAGATCATTGCGTTCGGGACCGACCTTGGGGTCCCACATGTGCATCTGGTGCCAGGAGACCGGGCACTGGCTGCGGCAGGCCAGGCGAATCGGTCCGGCCCCCATGTCCGGACCACGCCCGGTACGCTCGGCCAACTGACGCAGGGGAATGTTCCAACCGGCGTCGGCAGAGCCGTCGTCATTGAAGTCGAGACAGAAAAACACCGCGGCGCGCACCTGCAGCCGCGGATTGATCATTACGTAGACAGCATGCATCTGGCGGTCTGCGAACTCGGGTAGCGCGACCACCCCATCCAGCACCGCTTCGAATTCGGGATACAGCATTTCCTTACAGATGGAGCCCTCATTGAAGAACAGGACGGCTTCGACCATCTGCGGTTTGTTCTGCATGCTCGATTTCCTTTATCGCCCGCAACTGCGAGCCAGCGATTAGCGGAACGAGCGGCCATCCGATGCCGTCGTCCCGTTGGTGCCGCAAGTTTAGGGGAAATGTTCGCGCAGGCAATGTGACTGGGTTGGCAGGGAGTCGCCGCATCGGACGCCGTTCGACCAGGCGCCCAGCGGATTTGCGATGAGCTTAGCTAAATCACTTGCCGCGGTAGGCAGCGAGGCGTCGCTTCATCTCGTCGCCCAGGGCCTGCAAGCCACTCATGGGCCGGATCATGACCTCGAATTCGACAATCTTCCCTTCGTCATCGAAGCGGATCATGTCGATGCCCTTGAGCTCACGGTCACCCACCCGGGCGCTGAACTCGAGGACTACATCCGCACCCTGGGCGCTGGCCAGCTCACGGTGGTAGCGGAAATCCTCGAAAACCTGCAGCACGGTGTTGAGGATCAGGCTCACCGTCGCTGCCCCCTCATACGGCGTGTGAGCCATCGGCGAGCGAAACACCGCCTGCGGATGCAGCAGCTCCGGCAGCCGGCTCAGGTCTCGCTCAACGATCATTCGGTGCCAGGCCTGCAGGCTATTGGCAGCCCCCGGTTGCAGCGCGATTGCAGTTTCCATGCGTGATCCTCTTTGCGGATGTGCCGGTGGCCTAGAGCGCCGCTGCCAGGCGACAGCCCTGATTGATCGCGCGCTTGGCGTCCAGTTCGGCGGCGACGTCGGCGCCACCAATCAGATGCACCCGCGCGCCAGCGGCCTCAAGGCCTTCCTGCAGCTCACGCAACGGCTCCTGCCCGGCGCAGAGAATCACCGTATCCACCGGCAGTACCTGCGACTCGCCTTCGCCCACGCGGATGTGCAGACCGGCGTCATCGATCTGCAGGTACTCCACCGAATTGAGCATCTGCACGTGCTTGTTCTTAAGCCCGGTACGGTGGATCCAGCCAGTGGTCTTGCCCAGCCCGTTACCCACCTTGGACTTCTTGCGCTGCAGCAGATAGACCTGACGCTTGGGCGCATGCGGAGCCGGCTGGATGCCGGCGATACCGCCGCGCACCGACAGCCCGAGATCGATACCCCACTCCTTCCAGAAGGCTTCACGATCCAGGCTGGTGGATTCGCCGTCGTGAGTGATGTATTCCGACACGTCGAAGCCGATACCGCCTGCGCCGATCACCGCGACGCGCTGGCCGACCGGCTTGCGCTCCAGAATCGCATCTAGGTAGCCAATCACCTTCGGATGGTCGACCCCGGGAATTGCCGGCACTCGCGGCGCGATCCCGGTTGCCAGGATGATCTCGTCGAAGCCACCGGCCAGCAGCGCTTCCACCGTCGCGCGGGTGTTCAGACGAACCTCGACTCCGGTTTCTTCGAGGCGGTTCTTGAAGTAGCGCAGGGTTTCGTAGAACTCCTCCTTGCCCGGCACCCGCTTGGCAACATTGAATTGCCCGCCGATTTCGGCGGACGAATCGAACAGCGTCACCTCATGACCGCGCTCGGCTGCGATGGTCGCAGCGGCGAGCCCCGCAGGCCCGGCACCGACGACGGCGATCTTCTTCACCGCGGTAGTGGGGATGTAGTTCAGCTCGGTTTCGTAGCAGGCACGCGGATTGACCAGGCAGGTGGTCAGCTTGCCGCTGAAGGTGTGGTCCAGACAGGCCTGGTTGCAGCCGATGCAGGTGTTGATGCGCTCGCTGTGACCGGCGGCGGCCTTGTTGACGAACTCCGGATCGGCGAGGAACGGACGCGCCATGGAGACCATGTCCGCATCGCCCTCGGTCAGCACCTGTTCGGCGACCTCCGGGGTATTGATCCGGTTGGTAGTGATCAGCGGAATGCTCACCTCGCCACGCAGCTTCGCGGTCACCTTGGTGAACGCGGCGCGTGGCACCTTGGTGGCGATGGTCGGAATCCGCGCCTCGTGCCAACCGATGCCGGTATTGATCAGCGTGGCGCCCGCCTGCTCGATGGCCTTGGCCAGCTGCACCACCTCTTCCCAGACACTGCCGCCTTCGATGAGGTCGAGCATCGACAGGCGATAGATGATGATGAAGTCGCTGCCCACCGCTTCGCGCACGCGGCGCACGATCTCCACCGGCAAGCGCATGCGATTCTCGTAGCTGCCACCCCAGCGATCGGTGCGGTGGTTGGTGTGCGCCACCAGGAACTGATTGATGAAGTAGCCTTCCGAACCCATGATCTCGACGCCGTCATAACCGGCTTGCTGGGCCAGGCTTGCGCAGTTGACGAAGTCGCGGATCTGCTTCTCGATGCCCTCCTCGTCCAGTTCGCGCGGGGTGAACGGATTGATCGGCGCCTGGATAGCGCTCGGCGCCACCAGCTGCGGGCTGTAGGCGTAACGCCCGGCATGCAGGATCTGCATGCAGATCTTGCCGCCAGCTTCGTGAACCGCCTGGGTAACGATCTTGTGCTCTTCGGCCTCCTCCGGCGTGGACAGCTTGGCCGCCCCGGCGCGCACCGAGCCTTCCTCATTGGGGCCAACGCCACCGGTGACGATCAGGCCGACGCCGCCGCGAGCGCGCTCGGCGAAGAATGCCGCCATCCGCTCGAAGCCGTTGGGCATTTCCTCCAGGCCCGTGTGCATGGATCCCATCAGGGTACGGTTGCGCAAGGTGGTAAAGCCCAGATCGAGCGGAGCCAGCAGTTTCGGGAAAGCGGTCATCGAAGCATCCTCATCATGACAAGTGCCGAGCCTCATGGGGCTACGGTCGGTATGCAGCGACGATAAACAGCGAAGGTGCCGTACTCAATGATCCAAAGTGACAACTTTTTGATCCTTCTGCGCAAAAAGCTTGGCAACAGGCGCCGCGTTACCTACGCTGACGCAATCCCTCACTGCCCTGCCTCACATGCGCACCTCAATCAATATCGTGCTGTTGCTCGTCCTCGGAGCAGCCTCATTTGCCGTCTACCTCGACTGGACGCAAGACCGTCGTAGCGGCCCACTGCTGTCCGATCTGCGTACGCTACCCATCGAAAACCACGGGCAGGCCGGAAGCGCAGGCAACCTGCTGGGCATCGAGACCCGGCTGCAGCCAGCCGACTATCAGAGCCGCGAGCGGCTGCAACTCAAGTTTCGCACCTACCTCAAGCAGGCGGCCGAAGCCGGAATGCTCAGCGAGCGAACCGTCGTGGTGCTCCCCGAACACGTTGGCACTGGCCTGTTCGCCCTGGGCGAAAAGCCGGAAGTGCAGCAAGCCCGCACCCTGCGCGATGCGATGCAGTGGATGGCGCTCAGCAATCCCGGCAGCTATCTGCGCGCACTGCCGGATAATCAGGGCGACGATCGGCGTACCGGTGCGGTGTTGCGACTCAAGGCCCGACAGATGGCAGAGGAATACCAGAACGTCTTCGGCGGCCTCGCCAGAGAGTTCGGCGTTACCTTGGTGGCTGGCTCGATCGTGCTGCCGGAGCCCTATCTGGAGAACGATCAGCTGATGATCGGCGATGGCCCGCTGCGCCAGGTAAGCCTGACCTTTGACGGTCGCGGCAAGCCCCTCGGAACGCTGCAGTACAAGCAGGCGTTGAGCCGTTACGAACGCCGCTACAGCGTTGCCCCCATCCCCGAGCGTCGACGGCTGATTGAAACACCGGCGGGCTCGCTGGCAGTGCTGCTGGGCTGCGATGCCTACCTCGAGCAACCGCCTGCCGAAGCGAAACTGCTGGCTGTACCCGGCGCGCTGGCAGATCCGCAGGCGAGCTGTGGCAGTACACATTCCGACGCGCTCAGCGCAAGACCGCACATGGCCGTGCGTACCCTCGCCCTGCCCTGGAATCTGCTCGGCTCGCCGCGCCGCCCGGCGCCCCCGGGCCACGGCGTCCCGGTCCAGGTACGCAATCAATGGCTCGGCAGCACCCCATGAATGCGCAACGGGTGCGCCTGGGTGATCTGTCGGTCGGTTTTCTGCACAGCCTCAACGATGCGTTGCAGCTGTACGGCCATGACCCTCAGCCGCTTTTGCTGGCCTACGGACTGGATGGCGAGCGGCTCGCTGAGCCGCATGCCCGCCTCTCGATCCCCCGTTACATGCGGCTCGGGCATGCGGCCATCCAGCTGGCTGGCGATCCCGCTCTGGGCCTGGAGATGGGCCGCCTGCGCAAGCCCGGGCACCTCGGCCTCGCCGGGCTGACCGCCGCTCAGGCGCCCACCGTGCGCGAAGCGGCAAGGGCGCTGATCCGCTACGAGGCGCTGTATGCATCCAACTACCGCGGCAGTTCGAGTTTTCATGAAGATGCGTCAGGCGCCTGGCTGCGCTTTTATTCCATCAGCCCTTACAACGCCTACAACCGCTTCGTCGTCGATACCGTGCTCGCCAGCTGGATCTCGCAGCTCGGCCGCTTGAGCGGTCAGCCGCTGGTGCCGATGGCGATCCACATCGAGTTCGAAGCCCCTGACTACGCCTCGCGCTACGACGAGCAGTTCGGCCGGCCGGTAATCTTCGGCGCCGAAGCGAATCAGTTGCAGCTGGATCAGCGCAGCCTGGCGTTGCGCAACCCGGATCATTGCCCCGGCACCTGGCGGCATCTGCTGGAGCTGTGTGAAGCCGAACTGGAACGGCGCACCCGCACCCGCAGTCTGCGCGAGCGGGTCGCACAGATTCTCGGGCCGATGCTCAAGGGCCAGGAGCCGGACCTGCAACAGATCGCTGCACGTCTGCAAATGCCGGCCTGGACACTGCGACGCAAGCTGGCCGAGGAAAACAGCAGCTATCGCGCGATCCTCAACGACCCCCGCCGCGACCTGGCGATGGCCTACATTCGCGACACCGAATCCGCTTTCGGCGAGATCGCCTGGCTGCTTGGTTTTTCCTCAGCCGAAGCGTTTCAGCGTGCCTTCAAGCGCTGGAGCGGGCAGACGCCAGGAGACTATCGCCGGGCGCAGCGGCGCGGCGCGTAAACGGCGCATACGCGAGCGGCGATCAGAGTTCGACCGCATCCTCCGCACAGTCCGGGTGATCCTGCTCGGCGGCATGCCATTCCAGTAGTTCGTCCTGGTAGTCGTCCATCGCTAGATTCCTCAGTCGTCGGCGGTTGCCCAAGGCTTGATGCCTGTCTGTGCATCAAGGTTCATGCCAGCAGGCTACAACCGGCAAATGAAGGAATCGTGACGTGCCTTGAGCCTCGCGGGCGGCCAGATCACGGGGCACGCGCGAGTAACACGCCCCAAACCGGGGCGCGCCTTCAGGGTGAAGACAGGCCCGCCGCATTCATCGCCAGGCGCAGCAGCCAGGCGACGATGCCGAGCGCCAGCACGCTGCCACTCCAGATCAGCACCAGCCAGCTCATGCGCTGCCAGAGCGGTCGCTGCTCAGGTTGCGCGGGCGGCTTGTTATCCAGATCAGCCATCAGTGATACCCATCCTCGGCACTGACCTTGCCGCGGAACACGTAGTAGCTCCAGGCCGTGTACATCAGGATCAGCGGCAGAATGAGCAGTGCTCCGACCAGCGTGAAGCCCTGACTCTGAGGCGGTGCGGCCGCCTCCCAGATGCTCACCGACGGCGGAATGATGTTTGGCCAGAGGCTGATGCCCAGACCGCTATAGCCGAGGAAGATCAGCGCCAGCGTCAGCAGGAATGGCGTGTAGTTGGCGTAGCGCTGAATCGAGCGCAGCAGTCCGAATGCGCAGAGCAGCACCAGCACCGGAACCGGCATGAAATACAGCAGGTTGGGCATGCTGAACCAGCGCTCGGCGATATCCGGATGGGTCAGCGGCGTCCACAGGCTGACGATGCCGGTAACCACCAGCACCGCCCACACCAGCGGAATGCCGATGTCGTGCATGCGCCGTTGCAGGTCGCCGGCGGTGCGCATCATCAGCCAGGTACAGCCGAGCAGCGCATAGGCAACGATCAGTGCCAGTCCGCAGAACAGCGAGAACGGCGTCAACCAGTCCAGCGCCCCGCCGGCATAGGCCCGATCCTCGACCGGCAACCCGCTGATGAATGCACCAAGCACCACGCCCTGGAAGAAGGTTGCGACCAGCGAGCCGCCGATAAAGGCCTTGTCCCAGACATGCTGGCGCTCGCGGACCACCTTGAAGCGGAACTCGAACGCCACGCCGCGGAAGATCAGCCCCATCAGCATGAAGATGATCGGCAGATAGAGCGCGGACAGCACCACCGAATAGGCCAGCGGAAACGCGGCGAACAGCCCGGCACCGCCGAGTACCAGCCACGTCTCGTTGCCGTCCCAGATCGGCGCGACGGTGTTCATCATCACGTCGCGCTCCGAGGCGTCCTGCACGAAGGGAAAGAGGATGCCGACGCCGAGATCGAAACCGTCCATCACCACGTACATCATGATGCCGAAGATGATGATCACCGCCCAGATCAGTGAAAGATCGATACCCATGGCTCAGTTCCTCTCGCCCAGTTGATCGCTTTGTCCCTCGGGAAGGGCTTCGTCCGCCGCGGAGATCGGTCGCATCGGCGTGCGCGCCTCGCCGGGCCCACCGGTACCTTTCTCGCGCCCTTCGCTGATCACCGGACCTTTGCGCACCAGGCGCAGGACGTACACCATGCCCACCCCGAACACGGCGAAGTAGACCACCACGAACATCGCCAGAGTGAGCCCCAGCTGGCCGGCGCCGTGATTGGATACGGCGTCGGCGGTGCGCATCAGGCCATAGATCACCCAGGGCTGACGCCCGATCTCGGTGGTGTACCAGCCAGCCAAGATGGCGATCAGCCCGGAAGGCCCCATCAGCAACACCAGCCGCAGGAACGCGCGAGAGCTGTACATCCGGTCGCCCCGCCGCAACAGCAGACTCCAGATACCGGTGACTATCATCAGCAGGCCGAGCGCGACCATGATCCGGAACGTCCAGAACACGATCGTCGAGTTCGGCCGGTCCTCGGGCGGGAAGTCCTTCAGCGCCGGAATCGGTTCGGTCAGGCTGTGATTGAGGATCAGGCTGGCGAGATAGGGAATCTCGATCTTGTAGCGCGTTTCCTCGGCCTCCATGTCCGGCCAGCCGAACAGCAACAGCGGCGTCGGCCCGCCTTCGGAGTTGTCCCAGTGCCCTTCCATCGCGGCGATCTTCGCCGGCTGATATTCGAGGGTGTTCAGCCCATGGAAATCGCCGATCACCGCCTGCACCGGTGCCACCAGGAGGGCCATCCACATGGCCATCGAGAGCATCTTGCGGATCGCCGGGTTGTCCTTGCCGCGCAACAGCTGCCAGGCCGCCGACGCGCCGACGAAGAACGCCGTGGCGAGGAACGCGGCGACCGCCATGTGCGCCAGTCGATAAGGGAACGACGGGTTGAAGATGATCGCCAGCCAGTCCACCGGCACCACGATGCCGTCGATGATCTCGTGCCCCTGCGGCGTGTGCATCCAGCTGTTGGACGCCAGAATCCAGAAGGTCGAGATCAGCGTGCCCACGGCCACCATGAGCGTGGAAAAGAAATGCAGGCGTTCGCCAACCCGATTCCAGCCGAACAGCATGACCCCAAGGAAACCCGCCTCCAGGAAGAACGCGGTCAGCACCTCATAGGCCAGCAGCGGCCCGGTGACACTGCCGGCGAACTCGGAGTAGGCACTCCAGTTGGTGCCGAACTGGTACGCCATGACGATTCCCGACACCACACCCATGCCGAAATTGACCGCGAATATCTTCAGCCAGAAGTGATAGAGGTCGCGATAGACCTCCTGCCGGGTCTTCAGCCAGAGCCCCTCGAGCACGGCGAGAAAGCTGGCGAGCCCGATGGTGATCGCCGGGAAGATGATGTGAAAGGTGATGGTGAAAGCGAACTGGACGCGCGCCAGCTCTAGTGCTTCCAATCCGAACATGGGCAACAACTCCTCGTCAAATGAGCGCCCGCGTCGTCGATGACGGTAAAAACGGGGTCCAGCACAAGTGACAGCAGAACGCGCCAAGGGTGCGCCGCGGGAGCCGCGCCATCTCGTCGCGCCCTCTGGATCGGCGGTCGAACCATCGCGTTCCAGCGGTCTATGCTGGTCGTAGCCGCGTCAGCCTTGGAGTACCGCCGGTGCCGATTCACACCTTCATCCCGCCATACATTCTCGACCGCATCATCGACCGCGGCTCGCCCTACCAGCGCGGCTGCGCTCAACAGACGCTGCACCACGTGCAGAGCCTGCTGCCCAACCCCGGCCCGCCACGACCCACAGCCATCGCCGAGCTTGGCGAGCTGCGCACGCCCGGCCACGCACAACGACGAATCCATGACGCCGAGCAGCAGATGCAGCTGCCGGGCACCCTGCGACGTCGCGAAGGTCAGCCGGCCTCCGGCGACGCCGCGGTGGACGAAGCCTACGACGCGCTCGGCGCGACCTACACATTCTTCTGGCAGGTTTTCCAGCGCGACTCGATCGATGACCTGGGGATGCCGTTGATCGGCACCGTGCACTACGGTCAGGGCTACGAGAACGCCTTCTGGAACGGCGAGCAGATGGTGTTCGGCGATGGCGACGGTGAGCTGTTCCAGCGCTTCACCCGCTCGCTGGACGTGGTCGCCCACGAACTGACCCACGGCCTGATCGAGAGCGAAGCCGGGCTGGTCTATTTCAACCAGCCAGGGGCGCTCAACGAATCGGTGTCGGACGTGTTCGGCGCGCTGACCAAACAGCATGCGCTCGGCCAGACTGCGGCGGAGGCCGACTGGCTGGTCGGCGCCGAACTGCTCACCGACAAGGTCAACGGCGTCGCCCTGCGTTCCATGGCCAACCCGGGCAGCGCCTATGACGACCCGCTGCTCGGTCGCGACCCGCAGCCTGCGCACATGCGCGACTTCATCGAGACCCGCGACGACAACGGTGGCGTGCATCTCAACTCCGGCATTCCCAACCGCGCCTTCTACCTCGCGGCCATGGCGCTGGGTGGTTACGCCTGGGAGCAGGCCGGACGAATCTGGTACGCCACCATCTGTGATCCACAACTGCCCAATGATGCGGACTTCGCAACCTTCGCCGGTGTGACGCTGAACCACGCGGCGCAGCTGTTCGGTCGTCAGTCGCCTCAGGTTCAGGCGCTGTATGAAGCCTGGACGTCAGTGGGCGTAGCACTGCGCTGAGGAGACAGGATGAAGATGCCAGCACTGGGACCCGAAACCTCGTTGCGCGTATCGCGCCAAGGCGGTTTCGTCGCGGCGCCAAGCCTGGCGCGACCCCGGCAGATCGAATTCGCCGACTGCGATGCCGAGCAGCGCCGCGGCCTCTGCTCGGTGGTCGAACGCTGCCTGCCGGTCGCCAGCAAGAACGTCGGTGCCGGCGATCAGCGCTTCTTCCGGGTCGAACTGCACTACCGACGCGAGGGCACCGACGCCGAACTGATCCTGCAGATCGCCGAGGACCGAGCGCCACAGGAACTGATGCAGTTCTGGCAGAACGGCGCCATCCCCGGCGACAGCTAGAAGCGGATCACGCCGCCGTCCGCAAGCAATGCGGTGATCTGCGCCGCCGGCAGCGGGCGTGAGAGCAGGTAGCCCTGGAACTCGTCGCAACCGTTGCGACGCAGGAAATCGAACTGCGCGGCGTTCTCGACCCCTTCGGCCACCACTGTCTTGTGCAGGCTCTTGCCCAGCGAAATGGCGGCACGAGCGATCATCGCCACTTCCTCCTCCTGTTCGAGCCCGGTGACCAGCGATCGATCGATCTTGATGATGTCCAGCGGAAAACGCCGCAGATAGCTGAGCGCCGAGTAGCCGGTACCGAAATCGTCCATCGCCAAGCGAAAGCCCCGCGCCTTGAACTCGGCCAGGATGGAAACCGCACGGGTGCCGTCTCCAAGGAATACCGTTTCGGTGATTTCCAGCTCCACCTGGGTCGGCGGCAGCCCTATTTCGTCGAGCACCGCGAGGATGCGTTCGACCACATCGTCGCCAAGAAACAGCAGCGGTGACAGGTTCACCGCAATCAGCAGCGGTGTGGCACGCCCCTCGTTCCACTGCCGAGCATCGGTGAAGGCGCGGCGCAGGATGGCCAGGGTCAGCGGCATGATCAGCCCGCTCTCTTCGGCCACCGGGATGAAACGATCCGGCCCTATGACCCCCAGCTCCGCGTGGGTCCAACGCGCCAGCGCCTCGACACCGACAATCCGCCGCGTCGCATCGACCTTCGGCTGGTAGTGCACCGACAACTCGTTGCGCTCCAGCGCCACGCGCATGGCGGCTTCGAGATTCAGACGCTCATCGGCGATCCGGTTGAGATCGTGGGTGAAGAACTGGAAATTGTTGCGCCCACGCTTCTTCGCCGCGTACATGGCGATATCGGCGTGTTTGAGCAAGCTTTGCGCATCCTCGCCGTCGTCGGGGAACATCGCCACACCCAGGCTGGCCCCGACCTGAAACTCGCGACCGGCGAGCATGACCGGCCGGCGGATTTCGTTCAGCACACGCTCCAATAGCGAGATCACTGTGCTGATGCGGTAGTGATCGCTGAGCACCAGCACGAATTCATCCCCACCGACCCGCGCCACGGTGTCGGAGCTGCGCAGGCTACCGGCCAGCCGCGCCGCAATACTCTTGAGCAGCTCGTCACCAGCGACATGCCCGAGGCCGTCGTTGATGAACTTGAAGTTGTCCAGGTCGATGAATACCAGCGTCAGGTAGTAGCCCAGGCGAGCCGCACGGGCCAGGCCCTGCTCGATGCGGTCGTTGAGCAGGATGCGATTGGGCAGGCCGGTCAGCAGATCATGGTTGGCCTGACGTTCGAGCTGCTGTTGATAATGCTTGCGCTCGGAGATGTCCTGCACGGTGCCTTCGTAGCAGATGAACTCGCCGCTAGCGCCTCGCACCACGTGCGCGTTCTCGGATATCCAGATGCGTGTGCCGTCGCGCCGATAGACCTCGGACTCGAAGTTGAGCACCTCGCCCTGCTGCTCCATCAGCTGGCAGAACACTTCGCGACGCCCACCCTCGACGTACAGGCGACGCTCTATGTCAGCGAGATCGGCCACCAGCTCGGACGCACTGTCGTATCCGTAAATGCGCGCCAACGCAGGATTCGCGGCCAGATAGCGGCCATCGCGGGTGGACTGGAAAATGCCCTCCGAAGCGTTCTCGAAGATGCTGCGATAACGCAGTTCGGCCTGCTCCAGCGCTTCGAGCACGGCCTTCTGGGCGGTGATGTCCTCGATGAAGCCCTCCACCACGATCTCGCCCTGCTCATCGGGCACCGCGACGCCCCGCTCGATGACCCACTTGAGGTTCCCCGCAGCGGTGCGGATCCGGTAATGCACGGTGAATCGCCCCATTCCGGCGACAGCATTATCGATGCAGCGGCGGACGCGAAGCCGGTCATCCGGATGGGTGATCCGGTCCCATGAGATGCCGTTGTCGTCGACCAGATCCGCAGCACTGTAGCCGCACAAGCCTTGCGAGCCCTGACTGACGAAGATCATCGTCCAGGGCGCGTCGTTGCGGCAGCGGTAGGCCATGCCTTCGAGGTTGTTGACCAGCGTGTCGAGCACACGCGAGCGGTCCAGCACCTCACAGGTGAGCAGACTGCTCCGGCGGTTGGTTCTGGCAGAGAGTTCTTGGGTCATTGATCTGGGCTTGAAGTGGTTATCCTGCATGACCCGGAGCCGCGACAATGTTGAGGCTGTCGCCCGGAGGTCTGCAGGAAAGGCAGAAAACCGATGCGCAGCAAGAAACGCTCCATTGATGGCACATGGCCACCCGTCGAGCCCTCGTCCCGCCTCCGGCCAGGAACCGCGCACCATAATGTGACGTACCGGTCACAGCCGAGCCCCATTTCAGGGCACCGTATCGCTTCATACCGCTCTGCCATGGTGCCCGCTATTAGGGACAGCTCGCCGCGCATATCGGATCAGTACTGCACGTCGCCGCTTCTGGAACGCCCAGAACTGCCCTCCTTCGCCGGCTCGCTGCGCTGCAGTGCTGCTGGCAAAAGAAGCGCAGTCACGCCAGCGGCCAGCGCCGCAAGCAACACGACGGGGCCGGCGGCGTTCCAACCGAAAGCCGCGGTCACGCCGCCGACCACTACCGGGCCCAGCAGTTGTCCCAGATTGCTGCCCTGCATCATCAGGCCGACAGCAATTGGAACGAGGAAGGTCTCCCGCGCAGCCAACGGTGCGGATGCCAGCAGCGTGGCCGGGATCAACCCACCCACGGCTGAAAACAGCAGGCACAGCAGGAAGGTCGCCTGCGGTTCGAACCAGCCCAGGAATATGCCTATCCCGGACGCCCCCATGACGCCGCTGGCAAACAGGATCAGCGAACCACGCCCGGCGCCGCGCGTGAGCAGATAGCCAGCAGCAAGGTTGCCGCTGACATTGACCACACTGGCCAGTGCGCTCAACAGCCCCGCACTCCGATATGAAATATCCATACGCTCCATCAGCAGAACCGGCAGAAAGCTGAACAGGGCGAAGAACATCAGGCTGTACAGCGCGAAACCAACCGCCAGCAAAACGCTGGCTCGGGAAAACAGCACGCGCCGAATATTTCCCAGTAGCCGTCCGGGTATGCCAGACGAAACGCCAGCGGGTATGCAGCAGCCCACCGCCACCGCGGCGATTACCGCCAGCGCCGAACCCGACCACCACAACCCCTGCCATGTCTGGAACAGCGGCCCGGCGACCATGGCCAGCGCCATCCCGCTCGGCATGAAGCAACTCCACAGCGAGTAGGCGCTGTCCCGCGCAGCGCCGGTCGTCAGGCGTTCCAGAATCGCCGGCCCGGCGACGATGATGAGCAGGAATCCGAGTCCTTCCAGCAGCCGGGAAATCAGCAGCAGCGCGAATGACGGCGCGGCGGCGCCCGCGACGCCGGCAACCGCGGTTACCCCGAGCCCCAACAGCAGGGCCCGCCGATCTCCGACTGCCGCCACCACCGCACCGGCCGCCGCTCCCCCGAGCAAGCCGAGCACCGCGAATATGCCGGTCAGCCAGCCGGCTCCGGCGAGATCGACCCCAAGGTCCGCCTGTAGCAACGGTGTGGCAATGGCAGCCTTGCCCAAATGCAGAGCCGCCACGACTCCGCAGCCGAGCACGACCCAGACGACCAGCCTCGCGCGGAGCTGCCGGGCGACATTCATTCCGGCACCCCGACCGGATTGGCGGCGAGTGCGGCGGCCACGCGAGCGACGTGCCAGCCCTGGTAACGGGCGCCCTGCAGTTCATTTTCGCTCGGCTGGCGGTCACCGCCGCTGCCGTCATCGGCCAGTGTCGAGGCGCCATAGGGCGTGCCACCGGTTATGGCATCCATCCGCAGCTGCCCCTTGAAGCTGTACGGCAGCCCGACCACAACCATCCCCAGATGAAGCAGTACGGTGTGCGTCGCCAGAATCGTGCTCTCCTGGCCCCCGTGCTGGCTGCCAGTCGAGGTGAACACGCTGCCCACCTTGCCGACCAGCCGGTCCTCGGCCCACAGCCCGCCACATCGATCGAGGAAGTTCTTCATCTGCGCGGCCATGTTGCCGAAACGCGTCGGCGTGCCGATCACGATGGCGTCGTAGTTCGGCAGTTCCGCCACGGTCGCCGTATCCGCGGGCTGGTCCATCTTGTACCCCGCATTCTGCGCGACCTCGTGCGGAACGAGTTCGGGCACCCGTTTGACGTCTGCCAACGCGCCCGCTTCGCGTGCGCCCTCGGCGACGGCATCGGCAAGTGCTTCGACATGCCCATAGGATGAGTAATAGAGCACCAGTACGTTCGTCATTGCTGCAGTCCTCCGATGGCATTGACTGGAGCCAGGCTAATGACTAAAAACGCTCTCGCGGAGTGATTAAATTTCGATCAACTCGATCTATGGAGCAGATCATGCTCGATGGCATGACACTGGATCAGATTCGTACGTTCGTAACTGTGGCCGACAGCGGCAGCTTTCGATCCGGCGCGGCACGGCTGCTGCGCGTGCAATCGGCCATCAGCCATGCCATCGCGAACCTGGAGACAGAGCTGGGCCTGCAGCTGTTCGATCGCAGCGGCTACCGCCCCGTCCTCACTCAGGAAGGTCAGGCACTGCTGGCCCACGCACGCGACATCCTGCTGCGCGCCGATGCCATGCGTGCTCGGGCGCGGGCGCTGGGTGCGGGTGTCGAGCTGGAACTGACCCTGGTGGTGGATACGCTGTTTCCGATCGAATCGGTGGCGCTCGCCATTACCCGGGCCAGCGTCGACTTTCCTTCCACCAGCTTTCGCCTGGAGTCACAGGCCCTGGGTGGCCCCATCGCAGCGCTGGATGAGAGGCGCTGCACGCTCGCGATCATCGTCGGCGAGGATTTTCGCAATCCCCGGCTGGCGCTGGAGGCGATTGGCTCGATTGCGCAGATTGCCGTCGTACGCAGCGATCATCCGCTGGCCGAACTCGGCAGCCGTGAGCCACTCGGCGTGCCGGATCTCGCCGGCCATCTGCAGATCGTGCTTGCCGATCCCACGCCACTCTCCGAGGGCCGCTCATTCGGCGTTCTGTCGCCCTTCACCTGTCGGGTGAATACCCAGGAAGCGAAGGTCGCACTGATCCGCGCCGGACTCGGCTGGGGACGGCTCCCGGCATGGCTGGTTGAGGAGGATCTGACTTCAGGGCGGCTGGCGCGCGTCGCCATTCCCGACCTTGGCAGAAACAGCGAGGTGCAATCCGAAGCCTACCTCGCGCACCGCCTGGATGAGCCACTCGGGCCTGTGGCACAGGCGTTCCGCCGCGCCTTGCTCGAGCAAGCCGGCATCTAGCCTCACGAGAGCGCTGGCAATTTTATCCAGACGAGCAGCGCTCAGTAGCCGCTGCCCGCGTATTGCCGAGGCCCCTTCGCGAGCGGGCACATCGTCGGCAGCTACAGGACGTCGGTTACGGCCGCACGTATGTCATCGGCCAGCTGGCGTACCCGCGCTTCGCTGGTGTCCCATGAGCACATGAAGCGCGCACCGCCGACGCCGATGAAGGTGTAGAACATCCAGCCGCGGTTCCTGAGCGCCTCCAGTGCCGATGGCGGCAGGCTGACGAAGACACCATTGGCCTGCACCGGAAACATCAGCTCGACCCCAGGCAACGGTTGAATCGACTCGGCCAGCAGCTGGGCACAACGGTTGGCGTGTTCGGCGTATCTCAGCCAGGCGCCGTTTTCCAGAAGCCCGACCCACGGTGCCGACAGAAATCGCATCTTGGAGGCAAGCTGGCCAGCCTGCTTGCAGCGGTACTCGAAATCGGTGGCCAGTTCGCGATTGAAGAACAGGATGGCCTCGCCGACCGCCATGCCGTTCTTGGTGCCACCGAAACAGAGCACATCGACGCCGGCTTTCCAGCTCAGTTCGGCGGGCGACATGCCCAGGTGAGCGCAGGCATTGGCAAAGCGCGCGCCGTCCATGTGCAGGTGCAGCCCGAGGTCCTTGCAGGTGTCGCTGATGGCACGCAGCTCGGCGGGCTGGTAGACGGTACCGACTTCCGTGGCCTGGGTCAGGCTGACCACGCGTGGCTTGGGGTAATGGATGTCCTTGCGCTTCAGCGCGATCTCGCGAATGGCAGCAGGCGTCAGCTTGCCCTGCTCGGTCCTGCCGAGCAGCAGCTTGGAGCCGTTGGAGAAGAACTCCGGCGCGCCGCATTCGTCCGTCTCGACGTGGGCGATGTCGGCGCAGATCACGCTGTGGTAGCTCTGGCAAAGGGACGACAACGCCAGGGAATTGGCCGCTGTACCGTTGAAGGCGAAGAAC
This sequence comes from Stutzerimonas chloritidismutans AW-1, assembly GCF_000495915.1. GTDB lineage: Bacteria > Pseudomonadota > Gammaproteobacteria > Pseudomonadales > Pseudomonadaceae > Stutzerimonas > Stutzerimonas chloritidismutans. The sequence goes on from NZ_AOFQ01000056.1 coordinate 75,394, forward strand.
ACCTCGCAGTCGGTCTCGAACAGTGCGCGGAAGTGATCAGCCGCGCGGGCTGTCCATTGGTCGTCGCCGTACGCCCTGTCGTGGCCTTGGTTCGCCCTCGCCATGGCTTCCCAGGCTTCAGGGCAGATGCCGGAATAGTTGTCGCTGGCAAATTGCTGCTTGTCGGTCGTCATCAAATCCTCGTTATGGCATTGCCGGGCGGTTGGTGGCTGCACGTTACGTTGTAGAAGCCCGGACACGCGAGCGCAAACGGAGTGTCAGGCGAGCATGTACGGGGTGATGCCGGCGCCGCCCCGCCCCGCCCTCGTCAGCCTCCACGCAACGTCTTAGCACAGCGAAGCGCCCAGCGCGGATATCACGGCGGCACATTTCACGGTCGCCCACAGGGAAATTCAGTAACGCTGTGGCACCCTGCAGCGCGTGTTCTGAAAACCACGGCACGCTGAATCCCATCTAGTCTTTGACGACGCGCTGCGGCGAATCGAAAAGCGTCGTGCCCCACCCATCTCACCAACCAGGAGGGTTCATGGTCCATCCCAGTGTGTCGCAAAAACGTGCTGCCTTTCGTGCGCTGCACCAGTCCGGCTGCTTTGTCCTGCCCAACCCATGGGACGCCGGCAGCGCGAGCGTCCTCGCAGGCCTCGGTTTCAAGGCGCTGGCTACGACCAGCTCCGGCTACGCCTGGTCGTGTGCCCGCGCCGACGGTCAGATGCCGCGGGACGAGGTCCTGGCCCATATGCGCTACATGGTCCAAGCCACCCATCTGCCGGTGATCGCCGATTTCGAGAGTGGCTACGCCGATACGCCCGACGGCGTGGCCGAAAGCGTGCACATGGCGGTCGGAACCGGCGTCGCGGGTATTTCCATCGAGGACTCCACAGGTGACCCGCGCGAGCCGTTGCGCGAGCTTGCCGAGGCCACCGAACGAATGTGCGCCGCGCGTGAGGCGATCGACGCTACCGGAGGCGAAACACTGCTGATTGGCCGCGCCGAGAACTTCTTCGTCGATCGGCCTGATCTCGACGACACCCTTGCACGCCTGAAAGCCTATGCCGATGCAGGCGCCGACTGCCTGTACGCACCAGGCCTGAGAACCCGCGAGCAGATCAGCGCCGTCATCGCGGCAGCCTCGCCAAAGCCGGTCAATGTGCTGATTGGCTGGAACAGCGACCTGACCGTGCAGGACCTCGCCGACCTAGGCGTCAGACGCATCAGCGTCGGCGGCGCATTGGCCAGAGCGGCGTGGGCCGGTTTTCTGCAGGCGGCACGGTCCATCGCCGAGCATGGACGATTCGATGGTTTTGCCAACGCAGCCTCTGGAGCGGAGCTCGACGCGCTGTTTGGCAAATGCGAGAGGCCATAGGATTCCGCCGAAACGGGTCGCCGACGGGGATTGGATAGTGCAGGGTTCACCAATCACATCGCTATTCGACAGGATCGGGTAGGAGGCGGCCTCACGGCCGCCGTCCTCCCACACCACCGTGCGTACGGTTCCGTACACGGCGGTTCAGGCCATGCGGTTAAGCCGATTGATCGTATCCAGTATCGAGACCAGTCCAAGTCTGTCCCATAGCTTCTTCGGCAGCGCCTGATTCATATGCGGCGCTCCTGAGTTCCACCACGGGCCTCGGCCATTGAAGGCCGACTTGCAGGCACGCTCCTCGCTCAATCCCAGGCGCATCAGGTTGCGCGCCCTCGTAGAGGGCTGCTTCCATTGCCGCCAGATGACACAGCGAAGTTTGTGCCTGACCCAGCCATCCAGCTCTTCCAGTGGACGCTTGCTCTGGCTGAGCTTGAAGTAGCCTGCCCAGCCTCGCAGCACCGGGTTTACCCGCTCGATGACATTCGCCATCTTGTGGCCCCGCACCCCTCGCAGCAGTTCCCTGAGACGGTCGCGCACACGGCGCAGGCTCATGGTTGCCACTCGCAGTCTAGGCAGCGAGTGCCAACTCATCCCATACCCCAGGTAGTCGCATTTCCACGACCCAGCCACGCGACTCTTGTCCCGATTCAGTCTCAGTTTCAGACGGTGATTCAGGAACCGCTCGACACTGGCCAGCACTCGTTCGCCAGCACGCGGACTACGGACATAAATGTTCGCGTCATCGGCATAGCGCACGAAGCGATGGCCTCGCCGCTCCAACTCACGGTCGAGTTCATCGAGCAGGATGTTCGACAGCAGCGGCGAAAGCGGGCCGCCTTGCGGCGCCCCCTCCTGCCGATGGCTGACAACCCCGTCCGACATGACGCCCGCTTCGAGGTAACGGCGGATGAGTCTGAGCACCTGTTTGTCTTCGACATGGCGCTCAACACAGAACATCAGGATGTCGTGGTTGACCCGATCAAAGAACTTCTCCAGATCGAGTTCCACGCAACACCTATGACCCGCCGCCACATGGGTGCGGGCCATCTCGACAGCCTGGTGAGCGCTTCTGCCCGGACGGAAGCCGTAGCTATAGTCCGAGAACAGCGGATCGAAGATCGGCGTGAGCTGTTGCAGCAGGGCTTGCTGGATCAGGCGATCCACGACACTGGGAATGCCCAGTTGCCGCATACCGCCCTGCGGTTTGGGAATTTCGACCGCCCGCACTGCCTGGGGATGGTATTCACCTGCCAGCAGCCTGACCTTCAGGATGGGCCAATACTGTTTCACGTAGCCTGCCAAGTCGGCGACCGTCATGCCATCGGCACCCGGCGCCCCCTTGTTGCTGACCACGCGCTGATACGCACGCTTGAGATTCGCCGGTGCAAGCACCCGCTCCATCAGCGTGTCCGGCTCCGCGTTCATCCACGTCACCGACGCCGCCGATACCTCTGCGCTGTCAGGCGTCATCCTCGGCCTCTGGCCGGGACTCGGGGTGACAGTCTTCTCTTGGAGAAATTTCTGCATTTCGGTTATCGACGAGACGCTGACGCCTACTGGCGGCATGACCTGTTCGGCCCTTGATGGCGTGGTTGACCGCCACTTACTACGGCCTCGGCTGACTTCTGCACGCCCATCCCGTCGCCTCTCGACAATCGGTAGCACAATGGCAAGCGTACAGATCTCCCAGGGTAATTCGCGCGACCTTCCTGCTTATGCCTGTCGGATCTACGTCGCAGCGTTCCGTGCAAGTATCGGGCTTTGGCGATTATGGCCACCTCACCCCGCTGCGCCGCCTCATCCGCTTCCTGTTCGTCAGGCCAGCATTTTGCCTCGGGCTTCCTTCAGATTCGCAGTCGCCCGCGACACCCTTGCCTTCAGCTAACACTTCCCCTTGCCGGGTGTGTAGAGGACTTTCACCTCCAAGTCGCCAGGCTCACCACCACAGTGAACCCGACAGCGCCAGTCACGGCGCTACGCGCCATGCCTGGCGCACCACAAAAAAAGCTGCCCTTGGGCAGCTTCTCTTGTCTCATCACTTCTAAAGGAAGTGAGCGGAGGGATATGGCGCAGCGGACGGGACTCGAACCCGCGACCCCCGGCGTGACAGGCCGGTATTCTAACCGACTGAACTACCGCTGCGCGTCGGCCGGACTTTCGTCCGAAATCTCACAAAGGTTGGTGGCTGATGACGGGATCGAACCGCCGACCCCCTGCGTGTGATGCAGGTGCTCTCCCAGCTGAGCTAATCAGCCGATCGCCTTGCGAGGCGCGCAATTTACTCAGCCCCCTACGCTAAGTCAACAATAACATTGAATTTTTTTTATGGAACCGTGGTCAACAGGAGCTGCCGCGTCACTTTGTAACCTTGGTCCTGCACCATCGATTCGCCAAGAGCACCTGTAAATTCGCTGCGGCGTCCGCGAAAGTGTTCTAAAAGTGCTGTATCGCCTGACAGAGGCAACCCGCGTACTAGGGAACCGAACAACAAAAGCGCCACGGAGTATTTCGCTTGCCACTGCCGGGAAAACTGGACAACTACCGCCGCTACGTCCCACTCATCATCAGTACTGTGCTGCTCTGCGTGTTCGCGCTCTACCTCGCGATGCAGATCGAGCAATGGATGAACCTGTCTCGCGCCCCTACCCCCACCGACGTCTATGAACAACAAGCCGGCAATCTGGGTCAGCCCGATATGCAGCGGCTGGAAATACTGTTCGGCTCGGCGGCCCCTTCTGACTCCTACGCGCCCACCGCGGCTGCCAGCGGCTTTACCCTGCGCGGCAGCTTCGTGCACATGGATCCGCAGCGCTCCAGCGCCATTGTTCAAGTCGACGGGCAGCCGCCACGGCTCTACTGGCAGGGCGAAGAGCTGGCCAGTGGCGTCAGTCTGCATCAGGTATACCCTGATCGCGTGGAGCTGGCGCGCAACGGCGCCGTCGAAGTGCTGCATTTTCCTCAGGTACGCTCGCCCAGCTACATTCCCGAGGAGATGACCGAAGCGCCCTATCAGGATCAACCACCCTATGCCGAGCCACCGGACGAGGAGACTCAGCTGATGCAGCAGCAGATGGACGCCTTGCGTCAGCAGCTGGAAGAAGCCGTCAACCAACCCGATGCCGCCCCCGCCAACGATCAGCCCACGGAAGACAATTGACCGATGCCGAAGCCTTTTTCGCGCCCGTTGCTTGCCCTGCTCGCCACCGGCCTGCTGGCCGCCCCTCTGCCTTTGCTTGCCGTCGAACCCGGTATCGAGCCAAGCCCCAATCAACAGGACGGCTGGACCATCAATCTCAAGGACGCGGATATCCGCGCCTTCATCGATCAGATCAGCCAGCTCAGCGGACAGACGTTCATCGTCGATCCGCGAGTGAAGGGGCAAGTCAGCGTGGTATCCAATGCCACGCTGTCGCTGAGCGAGGTGTATCAGCTGTTCCTCTCGGTCATGGCGACGCACGGGTTCAGCGTGCTGACCCAAGGCGATGTCGCCCGAGTAGTTCCGAATGCAGAGGCCAAGGCCGAAGCCGGCAGCGGGCCTACCGGCGGCGACCAATTGGAAACACGGGTGATCCAGGTGCAGCACACTTCCGCGGCCGAACTGATACCCCTGATCCGCCCGCTTGTCCCACAGTTCGGCCATCTTGCTGCGGTGTCGTCGGCCAATGCACTGATCATCAGTGATCGCAGCGCCAATATCGCGCGCATTGAGGACCTGGTGCGCCAGCTCGATCGCGCTGAGAGCAACGATTACGCCGTGCTCAATCTGCAGCACGGCTGGGCGATGGATATCGCTGAAGTGCTGCGCAACTCGCTGATGCGTGGTGATGCGAAAACCACCTCCGGCGTGCAGATCATCGCCGATTCACGCACCAACCGATTGATCTTCATTGGCCCCAGCGAGGCCCGAGGCAAGCTCGCGGCACTAGCCCAATCGCTCGACACGCCAACCACGCGTTCGGCCAACACGCGCGTTATCCGTTTGCGCCACAACGATGCGAAATCCCTGGCCGAGACCCTGGGTGATATTTCCGAAGGTCTGAAAAACCCCGAAAGCGGCGAATCCGCCACCACTGCCCGACCGCAAAACATCCTCATCCGCGCCGACGAAAGCCTGAACGCGCTAGTCCTTCTCGCTGATCCAGAGCTGATCGGCACTCTGGAAAGCATCGTTCGCCAGCTGGATGTTCCCCGCGCACAGGTCATGGTCGAAGCGGCTATCGTCGAGGTTTCCGGCGACATCACCGACGCCCTCGGCGTGCAATGGGCGGTCGACGCGCGCGGAGGCACTGGTGGAGCCGGTGGCGTCAGCTTTGGCAACACCGGTATTTCGGTCGGCAGCGTGCTCAATGCCATCAACGAGAACGAGATCCCGGAGAACCTGCCCGACGGCGCGATCATAGGCGTTGGAACTCGCAGTTTCGGCGCGCTGATTACCGCACTGTCGTCCAACAGCAAGAGCAATCTGCTGTCGACGCCGAGCCTGCTGACGCTGGATAACCAGGAAGCTGAGATTCTTGTCGGCCAGAACGTCCCGTTCCAGACGGGCTCCTACACCACCGATGCGGCGGGCGCGAACAACCCCTTCACCACCATCGAGCGCCAGGACATCGGGGTGACCCTCAAGGTGACTCCGCACATCAACGAAGGCGCCACGCTACGCCTGCAGATCGAGCAGGAGATCTCCTCGATAGCGCCCAGCGCCAGCCTGACGGCCCAGGCGGTGGACCTGGTGACCAACAAGCGCGCCATCAAAAGTACCATCCTTGCCGAAGATGGCCAGGTCATCGTGCTTGGCGGCCTGATTCAGGACGACGTCACCCGCACCAACGCCAAGGTGCCGCTACTCGGAGACATTCCGTTTCTGGGTGCCCTATTCCGCTCGACTCAGGAAACCCACGTCAAACGCAACCTGATGGTGTTTCTGCGACCTACGGTCATTCGCGACCGTGCCGGCCTGGCGGCTCTTTCCGGGAAGAAATACAGCGATATTCGGGTCATCGAAACGGATTCGGCCAGCCCGAGCATCCTGCCGGCGAATCCCGCGCAGCTGTTCGACGGACGGGGCGAGCCCGCACCGGCTATCGATCTGCGTCAGTGAAAAAAGGACACAAGCGTTCGTGCCCGACCTGCTTGGGCAGGCCGGGCACGGCATCCTGATGAGTTGATCTAGAGCGCTGCGAGACCGCGAGCCAGATCGGCCTTGAGGTCAGCGACATCTTCCAGCCCCACCGCTACCCGAATCAGACTGTCCGAAATGCCTGCGGTCGCGCGATCCTCGGCGGACAGCCGACCATGTGTGGTCGAGCCTGGATGGGTAATGGTGGTCTTGCTATCGCCCAAATTGGCCGTAATCGAGATCAGTCGAGTCGCATCGATGAAGCGCCAGGCGGCCTCCTTGCCTCCAGCAACCTCGAAGCTCACCACCGCACCGAACCCCTTCTGCTGACGCTTGGCCAGCTCGTGCTGTGGATGGCTGGACAAACCCGCATAGTAGACGCGCTGGATACCGGGTTGCTCCTCGAGCCATTCGGCAAGCTCCTGAGCGCTGGCACAGTGCGCCTGCATGCGCAGCCGCAACGTTTCCAATCCCTTGAGGAAGACCCAGGCATTGAACGGACTGAGCGTCGGGCCGGCGGTACGCAGAAATCCGACCAGTTCCTTCATCTGCTCGCTGCGACCTGCAATCACACCGCCCAGGCAACGGCCCTGGCCATCGATGTACTTGGTCGCGGAATGAATGACGATATCGGCACCCTGTGCCAGCGGCTGCTGCAATACCGGTGTGCAGAAGCAGTTGTCGACGGCCAACATCGCGCCCTTGGCGTGGCAAAGCTGCGCCAGTGCGGCAATGTCCACCAACTCTGCCAAGGGATTGGATGGCGATTCGACGAACACCAGCTTGGTGTTCTCCTTGAACGCGGACTCCCAGGCGGCAAAATCGGTGAGCGGCACATAGTCGACCTGCACACCGAAACGCTTGAAGTACTTCTCGAACAAGGAAACGGTGGCGCCGAATACGCTGCGCGAGACCAGCACGTGATCGCCTGCCGAGCACAGGCTCATCACGGTGGCGAGGATGGCCGCCATGCCGGATGCCGTGGCGACCGCCTGCTCTGCGCCCTCGAGCGCCGCCATACGCTCCTCGAACGCACGGACGGTGGGATTGGTGTAACGCGAATAGACATTGCCCGGCACGTCACCGGCGAAACGCGCCGCAGCATCGGCGGCACTGCGAAACACGTAACTGGAAGTGAAGAACAGCGGCTCACCGTGTTCGGCTTCCGGTGTGCGCCGTTGCCCGGCGCGTACCGCAAGCGTATCGAGCCCGACGCCTTGAAGATCGCTGTCCAGCCGTCCGGCATCCCATTCAGTCGTCATAGCTCTTACCTCGGCCGCGGGCAGCCGAGGCTGCCACGCCGGCATGAATCAGTTGTTGTAGAGATCGATGATGGCGCTGACCGCGTTCGTCTTGACCTTGCTCAGATCATTGCGCGCCTGCTCGATCTTGTGCAGATAGGCTTCGTCGATATCACCGGTGATGTAATTGCCGTCGAAAACTGCACAGTCAAAGTTGTCGATCTTGACTTTGCCGCCACCAACGGCGTCGACGAGGTCTTCCAGATCCTGGTAGATCAGCCAGTCGGCACCGATCAGCTCGGCGACCTCTTCGGTGGTGCGGTTGTGCGCGATCAGCTCGTGGGCACTGGGCATGTCGATGCCATACACGTTCGGATAGCGGACCGCCGGCGCAGCGGAACAGAAGTAGACGTTCTTCGCCCCTGCCTCGCGCGCCATCTGAATGATCTGCTTGCAGGTGGTGCCGCGCACGATGGAGTCATCCACCAGCATCACGTTCTTGCCACGGAACTCGAGATCGATGGCATTGAGCTTCTGCCGTACCGATTTCTTCCGCGCGGCCTGGCCGGGCATGATGAAAGTACGACCGATGTAGCGGTTCTTGACGAAGCCTTCGCGGAACTTCACACCGAGGCGATTGGCCAGCTCCAGCGCAGCGGTACGGCTGGTGTCGGGAATCGGGATGACCACGTCGATATCGTGCTCTGGACACTCGCGCAGGATCTTGTCCGCCAGCTTCTCACCCATGCGCAGCCGAGCCTTGTAAACCGAGACACCATCCATCAGGGAGTCGGAACGCGCCAGGTAAACGTACTCGAAGATGCAGGGTGCAAGTTTCGGCGCATCCGCGCACTGGCGGGTGAAGAGCTTGCCGTCAGCCGTGATGTAAACCGCTTCGCCCGGCGCCAGGTCGCGAATCAGGGTAAAGCCGAGCACGTCGAGCGATACGCTTTCGGAGGCGATCATGTACTCGACGCCTTCGTCGGTATGGCGCTGGCCGAACACGATCGGGCGAATCGCATTGGGGTCGCGGAAGCCGACGATGCCGTAACCGGTGACCATCGCCACTACCGCGTAGCCACCGCGGCAGCGCTCGTGAACCTTGCTCACCGCGGCGAAGACGTCCTCCTCGGTCGGCTGCAGCTTGCCGCGCACGGCAAGTTCGTGGGCGAACACGTTGAGCAGCACTTCCGAGTCGGAGCTGGTATTCACATGGCGCAGATCCGACTCGTAGATCTCCTTGGTCAGCTGATCGACATTGGTCAGGTTGCCGTTGTGCGCCAGGGTAATGCCGTAAGGCGAGTTGACGTAGAACGGCTGTGCCTCGGCGGAACTGGAGCTACCCGCGGTGGGGTAACGGATGTGGCCGATCCCCATGTTGCCGACCAGGCGCTGCATATGGCGCTGCTGAAAGACGTCGCGTACCAGGCCGTTATCCTTGCGCAGAAACAGCCGGCCGTCATGGCTCGTGACGATACCGGCTGCATCCTGGCCGCGGTGCTGCAGTACGGTAAGCGCGTCATACAGCGCCTGATTGACGTTCGACTTACCGACGATGCCGACAATGCCACACATGCAAGGAACCTCTCAGTTATTACAGGCAGACCGGATACGACGGCAGGCCGAGCATCCGTAGAAAAAGGGACTCAACCGGGCGGGTTGAGTGATCCGGCGAACCACTGGCCGCTGAACCCTAGAATGAGGTTCTTTGACCAGTCGGCGATCAGGAGAAAGTGCGGCAATAACGTCGACTCGCGCCACCAGAGGTCCTGCTCGACCGGAGCCAGGCTCAGCAACCCTGCAAGCACCACCACCAATAGACCACCCCGTGCCGCACCGAACACCATGCCGAGAAAGCGATCGGTGCCGGACAACCCCGTCACTCTGATCAGCTCGCCAATCAGAAAATTAACCAGTGCTCCTACCAGCAAGGTAGCCACGAACAGCAACGCGCAGGCTGCGATGACTTGCGCCGACGGCGTGCTGATGTACTCCGCGAGATGGTGGGACAACGCACCACCGAACATCCATGCGACCACACCGGCAACGATCCAGGTAACCAGCGAAAGCGCTTCTTTCACGAAACCACGCTTCAAGCTGATCAGGCTCGATACTGCAATGACGGCGATGATGGCCCAATCGACCCAGGTGAATGCCACGATGTCTTCTGCAATGGGGAAAAGGCGGCGCATTTTAGCAGAGCAGGAGCGCCAGGAATACGCGCTGACTACCCGACGGCAACTCCGCAGCCCGGGCCTGTCGTCAGTACCCCGGCCAGCGCTTCAACGATTCAGCTTCCTTCCGGCTTGAAACGAACGACGAAGCCATCGAGTTTCTGCTGGCGCTGCAACACATCGCGAAGCCGATTCGCTTCGCTGCGCTCCACCAGCGGTCCGACGAAGACGCGATTCATACCATCCGCAGTGCGGATGTAGGCGTTGTAGCCCTGCGAACGCAAGGTCTGCTGCAGGCTTTCGGCGCTGGCGCGATTGGACAGGCTGGCGAGTTGGATCGACCAGCTGACCGGCAGGTTGTCGTTATCAAGCCGTGGCTCGTCTTTCGCCGCCTGCGGTTGTTCCACCGGCGGCTGCGCAGCTGGCGCAGGCTCGCTCGGAGCGACCGGCACGATCGGCTCCGAAGCCTGCTCACCGACGGGTGATGCCGCTTCTGCCTCGGCACCTTCCTCGATGATCTCGAAACCTTCAGGCTCCGACGCCGGCTCTGGCACTTCGACCTCCTGCATCTCGATTTCAGCCGGTGCCGGTGCAGCAGGGATGGTGGGCGCATCGACGGTGACGTGGCGCAGATCGTCCTCACGATTGAACAGCATCGGCACGAATATGACCGCCAGCGCAATCAACACCAGAGCGCCAACCATACGCTGCAGCAATCCCTTATCCAGCATCGCCATTCAACTCTCCCCCGCCCCGTTGTTCCAGCCAGTCAAGCGCCGCCGCCACGCAGTAGAACGATCCGAAAACCACTACTTCATCATCGGCTTCGGCCTTCGCGCATTGAGCATCGAGCGCCTGCTCGAAGCTCGCATACTGGCTGACCGACGCGCCCCGCTCAAGCAGCGCTGCAGCCAATTGTGTAGCTGATTGCGTTCGCGGCGTAGGCAGTGGAGCGACGGCCCAATCAGCGATGCAGGAGGACATCGCTTCGAGCACACCGTTGAGATCCTTATCCGCCAGCAGACCAAAAACAGCCAAGCGACGACCATCTACTGGCCGCTGCTCAAGGCGTTGCGCGAGGTAGCTTGCAGCATGAGGATTATGTCCAACGTCCAGCAGCAGCGAGATCTCGCGGCCGCGCCAGCTGATCTGCCGACTATCGAGGCGCCCTACAACGCGTGTCCGCTGAAGCGCCGCGGACAACGCCGCCGGCTCCCATGGCAAGGCAAGCGTGGCATAGGCTTGCAGGGCAAGTGCAGCGTTCTCCATCGGCAATGACAGCAGCGGCAGGTCATGCAGCTCCAACGGCTCGCCGCCAGGCCCGACGCCCCGCCAATGCCAGGAGTGGGGATCAAGCGCCAGGTCGAAATCTCTTCCGCGCAGAAACAGCGGTGATTTCAGGGACTCTGCGTGCTCAAACAATGGCCCCGGAACATCCAGATCGCCACAAAGCGCGGGGACTCCGTCGCGCATGATCCCGGCCTTTTCATACGCAACGCTGTCGCGGGTATCACCCAGCCAATCGGCATGATCGAGTCCGATATTGGTGATCACAGCCAGATCCGCGTCAATGACGTTGACGGCATCGAGACGACCACCAAGACCGACTTCCAGTACCACGGCGTCGAGCCCGCTCCGCTCGAACAGCCAGAAGGCTGCAAGTGTGCCCATTTCGAAATAGGTCAGCGAAACCTCGCCTCGCGCCGCCTCCACCGCGGAAAAGGCCTGGCAAAGCTGGTCATCGCTGGCCTGGTGCCCGTCGAACTGAACGCGCTCGTTGTAACGCAGAAGATGCGGCGAGCTGTAGCTACCGACCTTGTATCCCTGACTGCTCAACAGAGCAGCGATGAACGCGCAGGTAGAGCCTTTGCCATTCGTACCCGTGACGGTAATCACCAGCGGAGCCGGCCGTGTCAGACCAAGCCGCCCCACCACCGCTCGGACCCTGTCCAGGCCCATGTCTATGGCAGTGGGATGCAGCTGCTCAAGATAGGCGAGCCAGTCGGCCAGACTCCGACCGGTCATGCAGTAGCCGTTACCTGGGCGGGTTCCACCGGGCTTGGCAATTTCTGCATCTGGGCCAGCAAGCGCGACAAGCGAGTACGCAGTTCGGAGCGATGAATGATCAGATCGATAGCACCATGGTCCAGCAGGAACTCGCTGCGCTGGAAGCCTTCCGGCAGTTTTTCTCGTACGGTCTGCTCAATCACTCGCGGGCCGGCGAAGCCGATCAATGCCTTGGGCTCGGCGACGATCACATCACCAAGCATCGCCAGACTCGCAGACACACCTCCGTAGACCGGATCGGTCAGTACGGAGATAAACGGCAGGCCCTCTTCACGCATGCGGGCCAGCACGGCGGAAGTCTTTGCCATCTGCATCAGGGAGATCAGAGCCTCCTGCATCCGGGCACCGCCTGACGCGGAGAAGCACACCAGCGGACAACGCTTTTCAAGAGCAACATTGGCGGCCCGCACGAAACGCTCGCCAACGATTGCTCCCATGGAGCCACCCATGAACGAGAATTCGAATGCACAAGCCACGACCGGGATGTTGACGACCTTTCCGCTCATTGCGATCAGCGCATCTTTCTCGCCGGTCTGCTTCTGTGCTGCAGAGAGGCGATCCTTGTACTTCTTGCTATCACGGAACTTCAGGCGGTCGACCGGCTCCAGCTCGGCAGCGATCTCTTCGCGGCCCTCGGCATCGAGGAAGATATCGAGCCGGCTACGGGCATCGATGCGCATGTGATGCTGGCACTTGGGGCAAACATCGAGCGTCTTTTCCAGCTCAGGGCGGTATAGAACCGCCTCGCAAGAGGGGCACTTGTGCCAAAGGCCTTCGGGGACCGAGCTCTTTTGCGTCTCCGACCGCATGATCGAAGGGATCAGTTTGTCTACCAGCCAGTTGCTCATGCTCTTGTTCTCCAAAGCTTCAGTCCCGAGCGCACTCGCGCTGCAGGCAGATTCATTGTTGCGACCACGCGTATCAGGCGCTCTTGGTCGCGTGAGCGATGCGCCTATCGGCGCAGCCGCGAAACTCCGACTCCTTCAGGCAAGGAATCACGCTACTGGTCTCACCAGCGACTCGTTACTGGACGGCAAAGGCTGCCCAGGCGTCACATAGCCGATCGAACCCGACCGACAAAGGCCATCACCTTGGAAGCATCCTTGACGCCCTTGCTCGCCTCCACCCCGCCGCTGACATCCACTGCGTACGGACGAACCTGGGCAATGGCTTGCTGAACGTTCTCGGAGGTCAGTCCACCTGCCAGAATCAGCGGCTTGGCCAGCGCCGCCGGGATCAGCGACCAATCGAAGCGTTCGCCCGTCCCACCCGGCACCCCTGCCACGAAAGTATCCAGAAGGATGCCGCTGGCATTTGCATAACGCGCGACTTGAGCCTCGATATCCTCGCCGTTCCCTACCCGTAGCGCCTTGAACCACGGCCGATGAAACCCCTCGCACTGCGCCGGTGTTTCATCGCCGTGAAACTGCAGCATGTCCAACGGAACGGCGTCGAGTATCTCGTTGATCTCGCAGCGGCTGGCGTTTACGAACAGGCCTACCGTCGTGACAAACGGTGGCAATGCCGCGACGATCTCACGCGCCTGCCGCACATCGACGGCACGCGGACTCTTGGCATAGAAAACCAGGCCGATGGCATCGGCGCCCGCCTTGGCTGCTGTCAAGGCGTCGTCGACGCGAGTGATCCCGCATATTTTGCTGCGAACGACTGACAACGGATGCTACCTGCCAAAAAGGAAACCGGATGGTAACAAAAGACCTGCCACCTGCAAGCGAATAGGCAAAACGGCTCCCGCCTAATTCATTAGCGCCGAACGTCCGGCAAACCCGACAGGAAGTGTGGACCGAGATAGCGCTTCGGCAGCTCGAACTCTTCGGGATAATCGACCTCGATGAGATAGAGCCCGTACGGGTGCGCTGTCACTCCGCCCGTTCGGCGCACACGAGACTCCAGCACTTGCGCAGCCCATTCCACTGGCCGCTCACCCGCACCAATGGTCATCAGAACGCCAGCGAAGTTGCGCACCATATGATGCAGAAAGGCATTGGCCCGAACATCTATGACGATCAGCCGGCCGTGCTCCAGCAGCTCCAGGTGATGAATGGTTTTGATCGGCGACTTGGCCTGACACTGCCTGGCCCGGAAGGCACTGAAATCATGTGTTCCCACGAACGTCGTGGCAGCGGCACGCATACGCTCGATATCGAGTGGGCGATGGTTCCAGGTAACCTCTTCGGCCATGTGCGCCGGCCGTATCTGATCGTTGTAGATCACATAGCGATAACGACGAGCCATCGCGCTGAAGCGCGCATCGAAATGACGCGGCATCTCCTTCGCCCAGGTGACGCTGATGTCGGATGGGAGGTTCATGTTCGCGCCCATCACCCATGCGTGCATGGTTCGCGAGACCGGCGTGTCGAAGTGCACGACCTGCCCGCTGGCATGGACCAATGCGTCTGTGCGACCTGCACAGCTCAGCGTGACGGAGTGACCACCCGCCACTTTGGTCAACGCAGTTTCGAGTGATTCCTGAATGGATGGCACACCGGCGCGCTGACGCTGAAATCCGCGATAGCGCGATCCCTTGTATTCGACGCCAAGCGCGATCCTGGAAACGCCGACGGCAGCCATTTCGGCTGCCGTTTGGGGTACTGCTTGGGTCATGATCAGGCTAGTTTGGCGAGCATTTCTCGCGCCTCTTGCTGCTGGACATCGCTACCCTCGGAAATCACTTCATCCAGGATGTCGCGTGCACCTTCAGCGTCGCCCATGTCGATATAGGCTCTGGCGAGATCCAGCTTGGTGGTAGTTTCGTCGGTGTCGGAGAAGAAATCGAAGTCGTCCTCCCCACCGCCGTCGGCGTCAGTCGTAGCCAAGTTGTCAGCAGGAGCAGTGGCCGGCTCCTCCAGTTCCTTGGACAGATCATCCAGATCAGCCTCCACCTCGTTCAGCTTGTCGGCAAAGGTTTCCGGTTGCGCCTCAAACTCGGGCTCATCCAGCGAAATATCGAACCCTTCGGGCAAATCGTCGCTCGGATTCGCTACAGGCTCCGACAGTTCGAAATCGAGATCATCACTTTCAAACGCAGCAGGACCTTCAACCGGCTCCTCGTCGAGATTGAGCGAAAACTCTGTAGGGGCTTGCTCCGTTCCTTTGTCGCTGTCCAGATCGAACGAGAAATCGGAAAGATCGTCCTGCTCGGCGTCTTGCGCAGACTTATCTTCTGCGAGATCGAAGGAGAAATCGCTGGCTGCAGGCGAGGTCTCACGCTCGGTAACCGGCTCATCCAGCGTCAGGTCGTCGAAGTCCAAAGAGTCGTCCGCAGGTGCAGCCGGACGCTCCTCGTTCAGATCGATGTCCAGATCATCCAGGCTGAGGTCGAATGCATCGTCCAGATCCTGCCCTGCCGCCGGCGCGGCCGGCTCGTCGAGCTGCAGATCATCAAGGTCGAGGCGGTCCATGTCCATATGAGTGGCGGCGACAGCTGCCGAGCCTCCGATCGCCGCGGCCATGGCGGGATACTTGTACTTCAGCTGCTCGACTTCGGTGGTAGCGCCGCCGATTTCACGTAGCTCAGCTTCTTCACGGGCGAAGCCATCGCGATTGCCTAACTCCGCATACACTTCCATCAGCTTCAGCCGGAGATCGCTCCGCTGAGGCTCGTCATTAAGGGCGTTTTGTAGCAGTTCTGCAGCCTGATTGAAGCGGCCGTAAGCGATGTAGATGTCCGCCTCGGCCAATGCATCACCTGTAGTGGAAGTCAGCTCATCCGACGCAGCCGGAGCGTCGGCATGGAAGGAAGTCGGTTCAAGTTGATGCTCCTGTCCCAAATCGACGTACGCTGGCGATTCCACTCGCAGATCGTCGACCGTGTCATCCGCCATCAGACTTTCCTGCAGCTCCGCCTCTTTCATCGCATTGCGGCGCGAAAGAGCCATCAGACCCAGCAGTAACAGCAACAGGGCACTACCGCCGACGACACCGAGCAGCAAAGTGTTGGACAGCAGATCGTCAATCAGGCTCTTGGGCTCAGGCTCAACAACAGGTGCGACCGGTTTCGCTGGGCTGGCTGGCTTTGCAGCAGGCTTGGACGCCGCAGACTGCTCGGCCGGTGCCGGAGCTACGACTGGAGCAGGTTCCTGCCGGGTATCAACAGCAGAATCAGCCTGGGTGTCACCGTCAGCGCGGGCCGGCTCTTGCGTGCTACCTTCAGTTACCTGGGGCTCTGTTTTTGCGGCAGCAGGCTGGCTGGCGTTGGCGTTGGCGTTGGCGTCCAGCGCCGGGGCCTGGCCTTCGGCACCGACCTGGGCCTGCAGCTTGGCAAGCTGGTCATCCTTGAGCTGCATAAGCCGTTGCAGCTTTTCCAGCTGCCCCTGTAGATCATTCAGACGATCCTTGAGGTCGTCGTTCTCACGACGGCTGGAGTCCAGACTCTCCTGGGTCACCGCCAGCTTGTCACGCAAGGCCTGGCCGCCTTCGGCAGACCCGGTGTCGGAGCCGGCAGTTTCCTTGCCCGCATCAGCCGCCACCAGGCGGAGGCTGTCACGAGACTCGCTACGCGACGGTGCTGCTCCAGCTTCAGTACGACGGGTCGCGTCCAGTTGGCGAGCGCCTGCAACCGCGCCACCACTACCCTGTCGCCATGCCGCGTTCTGCTCCGCGACCTGAGCGATCGCTTCGGCCTGAGAGCGAGTCGATATCTGCTCGGCATCCGGCAGACGAAGTACCTGCCCGCTCTTCATCCGGTTGATATTGCCGCCAATGAAAGCATCAGGATTGAGATCCTGAATAGCCAGCATCGCCTGATGAACCGTTCCATTGCGACGATTGCGCTCCGCGATCTCCCAGAGAGTGTCGCGCGCAGAAGTCTTGTACTCGCTACCGCCGCTCTGCGGCGCGCTTACCGGCTGAACTGCGGTCGAGCGCGTTGTAGACGGACGAGCTGGCGCAGAGCGTACTGGCTCTACTGTTCGGGACGGAGCGGAAATGGGCAACTGCGGTGCTGCGGCCGCTGCGGTTTCCGGTGAATAGAGTGGCGGATCGAGCAGCAGGGTGTACTCACGGAGCAGGCGCCCACTGGGCCAGAGCACCTCTACGAGAAAATTGAGATAGGGTTCGCGTACCGGCTTGCTGGACGAAACCTGAATGACGCTCTTTCCGTTCGGACGCAGCACTGGAGTGAATTTCAGGTCCGTCAGAAAGTACTGGCGATCAATACCGGCGCGATTGAATTCTTCGAGCGAGGCCAATACCGGGATCACCTCCCCGGGCGCCAGGCTGTTTGCATCCAGCAGCTCGATTTCCGCGATCAGCGGTTGATTCAATGACGACTGAAGCGTGACCTCTCCCAACCCAAGCGCGTGGGCCATTTCTGTAGTCAGCGCGGTAGCAGCCGCGATTGCCAGCACCAGATTGCGAACCCGAACCATTATTTAATCCCTTGTTTATCTTTTTCTCGAACTACGAGAGGGTCTTATGTCACTGCCCGCGCCACCTGGCGGTGGCTCCCCATCAGCGATAAGCCGTTCAGCGCATCGGCTAGAAATATTCTTTGAATTACCAGTAAGTATCTTTTACAGATAGTCTTTTATCAACAACTCACCAGACTGCACAGCGTTTAGTGCCGCGCCTTTTCGCACGTTATCAGACACAATCCACAAATTGACTTCCCGTGGATCACAGATGCCTCTGCGAAGTCTTCCAACATAGATCGCCTCCTGCCCGACTGCGTCACCAACCGCCGTCGGATAGTCGTCCGACTCCACCAGCTCAACCCCTTGCGCCGCGTCGAGAGCCGCAGACAGCGCTGGCATATCGGCCTCGACGCCACCCTGCAACGAGACGATGAGGCTCTCTCCAAAGAACACCGGAGCTTGAACGAACGTAACAGAGACGGCGAGTTCAGGCATATCCAGAAGCTGACGAAGCTCTTCAACCAGACGCCGTTCCTGCGCTCCATATCCTTGCGCGTCGACCGCCTCGGCTTGTGCGAGCATATTGAAAGCCATCTGCCGGCCGAATATTCGGGGCTCCAAAGGTCGCGCATTGAGCAATTCAGATGTCTGCCGGGCAAGCTCCTTCACACCTGCCGAGCCACGGCTGGACACTGGCAGACAAGCCGTAACAGTCACGCGATGCAAATCCAGCTGTTGCCGGATCGGCTTCAATGCAATGGCCAGAGCGACCGCTTCAGGCAGTGGACTGGCAATGGCGCGCTGATCGGGCAGTGAATCGAGCAGCCCGCCGTTAACCTCTGGCACCACGCAAAGCTGCTGCTTGACGGGAATCGAGCCTGACAGATCGACGATTCGGCAGCCTGCCGCTACTGCCTTGACGTGACACTCGCTCACCAATTCCGAAGCACCGACCAGAAACACCAGCTGCGCCCGATTGAAGTCGAAGCGATCCGCCTCGCCTACACGCAGATTCCGGCCCTTGAATGGCACCGTGTGCCCGACATCCTCGCTGTCACCCAACAGATACAGCTCGGCAACCGGAAACGCACGCTCCTCGAGCACCTCGACCAGTGCTTCGCCTACCAGGCTGACCGCACCTACGACCGCAACACCGACACCTGTGGGCATCGTCACCTCCACGCACTAAGGACCGGCACTGTAGCGAAATGGCAGACCACTGCAACCAGCGCCGCCGAGCGGCACATCGCATAAACGAAAACGCCGCGAACAAGTCGCGGCGTCTGGCACTTCATCGAGAGCGCATCAACGCTCCAGCAGGATACGCAACATGCGCCGCAGCGGCTCCGCGGCGCCCCACAGCAGCTGATCGCCCACGGTGAACGCGCCCAGGTAGTGCGAGCCCATGTTGAGCTTGCGCAGACGGCCGACCGGCACGCTTAGCGTTCCGGTGACTGCGGCCGGACTCAGCTCCTGCATGCTGGCATCACGATGATTCGGCACCAGTTTGACCCAGGGATTGTGCTGGCTGATCAGCCCTTCGATATCGGAGATCGGCACATCCTTGTTCAGCTTGATGGTCAGCGCCTGGCTGTGGCAGCGCATGGCACCCACGCGCACGCAGATGCCGTCAACCGGGATCGGACTCTTGAATCGACCAAGGATCTTGTTGGTCTCAGCCTGCGCCTTCCACTCTTCGCGGCTCTGGCCATTCGGCAACTCCTTGTCAATGTAAGGAATTAGGCTGCCGGCAAGCGGCACGCCGAAATTGTCGACCGGAAATGCTTCGCTGCGCTGGGTTTCAGCCACCTTACGGTCGATATCCAGAATCGCGCTGGCGGGATTGGCCAGGTCATCGGCCACGGCCGCATTGATTGCACCCATCTGCTTGATCAGTTCGCGCATGTTCTGCGCGCCGGCGCCGGAGGCTGCCTGATAGGTCATCGCGCTCATCCACTCGACCAGACCGGCTTCGAACAGACCGCCAAGGCCCATCAGCGCCAGGCTGACGGTGCAGTTGCCGCCGATGTAGTTCTTGGTGCCGGCATCCAGTTGCTGGTCGATCACGCGACGATTCACCGGATCGAGCACGATCACCGCATCGTCCTGCATACGCAGCGAGGACGCCGCGTCGATCCAGTAGCCCTGCCAGCCCGCTTCACGCAGCTTGGGGAAGACTTCATTGGTGTAGTCGCCGCCCTGACAGGTCAGGATCACATCGAGGCCTTTCAGCTCGTCGATGCTGTAGGCGTCCTTCAGCGCAGCGGTTTCCTTGCCAATATCGGGGCCCTGGCCGCCGACATTGGAAGTGGTGAAGAACACGGGCTCGATCAGGTCGAAATCCCGCTCTTCCAGCATCCGCTGCATGAGCACGGAACCGACCATACCGCGCCAACCGATCAGACCTACACGTTTCATCGCAACTACACCTATAGAAAAAGTGGCCCGCGCAGATTAAGGCGGGCCAGAAGATTACAACTTCGCGAGGGCCGCGACTACTGCATCGCCCATCGCCTGAGTACCGACCTTGGTACAGCCTTCCGACCAGATATCACCGGTACGCAGGCCCTGATCGAGCACATCACTCACCGCCTGCTCGATGGCATCGGCTGCCGCTACCTGATTGAAGCTGTAACGCAGCATCATCGAAACGGACAGGATGGTCGCCAACGGATTGGCAATGCCCTGGCCAGCGATATCCGGCGCTGAACCGTGGCACGGCTCGTACATGCCCTTGTTGCCCGCATCCAGCGAGGCGGACGGCAGCATGCCAATGGAACCGGTCAGCATCGATGCCTCGTCGGAGAGGATGTCGCCAAACATGTTGTCGGTGACGATCACGTCGAACTGCTTCGGTGCGCGCACCAGCTGCATTGCCGCATTGTCGACGTACATGTGGCTCAGCTCGATCTCGGGATAGTCCTTGGCCACTTCCTCAACCACAGCACGCCACAGCTGGCTGGACGCCAGCACGTTGGCCTTGTCCACCGAACAGAGCTTCTTGTTGCGCACCATCGCCATGTCGAAGCCGACCTTGGCGATGCGACGGATTTCGCTTTCACTGTACGGCAGCGTGTCGTACGCCATGCGCTCACCGTTCTCCAGCACCTTGCTTTCGCGCGGCTTGCCGAAATAGATGCCGCCGGTCAACTCGCGAACGATGAGGATATCCAGACCGGCCACGATCTCAGGCTTCAGCGACGACGCATCGGCCAGTTGCGGGTAGAGCAGTGCAGGACGCAGGTTACCGAACAGCCCCAGCTCGGAGCGAATCTTCAGCAGACCGCGCTCGGGACGAATGACCGGATCGATCTTGTCCCACTTCGGGCCTCCCACCGCGCCAAGCAGAATGGCATCGGCAGCACGTGCACGCGCAAGGGTTTCGTCGGCCAGCGGCACGCCATATTTGTCGACCGCTGCGCCACCCAACTCGTCATAGCTCAGCTCGAAGTCCAGCTGGAACTTGTCATTGGCCAGCTGCAGAACCTTGACCGCCTCGGCCATGATCTCCGGGCCGATACCATCACCGGGCAGAACCAGAATCTGTTTACTCATCACATTCCTCGATTTTCACTTGGGTGGACGCCGTTGTGTTCATCCACCGAAACCCTGCAAGTGGATGGATGACGCATCATCCACCCTGCCCTTATCTCACTTGATGGCGCCGAACAGCCATGGCTGGCTCTGCTGGTGACGGGTCTCGAACGCCTTGATCGCGTCCGCGTCTTGCAGCGTCAGGCCGATATCGTCGAGGCCGTTGAGCAGGCAGTGCTTGCGGAAGGCATCGACTTCAAAGTCGTACTGCTTGCCGTCCGGGCGTGTCACGACCTGCGCAGCGAGGTCCACGGTCAGCTGGTAGCCTTCGTTGGCTTCGGCCTGTGCGAACAGCTCATCGACTTCCTCTTCCTTCAGCACGATCGGCAGCAGGCCGTTCTTGAAGCTGTTGTTGTAGAAAATGTCGGCAAAGCTCGGCGCGATGATCGTACGGAAACCGTACTCCTCCAGGGCCCACGGCGCGTGCTCGCGGGAGGAGCCGCAGCCGAAGTTCTCACGCGCCAGCAGCACGCTGGCGCCCTGGTAGCGCGGGAAGTTCAGCACGAAGTCCTTGTTCACCGGACGCTGCGAGCAATCCTGATTCGGCTGACCGACGTCCAGGTAGCGCCACTCATCGAACAGATTAGGGCCAAAGCCGGTGCGCTTGATGGACTTGAGAAACTGCTTCGGAATGATCTGATCGGTATCGACGTTGGCACGATCCAGCGGACAGACCAGGCCGGTGTGTTGGGTAAAGGCTTTCATCCGTTATCTCCTCAGGCCTGGACCAGTTCGCGTACATCGATGAAATGGCCGGTTACCGCCGCAGCGGCCGCCATGGCCGGGCTGACCAGGTGTGTGCGGCCACCAGCGCCCTGACGCCCCTCGAAGTTGCGGTTGGAAGTCGAGGCGCAATGCTCGCCGCTGCCCAGCTTGTCCGGGTTCATCGCCAGGCACATGGAGCAGCCCGGTTCGCGCCACTCGAAGCCAGCCTCGACGAAGATCTTGTCCAACCCTTCAGCCTCGGCCTGCTGCTTCACCAGGCCGGAGCCCGGCACCACCATGGCCTGCTTGACGTTCGCCGCCACCTTGCGCCCTTTGGCGACCTCAGCCGCGGCACGCAGGTCCTCGATCCGCGAGTTGGTGCAGGAACCAATGAACACGCGATCCAGCTTGATATCGGTGATCGGCTGGTTGGCCGCCAGGCCCATGTACTTCAGCGCACGAACGATGGAATCGCGCTTGACCGGGTCGGCTTCAGCGGCGGGGTCCGGCACGCTCTGATCGACAGCCAGCACCATTTCCGGCGAAGTGCCCCAGCTGACCTGCGGCTTGATGTCCTCGGCCTTGAGCTCGACGACGGTGTCGAACACCGCGTCGACATCGGAGACCAGGCCTTTCCACAGCTCGACCGCCTTGTCCCAGTCGTCGCCCTTCGGCGCGAACGGACGCCCTTCGACGTAGGCGATGGTCTTTTCATCCACCGCCACCATGCCTACGCGGGCACCGGCTTCGATGGACATGTTGCAGATGGTCATGCGCCCTTCCATGGACAGATCGCGAATCGCGCTGCCGGCGAATTCCAAGGCATGGCCGTTACCGCCAGCGGTGCCGATCTTGCCAATCACCGCCAGCACGATGTCCTTCGCGGTGACGCCGAACGGCAGCTTGCCTTCGACGCGCACCTGCATGTTCTTCATCTTCTTGGCGACCAGGCACTGGGTGGCGAGCACATGCTCGACCTCGGAGGTGCCGATGCCGTGGGCCAGCGCGCCGAAGGCGCCGTGGGTGGAGGTATGCGAATCACCGCAAACCACGGTCATGCCGGGCAGTGTCGCGCCCTGCTCCGGGCCGATGACGTGGACGATGCCCTGACGCACGTCGTTCATCTTGAATTCGAGGATGCCGAAGTCATCGCAGTTCTCGTCCAGCGTCTGCACCTGGATGCGCGAGACCTCGTCGGCGATAGCTTCCAGGCCGCCCTGACGCTCGCCCTTGGTGGTCGGCACGTTGTGGTCCGGCGTGGCGATATTGGCGTCGATGCGCCATGGCTTGCGATTGGCCAGACGCAGACCTTCGAACGCTTGTGGCGAAGTCACTTCATGCAGGATGTGGCGGTCGATGTAGATCAGCGACGAACCATCGTCGCGACGTTTCACCTCGTGCATTTCCCAGAGCTTGTCGTAGAGCGTCTTGCCGGCCATCGGACTTTTCCTCATCTGCTTTCTATGCGGGGCGAATAGCCCTTGCGCTTATGGGGACGATGCTAGGGACTTGCATTCAATTACTCAAATTCATATTTTTCATCCCAAGCATTCCCTACAGGAATCCAAATCATCACCGGATAGAGATCGTTCATGGACCTGGCCAACCTCAATGCCTTTATCGCCATCGCGGAAACGGGCAGCTTTTCCTTGGCCGCGGAGCGCCTGCATCTGACCCAGCCTGCAGTCAGCAAACGCATCGCCGCATTGGAATCGCAGCTGGACGTGCGCCTGTTCGACCGGCTCGGCCGCGAGATTGGCCTGACCGAGGCAGGAAGAGCCCTGCTGCCGCGGGCCTATCAGATTTTGAATGTACTGGACGACACCCGCCGCGCCTTGACCAACCTCAACGGCGACATTGGCGGCCGGCTGAGCCTGGCGACCAGCCATCACATCGGCCTGCATCGCCTGCCGCCCTTGCTACGCGCGTTCACCCGCGTTTATCCGCAGGTCAGCCTGGATATTCGCTTTCTCGATTCGGAAGTCGCCTACGACGAAGTGCTGCATGGCCGCGCCGAACTGGCGGTCATCACCCTGGCGCCGCAGACTGCCGAGCCGGTCCGGGCAATGAAGGTATGGGACGACCCGCTGGATTTCGTTGTCGCGCCCGAGCACCCGCTGGCGGGCAAGGCGGATATTCGTCTGGCCGATGTCGCCGGCCATCCTGCCGTCTTTCCCGGCGGCAACACCTTCACTCACCACATCGCCCAGCGACTGTTCGAGCGTGAGGGCCTGACGCCCAATATCACCATGAGCACCAACTATATGGAGACCATCAAGATGATGGTCTCCATCGGCATTGCCTGGAGCGTGTTACCGCGCAGCATGCTCGACGAACAGGTGGTCAGCCTGCCTCTACCAGGCATTCAGCTGACCCGGCAACTTGGCTACATCGTGCACAGGGAACGCACCCTGTCCAATGCGGCCAGAGCCTTCATGGCGCTGCTGGATGCTGAACGCGGTGACTGACCAGACGAGACAACTACAAGAAAGGGCGCCCTATGGCGCCCTTCTCTCCCTTGCAGATCAACCCTCCAGCGCGGGCCGCTGATCGGCATTGATCGGGATGCGCTTGGGCTTGGCCTCTTCCGGCACCACGCGCACCAGGTCGATGTTGAGCAGGCCACTGTTCAGCGCAGCGCCTTTCACCTCGATGTGGTCGGCTAGCCGGAACGACAACTTGAACGCCCGCTGAGCGATACCCTGATGCAGATAGGTGACATTCTCGGCCTCGCTTTCGCGCCGCCCGCCACTGATGGTCAGCACACTGCGCTCGACCTGCAGATCGAGGTCGGACTCCTCGAAGCCGGCGGCTGCGACCACGATTCGATACTGGTCGTCACCGTGTTTCTCGATGTTATAGGGTGGATACGAGCTGCCGGTGTCGTTGCGCAGCGCGGACTCGAACAGGTCATTGAAACGATCGAAGCCCACGGATTGCCGGAACAGAGGGGCCATGGGGAACGAACTCATGATAAACCTCCTGAATCAGCGAGTTGAAACTGGCAGGACCCGACTTCGGCATCCCGCTGAGCCCTAGATGGGAACCGTTATGCAGATTTCAAGGCACAGAAAATGAGCCTGCCGACGAGAGGTAACACCATGTCCAGAGTCATGCTGATCACAGGTGCCAGTCGTGGTATCGGCGCCGCCACTGCCCGGCTGGCGGCCCACCAGGGCTACGCACTGTGCCTCAACTATCACCAACGCGAAGACGCGGTGAAACAGGTGCTCGAACAGGTCCACGCTGCGGGCGTATCGGCAATCACGGTCAAGGCTGATGTCGCCGACGAGGGTCAGGTGGTGCAGATGTTCGAGATGATTGATCGCGAGTTCGGCCGCCTCGATGTGCTGGTCAACAACGCCGGCATGCTCGAACAGCAGATGCGCCTGGAGCAGATGGACGCCGCCCGCTGGACGCGCGTGCTCGGTGCCAATGTCATCGGCAGCTTTCTATGTGCACGCGAGGCGATTAAGCGCATGTCCAATCAGCATGGCGGCCAGGGTGGTTCGATCATCAACCTGTCCTCGATCGCCGCGCGACTTGGCGCGCCTGGGGAGTACATCGACTATGCGGCGGCCAAGGGCGCCATCGACAGCATGACGGTCGGGCTGGCCAGGGAAGTGGCCGGCGAAGGCATTCGGGGGAATGCGGGACGACCCGGTGAATGCGGTACGACCCGGCGTGATCGATACCGAGATTCACGCAAGCGGTGGCGAGCCGGATCGCATCGAGCGGGTCAAGGCAAGCGTGCCCATGGGGCGCGGCGGGAAAGCCGAGGAAGTTGCCGAAGCCATACTCTGGCTCGCCAGTGAGCACGCCAGCTATACCACCGGCGCGTTGCTGGACGTCAGCGGCGGACGCTGATCGGCCTAACCCAGCGCCGCCACCGGAATTCCGACGGTATCGACGCCGAGCATCGCGTCGATCCGCGCGCAATCATTCTCCCGGCGCAGTGCGGCGAACAGCGCCACCGCCTCGGGGTAGTTGCGCGTAAGCAAGGCCAGCCACTGCTTCAGTCTGCCGGGCGCATAGCGTGGTGCGATCTTGCCCCGCGCCTGCTGCCAGAAGTCCACCAGCGTGGGTTGAAACTCTGCCCAGCTCATCTCGGCGATGCTTTGCCCCTGTTCAGCGGCGGCGATCTGCCGTGCCAGGTCTGGCCGCGAAACCAGGCCGCGGCCCAACATGATGTTCTCCGCGCCGCTGACCTCTCGACAGCGACGCCAGTCTTCCAGCGACCAGATATCGCCGTTGGCGTATACCGGCACCACGACGACTTCCTGCACGCGAGCCACCCATTCCCAATGCGCCGGCGGCTTGTAGCCTTCGACCTTCGTTCGCGCATGCACCACCAACTGCTCTGCCCCGCCGTCCACCAGCGCCCGAGCGCAATCGAGTGCACCGTCCGGGCTGTCGAAACCCAGGCGCATCTTGGCGGTGACCGGGATGTGCGCCGGCACAGTTCGCCGTACCTCACAGAGGATGGCGTGCAGCAAATCAGGCTCCCTGAGCA
This sequence comes from Stutzerimonas chloritidismutans AW-1, assembly GCF_000495915.1. GTDB lineage: Bacteria > Pseudomonadota > Gammaproteobacteria > Pseudomonadales > Pseudomonadaceae > Stutzerimonas > Stutzerimonas chloritidismutans. Next base: position 101,542 of record NZ_AOFQ01000056.1, read on the forward strand.
GGATGGCCCCACCGCGCGATTTGTTTACCGTCTTGGCCGGGCAGCCGAAATTCAGATCGATAGCAGGCGCACCCAGTGAGCAGGCATAGGCAGCGTTATCAGCCAGACAAGCAGGATCGGAGCCCAGTAATTGAACGCGCACAGGGGTTCCGGCGCGAGTAATGGCGCCAGTCTGCAATTCGGGTGCAAGTTTGCGAAAGCTGCTTTGCGGCAGCAGACGATCAGAGACTCGGATGAACTCGGTGACGCACCAGTCGACCCCACCCATCCGAGTCAGAACGTCGCGAAGGATTTCGTCGACCAGCCCCTCCATGGGCGCCAAAGCGATCTGCATACCAGGCCAATAGATGTTGAAAGGTTGGGCATTGTACGGATGCCCGACCGCTTTATGAATGTTGCGTGGCCGGTAGCGGGCTATTCTTCGATGGTCCCGCCAATGGTGTCGGTTCCCGTGGTAGCACCCATGCCGCCTGTGGTTCCGGTATTACCCGTTCCCATGGTACCCAGGTCACTGCCCTGCTGCGCCTTGTGGTCCCGACTGTCGTGGCCTTCCGACTTTTCCCTGTGCTGGTCGGAACGCTCGCTCGATTCAACTGAGCTTTCGTTTGCAGCTCCCGGACGACGAGTGTCATCGGCGTTCTCCGCCGAACCGGCATACGCCCCGGCAGAACCCGCCAGAAGCAATGCTGTTACCACTGTGAGTGCCCGATTCATGGCTACCTCCTATCGATGAACGACTGCGTTAATCACTACGTCTTTCCAATTTGGGACGGCGACGGTGCTCCATGTCGGTCTCATTGCCACCATGGCCGGGTTCGCCCGTGTCGTCGTACTGCTCCGCCGCTGGCTTCTTGGAGGATGCGTCACCTGCCTCAGACTGGCCTTGGTCATCCTCCAGATAGTCGATACCGCCGCCAATGCCCATCGAGCCATTGCCGGCGGCGCCGCGATCCGCCGCGCCCGTGTTCTGAGCCAACGGGATATCAGCGAACGGTAATTCCAGATCCTGCGCGCTGACTGTTGAAGCAAGCGCTGCAACCAGCACACCAAGCTGAATACGCATGTCCGACACCTCCGCATCATCCACTTCATACTTGGGCAGCGGCGATTCCAAGGAGTGCGCCGGCGAGCGACCGATGGCATGCCGGAACCGCTTTCAGCGAGCGGGGTCACAACCACAAGGACGAATATTGGATTCAAAGAGGAAGCTCCAGATGGAACCTGCGCTGATACTCCTGATGATGATCCTGGGTTGGCTGTCGGTAGCGCTCTCCATGCTCTGGGGCATGATGAGAATCGCTCGTCGCCATCACCTGCCGCAGGCTCGCCCGGCAATCAAACAGTGTCTGCCACACCAGCCAACAGCTCCCGGCACCCTGCCCTCATGGCACGCCTGACCGATATTTCCATCTGATGTCAAATAAACCCGTGACAGCCGCGTTTAAAGCTGTAGAATGCGCGTCGCGGGATGGAGCAGTCTGGTAGCTCGTCGGGCTCATAACCCGAAGGTCGTCGGTTCAAATCCGGCTCCCGCAACCAATTTAAAAGGCCACTCAGATGAGTGGCCTTTTTTTGTGCGCGCATAACTCTGAGACGCTCGTATTGGCAGCAGACCTTGCAGGACTCGCTAACCTTTTGAATGAAATACGATTTTTTCCTTCCTTTTGATTGACAACGGGTAACCGGGCTGTAGAATGCGCCCCACAGACGCGGGATGGAGCAGTCTGGTAGCTCGTCGGGCTCATAACCCGAAGGTCGTCGGTTCAAATCCGGCTCCCGCAACCAAATCACGAAAAGGCCACTCAGACGAGTGGCCTTTTTCGTTTGCGCGTCTTTTCTGTCACGGACAGACAAGCGCGCCCCCTCTTTCGGCCAGTCAGCCGCGTCTTGTAACAACGGGTCCGTAGAATTAACTCTTTATCCGAATAGTTGCTCAGCATAGTCGGAATAATATTCCCTTTGTTTATGCATACGTCATTTATGGCCAGCAAAGGAGCAGATGGTTTATTCAGCTTAGAGCTAATTACCACATTCGCTATAACCATTCATGATAGCCCTAGGCCATCCCGCGTCAAAAACAAAACTCTTTCCAACTCAATAAGTTGGCTCTCCTAAACACCTCGCGATCCCCATCCGCAACTTTTTTTTGGCTCCCTAGCTTGACTTGGTTCACGTTATGACGGATATCTAGTCGCAACAGGGAGCAATACGTTGCAGAGCAGTTTAAGACCAACTGGACAGGTCAAGTTTTGCGGCGCAAGAGTTAAATCCCCTGCCTGATTAGTATCGCTTTTAGTAAAGCGATGCAGGCTCGTTCGCCACAAGCATTGAGAGAATCGGGGCTCGCAGAGTGCCCGGAGTGCGGTAGCCATGCCCGATTCTTTCAAAGCCGCACGCGGACGCTAGCCGATCGCAGATGACGGGGAATTACGTATAAGTTATTCAACTCGACATATAAACAAGTCGATGGCGGTAGCTTTGTCTAATAAAAAATATTCTAGATCGGTATTAACTTTTGCCACAGGCTAAAACCTACTGCCCAGGCATTACGCCGTAATTTTTTATTTCCACTCAGAACGCCGACCAGCAGCGGCGCGCAGTAGCTGCGGCTCGACCAAACCGTTTCGCCTCGCCTTTGTGCAGGGAGAACTACCGTGTCAACAATCTTTTATGGAACGGAAGATCAGGACAAGGCATCGATTGCGCGGGATATCAATCAGAATGGCTACGCCTGCATACCCGGCTACTTGAACAATCTGCAACTAACTCAACTGCGCGAGCAAGTTTACGAGCAGGCTCGACAGCATCACGGGGAATATTTCGCTCATCACGACGGTGAACAGATTGCGGGCTCGCTGCTTGCCACATTGAGCAGCGCACCGGAATTCCAGTCACTGTTGGACGACATGTACCAGCTTGGCGCCGGCGAAGAGGCGCCAAGCAAGCGCATCTACCTGGTGATGCGATGCGTGCAGGGGCAGACAGGCCGCAAGGAGTCGAACTGCTTCCACTACGACGCTTCTCTGGTAACGGCATTGCTACCTGTGGAAATCCCGCAGGAAGGCGACCAGCGCGGCGATCTTCTGCTGTTTCCCAATCTGCGCAAGCTTCGCAAGTACGTACTGGTCAACGTGGTGGAGAAAGCACTGCTGCAGAACAAGTTGAGTCGCAAGCTGATTAGCCGCGCGATAGGCCTCGGACTGCTCAAGCCTCAGCGCCTGCAGCTGGTACCCGGCAATCTCTACCTGTTCTGGGGCTACCGATCCCTGCATGCCAACGAGCCTTGTGATCCGGCGCAGCTGCGCGCTACCGCCATCTTCCACTACGGCGACCCCCACGCCGGCAGCCTGATGACCCGAATGATCCTCAGGCACAACCAACGCAGGGCACGGCGGGCCAGCGCGATCGGCGCGCATCAACCTGTCTGAGCGCGCATCTGTAGCACCCAGCGATAACCCCCGAATGCCATTCGGGGGCGGCTGAGCTTCGATAAGGAAATCACCATGATCAACGTGACCAAGTCATACCTGGGCAGCAAGAACAAGTTCAAGGCTTACATAGACAGGATCTACAACACCGGCTGGCTCACCAACAACGGACCATTGGTAACCGCACTGGAGCAACGACTCAAGGACTACCTCGGGGTGAGGAACATCATCCTCACCAACAATGGCACCATCGCACTGCAGGTCGCGTATCGTGCGCTGGGGCTGACGGGCAGCGCCATCACCACGCCCTTCAGCTTCGTTGCCACCACCAGCTCGCTGCAGTGGGAAGGCATCAAGCCGCTCTTCGTCGACATCGACCCCGCAACCTGGAATCTGGACCCGGAGCAGATCGAGCGAAATATCCAGCCCGACACCTCCGCCATCGTCGCCACGCATGTGTTCGGCAACCCCTGCGATGTGGAACGCATCGAGCAGATCGCGCGCAAGAACAACCTGAAAGTCATCTACGACGGCGCCCATGCGTTTGGCGTTCGTCACAAGGGTCGCTCGGTCTACGACTGGGGCGATATCAGCACGCTGAGTTTCCATGCAACCAAGCTGTTCCACACCATCGAGGGCGGCGCCATCGTCACCAACGATGACGCCCTGGCCGAACGCATACGCCTGCTCTGCAACTTCGGCATCGTCGATACCGACCAGATCGAAGGCATCGGCATCAACGCCAAGCTCAACGAGTTCTCCGCCGCGATGGGCATGTGCGTGCTCGACGATATCGAGCTGATATTCGAGTGCCGGGCAGAGATCGGCCATCGCTACGAGCGCCGCCTTGGCGAACACTTCGATCTGCAACGGGCGCAGCCGGAATCCCAGTGCAACTACAGCTACTTTCCCGTTGCCCTCGCCGACGAAAGCCAGCTCCTGCGCTGCCGCTCGCAACTGAACGAGAACGGCATCAACCCCCGCCGCTACTTCTACCCGTCGCTGGACACGCTCGATCATCTGCAGCCGCAAGTGCCGCAGCCACGCTCGCGGGCCCTGAGCCGCAAGGTGCTGTGCCTGCCGATCTACCCCGGGCTGCCGCGCAAGGTGCAGGAAAAGGTCATGCAGACGCTGATCCAGGAAGCGATCCACAGCGAACAGTCGAACCGGACCCTGTTCCAGCCCTTTGCCGATGCGTTCGGGCTGTTCAGCGGCGTGGAGCGCCTGCCAGGTTCGGATTACCCGCGCATGCCCCTGACCACTGGAGGCCAGCAGTAACTCATGTCAGATCCCAAGCGGTTATCGGTGATCCGCAACACCAGCCTGAACTACCTCGGCCAGGCCTACGCCCTGCTGATCGGCATTCTGATCCTGCCGTTCTATCTGAAGCATCTGGGCGCCGAAGCCTACGGGCTGATTGGCTTCTTCGCGGTACTTCAGGCCTGGCTGCAGCTGCTCGATGCCGGGATGTCGCCGGCACTGGTGCGGCAGGTGGCACACTACCGCGGCCAGGGCGATCTCAGCACCGCGGCTGGTCCTGCAGGGCGGCTGCTGCGTTCGTTCGAGCTGCTGCTGCTGCCGATCGCCCTGGCGACCTGCGTGGCGATCTACCTGGGCAGCGGCTGGATCGCCGGGGCCTGGCTGCAGGCGCGGGAACTGAGCACCGGCACCATCATGCAGTGCATCAGCCTCATGGGCCTGATGGTCGCGCTGAGGCTCTACGCGACCCTGTACAAGAGCGGGCTGCAGGGCGTCGAACTGCACGGCTGGCTGAACGCAACGAACACCCTGATCGCCACCTTGCGCTACCTCGGCGGCCTGTTTCTGGTCGCCTATGTCTCGCAGGAACCGCTGGACTTCTTCCTGTTTCAAACCGCCGTGGCGCTGGTGGAAACGCTTGCCTTCGCCAGCAAGGCCTACATACAGCTGTCCAGCCCGAGGCTGCTCAGTGGCATCGACTGGCGCGTGGTGCGGCCGGTGCTGCCCTTCGCCGGCGGCATGTTCTTCACCTCGCTGCTGTGGATCGTGCTGACCCAGCTGGACAAGGTGCTGCTTTCTAAGGTGCTGCTGCTCAAGGAGTACGGCTACTTCTCGCTGGTGGCGCTGATCACCACCGGCATCATGACCCTGACCAACCCCCTGGTGCAGACGCTGTTGCCGCGCATGACCATGCTCGTGGCCGAGGGCCGGATCGCCGAAATGGAGCGGCTGTACCTGAACGCCACCCGCTTCGTCTGCAGCGTGCTGTTTCCGATGGCCGCGGTGATCGCCTGGCACGGGCATGCCCTGATCCTCGCCTGGACCGGCGACGCGGGCGCGGCGCAGTGGAGCGAGCGCATGCTGTTCTGGTACGTGCCGGGCAGCGCGCTGATGGCGGTCGGTGCCTTTCAGTTCTACCTGCAGTACGCCTATGGCCGGCTGCGCCTGCATATCTGGTACAGCGTGGTCTCCACCGCCATCAGCGTGCCGATCGTGATCTACGCAGCGCTCACCCACGGCGCCTATGGCGCGGCGCTTGCCTGGTTCTTCCTGCGCCTGGCGACCTTCGTGATCTGGCCTCCGGTGGTGCATCGGCGTTTCTCGCCCGGCCTGCAGGGCATCTGGACGCGTGACATCTTGCGCATCACCGCGGCGACCCTGATCGGCGTGGCGCTGGGCGAGCCGCTGTTCCTGCTGATCGCCAGCGACAACCGCTTCGACATGCTGATGGCGCTGGCCGTAAGCGGATTCATTTGCCTGGCGCTGGTCGCGGCCACCTCGAAATCACTGCGACTCAAGCTTCACCTACTCATCACCAAACGAGCGTCCAAAAATGGAATTGAAGAGCGAGCAAGCCTTGATTGAACGCTGGGGCGGCAAGACCGAGCCGCTGCTGAGCGTCGTCTGCCTGGCCTACAACCACGCATCCTTTATCAGGAAGGCGCTGGAGAGCTTCCTCCAGCAGGAAACGGATTTCCCTTTCGAGGTGATCGTCCACGACGACGCCTCGACCGACACCACCGCCGCGATCATCGCCGACTACGCGGCGCGCTACCCCCGCATCATCAAGCCGATCTATCAGACGCAGAACCAGTTCAGCCTCGGCGAGCCGTTCAGCACGCGCCTGTTCGCCCGCGCCGGGGGCAAGTACATCGCCTACTGCGAAGGCGACGACTACTGGACCGACCCGACCAAACTGCAGCAGCAGGTGGACTTCCTCGAGCAGCATCGTGACTACGTGATCACCTATCACGATGCCTTCATGTTCAACAGCAAGGGCATCATCCAGAGCCCGCAACTGACCGGAAAGCTGCGCAAGGACGCCACCGCGCAGGAGCTGATGCAGGGTCGCCCGCTCTCGACGCTCACCGTGTGCTTTCGCAATCTGGTGCAGGAGCTGCCGCCGGAACTGCTGGGCGTAAAAGTGCTGGATATCTGCTGGTGGTCGCTGCTCGGCGCCTACGGCAAAGGCAAGTTCCTGGAAACCATCAGCCCGGCCGCCTACCGCGTGCACGAGGGCGGCATCTTCTCCATGCAGCCGAGCCGGCAACGCATCCAGATGGCCATGCACGCCCACTACTCGCTGGCGCGCTACTACAGCCGCATCGGCAACAACGCGCTCTACGAGTACTTCCTGATCCAGGTGTTCGGCGAGTGCCTCTCGCTGATCTCGCCGTTCAGCAAGATCCAGGCGCTCTCGACCATCGCCCAGAACATCAGCCTCAATCTGCTGCGCCGGTTGAGCCCACGGCTGGCCAGGAGCTGATCAGCCCGACCCCGCTTCTTTGCAAAAACGCACCATGAGGAAGGATTCCCAATGACTGCCTTGACCCGCTCTTCGCTGGAATATGACGCGGACAACCGCATCGACCTCGCCGGAATAATGCGCACCGCCTACGATCACAAGGCGCTGATCATCACCATCACCGGCTTCTTCGCTGCGCTGGGCGTGCTCTACGCCCTGATCGCCACGCCGATCTACCAGGCGACGGCGATGATCCAGATCGAACCGAAAAAAGCCGCCATCACCGGCGTACCGGAAGTATCGGCCCGGCCGGATTCGGTGTCCCAGGCGGTTACCGAGATCTCCCTGCTGAAATCCCGCGCGGTGCTCGGCAAGGCTGTCGAGGAGCTCAAGCTCTACATCGTCGCCCAGCCCCGTCATTTCCCGGTGTTCGGCGCCTTCATAGCGCGCCGGCACGACCCGGCGACCGATGGCGCGCTGGCCGCCCCGCTGTTCGGCCTGAGCAGCTACGCCTGGGGCGGGGAAAAGCTCGAAGTGTTCCAGCTCGATGTGCCCGAAGCCTATCTGGGCGTGGAGCTGACACTGGTCGCCGGCACCGCCGGGGCCTACACCCTGCATGACGACGAGCACGAGCCGATCCTGCGTGGCCAGCCAGGTCAATCAGGCGGTGGAGAACCAGGGTTTCAAGGTGCAGATCGCCCAGCTGGACGCGCGTCCGGGCACCGAGTTCGCGCTGGTCCGCAACCGTCCGCAGACCACCGCGCTGGACTACCAGAATCGCCTGAAGGTCGGTGAGGCCGGCAAGGATTCGGGGATCATCTACATGTCACTGGAAGACCCGGACCCGCAACTGGCCAATCAGGTGCTGGACGAGATCAGTCGGCTGTACGTCAGCCAGAACATCCAGCGAAGCTCGGCGGAAGCAGCCCAGCGTCTGGACTTTTTGCGCTCGCAGCTGCCGCAGGTGCGCAAGGAACTGGAAAAGGCCGAGGCGGCGCTGAATGCCTACCAGACCAGCTCCAAGTCGGTGGATATCAGCATCGAAACCAAGGGCGTGCTCGACCAAATCGTCGCCCTGGAAACGCAGATCTCTGAACTGTCGCTCAAGCGCGTCGAATACGACCGTCTCTACACCCGCGAGCACCCGACCTATCGCACCCTGATCACGCAGATGAACGAACTGCAGGCTCAGAAAGCGCAGCTACTGAAGAAGGTCGACGCCCTTCCCATGACGCAGCAGGAGTTGCTGCGCCTCCAGCGTGACATGGAAGTCACCACCCAGACCTACACGCTGCTGATGAACCAGGCGCAGGAGCAGGACATCCTGCGCGCCGGCACCATCGGCAACGTGCGCATCATCGACAACGCCTACTCGATGATCGAGAAGCCGTCGAAACCGGTCAAACCGCTGGTGGTGGCCATCGCGATCTTCGTCGGCCTGCTCGTCTCGGCGGCAGTCATCCTGCTGCGCCAGGCCTTCTACCGCGGTGTGGAAAGCCCGGACGTGATCGAGAAGCTTGGCGTACCGGTCTATGCCGGCCTGCCCTACAGCGCCTCTCAGGATCAGCTCAATCGCAGCCGCAAGAGCCGCGACGGCAAGACCCGACTGCTCAGCCTCACCGAACCGACCGATCTGGCGGTCGAATCGCTGCGCAGCCTGCGTACCAGCCTCAAGTTCGCCATGCTCGAGGCGCGCAACAAGGTGCTGATGATCACCAGCCCGACCCCTTCGGTTGGCAAGTCGTTCGTGTCCAGCAACCTTGCTGCGGTGATCGCGCAGACCGGCCAGCGCGTGCTGCTGATCGATGCCGACATGCGCCGCGGCTACCTGCATACCCTGTTCGGCATGGCACCGCGTCACGGGCTGTCGGATGCACTGGCCAGTGGCCTGAACCTGGCGGAGATCACCAACCGCACCGAGCAGAAAAACCTGCACTTCATCTCCGCCGGGTTCTCCGCGCCGAATCCGTCCGAACTGCTGATGCACGACAACTTCTCCCGCCTGCTGCGTGAAGCGGAAAAGCTCTACGACTTCATCATCATCGATACGCCGCCGGTGCTCGCGGTGACCGACGCCGTACTGGTCGCCCAGCAGTCGGGCACCAACCTGTTGGTGGCCCGCTTCGGCCTCAGCACCAGCTCGCAGATCGATGCATCCAAGCGGCGGCTCGCGCAGAACGGCGTGCTGCTCAAAGGCGTGATCCTCAATGCCGTTAAGCGCAAGGCCTCGACCTCGCCGTACGACAGCGGCGCCTACGGCTATTACACCTACACCCAGCAAGCCTGATCGCCAGACAAGGAGGTGCACCGTGCTCAGAACCGTCTCGATGATGCAGCCCTACCTATTTCCGTACCTGGGCTACTTTCAGCTGATCGCGCTCAGCGACGTATTCGTGCTGGGTGACGACCTGCAATTCGTCAGGGGCTCCTGGATGAACCGCAACCGGATTCTCGTCAACGGCCAACCCAAGCTCATCAGCTTCCCGCTGAAGAAGGGCCATCAGACCGAGCGCATCAACCAGCGCTGGCTCTGCGACGACTTCGACAAGGAAGCCGCGGGGCTGATGCTGACCCTCGAGCGTTGCTACGCCAAGGCACCCCAGCGCGATGCGGTGCTGCCGCTGATTCGCAGCATCCTGCAATGCCCGGAGCGCAATCTGGCGCTGTTCACCGAAAACTCCCTGCGCTGCCTCTGCGCCTACCTGAACATCCGCACGCCGATCTATCGCGGCTCCAGCCTCGATTTGCCAGCGAAGATGGACATGCAGGACCGGGTCATCCAGATCACCCACCGGATGGACGGCGAGCTCTACCTCAACCCCATCGGCGGCATGGAGCTGTACTGCCCTGCCCGCTTCCGCGCCGACGGTCTGCTGTTGCGCTTCCTGCGCATGGATGAGGTCACCTACACGCAGCTCAAGCATCCGTTCGTGCCGTCGCTGTCGATCATAGACGTACTGATGTTCAACAGCCGCGAAGAGATCAAGGAGCTGCTGCAACGCTTCAGCGTGGTCGAGGGACAGGAAAAAAGGGCAACGCTGACACTGGCGTGACGACATTCCGCCTGCCATCGGGATTCGGGCAGGCCAATCAGGGAAGGACATCCCCATGACATCGAGCAATACCGCACGCTGGTACCTGATACAGACCAAGCCACGCCAGGAAGCCCGCGCCGAGGAGCACCTGCTGCGCCAGCACTTCGAGTGCTACCGCCCGCTCAAGGCGCCTGCGCCCTTGCGCGGCTCACAAGGGGCCAAGTCCGGCGAGGCGCTGTTTCCGGGCTACCTGTTCATCCGCCTCGATTGCATTCACGACAACTGGTACCCGATCCGCTCTACCCGTGGTGTCAGCCGCGTGGTGACCTTCGGCGGCCAGCCGACGCCGGTACGCGACGAGCTGATCGAACAGTTGCGACAGCGCCTGGCCCAGCCGCAGACCATGGCGGCGGCGCCGTTCTCACCTGGCGAGCGGGTCCAGGTCAGCGGGGGCAGCTTCAGCGACATCGAAGCGATCTTCGTCAGCAGCGACGGCGAAGAACGCTCCGTCATCCTGCTCAACCTGCTGCAGCGTGAGCAGAAGGTCCGGGTACCCACCCGTTATCTCCAGTGCTACTCCTGAGCCAGGCGAGTGCCCGTAGGGCCATGCGAGCAGCCTGACAGGTTCAATCAGCGAGCCAACCGATGAAGATCCTATTCCTCAATGCGTTCTACACCCCGCATGTCGGCGGCGGCGCAGAAGTCATCCTCCGGCACCTGGCCGAAGGGTTGCAGCGGCGTGGTTGTGAGGTGGCAGTGCTGGCGACCGGCCCGGATGCCGGGCTGAACATGCAGATTCAGGACGGTGTGCGGGTCTATCGCGCCAACCTGGCGAACAGCTACTGGCATTACACCCAGCAGCGCCCGAGTCGCGTCGCCCGCCTCGGCTGGCACTACCGGGACCGCTACAACCGCGACATGCGCTGTCACGTGCGCGAGGTGATCGCGCGGGAGCAGCCGGATATCGTGGTCTGCAACAACCTCACCGGCTGGTCGATTTCCGCCTGGGACGAAATCACCGCCGCCGGCCTGCCGATCGTCCAGGTGCTGCACGACCTGTACCTGCTCTGCCCGAAGGACACCATGTTCAACCACGGCAAGAGCTGCCAGCGCCAGTGCGGTATGTGTTCGGTGTTCCGTCTCCGCCACGCCGGCGCCTCAGCGCAAGTGGCCACGGCGATCGGCGTCAGCCGCTTCGTGCTCGAGCGCATCACCGCACAGGGCTATTTCAGTGGCGCGCGCCAGCATGTGGTGCACAACTGCACGCCGGCCAACCCCGGTCAAGGCAGCAAGCCCAGGCAGCGCAGCAACCATCCACTGCGCTTCGGCTATATCGGCACGCTGTCGGAGAACAAGGGCGTCGGCTGGCTGATCGAGCAGTTCCAGCGGCTGGATATCGATGCGCGTCTGGATATCGCCGGGCGCGGCAAGCTGGACTACGAAGCCCGGCTGAAGGCCATGGCCGATCCGAAGAAGGTCAGCTTTCTCGGCTACTGCGACAGCGACGAGTTCATGCAGAGCATCGATGTGCTGGTAGTGCCGTCGCTGTGGGGCGAGCCGTTCGGCCTGGTGGCCGTCGAAGGCTGCGCCAACAACCTGCCGGTGATCGCCAGCAACATGGGCGGGCTGCCGGAGATCATCCGCGACGAATGCAACGGCCTGCTCTGCTCGCCCGATGATCCCGACTCACTCGGCATCGCCATGCTCTGGCTCTACATCGACGGCGCACTGCGGCAGCGGCTCGCCAGCCAGGCACGGGACAGCGTGCTGCCGCTGCTGGATATGGAACGCATGCTGGATCAATACCAGACCATCCTGCGTGAAACACTTCAGGGAACGAGAATCCACCATGAACCAGAGCCTGCTGATTACCCCGCGGCGACGCGACTCGAATCCGTTGGCCTTCGACAAGCCGACATTGTTGACGCTGGTCGTCGCCTCGCTGCTGCTGACTGAAACCTTCTCCGGCGCCCTGCGCTACTACTTCGACATGGCCGGAGTCTCCTGGCTGCTGTACCTGCCCAAGGTTGCCTGCCTGATCGCACTGGGCCTGGAGCTGTTGCGCTACCGCGGTTGGCCGGCCTTCTGGCTGGTACTGCTGGGGCTGGTGACTTCCAGCCAACTGGCGCTGATGCATGGCGCCGAACTGGCCAATATCGGTTTCAGCCTGTTCATCTACATTCCGCTGTTGTTCGGCCTGATTTGCGGCCGCCATGTGGAGTTGCGGCTCGGGCTGCTGCGCCGAATCATCGGCTTCTGCCTGATTGCCTGCTTCGTCGGCATTGCCCTGGACATGCTCACCAGCGTGCCGTGGAAGGGCTACAGCTACATGGTCGGCGAGGTGGAACTGAGCGCCAACCGCTCGTGGGCATTCGACGACATCGACCGCATCGGCGGCTTCGCCCGCATGTCCACCGCGCTGTCGGTGATGATCGCGATCTACAGTCTGTTCATCGCCGCATTCATCCAGCCGCGCGTGCTACGCCTGATGCTCTACATCGCAGCGCTGATCGGCATCGTGCTGACCACCAACAAATCCACCGCGGCGGCCTACGTGCTGACCCTGCTGATGCTGATCGTCACGGCCTACCGCTTCGCCAGCGCCACTGCGTTTCTCGTCGCAGTGCTGGTCGGCCTGATGCTGCCGATGGCCAGCCTGGTGCTCAGCCTGGACCCCAACGCCGCCAACAACGGCTCGCTGCTGGCCTCGTTCGCCGACCGTCTGATCAACAGCTGGCCGAACTTCATCGAGGTCATCACCCGTGAGGGATGGGGCTGGTGGGGCGCGGGATTCGGCGCGGTGGGCAGCACTGGCAAGGTCTATCCCGTACCCGGGCTGGAGTTGCTGAGCATTGCCGACAATACCGCGCTGTACCTGTGGGGAATGCTCGGCGTGTTCGGTGTGCTGCTCTACCTGCTGACCTTTCCGCTGATGCTGCGCCTGCATGAACGGGGCCTGCGACTGCGCAGCGCGCTGCTGCCGATCGTTTTCTGCATCTGCCTGGTGGCATGGGCCACGGATGTACTGGAGGTGTCCATCGCCACGCTGTTCCTGGGCCTCGCGATCTCCCACGTGCTGACCCCGGCCCGCGCCCCGAGCAACAACCTGGCGGCGCAACGGCTGCCCGAGTTGCAGCACCTGACCTGAGACCTACCTTCACGGATGATCCACATGACGAAGCGCTCTACCCCGCTCAACGCCCTGCTGCTGGGCGGCTTGCTTGGCCTTGCTCCGTTTACACCGGCCCAGACCACCGAGGAGCCTTTCGTGGTCGGCGTCTGTGCCCATGAACTGCACAAGGGCGACCCCAGCGGCCGCGCCTACGCGATGATGCGCGATGCCGGCATCACCTCCGTGCGCACCGACGCCCACTGGGCCTATGTCGAACGTCGGCCCGGGCAATTGAAGATCGAGCCATCCTGGCACCGTTACCTGAAGGCAACCGCCGCTCACGGGCTAAGCACCCAGTTCATCCTCGGCTACGGCAACTCGCACTACGGCGGTGGTGAAAAGCCCCGCAGCGAGCCGGTAAGGGCGGCATTCAATCGCTATGTCGAGTTCATCACCGAAGAGCTGAAAGGCCAGGTGGCGTATTACGAGATCTGGAACGAATGGGACGTCGAGGACCCGCGCGACCCGGAATTCACCCAGGATTACGCGCGGCTGATCGCCGATGCGTCCGGGATCATCCGGCAGCGCGCGCCCAACGCCAAGGTGCTCGCCGGCGCCGTGACCAGCCAGGGCATCGACTCCGGTTTCACCCTGCGCCTGCTGGAGAACGGCCTGATGCAATCGGTCGACGGCCTGTCGTTGCACCCCTACGTGCACTGCCGCGGCTGGCGGCGCAACACCCCAGAGGCCTGGATCGAATGGATGAGCGAGGTCGACAAGGACCTGACCCGCGCCGCCGGACGCCCGGTACCGCTCTACCTGACGGAAATGGCCTGGCCTGCCCACCAGGGCGCATGCGGCATCGATGAAAGCCTGCAGGGGGCCTACCTCGCCCGCGCCTTCTTTCTGGCCAAGACACTGCCGAGCATCAAGGGCATGTGGTGGTACGACTTCCGCAACGATGGCACCGACAAGACCGAACGCGAACACAACTTCGGCCTGGTACGGCAGGACTTCACCCTCAAGCCGGCCTATTCGGTGCTCGCCTCCATCAGCCAGATCGTCAGCCAGTACAGCTTCCTCAGCCGCGAAGAGAAAACCCCGGGTGACGTGGTGATGCTGCGATTCGCCCGCGGAGACGATGAACTGATGGTGGCCTGGAGCACCGGCAAGCCGCGAACCGTGGAGCTGCAGAACTCCGAAGGCCAGGCGGGTCAGGTGGCGCTGATCGATACCGCCCAGCCCCAGCACGGCCGTGTGGTCACCAGTACCGAGTGGAAGTGTCCGGGCAAAGGCCAGGCCTGCAGCACCGAGGTGGAGCTCGATGGATTCCCGAAAATCATCAGCCTGCGCGCGGTGCAGAACGACGGTTGACCCCTGTCGCGACATGCACTGACCGCACGACCGGCCACCCAGGCGAAACGCAACCGGACCAGCACGCGCTGGCCAACCCGCATTGACCGCCACGCACGACGCATCGCTTCGCCAGTCGCCAAAGCCGCCACCTGCCAGCGTTCGCCGCGTGCCAGCAACCGGCGGCGCACACCATCCCCGCAAGGAGAGCCCTACATGATCGCCATCAACGCCCGTTTCCTGACTCAGGAAACCCGCGGTGTGCAACGTTTTGCCGAACAGGTCTGCCTTGAGCTTGCCGCCATGCGCAAGGACCTGACATTCGTCGCACCGGACGATATCCGCATGCACGCCAGCGCCGAGCTCCTGCAGGTGCGGCGCATCGGCCGCAACCACGGGCATCTGTGGGAGCAGCTGGACCTGCCTCTGTGGCTGGCGCGCCATGGCTATCCGCCGCTGGTATCACTGTGCAACACGGCACCGCTGATCTACCGCAACCAGATCGCCACCCATCACGACATCACCTACGTGCGCCATCCGGAAAGCTATTCGCGCACCTTCCGTAGTGTTTACAAGGGCATCACGCCGCTGCTGCTCAAGCGCATCAAGGCACTGATCACCGTCAGCGACTTCTCACGCAAGGAAATCGCCCGCTACTACGGCTACCCGAGCGAGAAGATCTGCGTCGTCCCCAATGCGGTGGCGGCCAAGTTCCATCCGCCGAGTGGCGCGGATCGCAGCGGCAATGCCAGGCCATACGTGCTGGCGGTGTCTTCCCCGAACGCGCACAAGAACTTCGCGCGGATGGTCGCGGCCTTCCTCAGCCTGGAAGGCTTCGATGACGTGGAACTGCACATCGTCGGCGACTCGCACTCGGTCTTCTCCGGCTCCACCTCCAGCATCGATGGCAATCCACGCGTACGCATTCTCGGCCGGCTGAACGACGATCAGCTGGTGCGCGAATACCAGGGCGCCACCGCCTTCGTGTTCCCTTCGCTCTACGAAGGCTTCGGCATTCCGCCGCTGGAGGCCCAGGCCTGCGGGTGTCCGGTGATCGCCGCGCGGGCCGCGTCTATACCCGAAGTGCTCGGCGAGAGCGTGCTCTATTTCGAGCCCCTGAACATCGAGGACATCGCCCGCTGCATGCGCCACGTGCTGCAGGACGCGCGCCTGCGCGACGACCTGCGCACCCTCGGCCTGGCCAACGTCGAGCGCTACTCCTGGAAGCGCTCGGCGCAAACCGTGTCGCAGCTGATCGACAAGGCACTGATGGGCAAACCCAGCCCGCCGTCCTTTATCGCCTGGTCATCGGACCGCCCCTGATGCCCGACGAATGCAGTCCCGACATTCAACTCCATCAATCAAGCGAGGCAGACCATGGAACGGTTGGCGCATATCGACGCGCTACGCGGCAGCGCAGCCCTACTCCTGATTTTCCAGACCCTGCTGCTGCCACTGTCAGACGGCTGGGCACTGCAGCACGCCCTGGACCCCGGGCTGCTGGCGATGCTCTGGTTCCTGCTGTGCTGCGGTTTCATCGTGCCAGCCAGCCTGCATACCAGCGTCGACGGAGGGCGAGGCTTCGTCGTCCGCCGCCTGCTGCGCCTGCTGCCGGTCTACCTGCTGGCGGTGCTGCTGACCGCTATTCTGTTGCCGACGGCACCGGCCTGGCTGCCGGGTGTGGCCGCGCCAGGCAGCGCCATGGCGTTCGAGGTCATCGGCGCTTACGGAGCGCTGCCGCCAATCCTGCTGTTCTACGGCTTCTGCCTGCTGCTGCAGGTGCTCGGCCTGTTGCACAGCGTCAGTCTGCGGACCAGCTGCGCGCTCGTGCTGCTGGCGGTGGCGCTGCTGCTCGCCCTGGCGCGGCAGCTGCTGGGCACAGAGCTACCGGTCACGCTGCCGCTGGCGCTATCACTGATGTTTTTCGCGTCACTCAGGTACGAGGCCAAGCATGAAAGCAGCAGCTACGCCCGCAGACGAGCCCGCGAATATGCGCGCTACACGCTGCGAATCTACCTGCTGGTGCTGCCGATCATCTTCCTCGCCGGCTGGTCTGCGGACGCAACCGCCTGGCCCCGGGACCTGCTCACCTATGCCCTGGCCATCGTGACCTTCCTGCTGGTCACCAGCCGGCTACCGCTACGGGCACCGCCGCTCGTCTGGCTTGGAAGCCTCAGTTACTCGCTCTATCTGTTGCTGCCGGCGATGCAGCGCCTGAGCGAGCTGCTGACCCAGGCGCTCGGCCTGACCGGCCCGACCGCCAGCCTGGCTGGCGCTGTGTTCAGCCTGCTGCTGGCCCTCGGCAGCGCCCAGCTCTGCCGACAGGTGCTGGATCTACCGCTGGCTCACGCCGGCAGGCGCCTGACCAGACAACACGACCTGATGCCACTGGCACGCCTGCACAGCCGCTAAGGCTCACCGCTCGCTGCTCACTCTTTCTCGATCAAGGATGTCATGCCATGAAAGTTGCCATCGTTCACGACTGGCTGGTGACGTATGCCGGCGCCGAGCGCGTGCTCGCCGGGCTGTGCGCCGTCTGGCCGGACGCCGATCTGTTCGCCGTCATCGATTTTCTCTCCGACGCCGACCGTGCCCACCTCGGCGGCAAGCGCGCCACCACCACCTTCATCCAGCAACTGCCGAAGGCGCGCACCCATTACCAGAAGTACCTGCCGCTGATGCCGCTGGCCATCGAGCAGCTCGACATGTCCTCGTATGACCTGATCATTTCCAGCAGCCATGCGGTGGCCAAGGGCGTGCTGACCGGGCCCAACCAGCTGCACATCAGCTACGTGCATTCGCCCATCCGCTACGCCTGGGACCTGCAGCACCAGTACCTGCACGAAGCCAGCCTGGAGCACGGCATCAAGGCCAAGCTGGCGCGCATGCTGCTGCACTACATGCGCATGTGGGACCAGCGCACCGCCAGCGGCGTCGACGAGTTCATCGCCAATTCGCACTTCATCGGCCGGCGCATCAACAAGAGCTACCGGCGCCAATCCACGGTGATCTACCCGCCGGTCGACACCCGCCAGTTCACCCTGCACGAGGCCAAGGAAGACTTCTATCTCACCGCTTCGCGGATGGTGCCCTATAAGAAGATGCCGATGATCATCGAGGCGTTCGCGGCCATGCCGGACAAGCGCCTGATCGTCATCGGCACCGGCCCGGAAATGGAAAAGGCCCGTGAAGCGGCCGGGCCCAATGTCACCCTGCTCGGCTACCAGAGTTTCGAGGTGCTGCTGCAACACATGCAGCGCGCCAAGGCGTTCGTCTTTGCCGCCGAAGAAGATTTCGGCATCGCGCCGATCGAGGCCCAGGCCTGTGGCACGCCGGTGGTCGCCTACGGGCGCGGCGGCGTACTGGAAACCGTGCGCGGGCTCGAACATGCCGAACCCACGGGCGTGTTCTACCCGGAGCAGACCACCGCCTCGCTCATCGCCGCCATCGGCGAGTTCGAGGCCCAGTGCTCGCGCATCACACCGGAAAACTGCCGACGCAATGCCGAGCGCTTCTCCAGCGAACGCTTCCAGCAGGAAATCCGCGCCTTCGTCGACGCGCGCCTGCGCGAAGCCAGGGCCTTCGACCTTCAGCAGAGCTCGGCGCCCTTGCCGGCCCCCAGCACGCCGCTCTACCCGGCAGCCGTGGTGCCGATCAAGCACGCCTGATGCGTTTACCCATCAACCCCATTCACTTACGAGGTTTCAAGGATGAACACAGTAAAGAAGTGGATGAGAGTGACCCGAGCGCTCGGGTTCGCTCTCGTTGTAGTGATCGAGCCAGCCAGCGCTGCGGTGAACGCCGACACGCTGATCACCGAACCGACCGACCCGTCCAGCCAGTTGCCTGCCTGCACCAGCGCCGGCAGTGCGAGCGTCATCGCCTACAGCGACTCGTCAACCGACTCCACGCCACGCTGTGGCTCCAATGGCGGCGGGCAGCAGGAAAGCCCATCCGGTCATCAACCGTATCGATTCGCGGAACCGGCGTCCGGTTCGTTCTGGAGTCCGCCGGCAGACAGCAGGCGCTATTCATTCTGATCCGGGCCGTTACCGCACCGGGTTATGCAGGAGCACAGGCATGAGCACAGAAGAAACATCCAGAACGTCGCTGATTCTGGCCGATGGCTATTCCTACACCGAACTCATTCCCGCACCCGACGCGCCTGACGGACCGTCGGGCAATGGATTCATCCGCATCTTCCACGCCTTCTTCAGCCCCAACGAAGAAGACACGACGGTCGACGTTCAGCAGCCTAACTGCCTGCCGCTGGCCACCCCGGAACAGAGCTGAGGAGATATTCCGTGCAGAACACCGCGCGCGTCGAACCCTGCAAGCAGAGTGCACAGGCAGCCGCCGCCAGCGCCGGCGAGATGCCGGTGGGACGGCAAACCACCATCGTCACAGTGACCTACGGCGACCGCCTGGTTTACCTGCGCCGACTGATCGAGCAGGCCTTCGCCTTCGAACAGATCACCCGGGTACTGGTGGTCAGCAATGCCTCGACCGCACCACTCGAACAACTGACCAGCCGCTGGCCCGGTCAGGTGCGCATCATTCCGCTGGCGCAAAACACCGGCTCGGCCAACGGCTATGCCGTGGGGCTGGAAGCGGCGCTGGCCGAAGGCGCGCAGTACATCTGGATGATGGATGACGACAACGCCCCCACCGCGCCCGCGGTGCGGCTGCTGCATGAAGAACTGGCGCGAATGGCGGACGAGGTGGGGCTGCATCGTGCCGCCGTGCTGGGCTTTCGCCCCAGTCAGCAGGAAGACATCGCCCGCGGCGTACCGAGCCGTTTCGCCATCCAGCCACGTTCCAGCTACTTCGGCTTTCACGTCGCGCAGCTGCCGTACAAGGTCTGGCGCCGCCTGCCCTGGGGCCGGCCAAAAGGCACGCCGCCGCGGGCCATCGACCTGCCGTTCGCCCCCTATGGCGGCATGCTCGCCCATCGCAGCCTGTACGAGGCGATCGGGGTGCCCTTGCGCGAGCTGGTGCTCTACGCCGACGACACCGAGTACACCCGTCGCATTACCGCCAAAGGTGGCCGTCTGCGTCTGGTGACCGATGCGCTGATCGACGAGCTGGAGCTGTCGTGGAACATCAAGGCGCACACCCGCAACATCTACGAAGCCTTCCTGCTTGGTGATTCCGATTTCCGCGCCTACTACACCGCCCGCAACCAGGCCTGGTTCGACACCTACGTCTGGGCCGCCTCACCCTGGCTGTATCGGCTGAACCGGAGCATCTTCCTCGGCCTGCTGCGGCACGTGGCCCGGCGACAGCAGGTTCCAGAACGGCTGCAACTGATCGAGCAGGCCATCCGTGACGGCGAGAACCGTTCGCTGGGGATGCATCAGACCTTTCCGTTGCGCTGAACCCATTCCAAGGAGGAGCCGATGCACGCGCCAACCACCGCGCCAAGAGATAACAACTTCGATTTCCTGCGCTTCTTTGCCGCCTCGATGGTCGTGTTCGGCCATAGCTACGGCCTATCCGGTCAGGCGGACCGGGAACCTCTGCGCCTGTTCAGCGGCAGCTACGACTCGGCGGATATCGCCGTACACGTGTTCTTCGTGATGAGCGGTTTCCTCATTGCGGCGTCCTGGCTGAACAGCCGCAGCGTGCTGGACTTTGCCGCCAAGCGAGCCCTGCGCATCATGCCGGCACTGATCGTCTCGGTGCTGTTCGTGGTCCTGCTGATCGGCCCGCTGGCCACCGAGCTGCCGCTTGGCGATTACTTCACCGCCCCCGGCACGCTCGCCTACCTGGCCAACGCCGCGCTGATCACCGAGTTCCGCCTGCCCGGCGTATTCGAGGCCAACCCGTTTCCCCACAGCGTCAACGGTTCGCTCTGGACACTGCCTTACGAAGTGCTGATGTACGCCACCGTGCTGACGCTCGGAATCGTCAAGGTCTTCGGCCGCAGCAGCGCGCTGATCGGCCTGATTCTGATGGTGGGTGTGCACTTCCACCTGATGCCGATCTACGAGATGCAGAGCGACCTGCTGCGCAAGGCCACTCGCCTGGGAATGTTCTTCTATACCGGCGTGCTGCTCTATCTGTACCGGCAGCTCGTTCGCTGGAACTGGAAAATCGCAGCTCTGCTGGTTGCGGCCAACCTGGTGAGTGCCCGCACCGATCACTGGGAGCTGGTGCACGTGCTGACCCTGCCCTACCTGACGCTCTACCTCGCCCAACTGCGCATTCCGAGGCTGGCCGGCTTCGGCAAGGCCGGCGACTTCTCCTACGGGCTGTACATCTTCAGCTTCCCGGTCCAGCAGCTACTGATGCACTGGACCGACGGCCAGCTGCCACTGATTCCCTTCATGCTCCTTGGCTTCGCTGCCAGCCTGGCGCTCGCGGTGCTGTCCTGGCACCTCGTCGAATCGCCAGCGCTTCGGCTCAAACGCTACCTGCCCCGTGCAGTCAGTGCGCAGTCGACTGCAGGGGCGGCCAGCCTCAACCGCTGAACGCGGCCGGTCAGGGAACGGCGAACGTCCGGACCTCGGCCGAAGCTGCGGCAACCGCCTCGGGCGGCACCTGACCCAGCCCGAGCTGACGGACCTTGCGTAGCTGACGCACCCGCTCCAGGTTGTCCCAGGCGGTGGCGTAGTGCGACGGCGACTGTTCCATGGCGCTGCGGAAGAACTGCTCGGCTTCATCCAGCTTGCCTTCCACCAGACAGATGTAGCCCACGTCGTTGCTCGCCTGGGCGCGCGAGCCGATCTGCTCGAAGGCCGACAGCGCCGCCTCGTAGCGCTGCGTGCGCGCCATCAGCAAGCCGTAGTTGCGCCATAGCGGCGCGTAGCCGCCGTCGCGGTCGAGCGCACGCCGAAAGACCCGCTCGGCTTCCTGCCAGTGCCCGGCCATGTAGTACGAATAGCCCAGGCTGTTTTGCACCAGCAGCGAACGCGGCTCGATCTGCAGCGCCAACCGGTAGTAGCGCTCAGCCAGTGGAAAGTCATTGTTGAGATCGGCCAGTACCCCCAGCGCGTTGTAAAGCCGCAACGGCGACTGCCGGTCAACCTTCAGCGCTGCCACCGCCGGCAGTGCGTTGAGCGGCGCGCCGGCGAGCCGCTGCTGGTCCAGCAGCACGGCTCGTTCGAGCAGCTCCCGCGCCCGTTCCTGCTCCCGCCGGGCCAGTTGCAGCATGCCCATCTCGGCCAGGGCATCGAGGTCGTCCGGCGCCTTGCGCAGTACCTCGTCAAAGGCCATTTCGGCCAGCTGGATATTGCCGCGCTCGCGGTGAATCCGCCCGACCCAGACCAGCGCTTCGAAGCGTTCCGGCTCCAGTTCCAGTGCACGCAGGTACTGGAACAGCGCCTGGTCCAGATCCCCCGCCCGATAAGCCATGTCGGCAAGCTGCAGCGCCTGCTCCAGCGAGCCGGCCTGTTGCCGTGCGCGGTACAGCACCGAATGGTTGCCCGAGTAGATCGAGCGCCCTTCGCCGGGCTCCGGGCCCATGGACTGGCAGCCAGCAAGTACGGCCGCGATGGCCAGCAGCAGTGCGATTCTGTTCATCTCACAGTCCCCCGAACGCTTTGAGTACGCCGATCATGGCGGGGGCGG
>NZ_AOFQ01000057.1 GCF_000495915.1 Stutzerimonas chloritidismutans AW-1
CGTCCCCCCCCGCCATTCGCCGAGGATCCAGCCATGCGTCGCGCACTCCCCCTCGCCCTGCCCGCCCTTCTCGCCCTGGCCGGCTGCGCCGGGCCATTGCCGCAACCCGACCCGAACATGGCCTGGGTCGACATGACCGCGCAGCCCAGCGACATCTTCATGTCCGACCAGCTGGACGGCAAACGCACCCCCGACGGCCGCTACTTCCAGGTCCCGCCGGGTGCTCATGAACTCGAAGCGCGCTACGAATTCGAAGTGACAGGGGGCGACTTCGGCCTGTTCGGCGAAACCCACACCATTCGCTGCACCCTGGTGATCCGCTACGACGACTTCCAACCCGGCCAGCGCTACCTGTTCCAGGCCCGCTCGCTGGGTTTCACCCCGCAAGGCTGGTTGCGCGACGAACAGCGCAACGTGCTGGTCGAGGCCGAGGCCGAGCATTGCCACTGAGCCCGCTCGCACCCGACCGCCTTACGTCATGAGGTAAACGATGTCCCGCATTGCAAACACCCGCTTTTCCGCTCTCGACCTGGCGCCGATCCGCGACGACGGCACGCCGGCCCAGGCGCTGCACAACGCCCTGGCCCTGGCACGCCATGTCGAGGGGCTTGGCTTCCAGCGCTTCTGGGTGGCCGAGCACCACAATATGGACGGCATCGCCAGCGCCGCCACCGCGGTGTTGCTCGGCTACCTGGCCGCCAACACCACGCGCATCCGCCTCGGCGCCGGTGGGGTGATGCTGCCCAATCACGCGCCGCTGGTGATCGCCGAGCAGTTCGGCACGCTGGAAGCGCTCTACCCGGGCCGCATCGACCTCGGGCTCGGTCGTGCCCCCGGCGCCGATCAGTTCACCGCCCATGCGCTGCGCCGCGACCGCATGGGCAGCGCCGACGACTTCCCGCAGGACGTCGAGGAGCTGGAACTGCTGCTCGGTCCGCGCCAGCCCAACCAGCGCGTCATCGCCATGCCCGGCGTCGACAGCAACATACCGATCTGGCTGCTCGGCTCCAGCCTGTTCAGCGCCCAGCTGGCCGCGGCCAAGGGCCTGCCCTACGCCTTCGCCTCGCACTTCGCGCCGCGCTACATGCACCAGGCGATCAAGCTATACCGAGACAACTTCAAGCCTTCGGCGGTGCTCGAAAAGCCCTACGTGATGCTCGGCGTACCGCTGATCGCCGCCGACAGCGACGAGCACGCCGAGCACCTGGTGACCAGCGTCTACCAGCGCATCCTCTCGCTGATCCGCGGCCAGAGCCTGGTGCTGCGCCCGCCGGTGCAGAGCATGCAGGGCCTGTGGCTGCCGCATGAGCAGCAGGCCGTGGGCGACTTCCTCGGCCTGGCGCTGATCGGCGGCCCGGAGAAGGTTCGCGCGCGTCTCGACGTACTGCTCGAGCAAACCCAGGCCGACGAGCTGATCTTCACCTGCGACCTCTACGAAACCGCCGACCGCCATCGCGCCTTCGAGATCGTCGCCGAGCTGCGCCAGTAGAAAACCGGCCGCTGCCCTGACCGGCGGCGGCCTACCTCGGCCCTGTCGGCGAACCCTGCCGCCGGCCACCGTTCCAATGGCACACACCCCTGGGCGCAACACCGCGCCCCGCCATCGGAACACGCATGAATTTTCTCGAATGGACGGCCGTGCTCGGCGTCCTGCTGCTGATCCTCGCCCTCGCATCGGCCTTCCTGCGCTGGCTGCCAATCACCACGTCCCTGATCTACCTCGGTTTCGGCGTGCTCATCGGCCAGCTCGGCATCGGCCTGTGGGAGATGGAATTCCTGCATATCGCCGGCTGGATGGAGCACCTCACCGAAGTCGCCGTGCTGGTGTCGCTGTTCGTCAGCGGCCTCAAATTGCGCATGCCGCTGCGGCATCCGGCATGGAAGAGCGCCTATGTACTGGCCGGGCCGGTGATGCTCGCCTGCATCGGTGGCGTCACCTTGCTCTGCCACTATGTGTTCGGCCTGAGCTGGGGTGTCGCGGTGCTGATCGGGGCGATTCTGGCGCCCACCGATCCGGTGCTGGCGAGCCTGGTGCAGGTCAACGATGCCCGCGACAGCGACCGCCTGCGCTACGGCCTGTCCGGTGAAGCGGGCTTCAACGATGGCACCGCGTTTCCCTTCGTGGTGTTTGGCCTGATGCTCATCGCCCAGGGCCAACTGGAGGCCGACTGGGTCGGCGAATGGGCGCTGCATCGGCTGCTGTGGGCGGTGCCGGCGGGGCTGCTGATCGGCTTCCTGCTGGGCAAACTCGTCGGCCGAGTGGCCATCTACCTGCGCGCACGGCATACCGATACCGCCATGTCGCCCAACGACTCGCTGGCCCTGGCGCTGATCGCACTGGCCTACGTCGGCGCCGAGCTGGCCGGCGCCTGGGGCTTTCTCGCCGTGTTCGCCGCGGGCCTCGGCCTGCGCCACGCGGAAATCGCCGCCGCCGACGACTCGGAGACGCCGTCCGAAGAGCTGATCAACGACGCCGTGCCGCACCTTGCCGAAGGCGGCCTGGCCCCTCGCGCATTGCCGCTGGATGAACGGCAGCTGGGGCAACCACGGGTCGCCGCAGGCGTGCTGATGGGTGATGTGCTGGCTTTCGGCGGGCAGCTGGAACGCAGCCTGGAAGTGTTACTGGTGACCATGCTCGGGGTGCTGGTCTCGGTGCACTGGGACTGGCGTGCAGTGCCGCTCGGCCTGGCGCTGTTCCTGCTGATTCGGCCGCTGAGCGTGATGCTGCTGATGCCGCGGCGCTACCTCGACCGCGCCCAGTGCCTGACAGCGGGCTGGTTCGGCATACGAGGCATCGGCAGCCTGTATTACCTGAGCTACGCGGTGACCCACGGCCTGCTGCCGGACGAAGCGCAGACCATCATCGGCCTGGTGTTATCGGTGGTAGCGCTGAGCATCGTGCTGCACGGGCTCAGCACCCAGCCTTTGCTGCGTCGCTACGAACGCAGCCGCGGCGCCGCCGACTGACCGGCGGCCACGCGTTGCGATCAGCTGTTCTCGAGGCGGAAGCCGACCTTCATGGTCACCTGGAAGTGACCGACCTTGCCGTTCTCGACGTGGCCGCGAATCTCGCCGACCTCGAACCACTCGACGTTCTGCAGTTTGCTGCTGGCTTCGGCGATGCCGTTCTGAATCGCTTCGTCGACGCTGTTGCGCGAGGAGCCGACGATTTCAATCTTCTTGTACGTGTGATGATCCGACATAGAACTTTCCCCTTCTGGTCTGAAGAGCCTCCGCTCGGTAATGACGCTTCCTGTTGATTGAGGCCCGCAGAGCGGCCCGGAAGTTCAGCGGAGCGGTCGATCCGCCGATGGCGGGCGGTGAATCACCCTGGTGGATAACGCGCTGCTTATCCACGCGGTTCCCGGCACGCTCACTCCACGCGCCGATAGCGGTAATGCTGCGGTTTGAACACCTGATTGAAATGCCGACCCAGCGAGTCGGCTTCGAGCAAGGCCTGCAACGCTTCGGGCGGGACCTCTTCGTAGCGGTACAGCGCGCCGCTGCTGAATTCCACCTCCAGCACTTGCTGCTCGGGGTCGTAGCCAAGCGAGCGCAGGCTGCGCGAGGTCACCGCTGCGCGTTTCATGCGCTGGGATCGGCTTGCTGGGCGAAGCCGTCGGCCTGCATGCGCCACAGCGCATCGAACTCACCGCCGTGGCGGCGCAGCTCCTGCGGCGGGCCGTCTTCGACGATGCGGCCGTCACGCAGCACGATGATGCGGTCGAAGCTCGCCAGCGTGGACAAGCGGTGCGCCACCGCGACCACGGTGCGGTTGTGCACCAGCAGGTTGAGTGCCGCCTGGATCTCGCCCTCGGACTGGGTATCCAGCGCCGAGGTCGCCTCGTCGAGAATCAGGATCGGTGCATCCTTGAGGAAGGCGCGGGCGATGCCCAGACGCTGGCGCTGACCGCCGGAGAGCATCACGCCGCGCTCGCCGACCAGGGTGTCGTAACCCTGCGGCAGTTCGCGGATGAAGCCGTCGCAGAAGGCGCTGCGCGCCGCCTCGACCACCTCTTCGTCGCTGGCGTCCGGGCGCCCGTAGCGGATGTTCTCGCGGATGCTGCGGTTGAACAGCGCGGTCTCCTGCGGCACCACGGCGATCTTCCCGCGCAGGCTGTCCTGGCTGACGCTGCGGATGTCCTGGCCGTCGATGAGAATGCGACCGCTCTGCACATCGTCGAGGCGCTGGATCAGGTTGATCAGGGTCGACTTGCCGGCCCCGGACGAGCCCACCACACCGACCTTCTGCCCTGCCGGAATGTGCAGGTCCAACCCCTCGAACACGGCGCCGCGATCCGGGTAGCTGAAGCTGATGCGCTCGAAGGTGATGTCGCCTTCGGCGAGCATCAGCTGGTTGTCGCTGTCGTCCAGTCCATGGGGCTGCACGATGATGCGCAGGGTGTCGTCGATGGCGCCGATCTGCTGCGTGGCATCCACCAGCGCCAGTGCCAGGTCCCGCGAGCCATGCAGGATGCGAAAGGTCAGCGCGCTGACCAGCACGACGTCGCCTGCCGTGACCTCACCGCCTACCCACAGCTGGATCGCCCAGATCAGCATGCCGCCGGCCATCACCGACAGGCAGATGTCGTGCATCACCCGCGCCTTTTCCAGGTACATCCAGCTGCGCCGCTGGGCACGGGCTTCGAAGCCGATCTCGTGGGCCAGGCGTTCGGCCTCGCGATCACGGGCGGAAAAGGCCTTGATGGTCCAGACGTTGGAGACTGCATCCACCAGCTCGCCGCCGACCCGCGCCGATTGCGCGGCGAAGCGCTGATGCTTGTAGCGACCACGAATACCGAACCCGGTGATCAAAACGGCGACGATGGCAACGAACAGGATCAACGCCACAGCCATGCGCACGTCCACCGTGAGCAGCACCACCACCGCACCGAGGAAGTCGACGATCGGCGGCACGATCTTCCAGGCCAGCCCGCCGTAGATGGCGCCAGCCGCCTGACCGACGGCGGAGATGCGATTGCCCAGCGAGCCGGCGAAATGCTCGGTGAAATAACGCATCGGGTGGCCGGTCAGGTGCTTGAACAGGTCGACGCGGATATCCACCACGCTGGCCACCACGGTGCGGCAGCCCAGCCAGCCACCCAGGCGCCAGAACACGTTCTCGGTGACGATCAGGCCGATGAACAGCCCCAGCGGCCACCAGACGTTGGCCGAGCCGCGATCCGCAGTGCCCTGGGCCATGGCATCGACCAGCAATTTCATGCCGTACTGCACCGCCACCGCGCAGCTGGCGGCACCGATGATCAGCGCCAGCAAGCCACCGAAATGCCAGGGCCGGGCACAGATGTAATGCCAGAGAAAGGCCACCGGGCGGCTGGGTAGCGGCAGCTCGTCCGGCTTGGCCTGAGGCACGGCGGCCGCCTGGTTCATGGCGTGGCTTCGGCTAGCTGTAGAGTCGGGCTGGAGTGGCTGAAACGCATCTGCTGCAGCCGCAGTTCATCAGCCAGCCCTTCATGCACGCAGCGCTTGCCGTTTTCGTCGGGAAAGCCGAACAGCCCGACCGGGCAGTGCCGCTCATCGGTCCAGCCCGGGTAATCCAGCACCGGATACAGGCAGATGCCTTCCACCGGCACCCCGGCCTGCATCGCCAGACCCGCCTGCTCGCTGACATAGCGCAGCCAGTCCCCGCGCACGTCGCCTTCGGCGCCGGTTTCGGCTATCAGCAACGGCCTCCCATAACGCTGATGGATTTCCCGCAGGATGCCCTTGAATGGTCGGTAATCCGGGTTGTCGCGCTCGATGGTACGGCCATCACCGTGGTACCACTGGTTGTTCGAGTAGTAGTTGATGCCCAGCACGTCGAGGTACTCCGGCGCGCCGCCAAGCCCCGGCCATTGCTCGCCGCAGAGCATGTCCCAGGCCTCGAACTGCGATTGACGGAAGCGCTCGGCGTCGCGCTGTGGGCCGGGCCGGTCGTTGCCCGCGACCACATGGATGGCCGGATCGACCTGGACGAAGCGCGCCCGTGGCTCGACCACGCGGATCGCCTGCATCGCGGCGATGGTGGCGCGCACCAGTTGGTGCTTGAGCTCGAAGCCACGGCCGCGCGCCATCGGGTTGAAGTAGGCCTCGTCGCCGCCGGCCCAGGCCCAGAAGGAGATCTCATTGAGCGGTGCGTAGAACGGCACCTCACCGGTCTCGTCCTTGACCAGCTGCGCCGCCGCAGCGGCATAGCGCGCGAAGCGCTCGACGAACTGCGGCCGCCAGATGTCGATGTCGTCCGGCCAGCCGTAATGACACAGGTCCCAGATCACCTGGGTGCCCTGGCGCTGCGCGGCCTGCAGCATCGGCAGGAAGCTCGACCAGTCGTACTGCCCCGGCGTGCGCTCGATCAGATGCCAGCGCAAGCCGTCGCGCACGCTGTGCAAGCCATGCCGGTGCAGCTCGGCATAATCGTGGGCGGCCCAGCGGTCATGGCCGGTCGCGGCGATCAGGTCGAGACGCCGA
Organism: Stutzerimonas chloritidismutans AW-1; assembly: GCF_000495915.1. Lineage (GTDB taxonomy): Bacteria > Pseudomonadota > Gammaproteobacteria > Pseudomonadales > Pseudomonadaceae > Stutzerimonas > Stutzerimonas chloritidismutans. The sequence continues at coordinate 6,469 of NZ_AOFQ01000057.1, forward strand.
CCGTCGCTACGCCGGTGGTTGGAACACTCGAAACCGCCAAGGAAAAAACTCTTGAACAGGGAGGGATGGTGCATCGTTTACCTCATGGATGACTCGGTGGCCGCCCGCGTGGCCGAAGACTCGCCGACGCGCGGCGAGCCTCAGGCATAGCCGCCGCAGCGCTTCAGCCGAGTTGCTCGGGCACCGCTTGCGGCTGCGTTGCCAGCTCGGCTTCCTCAATGCGCTTGTACAGCGCCAGCGCCTGCCCGACCACCTGATCCATGTTGTAGTACTTGTAAGTGCCGAGACGGCCGACGAAAGTCACGCCGGGCGTCTGGTCCGCCAGCTGCTGATAGCGCTTGTACAGCTCGGCGTTCTCCGGCCGCGGGATCGGGTAGTAGGGATCGCCCTCGGCCGCGGGGTACTCATAGGTGACGCTGGTCTTCGGATGCACCTGCCCGGTGAGATGCTTGTACTCGCTGATGCGCGTGTAGGGCACGTCTTCGCTGGGGTAGTTGACCGTACCGACCGCCTGGAACTGCTCCTGCTCGAGCTGCTTGTGCTCGAATTTCAGCGAGCGGTACGGCAGCTTGCCGAAGCGGTAGTCGAAGTATTCGTCGATCGGGCCGCAGAAGATCAGGTGGTCGTACTGAACCTCATCGCGAATTTCCCGGAAGTCGGTGTTGATCATCACCTTGATGTTCGGATGCGCCAGCATCTTCTCGAACATCTTGGTGTAGCCGTACTTGGGCATCTGCTGGAAGGTATCGGTGAAGTAGCGGTCGTCGGTGTTGGTGCGCGTCGGGATGCGCGAAGTCACCGACTTGTCCAGCTGCGACGGGTCCAGACCCCACTGCTTGCGGGTGTAGCCGCGGAAGAACTTCTGGTACAGCTCGCGGCCGATGCCGTTGATCACCACGTCTTCGCTGGTCTGGATGTTCTCCACCGGCTCGGCACGGCTGGCGAGGAAATCTGCCGCTTCCTCTTCGGTGGTCATGCTCAGACCGTAGAGCCTGTTCAGCGTGGTCATGTTGATCGGGATCGGCACCTGCTGGCCATCCACCTGCGCCAGCACGCGATGCTCATAGGGGCGCCACTCGGTGAACTGCGAGAGGTAGTCGACGATGCGCTGGGCGTTGGTGTGGAAGATGTGCGGGCCGTAGCGATGGATCAGCACGCCGGATTCGTCGTGATAGTCGTAGGCGTTGCCGGCGATGTGCGGGCGCCGGTCGACCACCAGTACGCGCTTGTTCAAGCCCCTGGCCAGCCGCTCGGCGAGCACGCTACCGGCGAAACCGGCACCGACGATCAGGTAATCGAAGCCACGTCTGCGCGCCTGCGGCTCTTCGCCGGCACCACCGCCGAGACGTTCCGGGTTGCGGTCCTGCGGGCTCATATCGCGCATTGCATCTTCTCCTTCATCAGGGACCAGGTGTGATCCCAGGACATGTCGCCAAGGATCTCGTCGGCCTTGGCCAGCAGCGCATCACGGTCCTCGGCATCGGCCAGGGCGGCTTCGGTCGCGGCGACGAACGCCTCGGCACTGTCGGCGATGCGCACGATGCCGGTGTCACCGTAGGTGCGCACCACGTCGGTGATCGGCGTGGACACCACCGGGCAACCGCCGGCGAGGTATTCGGGGGTCTTGGTCGGGCTGATGAAGCGGGTCGATTCGTTCAGCGCGAACGGCATGATCGCCACGTCCCAGCCCGACAGGTATTGCGGCAGCTCGTCGTAGATCTTGCCGCCGAGGTAGTGGATGTTGTCGCGGCGCGGCAGCTCGGCTGGGTCGATCTTGACCACCGGGCCGATCAGCACGATCTGCCATTCCGGCTTCATCCGCGCCACCTGCTCGATCAGCTCGAGATCGAGACGCTCGTCGATCACGCCGTAGAAGCCCAGGCGCGGATGGGGGATTTCCGCCTGGTCGTCCGGGTCATGCTGCGGCCGGCGCGCGGCGGCGAAGTGCTCGACATCCACGCTGCTGGGGAACGGATGCGCATTGTCGTGGCGCTGGCGCTTGGCCTCGTAGAGGCTGTAGCCGCCGGTAAAGACCAGATTGGCGCGACACATCAACTCCACTTCGCGCTCGATCAGCTGCGGTGGCGCACCGCGAAAGGCCGAGAGTTCGTCCATGCAGTCGTAGACGATCAGGTTCGGTGCCAGATGATCGGAGAACGCCAGGCTCATCGGCGTGTAGTACCAGAGCATCAGCTCGCTGACGCCGAGCTTCTCCAGGTAGCCATCGAGCAACTGGCGCTGCACGCGGGCTGCATCCTCCCCCTCGCAACCGGCGGGCAGCCGCGGGATCAGCACCTGCACACCGTTCTCTTCGGGTCGCACTTCCAGCCAGGGTTCGGCGTCTTCGGTGGCAATCGGCTCTTCGTGGAAGAGCACGTTGTAGTCGCGGGCGAAGCGCGACATCAGGTGCTGCGGGCGCTGGTAGACGAAGCTCCAGCGCAGGTGCGAGAGGCACAGCAGCGTTGGAATCTGATCGTCGAAGACCACTTCGGCCGGCGCCTGCTGCGCGTTGCGGGATTTACCGATGTCGTACTGGAACGGGCCGGCCCAACTCATGTAGCACCTCATTTCGGTAGCCGTGCCCGGGCGTTCCTGCCCACTCACCATGCCACGTCGATGCCAGCGCTGCCCTGCGTAAGGCGTGTCATCGCGCCACGACTACGAGCCGTCAGATGGCCTGCAACCCGCGTCGTCCGCCGGTAGTGGACGGCAATCGGCGGTTCGGGTTCCCGCCAATCATCCGATAGCGCAGCCCGTCGGCCGTCCGGCGGCTGGATGGAACTCGCCAGAACCTTGCCCCGTCCCTATCAACAGGACGCCTTAACACCGGCACCGGAACCCACGCGCGCAGCTCGTCGTCGCCGTCCCGTTCCGTTTCGCCGATCCCAGATTGCGGAGACTCATGCAGCGCCATTCACTGGCCAGCGGCAGTGTCCCGAGCGTGTCGAAAAGACAGCGAATGCGGAGGTAGACAGATGATTCTGGTAACAGGAGGGGCCGGCTACATCGGCTCACACGCGGTGCTCGAACTGCTGCAGGCCGGGCATGAAGTGCTGGTGCTGGACAATCTGTGCAACAGCTCGCAGGCCGCTCTGGACCGCGTCGAGCACCTGGCCGGCCGCCCACTGCACTTCGTCAAGGGCGACGTGCGCAACCGCTCGTTGCTCAAAGCGCTGTTCGCCGCCTATCCGATCACCGCAGTCATGCACTTCGCCGGGCTCAAGGCGGTTGGCGAAAGCGTGCGCGAGCCGCTGCGCTACTACGAAACCAACGTCGGCGGCAGCATCGCGCTGTGCCAGGCGATGGCCGAAGCCGGCGTGTTCAGGCTGGTGTTCAGCTCCTCGGCGACGGTCTACGGTGAATCACCGGTGATGCCAATCACCGAGGACCGCCCCACCGGCGTGCCGACCAACCCCTACGGCCAGTCCAAGCTGATGGCCGAGAACGTGCTCAAGGGCCTGGCCGACTCCGATCCGCGCTGGTCGATCGGCCTGCTGCGCTACTTCAACCCCATCGGCGCCCACGAGTCAGGGCTGATCGGCGAAGACCCCAACGGCGTACCGAACAACCTGCTGCCCTACATGCTGCAGGTAGCAGTCGGTCGCCGGAAGCAGCTGAGCGTGTACGGCAACGACTACCCGACACCCGATGGCACCGGTGTGCGCGACTACATTCACGTGGTCGATCTGGCCAAGGGGCACCTGAAAGCGCTGGAGCGACTGCAGCTGATTCATGGTGTTTCCACGTGGAACCTCGGCACCGGCAAGGGCCACTCGGTACGCGAGATGATCACCGCCTTCGAGGAAGTCACCGGGCGCTCCCTGCCCCACGTGATCAAGCCGCGCCGCAGTGGCGACATCGCCCAATGCTGGTCGGACCCTACCAAGGCCGAACTGGAACTCGGCTGGCGTGCCGAGAAAGACCTGACCACCATGCTCGCCGATGCCTGGCGCTGGCAGAGCCGCAATCCGCGCGGTTACGCCGAGGAAAAAGTCGCCGCCGCAGAGGTCGCTTCGCAGACCGCCCTGGCCAGCTGAGCGCCGGTCGTGCGGCGAATCGCGCCGCACGACCTAGTCGCCCGGACGGCGAAGTCCGCCCTATTGCCGGTCGATCTGGTGACCAACGCCGGACAAGGACATCGCCGGCTCATCCCCGCTCCACTGCAAGCGGTTGTCGATGCCAGCCACAGTGACCTGCGCCGGGCCGTCGAACACCAGTTCCAGCTCGTGATCAGCGCCTAATACCTCAACGATTGCCGTCTGGCCTCGGCCAAGGATGGTGGAGCGGATCTGGTTCTTGTTGGTGTCCACGGTCAGACGGTCGACGGACTTCGCCGTTACGCTGTTTCCGATGCCGGACACTTCCAGCGCAGACGCCTTTTCCAGGCTGATCTCATGGTCTGTCCCGTAGACCTGCACCACGCCACAGTCCCCGGTGAGGCTGATCTTGTTGGCATTACCGGAGATGTTCACGTCCTTGCCAAGGCAGGGCACATCCCGTGACAGCTCGATGCCATCCAGTTCGATCGGTTGAGCATGGGCAGCCGCCGTCAACAGCAGGCCGGCCGCGAGCATCGCAGCAGAAGCGCAAGCATTCATTCGCTAAGTCCTTTCGAGGCAGAAGAAGGCATCGGAGAAAACCGCTGCGATCATTGATCGCTCCGCTGCCGTGGGGCGTAGGACTCGATGGCGACGACCGAGTTCAAGCCGCCAAGGACGCGCGTGGTCACGGCGAGTTGCGTCATGCAGCACGCGCAAGTAACCACCCGCTGTTCGCGCCCGAAGCGATCTGCGCTTTCCAATCGCCGCATTCATGCCACCGAACGAACCGCGTCCAAGCGATCTCCGCTCTGTGGGAGCGATCTCGATCATGAATAGCCACGCCGATGCTTCCGCCTGGCTCTTTATCCGGGCTTCTGCGCACCGCGCAGCTCGTCTCGCAGCCACTCCGCCAGGCGTTCGGCACGCCGATCCAGCCGCCGTGCCGGCACCCAGAGCGCCAGGCGGGCGCTGGTTTCGACGAAATCCCAGGGCGCGAGCAGCCGCCCCGATTTCAGATCGTCGGCGACCAGCTGCTGCGGTGCGATGGCCACGCCCAGCCCGGCCAGTGCCGCTTCCAGGAGGAAGTACAGGTGCTCGAAGCTCTGCCCGAGGCGCAGCTGCGTGGGGTCCAGTTGCTGCCGGCGCGCCCAGCTCGGCCAGGCCTGCGGGCGCGAGGCGGTATGCAACAGCGCTTCGTCGAGCAACGCCGCGGGCGGTGCGCTGCGCAGTTCGGCACAGCGCGGATGGTAGGGGCTGAGCACCGGGCCGATGCGCTCGACGGCCAACTCGAACACCTGCATGTCCGCTGGCCACGGCGGCTCGGCGTACCACAGCGTGGCATCCAGCCCCGGTTTGCGTGGATCCAGCTCGCCCTCGCTGGCGGACAGCTGCAGACGCAGCTCGGGCAGGTCGCGATTGAGCCGATCCAACCGCGGGATGAACCAGCGCGCCAGCAGGCTGCCGGGACAACCGAGGACGAACGGCGCCTCGGCCGTCTGCCGCTGCAGCTCGGCACAGGTGCTGCGCAGGCGCTCGAAGGCCTCGCTGGCGGCATCGCGCAGGCGCACCCCGGCATCGGTGAGTTTTACGCCACGACCTTCCTTGATGAAAAGGCCTATGCCCAGCTGCTCCTCGAGCTGCTTGACCTGCCGACTGACGGCCCCGTGGGTGACATGCAGCTCGCGCGCCGCTTCGCTGACACTACCCAGGCGGGCGGCCGATTCGAAGGCACGCAGGGCATTGAGAGCGGGAAGATCCTGAGCCATAAGTGTGAGTTTTCCTGACAGGTCGTGGCGATCTTATCGCTTTTAACCCGGCGCCCATAGCCGTACCCTGAGGCCATCGCATCATCCGTCGCCTGTGGCAGCGGTCTTGACCGCGAATGCGCCGAAACGCGTTCAGGACAAGTACCCGAGCACCGGCCCGGCAACCGTTACAGGAGCCTCACATGACGTCATACCGCAGCGGTCCCGACGACCGCGGCCTGTTCGGCCGCTTCGGCGGCCAGTTCGTCGCCGAAACCCTGATGCCGCTGATCAACCAGCTGGCCGCCGAGTACGAGAAGGCCAAGAGCGATCCGGCCTTCCTCGAGGAGCTGGCCTATTTCCAGCGTGACTACATTGGCCGCGCCAGCCCGCTGTACTTCGCCGAGCGCCTGACCGAGCAGTTCGGCGGCGCGAAGATCTACCTCAAGCGCGAAGACCTGAACCACACCGGCGCGCACAAGATCAACAACTGCATCGGCCAGATCCTGCTGGCCAAGCGCATGGGCAAGCAGCGCATCATCGCCGAGACCGGCGCCGGCATGCACGGCGTGGCCACCGCCACCGTGGCCGCGCGTTTCGGCATGCAGTGCGTGGTCTACATGGGCACCACCGACATCGAGCGCCAGCAGGCCAACGTCTTCCGCATGAAGCTCCTGGGCGCCGAGGTGATCCCGGTCACCGCCGGCACCGGCACGCTGAAGGACGCGATGAACGAAGCCCTGCGCGACTGGGTGACCAACGTCCACAACACCTTCTACCTGATTGGCACCGCCGCCGGCCCGCACCCCTACCCGGCGATGGTGCGCGACTTCCAGTCGGTGATCGGCAACGAAGTACGCGAGCAGATCATGCAGAAGGAAGGCCGCCTGCCCGACTCGCTGGTCGCCTGCATCGGCGGCGGCTCCAACGCCATCGGCCTGTTCCACCCGTTCCTCGATGACGAGTCCGTGCAGATCGTCGGCGTCGAAGCGGCCGGTCACGGCATCGACACCGGCAAGCACGCCGCCAGCATGGCCGGCGGTGCGCCGGGCGTGCTGCACGGCAACCGCACCTTCCTCTTGCAGGACGCCGACGGCCAGATCACCGACGCACACTCCATCTCCGCCGGCCTCGACTACCCCGGCGTCGGCCCTGAGCACGCCTGGTTGCACGAGATCAAGCGCGTCGAATACGTGCCTTGCACCGACGACGAAGCGTTGAAAGCTTTCCACCAGTGCTGCCGCCTGGAAGGCATCATCCCGGCGCTGGAATCGGCCCACGCCCTGGCCGAAGCCTTCAAGCGCGCGGCGAAGCTGCCCAAGGAGCACCTGATGGTGGTCAACCTCTCCGGCCGCGGCGACAAGGACATGCAAACCGTCATGCATCACTACGACGAACAGGAAGAACATATATGAGCTCGGTGAACTCCCGTCTGCAGTCGCGCTTCGCACAGCTGAAGCAGGAAAACCGCGCCGCGCTGGTGACCTTCGTGACCGCCGGTGACCCGGACTACGCCACCTCGCTCGCCATCCTCAAGGGCCTGCCGGACGCCGGTGCCGACGTCATCGAGCTGGGCATGCCGTTCACCGACCCGATGGCCGACGGCCCGGCGATCCAGCTGGCCAACATCCGCGCCCTGGCGGCCAAGCAGAATCTACCGAAGACGCTGCAGATGGTCCGTGAATTCCGCGAGACCAACAGCAGCACCCCGCTGGTATTGATGGGCTACTACAACCCGATCTTCGCCTATGGCGTCGAGCGCTTCGTCAGCGATGCGAAAGAAGCCGGTGTCGACGGCCTGATCGTCGTCGACCTGCCGCCGGAGCATAACGACGAACTCTGCGACCCGGCCCAGAGCGCCGGCATCGACTTCATCCGCCTGACCACCCCGACCACCGACGACCAGCGCCTGCCGGTCGTGCTCAACGGCAGCTCGGGCTTCGTCTACTACGTCTCGGTGGCCGGCGTGACCGGTGCAGGTTCCGCCACCCTGGAACACGTCGAAGAAGCGGTAGCGCGCCTCAAGCGCCACACCGACCTGCCGGTGTGCGTCGGCTTCGGCATCCGCACCCCGGAACAGGCCGCCGCCATCGCACGGCTGACCGAAGGCGTGGTGGTGGGCTCGGCGCTGATCGACCAGATCGCCGGGGCCAAAGGCCCGGAAGACGCGGTGGAAGGTGTGCTCGGCCTGTGCCGCCAGATCAGCGCCGGAGTACGCGGCGCCCGCGGCTGAGGCTTTTGTGCCGTAACCGAAAAGCCGCTGCTCCCGTGAGAGCGCAGCGGCTTTTTCGTTCGTGTAAGGGCGTTCGTTGCCTCAGGAACGGCCTATCCGGTGGGCTTCAAGCCACCACGGCGCCGTATCTATCACCACTGCTTTTCTGCAAGACCACTCACTCATTGCCTACAGGCGTCAGACATGGACATCAACGACCTCCCCTTCGGCACTACCGACTGGGCCACCATCGAACCCACCGTACACCCCGGCGACACCGGGAGTGCTTACTGGCGCCCCCGCCAGTTCGGCCCCATCCGCGTGCGCATGGTCGAGTACACCCCGGGTTATCTGGCCGACCACTGGTGCAGCAAGGGCCATATCCTGCTGTGCCTGGAAGGCGAACTGCACACCGAGCTTCCTGATGGGCGCCGCTTCATCCTTACGCCGGGCATGAGCTACCAGGTCGCCGACGGCGCCGAGCCGCATCGTTCATCTACCGAAGTGGGGGCAAAGCTGTTCGTGGTGGATTGATTGCGTCGCCTCTGCGACCTGAGGCGCATGGCGCGGGATCAGCGCCTGCGATGCAAATGCGCGGCTATCACCACGCTGCCATCGGCAGCGGAGGCGCCCCATCGCTCAGCCATCACTTCTTTTTCTTCTTTTTCAGCGCTTTCAACCGCTGCGCCGCGCGCTCTACCGTGGCCTTTTTGTCCGGGCGCTTCATGCGTTTCCATTTGCGGATCTCGTCCTTGGTGCGGCCGCAGCTGGTACACAGCTCGTCCGTGAGCTTGCAGACGGAAATGCACGGATTCTCGACGTCCTTGCCCACGGTCAGTGCCGTGTCGTGGCGTTGCGGGCCAGGCGACGTTGCCAGTCACCGCCATCGTCGCGCTTGCAGGCTTCCTCGCTGTCGAAGCGCACCGGTGCAATCAGGGCATCCATTTCCACACCCGCCTCAGCGAGCGTCGCTCGAGTAAGCGCCTGCATGCGTGCGCCCTGTCCTTGGCCAATCGCCAGAGCCCTCTGCACCTCCGTGACGAATACCCAGGTGACCTGCAGGCTCTCGGGAAAGCGCGCGTAATCGACCTCATGGGTGAGCCAGCTGAACCCTACGATCTCCGCCTTGCCCGCCTCGCAGGCCTGGCTCAGGCAACTGGCAAGTTGCCGTTCCATACGGGTCTGATCGCGTTTGCTGAGAAGCATCGTGAAGTCCTGTTACGGTTTGGCCCCGAGCCGAAGGGACAGTAAGCAGGAGTCTAACGCGACCCCTGCACGCCGGACCGTCAGCACCGCTTGTTGTCAGTACCACTGATCGATTACTGACTATGGTTGCCACGCTCGCGGCAATCTCACACAACGAGGCTCTAGCGTGTGCTGTAGGCATTCGCGAAGGAAGACCCTGGCCGCTACAGCTTGCGGTAGCGGCGGCACTGCTGAACCACGTATTTGCGCACATGCTGCACCTTCGCCCAACCCGCCTCATCCATGCCAACCGTCTGCAGTTCAGCTTGCAACTCGGCGCTATTGGCAGCTGGCTCGAGCAGATCCAGCATTTGCCGCAGCTCCCGCAGTACGAACGGCGGCGCGAGGCCCATGTGGCGCGCCAGCTCTTCCCAATCGGCTCTGCGCAGCTGCTGCGGATGGAAGTTACCGCCGACCGCGAAACCAAGACTGGGGCTGTATGGCAGCACCATCGTACATACCAGGTCATAGGCCGGCGCCAATGACCAGCGCCCCTTGGCGTCTTGTAACAGCGAAATGTTCTTGGCATGGCCATCGCTGTTGCCGGCCAGCACGTTGAATATCTGCCAGCGCAGCAGCTGGCGCACCTGCAGCGCAGGCATGGCCGTCACCGCGCGCAACAGGTCTGCGCAGGCAGCCAGCGTCGGGCCGCCCTCTTCCTGGTACTTGAGCCGCCGCGGATAGCCAAGCGCCTGGCACATGTCCTCTTGGTGCACACGCTCGATCTGGTTATCCACTCGCTCACGATCGTAACGAGTCACAGCAAGATAGTGAGCCTTCCCTGCCTGACCTGCGTGCGAGTCGGGTACCACAAGCCCAGCCATCCGAGCCAGGCGGTTCATATAGAGCTCGTTGAAAACCAACGCCGGCTTTAGCGAGAACTTGATCAGATGCGAAGAAGCGGCGGCGCCGCGCGGGAGGTAGAGCTGGCCGCCTTCGAGGATTACGGGAATCTTGTCCTGGGCGCCGGCAAGCGAAAGCCGTGTCGCCTTGCCCGGCTGGAACAAGGCGTAGCGCTCCTTACCCTGCGCCCAGCGCGCCAGCTGATTGGGGTCGACCGGCTCCTGGCCAGATTCGATCAACGCATCGGCCCGCTCCGGGTCAACAATGCGCAACGCACCGGCACAATCACCACCGATGGCGGCCAACAGCGAAAAGTCGTCATCGGCGATCCCAAGCCGGTTCACCAGCAACTGCCGCGAAGCTTCTTCGGGAAGCAGATTGGCAAACCAGTTGTGTGCCGTGCCGAGCGTTGGCGCAAACATACCGGTTGCAAGCGGCAAGCTATTGGAGATTGCAAACCGCGCTGCTTCGCTATAACGAAAACCCATGCTGCGGCCATCGTCACCCAGCCAAAGCTCACCGATACGGCAATCACCCCGGTAGACGCCGAGCAGTCCGCTCACAGGTCGCTCCCGTCACGTCTAGCCGCCAACAGCTCGATGCCAAGCGTATGACACACGTTCAGCACCCGCCCGAACGAACAGCTCTCGCGGCCATTTTCCAGCTCGCTCAGAAAGCGCACGCTCACGCCGCATAGGCCGGCAGCGTCCACCAGACGCAGCCCCTGACCCTTGCGGGTGCGCTGGATCATCTTGCCCAGCTCGGCCATTGATATAAATGCGGTAGGTCCACCCATTTTCCCGTTCCGTACAATTTGTCCTTCGGCAACAGCTCACTTCCGCTTTTTTCCCAATAGGGAAAATACTCTCCACTGCTGGCCAGTGCACTGGATTTTTTACCGATCGGGAAAAATATTCCTAGCTCATCTCAAAAACCACCTCGCAGAACAAACCATCGCCCATCGATGACCAATATCGACCCGCTTGATTTCGACAGCGCTGGCCGAGGGCGTAGCATGCCCTGCACATCCCCAGAGCCACCGAGGAGATTGTTCATGCCTGATACCCCTTACGTCCCGCCGAAGGTCTGGACCCACGACGCGCCCTCGGGCGGCAAGTTCGCCAGTATCAATGCCCCGACCGCCGGTGCGCGGGAGGAGAAGGTGCTGCCGGTGGGCAAACATCCGCTGCAGCTCTATTCACTGGCGACGCCCAATGGCGTGAAGGTCTCGATCATGCTCGAAGAGCTGCTCGCCGCCGGCCACAGCGGTGCCGAGTACGACGCCTGGCTGATCAACATCGGTGAGGGCGACCAGTTCGGCAGCGGCTTCGTCGAGATCAATCCGAACTCGAAGATCCCCGCGCTGGCCGATCACAGCGTCGCAGGCAAACCGCTGCGGGTGTTCGAATCCGGCTCGATCCTGGTCTACCTGGCGGAGAAGTTCGGCGCCTTCCTGCCCACGGAAATCCGTGCGCGTACCGAGACGCTGAACTGGCTGTTCTGGCAGATGGGTTCGGCGCCCTTCCTCGGCGGCGGCTTCGGCCATTTCTATGCCTACGCGCCGGAGAAGTACGAATACCCGATCAACCGCTACGCCATGGAGGTGAAGCGCCAGCTCGACGTGCTCGACCGCCAGCTGGCGGAGAACCGCTACGTGGCCGGTGACGACTACAGCATCGCCGACATGGCGATCTGGCCCTGGTACGGCGTGCTGGCGCGGGGCGAGCTGTACGACGCCGGCGAATTCCTTTCCGTGCAGGACTACAAGCACGTCCAGCGCTGGGCCGCGGAGGTCGCCGAGCGCCCGGCCGTGATCCGCGGGCGCAAGGTCAATCGCACCTGGGGCGACGAATCCGAGCAGGCCCCCGAGCGCCACAGCGCTGCCGACCTGGACTGAAGCGCAACCGGAGCGGGCGGTGGAAGGCGCGAAGCCTTTCCACCGCCTGCTATCTTGCCCTGGCAGGCTGCCCGGCCCCGTCTGCCGAGGGGTCCTGCTTCAACGCTCCCTCATCGCCGCGCACGTCCTCCGCGCAGCGACTGCACTGCCCTCCTCCGACCGCTGATCCTCCACGCTGAACTATGCCGGTGCGCTCCGACCCAATGTCTATGAGCGCCGTTAAATCCGCGATAGACGCGGCCATCATCGCGACACGCGCAGCGCTCACATCCCGGTTGTTCAACACAACGTGAGGTGGATCATGAGACATACACTGGTAGCAGCGTTCGCAACGCTGACCGACGCCAACCGCACCCGCGGTGACCTGATGTCGCGGGGCATAGCGCGGGAACAGATTCACGCCATTGGTGCCGAGAGCGCCGATATCCATGCCTACGATGCGCCCTACACCACCACGCCGGACACCCCGGTGGACCGCACGCATCACGAGTCCAAGATCACGCATTTCTTCAAATCGCTGTTCGGCCATGAACCGCACGAGCAGCACCGCCACTACGCCACCGCCTATCCAGATGCCGTACGCCGCGGTGCCCTGGTGATCGCCGTGGATGTCGACGATGAAGATCAGCTGGCCAAGGCGCGCGATGCCCTGGAATACAACGGTGCCATCGACATCAACGAGCGCGGCGGCAGCGGCGCAGTCGAAGGCTATTCAGGCCCGACCAGCCCCTATGCTGGCGCGACCGGCGGCGACAGCCATCTCGACAAGCACTTCAGCGCAACCGGCACGGCAACCGCTGGCAGCGACCGCCCTCTGAGTGGCGCGCACACCGGCGACGGTGCCCACATCGGCAATACAACCGCGCCCGGCGCCGACCCGACCGATTACAACGACCGCAGCTCGGCCGACACCGGTCGCTATGACATCGGCGGCGCGGCCAAGCGCGCCGGCACCGACTACCCGGACACCACCGCCACCACGGCACCCACCGGTGCCGGCGCGACCGGCCACGGCAGTAGCCCGGACACGCCGGAAGTGGCACCCGGCGTCGGCACCCGTGACGCCGGCCTCTGCCGCGACCGCATTTGCGTGATCCAGCGGCCGAGCTGACCGCTGCTGCGCAGTACCACGGGCCGCATCGCGCGGCCCGTTTTATGTCATGTCGCGGTCGGGCAGCCACACCCTGACGACGCGCAATCCATCAAGGCCATAGCCTGCTGCGACGATTGGCGCAGGGCCGGACTGCTGAGTGCTGGCTGCGCCCGGCGTATTCTGGCGCTTCAGGCGGCCCGAGCGCTGCCAAGCATGCAGAGGGCCACGCCATGCCTACGCTGAGAACCATCTCGTCCTGTCTGATGCTCTGCCTTGCCGCTTCGAGCGCCTGGGGCGCACAGCCGGCCATGGAGCAGACGGAAGGCGCATCGAAGAGCGCCTTCGTCCTGCATGAAGGCGGCAACATGCACACCGACCAGGCGGCCCTGCGCGAGCGTCGCGCCAAAGCGTACGAAGTGGAGCTGCGCGAAGCCCACGACGAGCTGATGGCCGCCAAATACGCCATCACCCAGAAATACCTGGCCAAGCTGCCGGCCCATGAGCGCGAAGCCATGCAGGCCGAAGTGGCCGCGCAGCACGCCACCTTCGCCTACCGCTACCCCGAAGCCCACGCGCGCTTGCTGCAGAGCAATCCGCACAAGACCGAGATCAGCCAGGACTGACGGGTCCCGACGGTAACCCGCGTAGGGTGGAAAACGGCAACGCCTTTTCCACGCGTCCACATCACCGCACCACGAAACGCGAGGAGTTCACGGCGTCTAACGCCCGCGCCGACCCTCGCCCAACGCCCGCCGCAGCCCGGCTCGGCCAATCACCAACGCCAGACATTCCTCCACCGCACCCAGCGCCGCATTGACCAGCGGCCGGGGCTGATAGGGCTTGCGCAGGCTCAACCCGACCTTGGATGCGACCAGCGCCGCCGTCGCACCGAGCAAGGCCGGCACCAGCACCGGCTCGCGACGGACACCCGCCAACGCCGCCGCGCTGACGCCGCCGGACAGCGCGCGAAACATCATCGACGGCACGATGGTGCGATCCGGCGCAAAGGGCATCTTGTCGCCGATCATCTCGCTGGCCGCGAGCGTTGGCAGAAAGGTCTGCGCGGTGTCCGACGTCAGCAGTTGCGCGGCCTCCCCCGCCCCGGCGAGATCATCGCGCTCGCTCAACGCCCGGCTGACCAGTGTCGGCGCCAGCATGCTGCGCATGCCCGTCACCGCCCCGATTGCCAGGGCGGCCCATAACAGATTGCTCGAAGTCGACATCGTCAGATCTCCCGGTGGTTACCAATACCGACCGGGCGCCCGCCGCCAGCGTTCGGCTGCACAGCGCAGCCAGCGACGGATGACACGCTCAAGGCACCATCACCACTGATAGAGCCCGTAAGCGAACACGCCAAGGCCAAAGCCCATCTGCGCCAGCAACAGCGCGCGGATGGCGAAGGTGTAGCTGATCACCCGGCTCTGCCCAAGCGCATCGGCAGCGAACAGCCGGTGGCTCTCGGGAAACTCGGCCTCCATCTCCTTGAGCGCCGTGATGGTCAGTTCCAGCAGCTGCCGGCTGCGTGCATCCACCAGCCAGAACACCTGCGCCAGCAAGACGGTAAAGGCACCGAGCAGAATCAGCAGCCCGGGCGAGAAGCCGCGCTGCAGCGCGGCCAGCACGCCACCATCGGCGAAGATCGCCAGCACCACGAAGAAGTTGAAGCCACGCAGGCGCTGCTCGGCATTGAGCTTGAAATGCGCCCAGACAAACTCTCGAGCATCCACGCGATTGCCCTCTGACAAAACCAGCTGCTGGTGCGATGCCATGCCGGCGCGGCGGCAGCGATCACTCAGATAAGAGCATCGGCTCCGGCAATAAATCCCGCCTGGAAGGGTGTGCTGGTCAGGCCGGATCGACCAGGTCCTGCCATTGCTCGTGGCGCTCGATGTAGCTGGCGATGAACTCGCATTGCGGCACCACCCGCTTGCCGCGGCGCCGTGCATCCTCCAGCGCGCCCTTGGCCAGCACACTGCCCAGCCCCTGCCCGGACAGGCTGGGGTCGACCTCGGTATGGGTAAAGACCATCCGCTCGCCCTGCTCGTTGTACTCGGCAAAGCCGAGCGGCTGGCCGTCGACCAGCAACTCATAGCGCTGCTGCGCGGCATCGTGGCGGACGCTGGCTTGTCTATCGCTCATGGCGGGCTCCCTCTCAGGTGAATGACTGCGCTAGAGGTACGAGTGGGCGCAGTGTATGAGGGTTCAGGTGGCGCGACGACGAACCGGAATGCGCCGTGCGCGTTGCTCAGGCCCGCCCATGCCACTGCTCCAGAGGTAGCGGCGGCAAGGGCATTTGGTAATTGATAGAGGCTTGGCAGAGCAGGCAGGCCTTGAAGCTGGCGTTAGCCTCGTTCGCCGCTCGTTTGGATTTCAGCGTGACCGCCCGACACGACGATCGCCTGGTTATTGCTGAATGGGCGAAGCGCCAACACCTGCCCGTGCTCTTTCAGCACCTGCTCGACGGCCTCGTCGAACGGCGCATTTCGGTAATGCGGCAGCGGGTAGAAATCGACCAGCCCCAGTGCGGTGTAGGACTCCAGATCAGGCGCGGCAGTGACGTCGTCCAGCGCCCGAATATAGTCAATGCTCGGGGCGAGTATCGCGGAACCGGCGGATTCGCCGATATAGCACTTCCCGGCCCTGACCTGTTCCGCGATCAACCTGTCCGCGCCTGTGCGCTTCAGCTCCTGCAGCAGAAAGAAGGTGTTGCCGCCTGACACATAGATGTAATCGCCACGTTCGAGCTTGCTGACGATCTCGTCCTGAGGTGCGGTTGAAACTTCGAGTTCATCGATCACCAGACCGGCTTCGACAAGCGCCTCCCTGGCCGCAACAAGGTAGGAATTGACCTCCTCGGCAAGGCTCGCCGTAGGAATCAGCGTAACCGTCCTGCCGCGGCACTCGCCTCCGGTGAACCTGACAAACAAGTCCACGACCTCGGCAAAGGAGGATGTCAGGAAAATGTTCATATGCACCTCTGCACTCGACTGGATTCAGGCTTGCCCAACCCGCCCCTGGTTATTGAGAACACGGCGGGATAGCTCAGCGCTGCCGCGCCGCGCGTTCCAACAGGCCGACAAGCAGAGTGGACGAAAAACCCCTAGCTTGCCCGTTCGAATCAATCCACCCCGACGAACCCACCCGTCTGGTGCTGCCACAGCCGCGCATAGAGACCGCCGCGGGCGATCAGCTCGGCGTGGGTGCCGGTCTCGATCACCTGGCCGCCATCGATCACTACCAGCCGATCCATACGCGCGATGGTCGACAGCCGGTGGGCGATGGCGATCACCGTCTTGCCTTCCATCAGGGTATCCAGGCTCTCCTGAATCGCCGCCTCGACCTCCGAATCCAGCGCCGAGGTGGCTTCGTCGAGCACCAGGATCGGTGCGTCCTTGAGCAGCACCCGGGCGATGGCGATACGCTGCCGTTGCCCGCCGGAGAGTTTCACGCCGCGCTCACCAACCATGGCCTCAAAGGCCAAGCCGCCCTGACTGTCGTCCAAGGTCTTAATGAACTCGTCCGCGCGGGCCTTGCGTGCCGCGGCCCAGAGTTCTTCCTCTGTGGCGTCGGGCTTGCCGTAGCGCAGGTTGTCGCGGATCGAGCGGTGCAGCAGCGAGGTGTCCTGGGTGACCACGCCGATATTGGCGCGCAGGCTTTCCTGGCTGACCTCGGCGACGTTCTGCCCGTCGATCAGGATGCGCCCGCTCTCCAGGTCATAGAGGCGCAGCAGCAGGTTGACCAGCGTCGACTTGCCCGCGCCCGACGGCCCGACCAGGCCGATCTTCTCGCCCGGACGAATGTCGATAGTCAGTCCGCTGATCACCCCGCCCTGCTTGCCGTAGTGGAAATGCACATCCTCGAAGCGCACGCCGCCCTGCTCCACCTGCAGCGGCTTGGCGTCCTCGGGGTCAAGCACATCGCGCGGCCGGACGATGCTCTTCATGCCGTCCTGCACGGTTCCGACGTTCTCGAAGATGCCGTTGACCACCCACATGATCCACTCGGCCATGTTGTTGATGCGGATCACCAGGCCCAGCGCCAGGGCGATGGCGCCTGTCGTGATCAGCGCCTCGCTCCACAGCCACAGCGCCAGCGCGCCGGTGCCGACGATCAACAGGCCGTTCATGCAGGTAATCAGGAAATCCAGGCTGGTGATGACTCGCGACTGCAGGCGGAACTTGCCGAGCAGCTCCTGCATCGCCTCGCGGGCGTAGCTCTCCTCCTCCCGCGAATGGGCGAACAGCTTGAGCGTGGCGACGTTGCTGTAGCCATCCACCACCCGCCCCATCACCTTGGAGCGCGCCGCGGACGCCGCCGCCGAACGCGCGCGAATACGCGGCACGAAGTACCAGAGCGCGGCGCTGTAGCCGACGATCCACAGCAGCAAGGGCACGATCAAACGCAGATCCGCGGCTGCAAACAGATACAGCGCACTGCCCGCATAGACCACCACATGCCACAGCGCATCGATCACCTGCATGGCCGAATCGCGCAGCGACGGCCCCGTCTGCATCACGCGCTGGGCGATGCGCCCGGCGAAGTCGTTCTGGAAGAAGTTCAGGCTCTGCTTGAGCACGTAGCGGTGGTTCTGCCAGCGGATCAGGTTGGTCAGCCCTGGGTTGATCGCCTGATGCGTCAGCAGATTGTGCAGGCCGAACACCAGCGGCCGGATGACCAGCGCCACCGCCGCCATCCACAGCAGCTCGTTGCGGTGCTCGGCGAAGAAGGTCCGCGCGTCATCGGTCGTCTGAGCCATGTCGATCAGCTGGCCGAGAAAGCTGAACAGCGCCACCTCGATCAGCGCCGCAAAGAAGCCGACCACCAGCACGGCCGTCATCAACGGCCAGACCTGCTTCAGGTAATGGGCATAGAAACGCAGCATCCCGGCCGGCGGCGCAACGTCCGGGCTGGGCTTGAAGACATCGATCAGGTTTTCGAAACGGCGGAACAACATGGGGAGGTCTGCTTTGTGGCGAGGTGGGCGAACATCGTTCGCAAATACGACCGCTCTGGCGCGGCATCCCGGTTGGACGCCCCGAGCCCGCGAGCGTTTCGCCAACCACATGCCCTGCCCGTCGACTCGCATTGGTGGACAAGCGCAGCGTTGTCCACCCTACGCCACTCCGCACTCCTCTGCCGACACCTCGCATGCGTAGGGTGGAAAACGGCGAAGCCTTTTCCACGCGCTACGTCCAAGCCACCTCGTTAGCCCTTCGGAATCGATTCCGCCCGCAGATACGGCAGCATATGGGTCACGTAGTCCGCCTTGCCCAGCTCGATCCCTTCCTTACGCAGGATCGAATACGCGGTCATCACATGGAAATAGAACTGCGCCAGCGTCCAGTCACGGGCGTATTGCTCAGCGGTCAGGTCGAAGATCATCCCATTCGCCAGCTCGTGGGCGATTGGCTTGTCCGCGTCCATATCCAGCGCATCGGCGGCGAGGCCGTCGAGCAAAGCCACCGTCTCATCGATCCGGGCATAGGCATCAGCCAGCGTGCCCGGCCGCTCGCCAGCCTGCCGCCCTTCGTCCAGCAGCTCGTTGATCGCAGCCGGGAAGGCCTCGTCTCTCAACCGGCAAACAGCCTCCTGTGCCTGCACGCAGGCAAAGCGAATCTGGGTCGACAGCGGAAACATATCCGGCGCTAGCCGCGCGGATAACAACGCCTGTGCCTCTGCTTCCGGGAGCTGGGCCTGCGCCTTTTTCAGCCAGCCGGAGAGAGTTTTGAGCATTGCGTGAAGGTGGGAACTAGGAGGGTTGTTAGGTGCATGGGTGCTTACCATTGTGAATGGGGGTGGAAAACCTAAGACGATGAAGTCATAAGGTGCTATGAAGCTAGCCACCTGAAAATAAATCTAACCCGTTTTCCCATGAGCTGGCATCTGAACGTTAAATAGGCTTTTCCAATATCCTTGGACTGAGCGCTAACTAATAACCCTTACCTTTCAAGTATTTTTCCTTTGCTATATCTATATCTATATCTATATCTATATCTGACTGACCTCTGCATTCTCTACGTTCGCCGTGCATGCCCTTGAAATTAGACGCCTTGAGTAGCAAATCTGGTGTTTTCTTTAACGATTGAGACCAACCCCGTTCGAATGCATCATATTCTGTAGATCCTAACGGGTACCTATTTTCGTATCTTCCTTTATTAGAAAAGTAGCTTTCTTTGCCTTCTTTATATGCCGGATGATCATGAATGCTGTTCATTAGCTATCACCATTTTGAAACGACGGGAATCAATTGAACCATTTGAAACGCGAGTCTTCATATCGCTGAAAATGGAATCACGCATTCTCGTGCCGTCGTAATTGACACTAATTGGTAGAGAAATTGACGAGGTGTTAAGCTAACAAACTCACTCACTAGTGGGCGGAGATCACCCTCCAGCAAAGATCTTATCTCTAATGGTCGATAACGTGCTGCGCTGCCAAGGTAGAACATCGCCATTAAAGAATATGCAAGATGTGGGACATCTCCAGGGCGGAGGTCTATGTAGTATCGATAGCCCTGCTGGGTGAGTATTGGAACCACATCGAGCGCAGAATACTCAGCTAATATGTTTTTATATTTCCGGTCAAGGTTATCTCTGGTAAAAGACTTTCTGCGTTTTGCTCGATAAACGACTTGCTTGTCGCGCGGATAACCTTCCTTAAAATATGCCGATCGATTACCTTTTAGAAATCGACTAGTATCTACTTTTGCCTCTTGCTCTTTATCAAAAATTAGCTCAGTGAAAAGGAAATCTCTATTTGAGTTCACTTGGAACTCGATTTTCACCGGAAGTAATTTTCGCTTGGTGATGTGACCAAGGCTGGCATAGATGCCATGAACCTCGGGCACATGAGATAGGGCTTGTCTGAAGTCGACCTCAAGAGGAGCCTTTATTTCTCTTCCAAGTTCAGCACAGAAATGCGAAAAGACATTGAAAGCGTCCTTCATTTTCGGCTTAGCTTCTATAGTCAACCTTTTTCCAAGCGGAAGCATTAGTCCATGATGCTCAAAAGTTGTTTCTAAATCAGCACCGCGAAGAGATAGAAACGATTTTACAAGATCAAGCATGCCGTAGTAGAAAAGTGTTCCTTGGGCAGGGAGAGGTACGCTCTGTGCTGCGCGGTAAAAATCCTCAGCAAGGGAAGCATAATAGATTGCGCGCTCAATGCGCTCACGGTTGGCACCACGCTTACCTGCAAGTTTTGTTTGCAGATGAGAACTGAGGAAAGCCCAAGGATCGCTGGATAGGACTTGCTGTTCTCCGGCCCCCAACTCTACAAATGAGTATCGAAGCCGATTGTACTTGTACAGGGCTATCTCACCTTTCTCAATTACACGCGGCATAATTGTCCTTGAAAATTAAATTTTATTAACGGAGCGGACATTAGCCATCCATGCAAGCGGAGCGAACGATTTGATCCAGCCATGTGACTCATAGCTCAATTACTCGAACTTTACGTTTTTTATCTTTCGACTCACGCCACACCATTACACGAAACTGCTGTCCAATAGGTTGCTCTGGCGTAGGTTTAGGTATTCGCGGCTTCTTGTTTATAACCTTTTTAAATATTTCACTTTCGACGCCACTCAAAGGCAAATTTAACTGCTTCGCAAGTATTGGCGCATTTTCAAATGATGTTCTTAGCTCACTTGTGAAATCTGGTTCGGAGCGTAAATCCTCTCCAAATATTGCCTCAGCCTCTATCATGGCTTGCTGCGCAGTTATTTTTCCCTGCTGAACTTTTAAAAATAACCTGTTAAGTTGACCCAGCGACCCACTATGTTTTTTTATTTTTGGTTTAGTTTGTCTGCTTGTAAACGGGGCAACCGCATGATTCGCCAAATAGTCACTCGCAGCACTAATTTGACTTTGAATTGTTTGGGACCCAGCCATGAATGAGCCGTACTGTCCAATCCCAATATAGATCGCGTAAAGGCATGCAGCAACTTTTGCATTTACCTTAATTGATCCCTCTTCAATTTCTAAAACTAGTGCGTAATCAGGAACCTTTAGAACCTTCCCGATATATGACTCCCACTCATCAAACAAATTTGTTGAGTAGTGCTCAAATTCTTTCCGGGGCAGGCTCGGCACGTTGATGTATAGGTCTGTTCCCCCGAGATCAATCATGCTTCATCCATTTATTCACAAATGTCACAACTATGATTAGACGCAACTGGTGCATAAAACAACGAACAAATAAGCAGTAAAATGAAACAGGGCGGCCGCGAAAACTGAGTGCAACACCTGACCTTTCCGGTACGGTGCTGCCCCTATGTCCTATTCCGAACTCAGCGTCGAAGAGCGCGCCATCATTCAACTCAGTCAAGCTCAAGGCTTCAGCCTGCGCGGCATTGCTCGCCTGATTGACAGGTCGCCCTCGACCATCAGCCGAGAGCTGAAGCGCAATCGAGGCAGTAGTGGTGCTTACTCGGCCCGCTGCGCCCAGCAACAGATGAATATTCGGCGCCAGGTTTGTCGCCCCAAGCGCAAGCTTGTGCCGGGCAGCGAGCGCTTCGAACTGGTGGCCCACATGCTGCGTAAGCGTTTGTCTCCCGAGCAGATTGCCGGCAAGCTGCGCAGCATGACCATACCCAACCTCAGAGATGCCTACGTCTGTCGTGAGACGATCTATAACGCGATCTATGCCTTGCCGGTCGGCGAGTTGCGCAAGGAGCTGATCGTCTGCCTGCGCCAAGGCAAGACGACGCGCCGGCCGCGCTCTGGTGGCGTGGATCGGCGCGGCCAGATCCCTGAGATGGTCAGCATTCATGTTCGCCCGCCAGAGATCGAAGACCGGCTGATGCCGGGGCATTGGGAGGGCGACCTGATCAAGGGTAAGGCCAACGCCTCGTCGGTAGGCACGTTGGTGGAGCGCACCAGTGGCTACCTGATGCTGATGAAGATGAACGACGCAACGGCGACCTCGGCGATGGAGGGCTTCAGTGCAGCGCTCAACAGCATGCCGCTGGCGATGCGCAAGAGCATGACCTACGACCAGGGCCGGGAGATGGCGCGGCATGCTGAAATCACCCAGCAGACAGGGGTCGCTATTTACTTCTGCGACCCGCACAGCCCCTGGCAGCGCGGTAGCAACGAAAACATCAACGGCCTGATCCGCCAGTACCTGCCCAAGGGGACTGACTTGTCGGTACACAGTCAAGAGCAATTGAATGCCATCGCCTTGGAGCTGAATATGCGCCCCCGTAAACGCTTCGATTTCAAGTGCCCGATCGAAGTCATGGGCGAGGTGATGCAGGAAGCCATGGCTATGCGGCATCATGCTCCAGCTTCAAATCAATAACCGTGTTGCACTCAGCTTCTGCAACCGCCCAGGCTTATTTTCTTGTTCTTGCTGTAGCAGGTCTTTCTTGAGCACCATGTCGACATCAACGACATAGGAGCGCGCCTGCAGCATCGGGTTGGCCACAGTCTTAAGGCCGCTTGAAGTGTGCAACGTGGCTTTGCCGTGGGTCATGCTCTGGATGGTGGCGAGCTTCAGTCCTTGACCTCCAGCACGAGGATGCCGCGACGCGGGTGCAGGATCACGAAGTCGGGGTAACCCGACCGGGACCTTGCTCCAGCAGAGGCAATCGACTTCCAGCAGCTCTCCAACCGCTCGGCAAAACCCCCGCTCGCCGGGCGTGTCGAACTGGCATTGCGAGCGTACAGGGATAAAGCGCGCCATCTGTACCGTCCTTGGTAGCGGACCGGTGCAACTCGTAGCGTCGCAGCGGAACCGTGATCGAGTGCGCAGTTGCTGCGCGTGATGGCACATTAGCCACTGCTTCCGTATGGGTAAAGCAGACGATGGATTAATCCCCAGTTTTCATACTGTTGCCTGACACGCGTCATTCACGTCGTTTGCACTTTCCCGCCGCCTACCCTGTCCACACTGCATAGGTCAGTTGCGGAGGTGATCGTGGAAGGCATGTTTTTCAGTAGCGGAACGACGTTGATACGCACGCTGGTGGTGGGCGTGCTGGCCTATATCAGCCTGGTGCTGCTGTTGCGCCTGTCGGGGCGGCGGACGTTGTCGAAGATGAATGCGTTCGATCTGGTGGTGACGGTTGCGCTGGGTTCGACCTTCGCGACGATTCTGCTCAATCGCAATGTGTCGCTGGCCGAGGGGGTGCTGGCGTTCGCGCTGTTGATCGGGCTGCAGTATGTGGTCACCTGGTCCAGCGTGCGGGTGGCGTGGGTGCGGCGTACGGTGACGGGCGAGCCGGCGCTGCTGTTCTATCGCGGGCGTTTTCTCGGCGATGCCATGCGCGTGGCGCGAGTGACCGAGGACGAGGTGCGGGCCGCTGCGCGCAGTCAGGGGCTGGCCGCGCTGGATGGCATCGAGGCGGTGGTACTGGAGACCGATGGCAGTTTCAGCGTGATCACCGATGGCGCAGGCGACAGCCGTTCCACGCTGGACGGGGTGAATGTGCCGGGGCCGAATGAAAAGGGCGTTTGAGGCCGTGGCACCCTTCGCCGGCGGCTGATCGACGGATCCGCCGCCGGGGGCCCGCGCCGGCCCGGTTGCCGCCGCGCGGCGCTGCCGCCAGACTCGTTGCTCACGCCCGCCATTCGATGCGATTCCCACCGATGAAAACCAACCTCGACGAAATGCTCGCCTTTGTCAGCGTGGTCGACAGTGGCTCGATCAGCGCCGCGGCCGAGCAGCTGGAACAGACCGCCTCGGGCGTCAGCCGGGCGTTGAGTCGGCTGGAGGACAAGCTGGCGGTGACGCTGTTGCGCCGCACCACGCGGCGCCTCGAGCTGACCGAGGAGGGCGAGGTGTTCCTGGCGCAGGCGCGGCGCATTCTGGCCAGCGTGGAGGAGGCCGAGGAGCAGATGGCGCTGCGGCGGCAGACACCCGCGGGGCGTCTGCGGGTCAACACCGCTTCGCCGTTCATGCTGCATGTGATCGCACCGCTGATCGGCGACTTTCGCGCGCGCTACCCGCAGATCGAGCTGGAGCTGTACAGCGACGACCGCATCATCGATCTGCTGGAGCGGCGTACCGACCTGGCCATCCGCATCGGCCCGCTGCCGGATTCCAGCCTGCATGCGCGGCCGCTGTGCCACACCATGCGCCGGGTGCTGGCGAGCCCGGCCTATCTGCAACGGCATGGCATGCCGGAGAGCGTCGAGGCGCTGGCCGGGCACAGCCTTATCAGCTTTACCGAGCCGGATCGGCTCAACGACTGGCCGGTGCGCCATGCGCTGGGGGAGAGCTGGCGGATCACCCCGGCGCTGCGTGTCTCCAGCGGCGATACGGCGCGTGAACTGGCGCTGGCCGGCGAGGGCTTGGTGTGCCTGTCCGACTTCATGACCGAGAAGGATCGGCAGCGCGGCGAGCTGGTGGAGGTGCTGGCGGCGCAGCGTGTCGATGTGCGCCAGCCGATCAATGCGGTGTATTACCGCAACAGCGCACTGGCCTCGCGCATCGCCTGCTTTATCGACTTTCTCAGCGAGCGCCTGGGCGCGTAGCCAGCCACGCTCAGCCGTTGCCGAGCATCTCGCCGACCTTGGTGGCGAAGACATCGATGGCGAAGGGCTTGGTGATCACTGCCATGTCCGGGCCGAGAAAATCGTTGGCGGCAAAGCTCTCGGCATAGCCGGTGGCGAACAGCACCTTCAGGCCGGGGCGTTGCTGGCGGGCGATGTCGGCCAGTTGCCGGCCGTTCATGCCGGGCAGGCCGACGTCGGAGATCAGCAGGTCGATGCGCTGCTCGCTCTCGGTGATGCAGAGCGCTTCGCTGGCTTCACCGGCCTCCAGGGTTTCATAGCCCAGCTCGTTCAGCACTTCGACCACCAGCGAGCGGACCACCGGCTCATCCTCGACCACCAGGATGGTTTCGCCGGCGCCTGTGGGCGTGCGTTCGGGTTCGTGGGCGAGGGCGGTGACTTCGCCCTGATGCACCGGCAGGTAGAGGTGCACCCGCGTGCCGATGTCCGGCTCGGACTCGATCTGGATGTAGCCCTTGGCCTGCTTGATGTAGCCATACACCATCGACAGCCCGAGCCCGGTGCCCTGGCCGATCGGCTTGGTGGTGAAGAATGGCTCGAAGGCCCGCGCCATGACGTTCGGCGCCATGCCCGTGCCGGTGTCGGTGACGCTGAGCAGCACGTACTCGCCAGCGCTCATGCCGCGCTTCTTCGGATCGGGCGTGTCGCCCATGGTGAAGCTGGCGGTCGACAGGGTGATGCGACCGCCGTAGGGCATGGCATCGCGCGCATTGATGACGAGGTTGATCAGCGCGCTTTCCAGCTGGTTGACGTCCATGCAGGCGGGCAGCAGCCCGGCGCTGAGGCGCGTCTCGATGGTGATGTTTTCGCCCGTGGTGCGATGCAGCAGATCCTCCAGCGAGGCCACCAGCTGGTTGACGTCGACCGGCTTGAGGTCGAGCGCCTGCTGCCGGGAGAAGGCCAGCAGCCGCTGGGTCAGCGCGGCGGCGCGCTGGGCGGACGTCACGGCGGCGCCGATGTAGCGCTCCAGCTCCAGCGGCTCGTTGCGCTGATGGCGCCGCTGCATCAGGTCGAGGCTGCCGATGATGCCGGTCAGCAGGTTGTTGAAGTCGTGGGCGATGCCGCCGGTGAGCTGGCCGACGGCCTCCATCTTCTGCGCCTGGCGCAGGGCTTCTTCGGCGCGGCTGCGCTCGGCGACCTCGGTGGCCACCCGCGCTTCAAGCGTCTCGTTGAGCTGGCGCAGGCTGTTCTCACTGACCCGCAGGGCATCTTCGACATGCCGGCGGGCGCTGATGTCGGTGCAGGCGCCGGCGACATAGGCGAGCGCTCCGCTGGCATCGCGAAAGGCCTTGGCCTTGCAGGCCAGCCAGCACTCCGCGTCGGCACGCAGCAGGCGAAACTCCGCGGTGTAGTCGTCGCCCCTGGCGTAGTGATCGAAGGCCAGCCGTACATCGGCGCGGTCTTCGGGATGGACCTGCTCGACGAAAGCATCGACGCTGGTCACCTTCAGCCCGAGCGGCAGGCGGAAGAGCTGCTCCAGCGCGCTGTCCAGGCTGAGGCTGCCATCGCTGAAGAGCCAGGTGAACGTACCGATGCCGGAACCGAGCAGCGCAGCGCGAAAGCGCTCCTCGAAGTGACTGAGACTGGCGCTGCCCTGACGCAGGACTTCCTCGGTCACGTCTTCGACCTGATGGATGATGTAGAGCACGGCGCCGTGCTCATCGAGCACCGGGACATTCAGCGGCCGCCAGTAACGCAGCTCGAAACCGCCGCCCTGCGCTGCGGGCCGGGGGATGTCGTAGCGGGTGATCGCCATGCGGTCCGGCGCGCGGCTGCGCAGGACGCGCTCGAGCGAGTCGCGCAAAACGCTGGTGCCGAACTCGGTCGGGTCGTCCGGGTTCTTGCGGAACACGTCGAATACCGGTCTGCCGATGCTTTCTTCCCTGCGCGTGTGGGTAGCGCGCAGCTGCGCATCGCTTGCAGCGAGGATGGTGAAATCCTGATCAGGCGCGAGGATCAGATGCAGGTTGGGGACGGCTTCGAATATCGCCTGATAGTTGAGCGTCTGCGTCATCGGACAAGCGGGCCCTTTGAATGAAACCCCGGCAGGGCGGTTCGCCACCGGCCAGGGGCTGCATGGTTTGAATGAGCGTGTGTTTTCTCGCTGCGTCAGGCCGCAATCGGCGAAGTCCCGGCTCGGCCTGGCGCATTTGTCATATTCAGCAGAGGCGGCGAGAGCGACGATGGTTCCAGCGACCTGACGGAGCGCAAGCGAATACCGAAACAGGGCGACGCGCGGGCGTTGGCAGGTGCAGATTGCAGCCGTAGGGAGATCAGGTCAGCGGTCGCGCAGCCGGCTCGGGCAGGGCGAGGGCAGGAAGGTGTCGGGGAGGTGACGGGTGATCGGAACGCCGCAAATGCCCTAAAGCGACACGGCCCTGCCCAGCGAGGTGCTGAACAGGGCCGCGGAGTTTTCTGTCACTGCGGACGCATCCGCAGGCTGGCGCTTACTGGCCGAGCAGACCGGCGTTCTGCGCCGAACCGAAGGCGAAGCCGATGAATTCCTGCACGCTCATTTCCCGGCCATTGAAGGTCACCCGGTTGTCGGCGTAGTGCAGCGAGCTGACCAGGCGTTCGCCTTCCAGGCGCGACCAGCCGGTGTCCAGCGCCATGCCGCTGAACAGCTCGGTGGCGGCATCGCTTTCCTCCTGCAGTGCCGCCGGGTCGAGCTGGCCGTCAGGCTGGTTGTTCTGCGCGACCAGCCCGGCGATGTCGCGCACCAGGTCCTTGTCGATACCGGCGTCGGCCTTGAGCGAGGCGAGCATGCTGGTGATCATCGCATCCGGGGTGAAGGCTTCTGCGCTCGGCGATTGCAGGTCGAGCACGACGGACAGGCGGGCCGAGCCGTGGGCGGTCTCGAAGCCGAACTCGTCGAGGGCCAGGGTGGGTTTGTGTTCCAGCAGCTGCAGGCCATGCGCCTGGAGTTCCTGCTGCTGGGCGGCGGTCATGCCGGCGAAGGATTCCTCCGGCGTGGCGCTGCTGTCGAGGATTGCCTTGTAGCTCGCGACCAGCGCCTTGAGGCTGCTTTCCTCGAGGTTGCGCAGGCTGAAGGCGAGGGTGAGGTTGCGCAAGGCCTGGCCTTTGGCGCTGACCTCGCCGATGCGGTAGGCGATGGTCTGGTCGAGGCCGCGGCTGCCGCGGCTCAGCGCCTCCTCGACGGAGGCCTGCTGGATGACCACGGCGGGTTCGTCGCCGGCCTTGATTTCCATGCGTTCCAGGGTGATGGCGGACGGGCCGAAGCCGAAGCCCGCGTCATAATCCTGCTTGTCGGCGCTCAGGCCGATGCCGCGCAGGCTCACCTGTACCGGCTGGCCGCTGTCGCTGCGCTGCAGGTCGATGTCGACTTCCGCCAGTTCACCGTCCATGCGTACGTCGCTGCCGGCCTTGTTCGCCTCGAAGTTGAGGTTGGCCGGTGCGATGCGCACGCTGCCGTCTTCGTCCTCGATGTTCAGCGCGGCGGTGCGCAGATCGCCGGCCTGGCCGCCGTCGTAGCCGATGGTCACGTCACCCACCAGCGGCACTTCGCCGGAGGCGGCGTCGAACAGCTTTTGCGTCAGCGGCGTGCGTTCGAGTTCGAAATGGCTCTGCGCGGCGACCGGCATCAGCTGGCCGCGGCTGAGACGGGAGACGGGGAAGGGGCCGTGTTCGAGGCGATCCTGCAGCAGCAGAGCGTAGTGTTCGGTGTTGCCTTCGTCGTCCGCCACTTCGATGTCGATCTGGTAACGCGCGGTGCTGGAGAGCAGCCCGCGTTCGAAGCTGAGCAGGGTGAGGCCGACCTCGGCACCGGCGCCGACGCCCATCTCGCGCAGCTTGAGGTTGGCCTGGTCAACGGCATCACGGGCGGTCGATTCGACCTGGGTGCTGGTGTAGAAGGTGGCGGCGCCGAAGAGGGCCAGGGGTACGGCAACGGCGAGTGCGAGCTTTTTCATGGAAGCATCCTGTGCGGTGGCTGGGCAGACGTCCTGTCAGCCGGTGGTTGGCAACCGGCGGCACTCTAGCAGCGCGCAGCGGCAGGCTCCAGCGCGCCGGGGCAGAGGATGGGAAGGGTGAGAACGTGGCAGCAGATTCGGGCGGGACGGCGCCTACTGCGCCTTCGCCGCCCTGCCTGCGTGGTTAATGCATGTTGTCCGATTTCGGCATGGGTATCGCCACACTGCTTTCCACACTGCCGGCCTCGGCGTCGCCTTCCTTGTAGAAGGGTTCGATTTCCTCGCGGGCCTGTTGCCAATGCTCACTTTCCTTGCCTTCCGGCTGGCCTTCGGCTTGCCAGATTTCATAGGCGCGCTGGCGGATTCGTTCGTCGACGTTCATGTGACAACCTCCTGGTCACGGGCTCGCGAACGCGAGCCGCTAAGCAGTGGAAAGGGGCCTGTGGCGGAGGTTCCGGCGGGGCGACGAGCGCGCATGGCCAAAACGTCGCAGGCTGGATAACGCCGCGCATGGAACCGCCGGCGCTGATGCGGTCGAAGCTCTGGATAAATGGCGCCGACTGGCGTTTCATTCGCTTCGCGCCACGCCCGCCTGGGCCGGCGTACCGCCTTTTCGCACAGGACTGACCGATGAGTATCGCCGCCAACGCAGGACGCCTGCCCGACCCGCACACCCTCACCCACCTGCCGCGCCTGGTGGCGCGCTACTACAGCGACCGGCCGGACCCGTCCGACCCGGCGCAGCAGGTGGCGTTCGGCACCTCCGGGCACCGCGGCTCCTCGCTCAAGGGCAGCTTCAACGAGTGGCATATCCTCGCCACCACCCAGGCGATCTGCGATTACCGCCGCCAGGAAGGCATCGACGGCCCGCTGTTCATGGGCATGGACACCCACGCGCTGTCCGAACCGGCATTCATCTCGGCGCTGGAAGTGCTCGCGGCCAACGGCATCGAGACGCGCATCGACGCCGGCTGCAGCGAAACCAACGGCGAGCCGGGCTACACACCGACCCCGGCGATCTCCAACGCGATCCTCAGCTACAACCGTGGCCGCACCAACGGGCTGGCCGATGGCATCGTCATCACGCCTTCGCACAACCCGCCGGGCGATGGCGGCTTCAAGTACAACCCCACCAACGGCGGCCCGGCCGACACCGGTGTGACCAAGTGGATTCAGGAACGCGCCAATGCGCTGCTGGTCGCCGGTCTCGATGGCGTCAAGCGCATGGATTACCGCCAGGCGCTGAAGGCCTCGACCACCCGGCGCTTCGATTTCATCGACGCCTATGTCGGCGGGCTGGAGCGGGTGATCGACCTCGACGCCATCCGCGGCTCGGGTCTGAAGTTCGCCGTCGACCCTCTGGGCGGCGCCGGCGTGCACTACTGGCCGCGCATCGCCGAGCGCTTCGGTTTGCCGCTGGAGGTGCTGTCCACGGTAGTCGACCCGACCTTCCGCTTCATGCGCCTGGACTGGGACGGCAAGATCCGCATGGACTGCAGCTCGCCACATGCCATGGCCGGGCTGATCGAGAACAAGGACCGCTTCGACGTGGCCTTCGCCTGCGACACCGACCACGACCGCCACGGCATCGTCACCCGCTCCGGCGGGCTGATGAACCCCAACCATTACCTGGCCGTGGCCATCGAATACCTGTTCACCCATCGCCCGGGCTGGAGCGCCGAGGCCGGCATCGGCAAGACGCTGGTGTCCTCGTCGATGATCGACCGCGTCGCCGCCGGCATCGAGCGTCGCCTGGTGGAGGTACCGGTGGGCTTCAAGTGGTTCGTCGACGGCCTGATGGATGGCAGCCTGGGCTTCGGCGGCGAAGAATCGGCCGGTGCGTCGTTCCTCGACAAGCAGGGCGGCGCCTGGTCCACCGACAAGGACGGGCTGATCCTCGGCCTGCTCGCGGCGGAAATCACCGCGGTGACCGGCAAGGACCCGAGCGAGCGCTACAAGGCGCTGACCGACCGCTTCGGCGCGCCGGTGTATCAGCGCATCGACGCCGCGGCCAACCGCGAGCAGAAGGCACGCCTGGGCAAGCTCTCCGCGTCGCAGGTCAGCGCCAAGGAGCTGGCCGGCCAGCCGATCATCCGCATCCTCACCGAGGCACCGGGCAACGGCGCGGCCATCGGCGGGCTGAAGGTGGAGACGGCGAACGGCTGGTTCGCCGCACGGCCGTCCGGCACCGAGGACGTCTACAAGATCTACGCCGAGAGCTTCGAAGGCGAAGCGCACCTGGCGCGCATTCAGGCCGAGGCCAAGGCGCTGGTGGATTCGGTGCTGGCCGGCTGAGGACCAATGCGCGGCGTCAGGCGTCGGGCTTCAGCTGCTGGCGGTCACTGATATTGACCGCCAGCTGCGCGGCTTCGACGTCGTCGGTCAGATAGCGGCTGTTGCCATTGGCATCGGTGACCCGATAGACCATGGCGATATCCGGGTGGCGCAGGTGCTCGGGAATGTCGTCGCCTTCGAGCTTGGTCACGGTCACACTCATGGCTCGGCTCCTGTTGGCGGTATCTGTCTGGCATGTGACTGCGCCGCGGCCGATCCGATCCGCTGAAACCGGGCGCCGAGCATCCGACGCGGGTGAGCGAATCGCTCAGCGTTGCGCATCCAGCGCCTTTTCCACCTCGAGTTCCAGCGCATACGCCGGCTGCTCCACGGCGCGGTGGTCCAGCGTATAGCGTCGTGCGAACTCGGCGACGCCCCAATCCAGATACTGTTCGACGTGCTTGAGCTCATGGGCCCAGAGCGCGACGTTGTCCTGCGCATCGCTGGCGTGGCGGAAGACGATGACGTCGATCAGGGTCACGGCGTTGACGTCGGGGTTGCGCAGCAGGGTGTTGCCGGCATTCAGCGCCACTTCGTCGCCGACGCGGTAGTTCGCGCTTTCCAGCACCGCGAGATCGAAGAAGGGTTCGAGCTGCGAGCGGATATGCAGCGGCATCGGCTGGACGCCGCCGGCCATCAGACGATCCCGCGATTGCTGAATCCAGTTCTGCAGCGCCAGCGCGGCCATGCGCTGCACACGGTCGTAAACGGCCTGGGTGTCGCTGGCAGAACCGGGCACGCAGAGGCAGCTGCCACTCAGGCAGATTGGCTGTTGGCCAGGCGGGCAGGCCGTCTGTGCCAGAGCCGGAGCGCCGACCCATTCCATGCAGGCGAGCAGCAGGGAAAGGCGGCGAAGAAGCGGGGTGAACGACACGCGAAGTCCTCGAAGGCGAGGGCGAGCCCCGGGCCGGTGCGCACTATAGCCGTGCGCCCGGGGCTCGCGAAGAGGGCCTTCAGATCACCGGCGATGCCGCGCTCACCACCCGCAGGGCCAGGCCTTCATAGGGGTCGAGGTTGAAGGTCAGCTCGCAGTTCTCGGTGAGGTCGCCTTCAACGCGCTCGTGGATGATGTCCACCACCGGGCCGGGCGCCACGCCGGGCAGGCAGACGGTTTCGCTGATGGTCTCGGCGCTGAAGTTCAGCGCGGTGATCTGTACGCCTTTGCCGGCCGGCAGCTCGTGAACCATGATCAGCAACCCCGGCGCCTGCACATCGGGAATCAGGATCTGCTTGCTCGCGGCGATGTCGTAGGCCTGGCGCACACTGAGGATGCGTTTGAGCTGGCAGGCGAAGGAGCCGCCGTGCTGCAGCTGCTCGGCCAGGCTGCCGTACAAGGCGCGGGCTTTCGGCAAACCTTCGGCGGACGTCGATGCCTCCGGTGCCAGGTCCGCCAGGTCATAGCCGCCGCGGTTGATCCAGCGCGTGTCGCCGTCGCCCATCAGGTGCTCGACCTGCTCCGGCGCCAGCGGCAGGGCACCGACCAGATCCCAGCCGGATAGAGCGAACACGCCGGGCTGCATGGCGTTGAACATCACCAGCAGGATATGCAGGCGCTGGATCTGCTCCACTTCGGCCGGGCCGATGGCGTCCAGATCACGGATGTTCAGCGCCGCCGCGATCACGCTGGCGGTGGTGCAGGCCACGCCGTTGGTGACGAACTTGAGGTTGTAGGGCGCATGCTCGCCGGTCAGCCGTTCGTACAGCTCCTCGCGGATCAGCTCGCGCAGGTGTCCGCCGGGCAGCGTCTGGCCCTTGTAGTGGTAGTGGTCGTAGGCGTGCAGCGTCCAGAAATGCACCAGTTCCAGGGTCAGCTCGTCGTGGTTCTGCAGTGCATGGATCAGCGAGGCCGGGTCGATGCCGAAGGCGTGCACCTCGCGCAGCATCATGCGCAGGAACTCGGTGTCGCCGGTCACCAGCGCGTGGTGATAGGCCGGACGGGTGATGAAGTCGTAGGACAGGTCGGCACCGCCGTGGGACATGGCGGCGATGTCATCGATGGTCAGGTTCAGTTCCTGGAAGCTGAAGCCGCCGGCCTTGCGAATCGCGCCAGCGAGCAGCTGGTTGCCGGTGACCGACAGCGGATGGCCCTCGGACCAGGCGGTGCCCTCGGCCCTTCGCTCGACACCGAGAAAGCCGTTGGCATCCAGGCGCAGCATGCGGGCGCCGGCCACATCGATGGCATGCAGGGCATCGCCAATGATCAGCTGCTGGGCAGCAAAGGTCGGATCGAGCCAGTTCAGCGACGGCTGGCCTTCCTTGAAGTAGTGCAGGTAGACCCAGCGCCTGACCTTGCCGTCGACCCCGGTGACTTCCCCGGTGACGCTCCAGTCGGTGTCCTTGATGCCGGGCTCGAAGAAGATCACCCGCTGCAACTGGCCGACGATGTAGTGCTTTTCATGCAGGCGGTCGACCACCGGCGGTTCGAGGTTGACCGAATCGCGTCCCGGCGGCACCTCGGGCAGCAGTTCCCAGTCCTCTTCGCGGATCTCCACCATGTGGTACAGCCCCGGATAGTCGCCGTAGGCCATTTCCGCGAGGCGGAAGTCGGCGCCCTTGCCGGTGTGCGCCGGGACGATGTCGTCGATGACGATGGCGTTGTGCGCGGCGGCGACCCGGCTGAGCTGCAGCATCTGCTCTTCGGTGCCCAGCTTCGGGTCGATATCGAAGCTGATGCGGTCGAAGTTGCCATCGATGGTCGGCGTGTACTCGCGGCCGCTCAAGCCACCAGAGCGCTTCATCGGGCCGTTGTGGATGCCCTGCACACCCAGCTCGGAGAGCGCGCTCCACAGGCGGTCGTTACCCAGCGCTTCGAGCACCGTACCGCCCTCGGGGGTGATGATGGCTGCCGGATAGGCGGTGAACCACACCGAGCCGATGGCGCTGGCATCGCGCGGCCGCGCCTGGGCGTAGGGCCGCTGCCAGAGCCGCGCCTGGCCGGCATAGAGGCGCGACCGCTCGCGCGCCGCGTGCAACATGGACTGGTCCACCAGCCACTGGATATAGCTATCGTCTGGGGTGCTCATTCGACGTCGGTTCCCGCTGTGCTAAGGGAAATGTAGTCGTTTGAGTCGGGTGTTCCGTCATCGTTGCATCGAATCGTCCGCCGAAGCTGTCCGGTCCAGCCGCGACGACCGGGCATCCGGCGCGGCCCGTGGCCTGACGCGCCGTGGCCGACCACGCAGGCGGCGCCAGCCCAGCAGCACGCCACTGACGGCGATCACCAGCATGCCGGCGCTGAATGCCAGCAACAGGCCGTCACGCAGTAGCGGCCGTTGCAGCAAGGGCAGCCAGTCCCAGCTGTGCAGCAGCTTGAACACCCAGCGCACGGCACGCCGGCGCTGGTCGAGCTGTTCGATAACGGTGCCGCTGTAGGGGTCGAGATGCAGCCAGGTCGCGGCCGAGTCGTCGAAACGCACCCGCAGCATCGGCAGCCGTCGCGGTAGATGGCTGTAGAGGCTCGGTTCGCTGCGGGCGTAGTAGTGGAAGTCTTCCTGTTCCAGCCATTCGAAGCGCAGCTGCTGTTCGGGCCAGGCCTGGCGGACCTCGCGTTCCAGCAGGGCGCGCTCAAGGCGTTCCTGTGCCGGCTCGGAATGGGGGGCGGGCAGAATGCGTGTTTCACCCTTGGCATCGATACCGAGCAGATAGGGCTGATCGCCGAGCACCTGCCACTGCAGCTCCACCGGTTCGATACCAGCCTCGCGGAATCGGGCCAGCGCAGCGGCCAGATCCGTATCCAGCGCCTCGGTGTTTAGCGGCGCTTGCCGCAGCGCGGCGGCATCGATGGTCGAGCGCTTCTCGAACAGCCCCCAGGGCTCCATCGACAGCATGCCGCTGACCAGCCAGACCAGCAGCGCCACGCCGACCAGCATCCCGCCAACGTGGTGCACGCGGCCAGCGCCAGCCGGGTAGGGCGAGTGCGAGCCGTTGCGGTAGCGACCGGCGAAGCGCCAGCGCAGCAGCCCGATCAGCATGCCCAGCAGCACCAGCACCGCGGCCAGCAGCGCACCGTAGACCAGCGCTACCGACCAGATCGCCTTCGGCATGACTTCACGCAACGGGTAGAGCCAGTGCAGCCAGGCTCCGAGCAGGTTCCAGGCGCGCTCGTGGGCCGTGGCGTCGCGCACCACCAGCCCGGTGTGGCTGGAAACGTACAGCAGATGCCCTTCCGCATCGTCCGCCTGCAAGCGATACAGCGGTCGCTCGCGGGCCAGGGCGTGGTTGCGCGTCCAGGCATCTTCCTCGACCCGATCGAGCAAACGCACCTCGCCACCGTCCGCGAACTGCCGCGCACTGGCCAGTGCCTCGGCAGCGCCGATGTGCTCGATGCGCTTGCCGCTGCGTGCGTCCACCACCAGCAGCGGCCCGTCGCCGTAATCCAGCAGATAGCGCGGCGAGCTACCCGCGCTCGTCAGACGCAGGCTGAGCGGCGTGCGCGGGTCTGCGCTGGCGGCAAGCGCTGCGCCCGGAGCGATGCAGCAATCGCCACTCAGCGGCTGCAGGCGTGACAGGTGCTCCTCTGGCGTCAACTTGGGGTAGCCGACGAAGAGCATCACCACGCCGCTGACGATCCAGAGCAGCACAAACAGGCCGAGCCCGATACCCAGCCAGCGGTGCGCGAGGTACAGATAGCGCTTCATGCGGCTCAGAAGTCCAGGGTCACGGCGGCATACAGCGCGCGGCCATCGCCCGGCGCGTGCAACGACTGGACACCGTCGTACCAGACGTACTCGTAGTAGCGGTCGGTGAGGTTCTTCAGCTGCAGGTCGACGGCCAGCTGCTCGGTCAGCTGGTAGCTGGCGCCCAGATTGAACAGCACGTAGCCGCCGTATTTGCCCTGGGTGTTCTCGCGTTCGAGGTAGTAGTCGGTCTGGCCGTTGAGCCAGGCGCTGAGCTGCAGGTCCGGCGTTGCCTGATAGGTGCTGCCGGCCGAGTACAGCCGCTGCGGCACGTGGTCGATCTGCTGGCCCTGACTGGCCGGCAGGCTCGGGTCGGCCTTCTCGATTTCGGAGAACTGCCAGGAGTGCGCCAGCCACAGATTCAGATCGCTGGCGGGGTAGAGGTTGAGCTGGGCGTCGTAGCCCCAGCGGCGAGTCTGGCCAAGGTTTTCCGATTCGCCGCTGGGGTCGTTGAGCCGGCGGCGCACCTCGTCCGTGGCCACCTGCTCCCAGTAGGCGATGCGCCCATCGATCCAGTGCGCCGGGCTGAACTTGATGCCGGTCTCCCAGCCGTCGTTGATCGACGGCGAGAGATCGCTGGTGCGCGGCGGCACCTTGTAGGCGGCGGCGCCGGTGCCGATCTGGAAGGTCCGACCCCAGTTGCCATACAGGCTCAGCTGCTCGATGGGGGTGTAGATCAGGCTGATTTTCGGCTGCTCGATGCTGCCGTAGTCGTTGATGGCGTAATCGTTGCCGCTCAGCTCATCGGTGAAGTCGCCCTCGATGCGGTCGACGCGAAACGCCGGGATGATCTTCAGCAATTCGACCGGCTGGATCACCGCCTGCAGGTAGGCGCCGTAGCTGTCGTAGTCGAAGCGCTGGTCGCGGGTCTGGGTCACGACCTGGCGCTCGACGGCGGTGTAGCGCTCGCTGCGGTTGCGCTGCTGCTCGGTGTCGAGCCCGCCTTCAATGGCCAGGTCATGCAGCCAGGACACGTCCGGGCGATAGGTCAGCGAGGTACGCGCGCCGTAGTGCTTTTCCTCACTGGTACGCCGCTGCTGTGGCGCCGATTGCGAGAAACGCACCCAGCGGTCGTCGTCCAGGGTGTTGAGCCAGACCTTGGTCGCCCAGCTGAGATCGCTGGCCAGTTGGCTGTCCAGATGCAGGCTGAGCTGATTCATGCGCCGCTCGCCCATGTCGCTGGATGACAGCGCGTAGGACTGACGGGGCGAGTGCCGTGCGTCCTCGCGGGACAGGTAACCCGGCTCGTCCGCCTCGGCCTCGTAGTGCCGGGCGATCAGGCCGAGGCGCCAGTTGCCGGCATCCGGCGTGTAGAACCATTTACCGGACAGGCTGGTGCGCTCGCTGCCGGCATGGTCGCGGTAGCCATCGCTCTTCTGCTGGCCGATGAAGTAGTTCTGCGTCCAGTTGCCGCTTTCGATGCCCTTGGCCAGCTGCAGCTCCTGGGTGTCGTAGCTGCCGTAGCGCAGCCGCGCCTTGCCGTAGTCACCGCCGATGCGCGACTGCACGGCGACGTTGCCGGCGATGTTGTACAGGCCGTAGCGCGGATCGTTGGTGCCGCGCACCACCTCGATGCCGTCGATCTCCAGCGGAAACAGCATGTCCAGATAGGGCATGTTGCCGTCGTTGCTGTTGCTCGGGATGCCGTCGATCAGCAGCTTGACCGCATTGACCTCGCCCTCGCCGTTGAAGCCACGAAAGGACAGCTTGCCGGAGCTGGTGCCCTGGCCGAATTCGGTGAGCATCACTCCCGGCGCGCGACGAAACAGCTCCCAGCTGTAGAGCACCGGTAGCTGTTCGAGAATGTCGCCGCCGAGCAGATCGACCGAGCTGATCACGCTGCTGGTCGGCAGACCACCACCCGACTGGGTGGCGGTGACGGTGCTGCTGCCCAGCGACAGCGCGGAGGCAGCGGTATCGGCAAGGCTTGCCGGCAGATAAGCAGCGGCCAGCGCCGCAATAACAAGACGAGGCAGCGCAGGACGCCGCGACGGGTGCGCAGGATGGTCGAGCATCTCGCATGTTCCTTGTGCAACAGACAGGGCCGTACGGCGAATGGCCGCAGGCAGACGCCAACACCACGTGGTCGGTGCAGGCAGTTCAGGCGAAGCAACGAAGGGTGACGCCAGCGGCGTCAGGCGAGGGGGGAGGCGCGAGGATTGAGGGCCGGCCACTGTTGCCGTGGCGACGGTCGATGGGAGCGGGCTTCGACAGCAACCACCAGGCCGCCGCGCATTTCCTGCGGCAACAACGGTGCTGCACCGGGCAGCGCTGCCAGGCCCATCGAACCGGCGCAGCAGCAGCACGGCGGCATCCCGCCATGGGCGCTCGGCTCATGCTCGCCTCGGGCCGTCGACTCGTGCAGCGCGTGCGAGTGCTGCTGCGCCTGCATCAGCGGGCAATGTCCGCTCCAGCCGAGCAGCCGCTTGGTCTCTGCCGGCAACAGGCCCGACAGCGGCATGCTCAGCAGATGGATCAGCAGGGCCAGGCTGGCGAGCCAGGCGGGAAGGCGGCGGCGTGTCATCGGCGATCCGATCAGGCGCAGGTGCGAATGGCGTTCATGATAGGAACGACTCTCAGCAAAAAGAGTTGCGCAAACTCAAGAATGTTCGCTGATCGTCAGGCCTGCCGGTCAGATTCGCTGCGCGACGCCATCGCCACGCAGCGAACGGCAGACCTCAGCGGGCGTCGAGCAGTGCCTGCGCCGCGTCGGCGGGTTGCCCGGCCAGCTGCTGGCGCTGCGCCTGCTTCTGCTGCTTGTAGGCCAGTGCCGCGGCGGGTACCGGGGTGACGGTGCCGGTTTCCAGCCACTTCTTCAGCCGGTTGGCGTCGGCCATGTGGGTGTACTTGCCAAACGCATCGAGCACCACGAAGGCCACCGGCCGCTGTTTCATGGTGGTGCTCATCACCAGGCAATGGCCGGCGGCATTGGTGAAACCGGTCTTGCTCAGCTGGATGTCCCAGTTGTTCTTGCGCACCAGGGCGTTGGTGTTGCGAAAGCCGAGGGTGTAGTTGGGTTTGCGGAAGGCGACGGTCTTCTCGTCGGTGGTGCTGAACTGCTGGATCAGCGCGTACTGGCGGCTGGCGCGGATCAGCTTGACCAAGTCATTGGCACTGGAGACATTGCGTTCGGACAGCCCGGTGGGCTCGACATAGTGTGTGCGGGTCATGCCCAGCGCCCGCGCCTTGGCGTTCATCGCCTGGATGAAGGCCGAGTAGCCACCCGGATAGTGGTGGGCGAGGCTCGCGGCGGCGCGGGTCTCGGAAGACATCAGGGTCAGCAGCAGCATCTCGCGGCGGCTGATCTCGCTGCCGATACGCACGCGGGAGAACACGCCCTGCATCTCCCTGGCATCGCGGATGGTCACCGGCAGCGCCTGATCCAGCGGCAGCTTGGCGTCCAGCACGACCATGGCGGTCATCAGTTTGGTCACCGAGGCGATCGGCACCACCATGTCCGGATTGCTGGAATAGAGCACTTCATTGGTCTTCAGATCGACCAGCAGGGCGCTGCCGGAGGCGAGTTCCTGTACGGCCGGCTTGGCGGCCTGGGCATGGATGGCCGGCAACGAGGCCAGGCAGGCGAACAGCAGACTGGCGAGGGTACGACGAAAGTTCACGATGGGTGTTTCCCCGCGATGGAAGGGCGAAATGCGCTGAATGCGACGTGGTAGACGTTTCGCCAGTATAGGGAATCGCCCGCAGACTCGCCTCTTTCCGATGAGCGGTTCGTCGGAAGAGCAGCGCCAGAGCGGCCGCGTAACGATCCGGCCGATGTTGCGCGCAAAGATCGGGCCGCACCTCTGCCTGTTTTCGGAGTCAAACAACCACACTTACCGAGGGGAGGTCCCACCATGTCCCGTTTCAGCAAAGCCACCACCCGCGAAGAAGTCCAACACGAGATCGACAGCCTGATGCGCGCGCTCGATGAGCTCAAGCACGATGCCGCCCACGACTCGCGCAAGCGCCTAAGCGCACTGCGTTCGCGTGCCGAGTCACTCTGGCACGATAACGACTGGGATGAGCACTATGCCGATATCTCCCGACGCACCCGCGAAGCCAGCCGTGCTGCGCGCGAATGCGCCAAGGAGCATCCGCTGGGTACCCTGGCTCTGGCCGCGGGCGCCTTTGCCGTGATCGGCTATCTGATCACCCGTCGCTGATCGGCAGCCGTCATGCTCAATGCCGAAACGCCGCGGTTGAAGTTCGCCCTGTACGGCGCGCATGACGACCTTGGCAGTGCGCTGCTGGTGGAGCTGCTCAGCCGCCAGCATGAGGCCGTGGCATTGCTCGACGACCTCAATTCGATAGCCGCCCGGCCAGGTCTGCGGACCAAGCCGGGCGATCCGTTCGATGCAGTGAGCGTCAGCGAGAGCGTGGCCGGGATGGATGCGGTGGTCTGCCTGTTTCAGACGCCGCGTCTGCCGGGTGCCGATACGGTTACCGGGGAGTCGCCCCAGCGCGATTTCTACCAGGCGGTGGAGGCGCTGTTGCTCGGTCTGGAGCGCGCCAAGGTCGAGCGCCTGCTGCTGATTGCCGATTTCCCGGCGATCGAGCTGCAGCCGGAGGTCGAGGCTGCACTGCAACGACTGGTCAGCCATCCGCTGCGCTGGACGCTGGTAGACGCGCCGTCAGCCGGTAACCAGCTGACCATCGAGGCGCTGGCCGAAGCGGCTGGCAAGGGTGACGCCAATCCCTATCGGGAATTGCAACGTATCGCCGCCGGCATCGTCGATGAACTGGAAAACCCCCAGCACATTCATCAGCGCATTCACTTCAGCGGTTAGTGGCCTGTGCGGTGAGTTTGTTGAGGCAAGTTTGGATGACCATTGTTCCGAGACAAGGCGCTGCGACGAGTCATAGCGGGCTATGGCGAGGAGCAGCAACGCAGTATCGGGGCCATGGGCGCCGAAATTGACCAACTGAACTTACCAAACAGGCCACTAGCTTAGCTGCCGACGCAGCTCGGCGAGCACCGGCGCCGTGTCCGGGCGTACGCCGCGCCACAATTCAAAGGCCTCCGCCGCCTGCTCCACCAGCATGCCGAGCCCGTCGCGGGTGTCCGCACCCAGCGCTGCCGCCCACTGGCAGAACGCCGTGGGCCTGGCGGCGTACATCATGTCGTAGCAGAAGCTCTGACCTGGCCGGATCAGGCTGTCGGCCAGCGGTGGCAGTTCGCCGCCGAGGCTGGCCGAGGTGCCATTGATGATCAGGTCAACCGGTTCGGCAAGATCGGCGAAGGTGCTGGCGGACAGCGGCCCCAGTTCGGCGAATTCCTGCACCAGCTGTTCGGCCTTGCTCGGCGTGCGGTTCGCGATGATCAGCGCCGCCGGCTTTTGCGCCAGCAACGGCTCGAGTACGCCACGCACGGCCCCGCCAGCTCCGAGCAGCAAAATGCGCTGGCCCGCCAGCGCTACACCGGCGTTCAGCAGATCGCTCACCAGCCCGGCACCGTCGGTGTTGTCACCGAGCAGGCGGCCGTCTTCGAGCTTCTTCAGGGTATTCACCGCACCGGCACGGCGGGCGCGCTCGGTGAGTTGATCGGCCATCCCATAGGCCTGTTCCTTGAACGGCACGGTGACGTTGGCGCCCTGGCCATCCCGGAAAAATGCCCGGGCGAACCCCGGAAAGTCGTCCAGCGGCGCCAGCAGTGCCTCGTAGCACAGCGCATGGCCAGTCTGCGCGGCGAACAGGGCGTGAATCTGCGGTGATTTGCTGTGGCCGATGGGGTTGCCGAAGACGCCGTAGCGGTCCATGGGTGAATCCTTGCGGTGTGGGGTGCGGATAGCAGTCGAAGGTCAGGGCTGCTCGGCGAGCCAGTCGCGGTCCTGCAGGAAGTATTCGGTCAGGCGCGCTTCCGGTGTGCCTGGCTCGGGATGCTTGTCATAACCCCAGGCCACTTGCGGCGGCAGCGACATCAGGATGGATTCGGTACGCCCGCCCGATTGCAGGCCGAACAGCGTGCCGCGGTCATAGACCAGGTTGTATTCGACGTAGCGGCCGCGGCGCAGCAGCTGGAACTGCCGCTCGCGCTCACCGAATGGCGAAGCCTTGCGCCGCTGGACGATGGGCAGGTAGGCGTCGAGGTAGGCATCGCCGACCGCACGCATGAAGGCGAAACTGGTGTCGAAATCCCACTGGTTCAGGTCGTCGAAGAACAGCCCGCCGACCCCGCGCGGCTCATGGCGGTGCTTGATGTGGAAATAGCGATCGCACCATTCCTTGTAGCGCGGATAGACATCCGCACCGAACGGCGCGCAGGCGTCCCGCGCGACCCGGTGCCAGTGCACGCAGTCTTCTTCGGCGCCGTAGTAGGGCGTCAGGTCGAAGCCGCCGCCGAACCACCAGACCGGTTCCTCGCCTTCCTTCTCGGCGATGAAGAAGCGCACGTTGGCGTGGGACGTGGGCACATACGGATTGTGCGGGTGGATCACCAGCGACACACCAAGCGCCTCGAAGCCGCGCCCGGCCAGCTCCGGGCGATGAGCGCTGGCCGACGGCGGCAGGCTGTCGCCATGCACGTGGGAGAAGTTCACCCCGCCCTTTTCGATCAGTGCGCCGTTCTCGATCACGCGGGTCCGGCCACCACCGCCGCCGGGCCGCGTCCAGGCGTCCTCGGCGAAGCGCGCGCCGCCGTCTTCGGCCTCCAGCGCAGCGCAGATGCGATCCTGCAGATCGAGCAGATAGGCTTTGACGGCTTCGGTCCTGTGGTTCACGAAATCACCTTGCGAATGACCGCACGCAGCCCTTGAGGCGCGGCTGGGCGGTGCTTTGAAACGGGGTCGGCCGGCAAGCATAGCATTCAGCCGATTGACGAACGCAGCCCCGGCGGGTTGGATAGACGCTCTTTCAATGACCAGGAGCCCGACATGTCCCAGCGCATCCAATTCAGCCAGCACGGCGGTCCCGAAGTCCTGGAACAGGTCGATATGCCGCTCAGCGCGCCGGCTGCAGGCGAAGTGCGGGTGCGCAACCATGCCATCGGCCTGAACTTCATCGACACCTATTTCCGCGGCGGTCTGTATCAGCCGCCGAGCCTCCCATCCGGGCTGGGCACCGAGGGTGCCGGTGTGGTCGATGCGGTGGGTGAGGGTGTGCAGCACCTGCAGCCGGGTGACCGGGTCGCCTATGCCACCGGCCCGCTCGGCGCCTACGGGGAACACCACACGCTGCCGGCTCGACATCTGGTCAAACTTCCGGACTCCATCAGCTTCGAGCAGGCTGCCGCCGTGATGCTCAAGGGCCTGACCTGCCAGTACCTGCTGCGCCAGACCCACTCGCTGCAGGCCGGCGAGACGGTGCTGTTCCATGCCGCCGCCGGCGGTGTCGGATCGATCGCCTGTCAGTGGGCGCGCGCACTCGGCGCACAGTTGATCGGGGTGGTGGGCTCGGCGGAAAAGGCCGAGCGAGCCAAGGCCCTGGGCGCCTGGGCCACCATCGATCGTACCCGCGAGGACGTGGTGCAGCGCGTGCTGGAGCTGACCGAAGGCAGGAAGTGCCCGGTGGTCTACGACTCGGTGGGCAAGAGCAGCTGGGAAATCTCGCTGGACTGCGTTGCCCCGCGCGGCCTGCTGGTCAGCTTCGGCAACGCCTCCGGGGCAGTCACGGGGGTGAACCTGGGTGTGCTGGCGCAGAAGGGCTCGCTGTTCGTCACTCGGCCAACTCTGGCCGGTTACGCCGACACGCCGGAACGTCTGCAGGCCATGGCCGATGAATTGTTCGAGATGATCGGCAGCAGCAAGATCCAGGTCGAGATTGGCCAGCGCTACCCGCTCAGCGAAGCGGCCGAAGCCCAGCGCAAACTGGCGGCGGGGGAAACCACCGGATCGACCATTCTGCTGCCCTGACGCTGCGGCGGCTGCCCACAGTGCGTTCACCGCCGGCTCAGGCCGGACGAATCACTTCGCCCGTGCGCAGATCGCGAATGACACTGGGGTTACGTCGCCCACCCAGCGGGCCGGTGAACACGGCGTCGAGCTGACGCGGGAAATACTGCTCGACCCGCAGCCGCGAGCGCGCTGCTGGACGGCCGGCAGGGTTGGCGGACGTCGAGACCAGCGGGCCGGTCAACGCACACAGCCGCGTGACCAGTGGATGATCGGTCACCCGCAGCGCGACGCTGTCGTGCCGCCCGGTGATCCACTCCGGCAAGCGGCCGCGATGCGGCACCAACCAGGTATTCGGCCCCGGCCATGTAGCGGCCAGGCGGTCAAGCCAGCGCTCGGGCACATCGTCCAGCAGGAAGTCGAACTGCTCGATGCTGTCGGCGATCAGGATCAGGCCCTTCTCCACCGGCCGCTCCTTGAGCGCCAGCAGGCGCAGCACCGCCTCTTCGTCCCATGGGTCGCAACCCACGCCCCAGACCGCTTCGGTCGGGTAGGCGATCACTCCGCCGGCGCGAACCACCCGCGCCACTTGCTGCACACGCCAATCGCCGATCATGCCGACCTCTGCCTGACTGAAAAGCCGGCAGTTTACCCAAGGCATCTGCCGTCGAGCAGGGGGCTGGGCGGCCGATTCGCAACAGCCTGCAACAGCCCCCCGCATTTCGAGCACGCAAACAACAGGGCGTGAATCGGCAGGCGCACGACAGGTCTGCTGTGCGGCTCAGCTCCGCCTAGCGCCGGATCACCGTCCAGAAGCCGTTGTCGCAGGCCACCAGCCCGTCGACTTCCAGTTCGGTCAGCTGCGCCAGCACCTGCCCCAGCGGCTGATCGAGCGCCATGGCCAGTGCTTCACTGCTGCGCGGCGCGGCCAGCAGTTCGCGTAGCAGCGG
Source organism: Stutzerimonas chloritidismutans AW-1 (assembly GCF_000495915.1). Lineage (GTDB taxonomy): Bacteria > Pseudomonadota > Gammaproteobacteria > Pseudomonadales > Pseudomonadaceae > Stutzerimonas > Stutzerimonas chloritidismutans. Next base: position 50,778 of record NZ_AOFQ01000057.1, read on the forward strand.
ATTGTCCGGCTGCGTCCGCGCCGGGACTTCGCCGTCGGGTAAGTCGACGCGCTGCCAGCCACGCAGGGCTTCGAGCACATCCTCGACCGACTCCACCAGCGCCGCGCCCTGGCGAATCAGCTGATGGCAGCCTCGGGCGCCGGGATGATGGATCGAACCGGGGATCGCGTAGACCTCCCGGCCCTGCTCGGCAGCGAGTCGCGCGGTGATCAGCGAACCGCTCGACGGGCTTGCCTCGACCACCAGCACGCCCAGCGACAGGCCACTGATGATGCGATTGCGCCGCGGAAAGTTGCTCGCCTGCGGTGGGCAGTCCAGTGGCAGCTCGGACACCAGCGCACCGCCTCCGTCGACGATCTGCTGGGCGAGGCCGACGTGACGCTGCGGATACAGCCGTTCGAGACCGGTACCGAGCACCGCGACGGTCTTGCCGCCGGCGTCCAGCGCGCCCTGATGCGCGGCGCCATCAATGCCCAGCGCCAGCCCGCTGGTGATGACGAAGCCGGCACCGGCCAGGCTGCGGGAGAACGCTCGGGCATTGTCCAGACCATTGCGCGAGGCGCGGCGGCTGCCGACCATCGCCAGCTGCGGTCGCTCGAGCAAGCCGGGATCGCCGGAAATGAACAGTAGCGGTGGCGCATCCGGCAGTTCAGCCAGCAAGGCGGGGTAGTTCGGGTCGTCCCAGCAGAGCAGATGCCGGTCCGGCTGCTCCAGCCAGACAAGGGTGGCACTGGCACGCTCGCGGATGTCGGCGCTGCGTCGTGGCTCGGCACAACTGGACGGCAATCCCAGCGACCGCCAGGCACTGGCCGGCGCGCTCAACGCCGAAGCGGCATCGGGAAAGGCGCTCAGCAACTTGCGCAGGCGGCGTGGGCCGAGTTCGGGCAATAGATGCAGACGCAGCCGAGCTTCCAGTTCGGCAGGGGAAATGGCAGGCATGGCGAACACTCCTTGTCTCTTTGCACCGCATCCGTGCGGTGCTGTCGCAGATCGGGTAGGAGGCGGCCTCACGGCCGCCGTCCTCCCACACCACCGTGCGTACGGTTCCGTACACGGCGGTTCAGGCCATGCGGTTAAGCCGATTGATCGTATCCAGTATCGAGACCAGTCCAAGTCTGTCCCATAGCTTCTTCGGCAGCGCCTGATTCATATGCGGCGCTCCTGAGTTCCACCACGGGCCTCGGCCATTGAAGGCCGACTTGCAGGCACGCTCCTCGCTCAATCCCAGGCGCATCAGGTTGCGCGCCCTCGTAGAGGGCTGCTTCCATTGCCGCCAGATGACACAGCGAAGTTTGTGCCTGACCCAGCCATCCAGCTCTTCCAGTGGACGCTTGCTCTGGCTGAGCTTGAAGTAGCCTGCCCAGCCTCGCAGCACCGGGTTTACCCGCTCGATGACATTCGCCATCTTGTGGCCCCGCACCCCTCGCAGCAGTTCCCTGAGACGGTCGCGCACACGGCGCAGGCTCATGGTTGCCACTCGCAGTCTAGGCAGCGAGTGCCAACTCATCCCATACCCCAGGTAGTCGCATTTCCACGACCCAGCCACGCGACTCTTGTCCCGATTCAGTCTCAGTTTCAGACGGTGATTCAGGAACCGCTCGACACTGGCCAGCACTCGTTCGCCAGCACGCGGACTACGGACATAAATGTTCGCGTCATCGGCATAGCGCACGAAGCGATGGCCTCGCCGCTCCAACTCACGGTCGAGTTCATCGAGCAGGATGTTCGACAGCAGCGGCGAAAGCGGGCCGCCTTGCGGCGCCCCCTCCTGCCGATGGCTGACAACCCCGTCCGACATGACGCCCGCTTCGAGGTAACGGCGGATGAGTCTGAGCACCTGTTTGTCTTCGACATGGCGCTCAACACAGAACATCAGGATGTCGTGGTTGACCCGATCAAAGAACTTCTCCAGATCGAGTTCCACGCAACACCTATGACCCGCCGCCACATGGGTGCGGGCCATCTCGACAGCCTGGTGAGCGCTTCTGCCCGGACGGAAGCCGTAGCTATAGTCCGAGAACAGCGGATCGAAGATCGGCGTGAGCTGTTGCAGCAGGGCTTGCTGGATCAGGCGATCCACGACACTGGGAATGCCCAGTTGCCGCATACCGCCCTGCGGTTTGGGAATTTCGACCGCCCGCACTGCCTGGGGATGGTATTCACCTGCCAGCAGCCTGACCTTCAGGATGGGCCAATACTGTTTCACGTAGCCTGCCAAGTCGGCGACCGTCATGCCATCGGCACCCGGCGCCCCCTTGTTGCTGACCACGCGCTGATACGCACGCTTGAGATTCGCCGGTGCAAGCACCCGCTCCATCAGCGTGTCCGGCTCCGCGTTCATCCACGTCACCGACGCCGCCGATACCTCTGCGCTGTCAGGCGTCATCCTCGGCCTCTGGCCGGGACTCGGGGTGACAGTCTTCTCTTGGAGAAATTTCTGCATTTCGGTTATCGACGAGACGCTGACGCCTACTGGCGGCATGACCTGTTCGGCCCTTGATGGCGTGGTTGACCGCCACTTACTACGGCCTCGGCTGACTTCTGCACGCCCATCCCGTCGCCTCTCGACAATCGGTAGCACAATGGCAAGCGTACAGATCTCCCAGGGTAATTCGCGCGACCTTCCTGCTTATGCCTGTCGGATCTACGTCGCAGCGTTCCGTGCAAGTATCGGGCTTTGGCGATTATGGCCACCTCACCCCGCTGCGCCGCCTCATCCGCTTCCTGTTCGTCAGGCCAGCATTTTGCCTCGGGCTTCCTTCAGATTCGCAGTCGCCCGCGACACCCTTGCCTTCAGCTAACACTTCCCCTTGCCGGGTGTGTAGAGGACTTTCACCTCCAAGTCGCCAGGCTCACCACCACAGTGAACCCGACAGCGCCAGTCACGGCGCTACGCGCCATGCCTGGCGCACCATGAAAAAGCCCCGCATTCGCGGGGCTCTCTTGTTTCAGGGGTTACGGACCTTGTCGCTCACCGCCAGTGAGCGGGTGGCCTGCAGTATCAGGCCGTAGCTGAGCTTGTCGTAGGTGCGGAACACCATCAGCAGGCCGGAACGCTCGTCCGGAATCTTCACGTTCTCACCCGTCACGCGGTCACGTACGGTTTCGCCGGTCTTGTAGACCGCCAGCACGTTGCCGTCCTTCAGACCGTCGCGAGCGCCCTTGTTCAGGGTGACCACGTCAAACTGGCCGATCTGGGTAACGCCGCGCGGTACATCGAGAATCACACCGTCCACCTCCGTCGCAGGCGAGCTGGGCATGAACGTCGAGTTGACCGCACGCTCCTCGCTGGCGAACAGACGATCGCCGATGCGGGCTTCCTGGGTGGTACGGGTCAGGTGCATGGTGGCGATATCGCCTTCGACTTCGACGATGTCCACGGTGCCGATGTCATCGGCGTTGATACCGAGAAATTCGCCGGTTTCCGGATCGACGTAGGTCTTGCCCTGGCGGAAGATGCCGTAGGCCGGCATGTCTTCTTCGAAGCTGCCGCGGCCGTAGATGCGGTCGCCCGCGCCGCTGACCACCCGCTCGGCGTTGCCGGCGACGATGTAGGGCGCACCCTGGAACTGCTCGGCGGTGTCGATGATGCGGTTGCTCAGCAGGAAGCTGTTGATCGCTTCCAGCGGAATGGTCGGGATCGCTTCGGCCATCGGCGTGGTGCGAACGGTCGGCGACAGTTTGATGGTGCCGCGCGAGGCGCCGCGGTCGAGCACCAGACGCGGCTGGCCGTCGACGTAGACCAGACTCAGGGTGTCACCGGGATAGATCAGATGAGGGTTGGCAATCTGCGGGTTGGCATGCCACAGCTCCGGCCATTTCCACGGCTCGCGGAGGAAGCGGCCGGAAATGTCCCAGAGTGTGTCGCCCTTCACCACCGTATAACGCTCCGGATGGTTGTCCTTGAGCTGCACCGCGGCCTGGGCGAGCCCGCCGACGGCCACCAGCAGCAGGGCGAGTAGTGATTTCCTCATGTGGTGAATCCCTTTATTATGTGCCTTCACGTAAAGCGCCCTAGCGCCGCGGAACCCTTTTGGATCGCGGCATTAAGCCGTTTTCCATGCTGCTCGGCATCTTAGCAGCGGCTTTTGACTTTATTCCATAAGTGCATCACAAACGCATATGGCCATTCTGAACATCCTTGAATTTCCCGATCCGCGGCTGCGCACCATCGCCAAACCGGTGGATGTGGTCGATGACGAGATCCGTCAGCTGATCGACGACATGTTCGAGACCATGTACGAGGCTCCAGGCATCGGCCTGGCCGCGACGCAGGTCAATGTGCACAAGCGCGTGGTGGTGATGGACCTGTCCGAAGACCGGTCCGAGCCGCGAGTCTTCATCAATCCCGAATTCGAATCGCTGACCGACGAAATGGACCAGTACCAGGAAGGCTGCCTGTCGGTACCGGGCTTCTACGAGAACGTCGACCGTCCGCAGAAAGTGCGGATCAAGGCGCTGGATCGTGACGGCAAACCCTACGAGATGGTCGCCGAAGGCCTGCTCGCGGTGTGCATCCAGCACGAATGCGATCACCTCAACGGCAAACTGTTTGTCGACTATCTCTCCAGCCTCAAGCGCGACCGGATCAAGAAGAAGCTGGAAAAGATTCACCGCCAGCAAGCTTGATTCCCGAACCTCGAAGGCTTGCCATACAGGCTGAGTGAAAACGTCGCGAGCGAAGGTTAGGCAAGGACTAGGCGTCCCCGCAAAAACAGGCGAGGAAGCGGAGTTTACGGGTTGTAAATGAGCATTCCGAGCCTGGTTTTAACGCAGCATTAACCGAGCGCAGCAGTTTTCAGCAGCCTGTGCCGCAAGCCTTTTTCTTAGCGAGCCCCCCATGACCCAGCCTTTGCGCATCGTTTTCGCCGGCACCCCGGAATTCGCCGCTCAGCATCTGCAAGCCCTGCTCGACGCGGGCAAGTCGATCGTCGCCGTCTACACCCAGCCGGATCGCCCCGCAGGCCGCGGCCAGAAGCTGATGCCCAGCCCGGTCAAGCAGCTCGCCGTGCAGCACGACATTCCGGTATTCCAGCCACAGACGCTGCGTGACCCGGCGGCGCAGGCGGAATTGGCGGACCTGCAGGCGGACCTGATGGTGGTGGTCGCCTACGGCCTGATCCTGCCGCAAGCGGTGCTCGACCTGCCGCGCCTGGGCTGCATCAACAGCCATGCCTCGCTGTTGCCGCGCTGGCGTGGTGCCGCGCCGATCCAACGTGCGATCGAGGCCGGTGACAGCGAGTCCGGCGTCACCGTGATGCAGATGGAGGCGGGCCTCGACACCGGGCCGATGCTGCTCAAGGTCCATACGCCAATATCCGCCGAGGACACCGGCGGCACGCTGCACGACCGTCTCGCCATTCTCGGCGCGCAGGCGGTGGTGCAGGCGATCGACGCCCTGGCCAACGGCGCGCTGACAGGGGACGTGCAGGACGATAGCCTCGCCACCTATGCGCACAAGCTGAGCAAGGACGAGGCGCGCATCGACTGGACTCGCCCGGCCGTCGAGCTGGAGCGGCTGATCCGTGCCTTCAACCCCTGGCCGATCTGCCACAGCACGCTGAATGGCGAAACGCTGAAGATTCACGCGGCACGCCTCGGCGAAGGCCAGGGGGAGCCCGGACGCATTCTCGAAGCGAGCAAGGAAGGGCTGACCGTTGCCTGCGGTGAAGGCGCATTGTCGCTGACTCGTCTGCAACTGCCCGGCGGCAAGTCGCTTGGCTTCGGCGACCTGTACAACAGCCGCCGCGAGCATTTCGCCCCTGGCCTGGTGCTCGGTCAATGAACCCGCGCCTGGCCGCAGCCCGTGCGCTGAGTGTCGTGCTCTCGGGCAAGGCCTCGCTGGGCAGCAGCCTGCCGGAGGTGCTCGGCAAGGTGGACGCGCGCGACCGCGGCCTGACCCAGGACCTGGCCTTCGGCACCGCGCGCTGGCATCCGCGCCTGGCAGGTTTGGCCGACAAGCTGCTGCAGAAGCCATTCAAGGCAGCCGATCGCGATGTCGAAGCCCTTCTGCTGGTCGGTCTGTATCAGCTGTTCCATACCCGCATCCCGGCCCATGCCGCCATCGGCGAAACCGTCGGCTGCGTCGACAAGCTGAAGAAGCCCTGGGCCAAGGGCCTGCTCAACGCCGTGCTGCGCCGCGCCCAGCGTGAGGGCGAAGCGATGCTAGCGGAGCTGGAACACGACCCGGTGATTCGCGTTGCCCATCCGCGCTGGCTGCAGAAGGCGCTCAAGGCGCATTGGCCCGAACATTGGGAAGCCATCTGCGCGGCCAATAATGCCCATCCGCCGATGATATTGCGGATCAATCGCCGCCAGGTCAGCCGCGACGCCTATCTGGCTGAGTTGCAGGCCGCTGGAATCGACGCCCATCCGTGCGAGTTCAGTGAGGACGGCATTCGCCTGGTTGCGCCGTGCGACGTGCATCAGCTGCCGGGCTTTGCCGAAGGGCGGGTCAGCGTGCAGGACGAGGCCGCACAGCTGGCCGCCTCGCTGCTCGACCTGGCGCCGGGCCAACGTGTGCTGGACGCCTGTTGCGCACCGGGTGGCAAGACCTGTCACCTGCTCGAACGCGAGCCGCAATTGGCCGGGTTGATTGCGCTGGATCTGGAACCCAAGCGTCTGGTGCGCGTTCGGGAAAACCTCGAGCGTCTGCATTTACAGGCCGAACTGGTCGCCGACGACGCCCGCGCCACCGAGCGCTGGTGGGACGGCAAGCCGTTCCAGCGCATCCTGCTCGACGCACCCTGTTCGGCCACCGGCGTGATCCGCCGCCATCCGGACATCAAGCTGACGCGCCAGGCCGATGACATTGCCCCCCTTGCCACGCTGCAGGGCGAAATGCTCGATGCGTTGTGGCCGACCCTGGACGTCGGCGGCATCCTGCTCTATGCCACCTGCTCGGTGCTGCCGACCGAGAACCGTGAGGTGATCGGCGCCTTCCTCGAACGCACGCCCGGCGCGCGCGAATTGGACCTCCCGGACGGCTTCGGCCTGCAGCAGCCGCATGGTCGCCAGCTGCTGCCGCAGGAGAGCGGCCACGACGGCTTCTACTATGCCAAGCTGATCAAGATCGCGGCGCAGCCACGTGGTGTCAGTGGGTGAGTCGAAACCCCGGCGCAGTGCGCGCGGGCCCAACATGGAAGCGGCGGCAAACATCCGCCTTTCAGGAGTGATCGCGTGAAGATCATCATTCTCGGCGCCGGCCAGGTCGGCGGCACCCTCGCCGAACACCTCGCCAGCGAAGCCAACGACATCACCGTGGTCGACACCGACGGCGACCGCCTGCGCGATCTCGGTGATCGCCTGGACATCCGCACCATCCAGGGCCGCGGCTCGTTTCCGACGGTGCTGCGCCAGGCCGGCGCAGACGACGCCGACATGCTGGTGGCGGTGACCAACAGCGACGAGACCAACATGGTCGCCTGCCAGGTCGCTTACACCCTGTTCCATACGCCGACCAAGATCGCCCGCGTGCGCGAAGCGGCCTACCTGGTGCGCTCCGGTCTGTTCGCCAACGAGGCGATTCCGGTCGACGTGCTGATCAGCCCGGAACAGGTGGTCACCAACTACATCAAGCGCCTGATCGAACATCCCGGCTCGCTGCAGGTAATCGACTTCGCCGAAGGCAAGGCGCAGCTGGTGGCGGTGCGCGCCTACTACGGCGGGCCGCTGGTCGGCCAAGAGCTGCGCCAACTGCGCCGCCACATGCCCAACGTCGATACCCGTGTGGCCGCCATCTTCCGTCGCAACCAGGCCATCCTGCCCCGTGGCGACACGGTGATCGAGGCCGATGACGAGGTATTCTTCATCGCCGCCAGGGGCCATATCCGCGCGGTGATGAGCGAAATGCGCCGGCTCGACGAGAACTACAAGCGCATCGTCATCGCCGGTGGCGGCCACATCGGCGAGCGGCTGGCCGAAGCGATCGAGAGCCGTTACCAGGTGAAGATCATCGAGATGAACCCGGCGCGCTGTCGCTACCTGTCGGACACGCTGGACAGCACGATCATCCTGCAGGGCAGCGCTTCCGACCGCGACCTGCTGGTCGAGGAGAACATCAGCGAGGCGGACGTGTTCCTCGCGCTGACCAACGACGACGAGGCCAACATCATGTCGTCGCTGCTGGCCAAGCGGCTGGGCGCGCGTAAGGTGATGTGCATCATCAACAACCCGGCCTACGTCGATCTGGTTCAGGGTGGCGAGATCGACATCGCCATCAGCCCGCAGCTCGCCACCATCGGTACCCTGCTGACCCACGTACGCCGCGGCGACATCGTCAGCGCCCACTCGCTGCGCCGTGGCGCGGCCGAAGCCATCGAGGTGATCGCCCACGGCGATCCGCGTTCGAGCAAGGTGATCGGGCGCCCCATCGAGCAGATCGCGCTGCCCCCGGGTACCACCATCGGCGCGGTGATTCGCGACGACCAGGTGCTGATCGCCCATGACGACACACGGATCGAGTCCGGCGATCACGTCATCCTGTTCCTCGTCGACAAGAAGCACATTCGCGACGTCGAGCGCCTCTTCCAGGCCGGCCTGACCTTCTTCTAGCGATCATTGCGACTGCATGGACGGCCCGCCACCGGCGGGCCGTTTCGTTTTTTCAATTACCCACGACTCCCGGCCCGATCAGCTGGAATAGACGGCATTCCCTCCGATCGCCTCCATTCGATCCCGATGCCCTCCGATTTCCATTTTATGGCCAGCTTTTGTACCCTCCTGGCTTGCCGCCCGCGCGGCCTGACGATTGAGCCAAGCTATCGTCGCTCGGTTTCACCGCACCATCGTCGTCAGAAGAGTCCCCAACTGAGCTCGAGCAGTTTGCCCCTCCTAGACAAATAACGATCCGATTCCTCGGGTCTCTACAAGGAACAGGAGAAACTCCATGAGGAACAGCACCATCCCGACACGCTCCCGCCGGCTGCTGATCGGCTGCGCCGCCCTGGCCAGCATCGGTTTCGCCAGCCTGACCCAGGCCGATACCCTGGAAGACATCAAGGACAGCAGCAGCGTCCGCATCGGCTACGCCAATGAAACCCCCTTCGCCTACACCGCTCTCGACGGCAGTGTCACCGGCGAATCGCCAGAGATCGTGCGCAAGGTGTTCGAGCGCATGCAGATCGACACCATCAAACCGGTACTGACCGAGTGGGGCTCGCTGATCCCCGGCCTGCGCGCCGGGCGCTTCGACCTCATCGCAGCGGGCATGTACATCACGCCTGAACGCTGCAAGCAGGTGCTGTTCACCGATCCGCACTACCGCCTGCTCGACACCCTGCTGGTGGCCGAAGGCAACCCGAAGAACCTGCGCAGCTACGAAGACATCGCCAACAACCCAGACGTGAAGATCGCCATCATGTCCGGCACCGTGAACCTCGGTTATGCGCGCAAGGCCGGCATCAAGGATTCGCAGATTCTGCAGGTCCCGGATACCACCTCGCAGCTGCAGGCCGTGCGCGGTGGTCGCGCCGATGCCGCCATCGGCACCCAGCTGACCATGAAGGGGCTGGCGGACAAGGCCGGTGACGATGTCGAGGCCATCGCCGACTTCAAGGACGATCCAGCCCGTGCCGGTTATGGCGCGCTGGCCTTCCGTCCGCAGGACAAGGCGCTGCGTGACGCGGTCAATGCCGAGCTCAAGCAGTGGCTGGGCAGCGAGGAGCATCTGAAGACCATCGAGCCATTCGGCTTCGATCGCTCCAACATCACCGACAAGACTGCCGCCGAGCTCTGCGGCGCCTGAAGCCCGTCGGGGCGGCTGGTTGGCGCCGCCGACCGCTGTCCCGCCTGTGAACGCTGACCAAGGCTGCGCCGCTGTTTGCGCAGCCTCGCTCAGCGCTCCGGAAAACCGGATAGCGCCATCATGATCGAACTGCTTCCTCTGCTGCTGCAGGGTGCCTGGGTCACCGTGAAGGTGACCTTCTTCGGCTCCCTGCTGGCCATCGCCTGCGCGCTGATCGCCGCGCTGGCGCGGCTTTCGCCGGTGGCGCCATTGCGCTGGCTGGCCATCACCTACATCGAGGTCTTCCGCGGCTCGTCGCTGCTGGTGCAGCTGTTCTGGCTGTACTTCGTGCTGCCGATGCCACCGTTCAATGTCGAAATGAGTGCCTTCGCCGTGGCAGTGGTCGGCCTGGGCCTGAACATCGGCGCCTATGGGGCCGAGGTACTGCGCGGCGCGATCCGCTCGGTACACCAGGGCCAGCACGAAGCCTGTCAGGCGCTGAACATGACGCCGCTGACACGCATGCGCCGAATCATCCTGCCGCAGGCGTTGCTCGCGGCAATTCCGCCCGGCACCAACCTGCTGATCGAGTTGCTGAAGAACACTTCGCTGGTGTCGCTGATCACCCTGTCGGATCTGGCCTTCCGCGCCCGCCAGCTGGATCAGGCGACGCTGATGACCATGGAGATCTTCGGCCTGGCGCTGGTGATCTACTTCGTCCTGGCCCAGGCGATCAACTTCGGCATGCGCCAGCTGGAACACCGGCTGGCCCGCGGGCGGATGCGCGGAGGCCTGTCATGAATTTCTTCGACTGGCAGTTCGCCCGCGAGATCCTGCCGCGCCTGCTGGATGCCTCGCTGACCACCATCGGCATCGCCCTGGCCGGCTTCGCCATCGCCGTGGTGCTCGGCCTGTTCCTCGCCATTGGCCGCCGCAGCCGCCTGCGCTGGCTATCCTGGCCGATCACCGGGCTGATCGAGTTCATCCGCAGCACACCGCTGCTGATCCAGGTGTACTTCCTGTTCTACGTGTTCCCCAACTACGGCCTCAATTTCAGCGCCATGCAGGCAGGCATCATCGGCATCGCCCTGCATTACGCCTGCTACACCGCCGAGGTCTACCGTGCCGGCCTGGATGCGGTGCCCCGTTCGCAATGGGAAGCCGTCACCGCGCTGAACATGAAGCCCTGGACCGCCTACCGCGACGTGATCCTGCCGCAAGCGCTGCGTCCGGTGCTGCCGGCGCTGGGCAACTACCTGATCTCGATCCTCAAGGACACGCCAGTGCTGTCGGCGATCACCGTGGTGGAAATCATGCAGCGGGCCAAGAACATCGGCTCCGAGAGTTTCCGCTATCTGGAGCCGATCACCATGGTCGGCCTGTTCTTCCTCATTCTCAGCCTCGGCCTCGCCTGGTGCGTGCGCCGTCTGGAAAACCGCATGGAGCTGGCCCGATGAATACGCCGATGCAGTCCACGGACACCCTGAACCCGACGCCGCAACAACCGGAGCAGGCGCAACCTTTGGTGCGCTTCGCCGGCGTGACCAAGCGCTACGGTGAACTGACCGTGCTCGACGGGCTCGACCTGCAGATCGAGGAAGGCGAGAAGGTCGCGATCATCGGCCCCAGCGGCTCGGGCAAATCCACCCTGTTGCGGGTGCTGATGACCCTGGAAGGCATTGACGAAGGCGTGATCGAGGTCGACGGCGAGCCGCTGACGCACATGCCCGACACCAGCGGCCAGTTGGTCCCGGCCAATGCCCGTCACCTGCGACGTGTGCGTGGCAAGGTCGGCATGGTGTTCCAGAGCTTCAACCTGTTCCCGCACATGAACGCGTTGCAGAACGTCATGGAAGCGCCGGTACAGGTGCTCGGGCTGAGCAAGCGCGAGGCCCGCGAGCGGGCAGAGGAGCTGCTGGCCATGGTCGGCCTGGAGGACAAGCTGGAGCACTTCCCGGCGCAACTCTCCGGCGGTCAGCAACAGCGCGTGGCGATTGCCCGCGCACTGGCGATGCGGCCGAAGGTGATGCTGTTCGACGAAGTGACCTCGGCGCTGGACCCGGAGCTCTGCGGCGAAGTGCTCAATGTCATCCGCCGCCTCGGCGAGGCGCACAACCTGACGATGCTGATGGTGACCCACCAGATGGGCTTTGCCCGTGAGTTCGCCGATCGCGTGTGCTTCTTCCATCAGGGCCGGATTCACGAGCAGGGCAGCCCGGACGAGCTGTTCAACAACCCGCGCGAGGAACGCACCCGGGAGTTTCTCAGCGCGGTCAACGAGGCCCACTGAGCCGCTTGCAACCCAGCCCACACGAAGACGGCGAACGCCCCGCAACAGCTAAGACCAATGGCGTATGCTGCCGCTATTGCCCGACGGCGGCGATGCACTAAAGTGAGGAAACGCCCCGGAGCGCTGCACCGAAAAGGTCTTCAAGATGCTCGAATCGCTGGAAAAGATGCTTTCCCAAGGCATGGACAATCCGATGCTGCGTTTCGGCCTCGGCAAGGGCTACATGGATGCCGGGCAGCCGGGGCGGGCGGCGGAGCACCTGCGCCGCTGCGTCGAACTCGATCCGAAATACTCCGCTGCCTGGAAACTGCTGGGCAAGGCGCTGCAGGCCGACGGCGACAAGCCCGGCGCCCATCAGACGTGGGAGCGCGGAATCGCCGCGGCGAACGCCCAGGGCGACAAGCAGGCGGAAAAGGAAATGACCGTATTCCTGCGCCGGCTCGACCGGCTGACGCCCGACTGAACCGGCGCGCCGCGGCCAGCGGTCAGGTTTCGTGCACGAACTGCAGGCCGACCCCTTCGGCATCCACCCGCATCACCACCATTCGCAGTTCCGGCGCCGGAATCGGCAGGGCCTGGACCTGGCCGGTCACCTCGTCGCCGGGATGCAGCACCACCAGCTCCGGATGCCGGACGTAGACGCCACCATCGGATAGATCACGGGTCTGCGCGAAGACCTCGCCAAAGGCCGGATGCGCAATGCGGATGCGGCACTTCATGTTGGTACGCGGATGCTGTCTCTGGTTTTGCATGCGCTCGTCCCTGTTGTTGTTGTTTGAGCCTGATCAGTACCAGCGCTTCTCGCCGGCGGGGCGTTTCTTGAAGCGCTTCATGGTCCACATGTACTGGCTGGGATAGGCGCGCACATACTTCTCGATCATTGCGCTCATCGCCGCTACGCCAGTTTCCGCATCTTCGCTGTACATCCCTTCGGGTGCGGCCTCGAGGACGACCTTGTAGCCCGAACCGTCCTCCAGACGCAATGCATGAAGGAACACCCCAACCGCCTTGCCGCCGGCGAGCATGCCGGGCACGAACTTGCTGGTCAGCGCCTGGGTGGCGAAGAAGGGCACAAAGATGCCACTGCCTTCGCTCGGCTCCGGGTCCGCCGGAATACCCACCGCACCACCGCGCCGAACCTCCTTGATGACGCTGAGAATGCCTTCCCTGGTCGAGGGCGCGACGCGATTGCCCAGCTGCACACGCTGCTGGCGCAGCAGATCGTCCACCGCCTTCAGTTTCGGCGGTCGGTAGAAGATGATCGGCTTGCATTGCGCGCAGTAGAAATGATTGAGCACTTCCCAATTGCCCAGGTGACTGGTGATGCCGACCACGCCCTTGCCCGAGGCCAGCGCCGCTTGCAGCACGTCCAGGCCTTCGACTTCGCGGACCAGTTTCAGGGTCTTTTCCGCCGGCCAGATCCAGGCGCAGGCGCTTTCGGTGAAGGTCATGCCGGTTTCACGCAGGGTGCGGCCGAGCAGGGCGTCGAGTTCCGCCGGGCTCAGCTCGGGGAAGCACTTGTGCAGGTTGATTCGCGCGACGTCCCGCGAGCGGTTCGGCAGCTTCCACATCAGCCAGCCGATCATCGAGCCCAGGCCCTGGACCATGCGCCAGGGCAGTCGAGCGAACAGTCGCAGGGAGCCGACGACGATGGCACCTTTGAGCTTTTCCACACCGCACTCCGAAATTTTCAGGTTGCCTAGTCTACCTGCAACCGTCGCCAGCTTTCAGGCGCAGCGGCGGCAACGACACACATCCTGGCAGCTCAGGCGTGCAGTGTTTCAAGCATCCCGGCCAGCTCGGCGTGGCGCTCGCAATCGGTCAGGTGGTCCATGACCATGCCGCAGGCCTGCATGTAGGCGTAGCAGATGGTCGGGCCGACGAAGCTGAAGCCAGCCTTCTTCAGCGCGCGGCTCATAGCCTCGGCCTCGGGGGAGACCGCCGGCACCTGATCGATGCGCTCGAAGCGGTTGATCTTCGGCTCGCCGCCGACGAACGACCAGACGAAACCCACCGGATCCTCCAGCTGCAACCAGGCGCGGGCATTCTGCCGCGCCGCCTTGAGCTTGAGACGGTTGCGGATGATGCCGGGGTCCAGCATGCGCTCGTCGATCTCGGCATCGCTCATGCGCGCCAGACGTTCGGCATCGAAACCGAACAGCACCTGCCGGTAGCGCTCGCGCTTGCGCAACACGGTGATCCAGGAGAGCCCGGCCTGAAAGGCTTCGAGCAAGAGGAATTCGAACAGTACCTGCGGATCGCGGGCCGGTACGCCCCATTCGCGATCGTGGTAGTCGATGTACAGCGGGTCCGTGCCGCACCAGGCGCAACGTGGCATGTGGTCTCCTTGCGCAGGCCTCGTCCGATGGCCGAAACCATCGCAAGCGCGACCATGCGGGGGGTATACTTCGAGGCTTTCTGTCGAAGCCCAGCACAGGTGAAATTTTGAGCCAGACTACGCCTGCCGTGCGCACCTTCCAAGACCTGATCCTCGCCCTGCAAAGCTACTGGGCCGAGCAGGGTTGCGTGGTCCTGCAGCCCTATGACATGGAAATGGGCGCCGGTACGTTCCACACCGCCACCTTCCTGCGCGCCATCGGTCCCGAGACCTGGAACGCCGCCTATGTTCAGCCTTCGCGCCGCCCGGCCGATGGCCGCTATGGCGAGAACCCCAACCGCCTGCAGCACTACTACCAGTTCCAGGTGGTGCTCAAGCCCAACCCGGACAACATCCAGGACCTATACCTGGAGTCGCTGCGCCGCATCGGCGTCGACACCTCGGTGCACGACGTACGCTTCGTCGAGGACAACTGGGAATCGCCGACCCTCGGTGCTTGGGGCCTGGGCTGGGAAGTCTGGCTCAACGGCATGGAAGTCACTCAGTTCACCTACTTCCAGCAGGTCGGCGGCGTCGAGTGCTATCCGGTCACCGGCGAGATCACCTACGGTCTCGAGCGCCTGGCCATGTACCTACAGGGCGTCGACTCGGTCTACGACCTGATCTGGGCCGATGGTCCGTTCGGCACCGTGACCTACGGCGATGTGTTCCACCAGAACGAGGTGGAGCAGTCGACCTACAACTTCGAGCACGCCAACGTGCCGAAGCTGTTCGAACTCTTCGATTTCTACGAGAGCGAGGCCAACCGTTTGATGGCTGCCGAGCTGCCGCTGCCGGCCTACGAAATGGTGGTCAAGGCGTCGCACACCTTCAACCTGCTCGATGCCCGCCGTGCCATTTCGGTCACCGCGCGCCAACAGTACATCCTGCGCGTGCGCAGCCTGGCCCGCTCGATCGCCCAGAGCTACCTGCTGGCCCGGGCCAAACTCGGCTTCCCCATGGCCACCCCCGAACTGCGTGACGAAGTGCTGGCCAAGCTGGAGGCTGCAGAATGAGTGCACTGGATTTTCTCGTCGAACTGGGTACCGAAGAACTGCCACCGAAGGCGCTCGCCAAGCTGGCCGAAGCTTTCTGCACCGGTATCGAGAAGGGCTTGAAGGACGCCGGCCTGGACTTCGTGAAAGCACAGGCCTACGCCGCGCCGCGCCGCCTGGCGGTGCTGGTCGAGCAGCTGGCGACTCAGCAGCCTGATCGCAGCATCAACCTCGACGGCCCACCGATGCAGGCCGCCTTCGACGCCGACGGTGAGCCGACTCAAGCTGCCCTGGGCTTTGCCCGCAAGTGTGGCGTCGACCTTGCCGAGATCGATCGCAGCGGGCCGAAGCTCAAGTTCAGCCGTACCATCGAGGGCCAGCCGGCCACCCAGCTGCTGCCAGGCATCGTCGAGGCCTCGCTGAACGATCTGCCGATCCCGAAGCGCATGCGCTGGGCCGCACGCAAGGAAGAATTCGTCCGTCCGACCCAGTGGCTGGTGATGCTCTTCGGCGAGCATGTGATCGATTGCGAGATACTCGCCCAGCGTGCCGGGCGCGAATCCCGCGGCCACCGCTTCCACAGCCCGGGCCAGGTGCATATTTCCAAGCCTTCCAGCTATCTGGAAGACCTGCGTGGCGCCCATGTGATCGCCGACTTCGCCGAGCGCCGCGAGCTGATCGCCAAGCGCGTCGAGCAGCTGGCTGCCGAGCAGAACGGTACGGCCATCGTGCCGCCGGCGCTGCTCGATGAGGTCACCGCCCTGGTGGAGTGGCCGGTGCCGCTGGTCTGCTCGTTCGAGGAGCGTTTCCTCGAGGTGCCGCAGGAGGCGCTCATCTCCACCATGCAGGACAACCAAAAGTATTTCTGCCTGCTGGATACCAACGGCAAACTGCTGCCACGCTTCATCACCGTGGCCAATATCGAATCGAAGGACCCGGCGCAGATCGTCTCCGGCAACGAGAAGGTCGTGCGTCCGCGTCTGACCGACGCCGAGTTCTTCTTCAAGCAGGACAAGAAGCAGCCGCTGGAACGCTTCAACGATCGTCTGAAGAACGTGGTGTTCCAGGCCCAGCTCGGCACCGTGTACGACAAAGCCGAGCGTGTCTCGCGTCTGGCCGGGCTGATCGCCGAGCGCACCGGCGGCGACAAGGCGCGCGCCATGCGTGCCGGCCTGCTGAGCAAGGCCGACCTGGCCACCGAGATGGTTGGCGAGTTTCCGGAAATGCAGGGCGTTGCCGGTTACTACTACGCGCTCAACGACGGCGAGCCGGAAGACGTGGCGCTGGCGCTGAACGAGCAGTACATGCCGCGCGGTGCCGGCGGCGAGCTGCCGAGCACACTCACTGGCGCAGCTGTGGCCGTGGCGGACAAGCTCGATACCCTGGTCGGGATCTTCGGCATCGGCATGCTGCCGACCGGCTCCAAGGACCCCTACGCCCTGCGCCGCGCCGCCCTTGGCGTGCTGCGCATCCTCATCGAGAAGCAGCTGGACCTGAATCTGGTCGAGGCAGTGAACTTCGCCATCGACCAGTTCGGTACGCAGGTCAAGTCGGCCGGCCTCGCCGATCAGGTCCTGGAGTTCATCTTCGATCGCCTGCGTGCGCGCTACGAGGACGAAGGCGTCGACGTCGCTGCCTACCTCTCGGTGCGTGCCGTGCAGCCTGGTTCGGCGCTGGACTTCGACCAGCGCGTGCAGGCCGTGCAGGCGTTCCGCACATTGCCGGAAGCGGCGTCCCTGGCTGCCGCCAACAAGCGTGTCTCCAACCTGCTGAGCAAGTTCGATGCGAAGCTGCCGGAAGCGGTAGAGCCACGCTGGTTCGACAACGCCACCGAGTTCTCGCTGTACTCGGCGATTCAGCAGGCCGAGCAGGCGGTACAACCGTTGGCCGCCGCGCGTCAGTACCGCGAGGCGCTGGAGCGTTTGGCGCACCTGCGTGGCCCGGTGGATGCCTTCTTCGAGGCGGTGCTGGTAAATGCCGAAGACGCTTCGGTACGTGCCAATCGTTATGCCTTGCTGGCCCGGCTGAGAGGACTGTTCCTTGGCGTTGCCGATATTTCCGCACTTGGCTAAGCCCGTGAAGCTGATCGTGCTGGACCGCGATGGGGTAATCAACGAGGACTCCGACGAGTACGTGAAGTCGCTGGAGGAGTGGATCCCCATTCCCGGGTCGCTGGAAGCCATCGCGCGGCTGTGCAAAGCCGGCTGGACGGTGGCGGTTGCCACCAACCAGTCCGGTGTCGCGCGCGGCAAGTTCGACCTCAGCACCCTCGGTGACATGCATTTCAAGATGCAGCAGCTGGTGATGGAGCAGGGCGGACGTATCGACCTGATCGTGCACTGCCCGCACGGCCCGGACGACGGCTGCAACTGCCGCAAGCCGAAGCCTGGAATGTTCCGCAGCATCGCCGAGCATTTCGGCCTGGCGGACCTGAAGGGCGTACCGGTGGTAGGCGACAGTCACCGCGATCTACACGCCGGCATGCTGCTCGGCGGCGTGCCTTATCTGGTCAGGACCGGCAAAGGCCTGCGCACCCTGGAGGGTACTCTGCCGCCGGGCACTCGGGTCTTCGATGACCTTGCCGCTGTTGTCGATCATCTACTCGAGAGTTCTCGATGAGCCTCCTGTTACCCGTTCGTATCGCCCTGTTCTACTTCATGCTGGCGTTCACCGCGTTCGCCTGGTGCCTGGTGAGCCTGGTGTTCGCCCCGTTCATGGCGTTCCGCGCGCGCTATCGCTTCGTGGTACAGAACTGGTGTCGCTGCGCCGTGTGGTTGGGCAAGACGCTGGTTGGCCTGCGCTACGAGGTGCATGGCGCCGAGAATGTGCCGGCGCGTCCCTGCGTGATCCTGGCCAAGCACCAGAGCACCTGGGAAACCTTCTTTCTCTCGGCCTATTTCGAGCCGCTGACTCAGGTGCTCAAGCGTGAGTTGTTGCGGGTGCCGTTCTTCGGCTGGGGGGTCATGCTGCTCAAGCCGATCGCCATTGATCGCGACAACCCCAAGGCGGCGCTGCGCCAGGTCGCCAAGCAGGGTCACGAGCGTCTGGAGCAGGGCGCCTGGGTGCTGATATTCCCGGAAGGCACCCGCGTACCAGTGGGTGAGCAGGGCAAGTTCTCCCGCAGCGGCGCGGCCCTGGCAGTCAACGCCGGTCTGCCAGTGCTGCCCATCGCGCACAACGCCGGCATGTTCTGGCCGAAGGCCGGTTGGGGCAAGCGTCCCGGCACTATCCAGGTGGTGATCGGCCCGGCCATGTTCGCCGACAGCGAAAGCCCGCGGGCCATCGCCGAGCTCAATCAACGCGCCGAAGATTGGATCAACGCGCAAGTCAGCCAGCTCGAAGCTCAGGGTCGCCCGACCCTCTGATCACTACGCTGAGGCAGGGCAGGGACGCGCGCCTCAGCTTCACGAGTCCCCTATGCAGCAAATACCCAACCACCAGCTGGTCGCCGAATGGCTGCGCCTGCTGGACGGCTATCCTGCCGAAGCGGCTATCGCACTGCAGGCCGTTGCCGAAGAAAAGAGCGCCGAGCTGGCCGAGCATTTCTATTCCCAGATGCTTGCCGATCCCCATTCGGCCAGCTTCCTGTCCCACGATCAGGTGAAGAACCGCCTCGGCAAATCGATGCAGAAGTGGATCGTCACGGTATGTTCGTCGACGGCCCATAGCGACCTCGACGCCGTCATAGACCTGCAGCGCAAGGTCGGCGACATCCACGCCCGCATCGAGATTCCGGTCAGCCTGGTGCTGCGCGGCTCCCGCTCGCTCAAGGGCCGCCTGCGCCAGTTGCTGGAACAGCGCGATCTCGCCGAGCCAGTGCGACGCAAAGCGGCACGCATGGGTTCCGACCTGATCGACCTGGCGGTGGAGATCATCTGCTTCGCCTATTCCCAGTCTCACGATCGCAACTCCCGCGCCGAGGAGGCCTATCGGCTGTTCTCCGTCTCGCAGAACATCGGCGTCGAAAAAGAGCGACAGCGCGCGGCACTGCTCGATTGGGAGAATCAGCTGATGTTCGACCTGGCGATCGGCAACCTGACCGGCGCGCTGCCGCAACTGGCGGGTTCCGAGTTCGGCCTGTGGTTCCGCCACAAGGCCTCCCACGCGTTCCAGGGTTCGCCGGAAAGCGCCAGTATCCTCGACTATATCGAGCGCATCGATCAGGAGCTCAAAGCCATTGGCGGGCTGCAGGACGCCAGTGCGCGGCTGGGCAAGCTGCATCAGATCCGCGAACAGACCCGCTCGATCAAGTTTTTGCTCGACAGCCTGTTCGAACAGGCCAACGACCTGGAGGCCGGCCGAGACGTGCTGACGCGGCTACTCAACCGCAAGTTCCTGCCGGTGGTGATGGCCAAGGAAGTGCTTTACGCGCGCCAGTCGAACAACACCTTCGGCGTGCTCGCCATCGATGTCGACCACTTCAAGCGCATCAACGACACCCATGGCCATGACGGCGGTGACCAGATTCTGCAGCAGGTCGGTGCGCTGCTGGCCAGCAACACCCGCGGTGGCGACTATGCGTTCCGCCTGGGCGGCGAAGAGTTCCTGCTGGTACTAGTGGACATAGATGCCAACAAGGCGTTTGCCGCGGCAGAGAAGTTGCGCGAGCGCATCGCCCGTGAGCAGTTCCGTCTATCCAATGGAGCAGTTCTGCAGGTCACCGTCAGCATCGGTATGGCAGTGCATGACGGCCATCCGGATTACGAACGTCTGCTGCAACAAGCCGATCAGGCGCTGTATCAGGCAAAACACGAAGGGCGCAATCGCTGCGTGCTTCACAGTCCGACGCTCGCCTAGCAAACGGCACGCAATGAAAAAGGGGAGCAACCTCGCGGCTGCTCCCCTTCTTTATTGCGCTTCGATTCAGGCCGGCGCGGACGACCGGATCAGGTGATCGAAGGCGCTCAGCGAGGCCTTGGCGCCTTCGCCGACGGCGATCACGATCTGCTTGTACGGCACCGTGGTCACGTCGCCGGCAGCAAACACACCGGGGATGCTGGTCTGGCCCTTGGCGTCGACGATGATCTCGCCGAAGCGTGACAGCTCCAGGGTGCCCTTGAGCCATTCGCTGTTGGGCAGCAGGCCGATCTGCACGAAGATGCCTTCCAGCTCGACGTTGTGCAGCTCGTCGTTAGTGCGGTCCTTGTAGACCAGGCCGGTGACCTTTTGGCCGTCGCCCTTGACCTCGGTGGTCTGCGCCATCTTCAGCACGCGGACGTTGGGCAGGCTGTTGAGCTTGCGCTGCAGCACCGCGTCGGCACGCAGTTCCTCGCCGAACTCGAGCAGGGTCACGTGAGCGACGATGCCGGCCAGGTCGATGGCCGCTTCCACGCCGGAGTTACCGCCACCGATCACTGCCACGCGCTTGCCCTTGAACAGCGGGCCGTCGCAGTGCGGGCAGTAGGCGACGCCACGGCCGCGGTATTCCTGCTCGCCGGGCACGTTCATTTCGCGCCAGCGCGCGCCGGTGGCGAGGATCAGGGTCTTGGCCTTGAGCTCGCCGCCGTTCTCGAACTGCACGCGATGCAGGCCGTCGTCGCCGGCCGGGATCAGCTGGCTGGCGCGCTGCAGGTTCATGATGTCGACCTCGTACTCGCGCACGTGCTCTTCCAGCGCGCGGGCCAGTTTCGGGCCTTCGGTTTCCTTCACCGAGATGAAGTTCTCGATGGCCATGGTGTCGAGCACCTGACCGCCGAAGCGCTCGGCGGCGACACCGGTGCGGATGCCCTTGCGCGCCGCGTAGATGGCCGCTGCGGCGCCGGCCGGGCCACCGCCGACCACCAACACGTCGAAGGCGTCCTTGGCCTTGAGCTTCTCGGCGTCACGGGCGCTGGAGCCGGTATCGAGCTTGGCGAGGATCTCTTCCTCACTCATGCGACCCTGGGTGAACAGCTCGCCGTTGAGGTAGATGCTCGGCACCGACATGATCTGACGGGCTTCGACTTCGTCCTGGAACAGTGCGCCGTCGATGGCGACGTGCTTGATGTTCGGGTTGAGCACGGCCATCAGGTTCAGCGCCTGGACCACGTCCGGGCAGTTCTGGCAAGACAGCGAGAAGTAGGTTTCGAAGCTGTAGTCGCCATCCAGCGCCTTGATCTGCTCGATCACCTCCGGCGCCGTCTTCGACGGGTGGCCGCCGACCTGCAGCAGGGCCAGCACCAGCGAGGTGAATTCGTGGCCCATGGGGATGCCGGCAAAACGCAGGCTGATGTTGCCGCCGATGCGATTGAGCGAGAACGACGGCTTGCGTGCATCGTCACCGTCGGTCTTGAGGGTGATCTTGTCGCTGAGGCCGGCGATGTCCTGCAGCAGGCTCAGCATTTCCCGGGATTTCTCGCCGTCATCGAGGGACGCGACGATCTCGAAGGGCTGGGTGACCTTCTCCAGGTAGGCTTTCAACTGGGTCTTGAGATTGGTGTCCAACATTGGCAACTGTCCTCGTGAACTATGGTGGCCCGGAGGGCTCGGTAAGGTGATGAACCTCGAATGAGGCAACCTTACGCCGGAAGGGGTCTATTTCGAAATTGATTAAAACAGTCAGTTCGATTTAGACAACCTATCCCTAAAAACAAAAACCCCGACCTTGTGAGTCGGGGTTGTGTTTTGTTGCCTTGGTCTGGAACGGCGGCGAATGTCGACGGGCAACAAACCTGTCATTCACCACACAGTAAAATCAATGACTTACGCGCGAAATGGGCACGATTATTGGCATGATTGAGCCAGATAAAGTGGCATTTTTCGTCGAAATGACCGGAATAAATGGCATTTTCCGTAAGCCCTCACAGGAGAGCACTACAAACCAAGGTAACCGCCACCTGGCGCGGGTCGGTATGGATTGACACCGTGTCAATGAAACTCAGCTTAGGGAGGACGGCAAATTGATGGAAGCCCCGTCCGTCGAGGGCTTCAGGCCTATCGTCCCTTGGCCTTCACCCCAAAGATGGGACAGTCGCACGCCGCTAAAGCTTGAGGCATGCCCAGGCACCTGACTATGGATGACTGATACGGCTAGCTGTATCCCTGGCTCTCGAATCATCTACAGCGCTCAGCGATTCAAGCTGAAGTGGCCTCAGCCAATAGGTCAGGCCACTGAAGTGACAAATCGTCTCTTGTACCGAATCTGAGGGTGATGGTTGACTCGCTTCATCTCGAAAAGATCGATGGCCGCAAAAAGGTCTACCAGCCTTGGATAGCCGTAGTTCCGGGCATCGAACGATGCCTGATTACCAATCCGACTACCCACTGTCGCTAGAGAAGCCTGAATCGCCCCTAGTTTCGTAGACACCTCCAGACCTCATAATATGGCCTATTAGGAGGTGCCATGAGCAACCCGCGTTATCCCGAAGAATTCAAAATCGAAGCAGTCAAACAGGTGACCGAACGAGGTCTGCCAGTGGCTGAGGTCGCTGCTCGTTTGGGCATGTCGACCCACAGCCTGTATGCCTGGGTTAAACGCTACAGCAAGCCTCAAGAGCAGCGCGCGCAAGAGGACGATCAACACGCTGAACTACGCCGTCTGCGTGCTGAACTCAAGCGCGTGACTGAAGAGCGAGACATCCTAAAAAAGGCCGCCGCGTACTTTGCCAAGGAGTGCGGCTGAAGTACGCTTTCATCAACCGGCTATCCGCTGACTATTCGGTTCGCCGCCTGTGCCTAACGCTGAAAGTACATGCCAGCGGTTACTACGCGTGGCTGGCTGAACCGAAGTCGGCACGAGCCAAGGATGATCAACGCCTGCTTGGACTGATCAAGCACGCGTGGCTAGAGAGCGGCGGTGTGTACGGCTACCGCAAAATCCACGACGACCTGCGTGAGCTTGGAGAAGCATGCGGCAAACATCGTGTTGCTCGACTGATGCGCTTGGAAGGGCTGCGCTCACAGACAGGGTATCGTCGTCGACCGGGCCGCTATGGTGGTAAGCCTCCAGCGGCCTCACCGAATCATCTGGAGCGCCGATTCAATGTCACCGAACCCAACAAGGTCTGGGTAACGGACATCACCTACATCCGCACCTATGAGGGCTGGTTGTATTTGGCGGTGGTGCTCGATCTGTTCTCGCGACAGGTAATCGGTTGGTCAATGAAACCGCAGATGACCAGCGATCTGGCTATTGATGCGTTGCTGATGGCAGTTTGGCGGCGTAAGCCAAAGCAGGAGGTGATGATTCACTCAGATCAGGGGAGCCAGTTCAGCAGCGGCGACTGGCAGAGCTTCCTGAAAGCCAACAACTTACTTGGCAGTATGAGTCGGCGCGGCAATTGCCATGACAACGCAGTAGCGGAAAGCTTTTTCCAGCTGCTGAAGCGGGAACGGATCAGGCGAAAAATCTATAGCACCAGGCAAGACGCACGCGCTGATGTGTTCGACTACATCGAGATGTTTTACAACCCAAAACGCCGACACGGTTTCAACAACCAGCTGTCACCGGTAGAGTTTGAGAAGCGACATTTACTGAGCCTGGAAAGTGTCTAAGAAATCCGGGGCGATTCACATTTCTAGTGTTTAACGATATTTTTCAGAACCAGCTAGTTCTTAGCTCTAGCTAGGTTTCGACGGGCGACAAAGCTTTTATTCACCAATCTGTGGATTCCACGCCGACTCGGACACCCAATCCACAGCCATTCGAAGACTTTTCAGACAGGCAGCTACGCAGGACTCTTCCTACCATCGGCCTATTTTTCGAAGCGAAGAGGTCGGCGGGTAGAGCGTTAAACCACTCGACAAGGCCATAGCAGAGGTCAGTGTTCAGGTGGTTTAGCACTGGATACTCGCTGTCCTGCGCAACCGCCAATTATTCTCCCTGGACGAACTCAGCAGCGCCATCTCGGCCAGCTTGAGCAGCTCAATCGGCGACCGTTTCGCAAACTACCAGGAACCCGGTATTCGGCTTTCGAGGCCCTGGATATCCCGGTACTGCATCCGCTACCGGAGCAGCCCTATGTCTATACCGTGGGGAAAAGGCCCGAGCGCACATCGACTACCACTTTGAGGTCGACGGCCATTACTACTCGGTGCCGAATCAGTCGGTGGAGAAGCAGCTGAGGTGCGCCTGTCGTTCCGCACAGTGGAGTGCTTCCACGCCAATCCTGGGTGGCCAGTTGTGCTCGCCGCACAAGGGCCTTTACTGGATATATTTTCGATCAGCGCCAAAAACTAACAGGGTTAACAATGCGAATGGTGCAAAGCTGGCACACCAAATACCCGCTCTTCCTCCCTTACCTACACCTATGCCACTTGCATATTCACAAATAAAAACCCCGCAAGCCCAGAGACTGCGGGGTTTCAGGTCAACAATCCGTTGCCGGTTAACTTTGCAGATGTCGGCTAACTTTGGAGAAAGTGCCTATTAACTTCAACGACCTCCAGCGGATCAGAAGTCCAGATTAGACACTGCCAGAGCGTTGGTTTCGATGAAGTCGCGGCGCGGTTCAACTGCATCGCCCATCAGGGTATTGAAGATCTGATCTGCACCAATGGCATCTTCGATCGTCACTTTCAACATGCGCCGTACGTTTGGATCCATGGTGGTTTCCCACAGTTGATCCGGGTTCATCTCGCCCAGTCCCTTGTATCGCTGAACGCTGTGGCGGCGCGTGCCTTCGGTCATCAACCATTCCAGCGCTTGCTTGAAGGTGGATACCTGCTTTTTGCGCTCACCGCGCTGAACATAGGCTCCCTCTTCGAGCAGGCTGTTCAGCTTCTCACCGAGAGCAGTTACCGTCCGGTAATCGTTGCTGGCGAAGAAATCACGGTTGAAGGTGATGTAGCTGGCCAGGCCGTGGGAGCTAATCTCGACTTCCGGTAGCCACAGGTGGCGCTCTTTGTCTTCACGCAAGCTGACGTTGTAGATCAAACCGGAGCGTTCACCGACCTTGAGTTGCGCGCTGTACTGCTCCAGCCAGGCCTGCATCGCGGTGTGATCGGCCAACTGCTCTACTGAAACACGCGGCAGGTAGATGAAGTGTTCAGTCAACTCCAACGGATACAGACGCGATAGGCGCTGCAGAGTTTTCATCACCGTACGGTAATCGTTGACCAGCTTCTCCAGCGCTCCACCAGAAAGGCCTGGGGCATGCTCATTGACGTGCAGGCTGGCGTCTTCCAGGGCCGACTGGGTGAGGTATTCCTCCATCGCCTCGTCGTCCTTGATGTACTGCTCCTGCTTGCCACGCTTGACCTTATAGAGCGGCGGCTGGGCGATATATACATAGCCGCGCTCGATCAGCTCAGGCAGCTGACGGAAGAAGAAGGTCAACAGCAGCGTCCGGATGTGCGAACCGTCGACGTCGGCGTCGGTCATGATGATGATGTTGTGATAGCGCAGCTTGTCGATGTTGTACTCTTCACGCCCGATACCACAGCCCAGAGCAGTAATCAGGGTGCCCACTTCCTGGGATGAGATCATCTTGTCGAAACGCGCCTTCTCGACGTTAAGGATCTTGCCCTTGAGCGGCAAAATTGCTTGAGTCTTGCGGTTACGACCTTGCTTGGCCGAGCCACCCGCAGAATCACCCTCCACTATGTAGAGTTCGGAAAGCGCGGGATCCTTTTCCTGGCAGTCAGCAAGTTTGCCCGGCAGGCCGGCGATATCCAGAGCGCCTTTACGACGGGTCATTTCCCGAGCCTTGCGCGCAGCCTCGCGAGCACGGGCGGCATCAATCATCTTGCCGACCACGGCCTTGGCCTCGCCCGGATGCTCGAGGAGGAAATCACCAAAGTACTTGCCCATCTCCTGTTCCACGGCCGTTTTCACTTCCGAGGAAACCAGTTTGTCCTTGGTCTGCGAGCTGAACTTAGGATCCGGAACCTTCACCGAAATGATCGCAGTCAGGCCTTCGCGGGCATCGTCGCCGGTAGTGGCGATCTTGTGCTTCTTGGCCAGACCTTCCTGCTCGATGTAGGAATTCAGGTTTCGCGTCAGCGCGGAGCGGAAGCCGGCCAGGTGAGTACCACCGTCACGCTGGGGAATATTGTTGGTAAAGCAGAGAATATTCTCGTTAAAGCTGTCGTTCCACTGCAGCGCCACCTCGACACCAACGCCGTCGTCACGCTGAACGTTGAAGTGGAATACCTCGTTGACGGGGGTTTTGTTTGTGTTCAGGTAAGCAACGAACGCGCTCAGACCGCCCTCGTACTTGAACAGCTCTTCCTTGGCGGTACGCTCGTCCCGCAGGACGATACCGACCCCCGAGTTCAGGAATGACAGTTCGCGCAGACGCTTGGCTAGAATATCCCAGCTGAAATGGATGTTCTGGAAGGTCTCGGACGACGGCTTGAAGTGAATCTGTGTACCCGAGGTATCAGTTTCACCTACCGGAGCCAGAGGTGCCTGGGGCACGCCATGACGGTAGAGCTGTTCCCAGACCTTGCCCTCGCGGCGGATGGTCAGCATCAACTCCTCGGACAGCGCATTGACCACCGAAACACCTACGCCGTGGAGTCCACCGGATACCTTGTAGGAGTTGTCATCGAACTTACCGCCGGCGTGCAGCACGGTCATGATGACCTCTGCCGCCGAAACACCTTCCTCATGGATATCCACCGGAATGCCGCGACCGTTGTCGCGAACGGTGATGGATTCATCGGTATGGATGGTGATGGAGATGTCGCTGCAATGCCCGGCCAGCGCTTCGTCGATCGAGTTATCGACGACCTCGAAGACCATGTGATGCAAACCTGTGCCGTCGTCGGTATCGCCGATGTACATGCCAGGGCGCTTGCGCACTGCATCAAGGCCTTTGAGTACCTTGATGCTCGACGAATCGTACGTGTGGTTTTCGCTCATGCCTTCACTCCCGAGGGGCCGTGGATCTGGGTAATTTGCCCATGTTCCACGTGAAACATTGAGACTGGCGTCTGTTCATGCCAGCCTTCTTGCAAAATGGATGAATCTACGCAGGTGATAAACACCTGACAGTTAAGTTGCTCAAGCAACTTGCACAGCGCCAACCTATGTTGGGCGTCCAGTTCTGACGGCAGGTCGTCGACAAGATAGATGCACTGACCGCGCTTGGTTTCGCTAACCAGATGGCCCTGAGCAATACGCAATGCACACACCACCAATTTCTGCTGGCCGCGCGATAGCACTTCAGCCGCGTTGTGATTGCCAACCTTCAATCGCAGATCCGCACGCTGCGGCCCGGATTGGGTGTGCCCTAACGACCTATCCCGTTCCAGCGAAGACGCCAGCACATCAGCCAAGGAGCGGTCTTTATCCCATCCCCTGTAATAACTCAGCTTCAGGCCGTCCAAGTCGAGCAAGGCCGCGAGGGTCGATTCAAATACGGGTTTAAGTGCCTGAATATAGGCCCGTCGATATCCGTCAATTTCATCGCTGGCCAGTGTCAGTTCTCGGCTCCAGGCCGCATCCGAAGCGCCGTCCAGTGTACCATGCCGCAGCCACGAGTTCCGTTGCCGGAGTGCCTGCTGCATGCGCAGCCAGGCTGGCATGAACCGATGTTCCACGTGGAACACGCCCCAATCAAGAAACTGCCTACGTAATTTCGGTGCGCCTTCGAGAAGGCGAAAACTATCCGGATTGATCAGTTGCAAAGGCAGCGTATCGGCAAGCTCCGCGGCTGACCTGACCCCTTGCCCATCGATACGGATCCGGACATCACCGCTACGATCCCGGGAAACCCCCAACGCACGACTGTGCTGATCTGGCAGTTCAACTTGACCAAAAACGGTGCACGCTGATTGTTCATAGGTGATGACGGGGTTCAGCCGAATGCTACGAAACGAGCGCGCCAGCCCGAGCAGGTGAATGGCTTCGAGCAGGCTGGTTTTTCCGCTACCGTTATCGCCGAACAGGATGTTGATTCGAGAGGAGGGAGATAACGTCACCGGGTGCAGATTGCGGACCCCGGTGACGGAAAGACGACTGAGGGACATGAAGCTGGTTTACAGACGCATCGGCATCACGACATATGCGGAATCGTCGTTATCGAATTCCTGAACCAGAGCACTGCTGTTCGCGTCAGACAGAATCAGACGCACCTGTTCGGTGGTCATCACGCCCAGCACATCGAGCAGATAGCTGACGTTGAAACCGATCTCCAACGAACTGCCGTTGTAGTCGACCGCAACCTCTTCCTCAGCTTCTTCCTGTTCGGGGTTGTTCGCCTGAATCTTCAATAGCCCACTTTCCAGCTGCAGACGAATGCCGCGGTACTTTTCGTTGGAGAGAATCGCCGTGCGACTGAACGCTTCACGCAGCAACTGACGATCTCCTACCACAAGCTTGTCGCCACCACGCGGCAGTACGCGCTCATAGTCCGGGAACTTGCCGTCCACCAGCTTGGAGGTGAAGGTGAACTCGCCAGTGGTGGCGCGAATATGGTGCTGGCCCAGAACGATGCTGACCTCGGCGTCCTGATCGTTGAGCAGCCGCGCGAGCTCGAGGATACCCTTACGCGGCACGATGACCTGATGCCGATCGGGTTGCTCGATCCCCGCCTGCATCGAGCACATCGCCAGGCGGTGGCCGTCCGTCGCTACCGCGCGCAGCATTCCGCTTGAAACTTCGATGAGCATACCGTTGAGGTAGTAGCGAACGTCCTGCTGCGCCATGGCAAAGCTGCTGCGCTCGATCAGCTTGCGCAGCTTGCCCTGTTCGACGGTGAAGGAAAGCGAACCTGGGCCTTCTTCAACCGTAGGGAAGTCATTGGCCGGCAAAGTTGAAAGGGTAAAGCGGCTGCGGCCGGACTTGATAACAACCTTCTGATCATCGAGACGGATATTGATCAGCGCATCGCTCGGCAGGCTCTTGCAAATGTCCATGAGTTTGCGCGCCGGAACGGTGATCTCGCCTGGCTCGGCGGCCTCTTCAAGGACAACACGGCCGACCAGTTCGACTTCGAGATCGGTACCGGTCAGCGACAATTGCTGTCCTTGCACCACAAGCAGTACGTTGGACAGCACCGGCAAGGTCTGACGGCGCTCAACGACGCCAGCAACCAGCTGCAGGGGTTTCAACAGGGCTTCGCGCTGAATGGAGAAATGCATGGTCTGGTCCCTTGCCTATAGATTAGGTCGCACTCAGGTTGTCAAAGTTCGCAGCAAATTCTTGTAATCTTCACGTATATCCGCGTCAGTTTCCCGTAGTTCGGCGATCTTACGGCAAGCATGCAGAACCGTGGTGTGATCCCGCCCACCGAACGCGTCGCCGATCTCAGGGAGGCTGTGGTTGGTCAGCTCCTTGGACAGGGCCATGGCCACCTGCCGCGGTCGGGCGACCGATCGCGATCGCCGCTTCGAGAGCAAGTCGGATATCTTGATCTTGTAGTATTCGGCCACGGTGCGCTGGATATTGTCGACGCTGACCAGTTTATCCTGCAACGCCAGCAAGTCCTTCAGCGATTCGCGAATCAGTTCGATCGTGATATCGCGCCCCATGAAGTGAGCATGGGCGATGACCCGCTTCAGCGCTCCTTCGAGTTCACGGACGTTCGAACGGATCCGCTGGGCAATGAAGAAAGCCGCGTCGTGGGGCAGGTCCACCTTCGCCTGGTCCGCCTTCTTCATCAGGATCGCTACACGAGTCTCAAGCTCGGGCGGCTCGACGGCAACGGTCAGACCCCAGCCAAAACGCGATTTCAGACGTTCCTCAAGGCCGTCGATTTCCTTGGGATAGCGGTCACTAGTGAGAATGACCTGCTGGCCACCTTCGAGCAGCGCGTTGAAGGTGTGAAAGAACTCTTCTTGCGAACGCTCTTTTTTGGCGAAGAACTGGATATCGTCGATCAGCAGCGCATCGACCGAGCGATAGAAGCGCTTGAACTCGTTGATGGCATTGAGCTGCAGTGCCTTGACCATATCGGCCACGAAGCGCTCGGAGTGCAGGTAAACCACTTTGGCGTTGGGGTTCTTCTTCAGCAGGTGATTACCCACTGCATGCATCAGGTGAGTCTTACCCAGGCCAACACCGCCGTACAGAAAAAGCGGGTTGTAGCCATGCTTGGGATTGTCGGCAACCTGCCAGGCAGCGGCTCGTGCCAACTGGTTGGACTTGCCCTCGACGAAGTTTTCGAAGGTAAAGGTCCGGTTCAGGTAGCTGGTGTGCTTGAGCCCACCCTCGACCTGCACGGCACGCTCGACACGCGGCTGCTCGGGTTCACTGGTGTCAGCCGACAACGGCTCGAAGCGTGGCGCCTGCATGGCCGGCGCAGGCGCGCTTACTGCCATTTGCTGTGGCTGAGCACGTGCAGCAGCAGCCGAAGGAAGAGCGGCGGATGACGTCCGTTTACTGCCTATAAGGAGAGAAAGCGCCGGAGCGATTCCGCTTGAACGCTCCGACAGCAGTTCCAACAATCGGGAAAGGTACTTTTCGTTGACCCAGTCGAGCACGAAGCGATTGGGCGCATAGACGCGCAGCTCATCACCATCGCCTTCCACCTGTAGTGGACGAATCCATGTGTTGAATTGCTGAGCAGGCAGTTCATCGCGCAAAAGCTCAACACACTGCTGCCAAAGTTCCACCGACACGGAAGCTCCTATCGACTCAGTCGAGGTAAGACGGCGGCCATTGTAACGGCACGCCCTCAGGTTATCCACAACAAACCTGAAGCGCAGGACGGAATACCCTAGGTCTGGTCAACCACTCAACGCATGGAAAAGCATTGTCGCCAAGTCTGTTGATAAATACCCCTGAGGGCAGTGGTCAAGCCTGTTCAAAAGCACTGATTAACACCGCCTGTGGATATCTTGAGTTTTAATCCCCAGTTTGCGCAGAGCCTCTGCACGGGGTGAGCACCGCTTTCGCACCAAGTTTGCATCCGCGGGAGCGCCCGTCTCCTAAGGTCTGTAGCCATCTATCCACAGAAAAGGTGCTGCACATATATAAGCATTACATCTTAAGAGCTTATATTTCTTTTCTTCTTATTTTTTTCATCCATGCAGGGCTGGTTGGAAATTGACCTGGCTCGATAGCTTCTCTACAATCGCCGGTCTCTTAAAAGGGGGCCATTCCGGCCCGCAATGGATCACCAGGTAAACGCACCATGAAACGCACTTTCCAGCCCAGCACCATCAAGCGCGCTCGTACTCACGGTTTCCGTGCACGTATGGCCACCAAGAACGGTCGTCAGGTTCTGTCGCGTCGTCGCGCCAAAGGCCGTAAGCGTCTGACCGTCTGATATCGGAACAGGTAGTGAGTCGGGGCTTCGGCCGGGAAAAGCGTCTGCTGACTCCCCGCCAATTCAAGGCAGTCTTCGACTCCCCTTCCGGTAAGGTGCCTGGCAGGAACGTCCTGCTGTTGGCACGCGAGAACGATCTGCAACACCCCCGCCTTGGGCTGGTGATCGGCAAGAAAAGCGTCAAGCTCTCGGTCGAACGTAACCGCATCAAGCGGCAGATACGTGAGACCTTCCGCCATCACCAGTCGGATCTGGTGGGCTGGGACATCGTGATCATCGCCCGCAAGGGATTGGCTGATCTGGACAATCCCGAACTGGCGAAGCAATTCGCCAAGCTCTGGAAGCGACTGTCACGCAGCCCATCCAAGACCTCCGTCGAACCTGGAGCCGCCAACAGCACCCATGCGTAAATTGGCCATCGCTTCGATCAGGGTCTACCAGTACGCCATCAGTCCGATGATGGCCAGTCACTGCCGTTTCTATCCAAGCTGCTCCTGCTATGCACTCGAGGCCATCGAAACTTATGGCCTGTTGCGTGGCGGCTGGCTGAGCCTGCGCAGGTTGGGGCGCTGCCATCCGTGGAATCCCGGTGGCTACGATCCCGTGCCTTCTCATAACACTTCCAATTCATCTCCGATGGCCGAGTAACCATGGATATCAAACGCTCGATACTGCTCGTCGCTCTAGCAGTCGTTGCCTACCTGATGGTTCTTCAATGGAATCAGGACTACGGTCAGGCTGCCCTGCCGACCGAAACCGCGCAAAGCCAGCCGGGCGTACCGGCTCTTCCGGATAGCCCCGCCGCCAACAGCGAAAGCACCGCTGGCGATGTGCCCGCGGTTGCCGGCCAGCAACAGGCCAGCGCCCTGCCGGCTAATGCGCCGAGCAGCCAGCTGATTCGTGTGCGCAGCGACGTGCTTGACGTGGCCATCGATCCGCGCGGTGGCGACATCGTCGAACTGCATCTGCCGCAGTACCCGCGTCGTCAGGATCGTCCCGATGTGCCGTTCCAACTGTTCGAGCGTAGTGGTGAGCGAGTCTATGAAGCACAAAGCGGCCTGATCGGCGACGGCCCGGACAAGGCCAGCGGGCGTCCTCAGTACAGCAGTGAGAAAAGCGAGTACCAACTGGCCGAAGGTCAGGATCAGGTGGTCGTCGATCTGAAATACAATGCTGATGGCGTCAACTACATCAAGCGTTTCACCCTCGAGCGCGGTAACTATGCGCTGAAGGTGAACTACCTGATCGACAACCAGAGCGGTCAACCCTGGACCGGTTACCTGTTCGGTCAGCTCAAGCGCGACAACAGCGGCGATCCCTCCTCAAGCACCGCCACTGGCACCGCTACCTACCTTGGCGCTGCGCTGTGGACCAAGGACGAGCCGTATCGTAAGGTCTCCATGGGCGACATGGATGAAAGCAACCTGCGTGAAAGCGTGCAGGGTGGCTGGATCGCCTGGCTGCAACATTATTTCGTCACCGCCTGGATTCCTCAGCCGGACGATACCAACCAGGTGCAGACGCGCAAGGATAGCCAGGGCAACTACATCATCGGCTTCACCGGCCCCGCTGTTACCGTACCTGCCGGCGCACAGGGCGAGACAGGCGCCACGCTGTATGCCGGCCCGAAGAGCCAGGACAAGCTGGAAGAACTGTCCCCCGGTCTGCGTCTGACCGTCGACTACGGCATCCTCTGGTTCATCGCTCAGCCGATCTTCTGGCTGCTGGAAAACATCCACGCGCTGCTGGGCAACTGGGGCTGGTCGATCATCGTTCTGACCATCGTCATCAAGCTCGCCTTCTTCCCGCTCTCCGCGGCGAGCTACAGGTCGATGGCGCGCATGCGCGCGGTGTCGCCGAAAATGCAGGCGCTGAAGGAACAGCATGGCGACGACCGCCAGAAGATGTCCCAGGCGATGATGGAGCTGTACAAGAAGGAAAAGATCAATCCGCTGGGCGGCTGCCTGCCGATCCTGGTGCAGATGCCGGTATTCCTGGCCCTGTACTGGGTCCTGCTGGAAAGCGTCGAGATGCGCCAGGCGCCCTGGATGTTCTGGATCACCGACCTTTCGATCAAAGACCCGTTCTTCATCCTGCCGATCATCATGGGCGTGACCATGTTCATCCAGCAGCAGCTGAACCCGACACCGCCGGATCCGATGCAGGCGCGAGTGATGAAGCTGCTGCCGGTGATCTTCACCTTCTTCTTCCTCTGGTTCCCTGCCGGTCTGGTGCTGTACTGGGTGGTCAACAACGTCCTGTCCATCGCCCAGCAGTGGTACATTACCCGCAAGATCGAGGCCGCGGCGAAGCCCGCCTGACGCCTCAACCGCCAATGCAGAACGCCCCTTGATTGGGGCGTTCTGCTATCTGCCGTCCAGAAAGGAGGCCGCATGAATCCAGTTCGCGACACCATTGCCGCCGTCGCTACCGCGCCGGGGCGCGGAGGAGTAGGCATCGTTCGGGTATCAGGGCCACGGTCCAAGGCTATCGCCATTACCCTGACCGGCCGTGAGCCAACGCCGCGGCATGCACATTACGGTGCATTTCACGCAGACGACGGCGAGGTGATCGACGAAGGCCTGCTACTGTTCTTTCCGGGACCGCATTCGTTCACCGGTGAGGACGTACTCGAACTGCAGGGGCATGGCGGCCCGGTTGTCATGGATATGCTGCTGCAGCGCTGCGTCGAACTCGGCGTTCGTCTGGCTCGGCCAGGCGAATTCAGTGAACGCGCATTCCTTAACGACAAGCTCGATCTTGCCCAGGCCGAGGCGATCGCCGACCTTATCGAAGCGAGTTCGGCGCAGGCCGCGCGCAATGCGGTGCGTTCGCTACAGGGCGAATTCTCTCGCCGCGTGCATCAGTTGACCGAAAGATTGATTCAGCTGCGTATCTATGTCGAAGCGGCGATCGATTTTCCCGAAGAAGAGATCGACTTCCTCGCCGATGGGCATGTCCTGGCACAATTGGATGCCGTGAAAGCCGAGTTATCCACAGTGCTGCGCGAAGCCGGGCAGGGCGCCTTGCTGCGCGACGGAATGACCGTGGTGATCGCAGGGCGCCCCAACGCCGGCAAGTCCAGTCTGCTCAACGCACTGGCGGGCCGTGAGGCCGCCATTGTCACCGATATTGCCGGCACCACCCGCGATGTCCTGCGCGAACACATCCTGATCGACGGCATGCCGCTGCATGTCGTCGATACCGCGGGCCTACGCGATACCGAAGATCAGGTCGAGCGGATCGGTGTGCAGCGCGCGCTCAGCGCCATCGGCGAAGCGGACAGGGTACTCCTGATGGTCGATGCCAGTGCGCCTGAGGCGCAGGACCCACTAGCCCTTTGGCCGGAGTTTCTCGAATCCAACCCTGCGCCGAACCGGGTGACGCTGATTCGGAACAAGGCTGACCTGAGCGGTGAGCCGATCTCGATTCGCTTCGACGACAACGGACAGGCAACCCTGAGCCTGTGCGCACGATCCGGCGAAGGTATCGAGTTGTTGCGCGAACACCTCAAGCAGTGCATGGGCTACGAGCAGACCGCTGAAAGCAGCTTCAGCGCCCGACGTCGCCATCTGGACGCACTGCGTCTGGCTGATCAGTATCTGGAGCATGGCCATGCCCAACTGACGCTGGCCGGCGCCGGTGAGCTGCTGGCAGAGGATCTGCGCCTGGCACAACAAGCACTCGGTGAGATCACAGGCGCGTTCAGCTCAGACGACCTGCTCGGGCGAATCTTCTCGAGCTTCTGCATCGGCAAATGACACTGCACGGGCGCTAACCACGCCCGCCCCCTTTCATGCACAACGCTACGCTGAAAATTCGTGGCGATGGCATTCGGCTGCCGAAAATTCCCGCCATGAGCCCTGTGGAAAAGGCCGCCTAAGGGCAGTAGAAAAGTCATGGCGTAAGCTGGTGAAAAACCCCTCTGTGCATAAGATTAACTTTAATCCACAGGATGCTGACGGTATTCACACCGTCAGCGCCCAGCCGCAGCACAGGTTTATCCTTCGCCACAAGGAAGGCCTGCCGAGGGCTCCACGTGCTTATCCACAGAAATGAGCTTCACCATTTATAAACACATAAATAAGCTTCTTATATATTTCTTCTCTATTTCTAATGTTTATCCACCGACTCGCCTCCGCCAGATGGTTGGTCATTTTTTGCTCAGAGCCCTTCTTTAGCACTGGCTAAATCCCTATACTTCGCGGCTTCCCGAATTCCCATCTGAACAGGCACGAGGTGCGTGGTGGACTTCCCTTCCCGTTTTGACGTGATCGTTATCGGCGGCGGCCATGCCGGCACCGAGGCTGCGCTTGCAGCGGCACGCATGGGCGTGAAGACCCTGCTGCTCAGCCACAATGTGGAAACCCTTGGCCAGATGAGCTGCAACCCAGCCATCGGTGGCATCGGCAAGAGTCATCTGGTCAAGGAAATCGATGCGTTGGGTGGGGCCATGGCGATGGCTACCGACAAGGGTGGCATCCAGTTTCGCGTGCTCAACAGCCGCAAGGGGCCAGCCGTTCGAGCTACCCGAGCGCAAGCTGACCGCGTGCTCTACAAAGCTGCTATTCGTGACGCTCTGGAAAACCAGCCGAACCTGTGGATATTTCAACAGGCGGCGGACGACCTGATCGTCGAGCAGGATCAGGTCCGGGGTGTCGTGACCCAGATGGGTCTGCGTTTCCTCGCGGATTCCGTGGTGCTGACCACCGGGACTTTCCTCGGTGGACTTATCCACATTGGCCTGCAGAACTATTCAGGCGGGCGCGCAGGCGATCCGCCTTCGATCGCCTTGGCTAACCGGCTGCGCGAGTTGCCGCTGCGCGTCGGTCGGCTGAAGACCGGTACGCCGCCACGTATCGATGGTCGTTCGGTGGATTTTTCTCTTATGACCGAGCAACCGGGCGACACACCGCTGCCGGTGATGTCATTCATGGGCAATCGTGAGCAACACCCGCCGCAGGTCAGCTGCTGGATCACTCACACCAACGCGCGAACGCACGAAATCATTGCCGCCAACCTCGATCGTTCGCCGATGTATTCCGGCGTGATCGAGGGCGTCGGCCCGCGCTACTGCCCGTCGATCGAAGACAAGATCCATCGTTTTGCCGACAAGGACAGCCATCAGGTCTTCCTCGAGCCCGAAGGCCTGACCACTCATGAGCTGTATCCCAACGGCATCTCCACCTCGTTGCCGTTCGATGTGCAGCTGCAGATCGTGCAGAGCATCCGTGGCATGGAGAACGCCCACATCGTGCGGCCGGGCTATGCCATCGAGTACGACTACTTCGACCCGCGCGATCTCAAGTACAGCCTGGAGACCAAGGTAATCGGCGGGCTGTTCTTCGCCGGCCAGATCAATGGCACCACCGGTTACGAAGAAGCTGGTGCCCAGGGACTGCTCGCCGGAACCAACGCTGCGCTGCGGGCGCAGGGCAAGGACAGCTGGTGTCCGCGTCGCGATGAGGCCTACCTAGGCGTGCTGGTCGATGACCTGATTACCCTCGGTACCCAGGAGCCCTATCGGATGTTCACCTCGCGTGCCGAATACCGGCTGATCCTGCGCGAGGACAATGCCGATCTTCGTCTGACCGAGAAGGGCCGCGAACTGGGGCTGGTGGACGATGCCCGCTGGGCTGCGTTCTGCGACAAGCGCGAAGGTATCGAGCTTGAGGAGCAGCGCCTGAAGAGTTGCTGGGTTCGTCCCGGCACACCACAGGGCGATGCCATCGCCGAGCGCTTCGGCAGCCCGCTGGCTCGCGAGTACAACCTGCTCAATCTACTGGCCCGCCCGGAAATCGATTACCAGAGCCTGATCGAACTGACCGGTGACGGTGCGCAGGATCCTCAGGTCGCCGAGCAGGTCGAGATCAAGACCAAGTACGCCGGCTACATCGAACGGCAGCAGGACGAGATCGAACGACTGCGTGCCAGCGAAAACATCGCCTTGCCGGAGAATCTCGACTACACGACGATTCCGGGCTTGTCGAAGGAGATTCAGCACAAGCTCGGTCAGGCAAGGCCTGAGACGCTCGGGCAGGCCTCGCGTATTCCGGGAGTCACTCCCGCTGCGGTGTCGCTGCTGATGATTCATCTGAAGAAGCGCAATGCCGGCCAGCAGCTGGAGCAGAGCGCCTGATGAGTCTGGTCAGCGAATCCCATGCCGCCGAACTCGTGCGCGGCGCCCAGGCGCTCGGCGTCGAGCTGAGTGAAGGGCAACAGCAGCAGTTGCTGGCCTACCTGGCACTGCTGATCAAGTGGAACAAGGCCTACAACCTCACCGCGGTGCGCGATCCCGACGAAATGGTTTCGCGACACCTGCTCGACAGCCTGAGCGTGGTGTCCTTCGTTGCCGAGTCCGGACAGACCTGGCTGGACGTCGGCAGCGGTGGTGGCATGCCTGG
Organism: Stutzerimonas chloritidismutans AW-1; assembly: GCF_000495915.1. Taxonomy (GTDB): domain Bacteria; phylum Pseudomonadota; class Gammaproteobacteria; order Pseudomonadales; family Pseudomonadaceae; genus Stutzerimonas; species Stutzerimonas chloritidismutans. The sequence continues at coordinate 88,704 of NZ_AOFQ01000057.1, forward strand.
CGTGCCGCTGGCAATCATGTTTCCTGATCGCAGCTTCACGCTGCTGGACTCCAATGGGAAAAAAACGCGATTCCTGACGCAGGTGAAGCTGGAGCTGAAACTGGCCAACCTCGAAGTCGTGCATAGCCGCGTCGAGCAGTTCCAGCCGGCGGAAGCCTTCGACGGCATCACCTCGCGCGCCTTCAGTTCCCTTGAGGACTTCGCCAGCTGGACGCGGCATCTGGGCAATACCCAGACGCGCTGGTTGGCGATGAAGGGCGTGCAGCCGGACGACGAACTGCAACGGCTGCCCGCCGACTTCCGCCTCGATGCCTGTCACGTACTCAAGGTTCCCGGTTGCCAAGGCCAGCGCCATCTGCTGATACTGCGCCGCACTTCATGACCCGGACAGACACTGACCATGGCTAAAGTTTTCGCCATTGCCAACCAGAAGGGCGGTGTCGCCAAGACCACCACCTGCATCAACCTTGCGGCTTCGCTGGTTGCCACGCGCCGTCGCGTGCTTCTGATCGATCTCGACCCCCAGGGCAACGCCACCACTGGTAGCGGTGTGGACAAGCTCGGGCTGGAGTACTCGATCTACGACGTACTGATCGGCGAATGCAGCCTGGTGGATGCCATGCAGTTCTCCGAGCATGGCGGCTATCAGTTGCTGCCGGCCAATCGCGACCTGACCGCGGCGGAAGTGGCCCTGCTGAATCTGCCGGCCAAGGAAAAACGCCTGCGTGAAGCACTGGCACCGGTGCGGGAGAACTACGACTACATCCTCATCGATTGCCCGCCGTCGCTGTCGATGCTGACCATCAACGCACTGGCTGCGTCGGACGGCGTCATCATTCCCATGCAGTGCGAGTATTACGCGCTCGAAGGGCTTACCGATCTGGTCAATTCGATCCAGCGTATCGGCCAGGCGCTCAACCCCAGCCTGAAGATCGAAGGCCTGCTGCGCACCATGTACGACCCGCGCAGCAGTCTGACCAACGATGTATCCGAACAGCTCAAGGCGCATTTCGGCGACAAACTCTACGACACCGTTATCCCGCGCAACGTCCGGCTCGCCGAGGCCCCCAGCCACGGCATGCCGGCGCTGGTCTACGACAAGCAATCCAAGGGCGCTCTGGCCTATCTGGCCCTGGCCGGTGAACTGTCGCGACGCCAGCGCCAGTCGGCGCGTGGCGCCCCCGCATAAGGACTACTCATGGCGACCAAGAAAAGAGGCCTAGGCCGTGGACTCGACGCCCTGCTCGGCGGCGCCAGCGTTTCGGCAATGCAGGAAGAGGCTGCGAAGGTCGATACCCGTGAACTCCAGCACCTGCCGCTGGACCTGATCCAGCGCGGCAAGTACCAGCCGCGCCGCGATATGGACCCGCAGGCCCTGGAGGAGCTGGCCCAGTCGATCAAGAACCACGGCGTGATGCAGCCGATAGTGGTGCGTCCCGTCAGCGGTGGCCGTTTCGAGATCATCGCCGGTGAACGTCGCTGGCGCGCCAGCCAGCAGGCCGGGTTGGAGAAGGTGCCGGCGCTGGTTCGCGAAGTGCCGGACGAGGCGGCCATTGCCATGGCGCTGATCGAGAACATCCAGCGCGAAGACCTGAATCCGATCGAGGAAGCCGTCGCGCTGCAGCGCTTGCAACAGGAGTTCCAGCTGACCCAACAGCAAGTTGCCGACGCGGTAGGCAAGTCGCGTGTCTCGATAAGCAATTTGCTGCGCCTGATTGCGCTGCCGGAAGAGATCAAGACGCTGCTGTCACACGGCGACCTGGAGATGGGCCACGCGCGAGCATTGCTAGGTCTGCCGGCGGAACAGCAGGTCGAGGGCGCGCGGCACGTTGTCGCACGTGGGCTGACCGTGCGCCAGACCGAAGCCCTGGTGCGTCAGTGGTTGAGCAGCAAGGAAACACCGAAAGCCGAAGTCAAGGTCGACCCGGACATCAGCCGTCTGGAGCAGCGCCTGGCGGAACGCCTGGGCTCTCCGGTGCAGATCAAGCACGGACAGAGGGGCAAAGGGCAGCTGGTGATCCGCTACAGTTCGCTGGATGAACTGCAGGGTGTATTGGCCCACATCCGCTGATACAAATTGTTTGTAGTGCCGGTCGGAAAATACTACCGGAGAGTTGAACCCTGGCTGGCCTGCTCCTATACTCGCCGCGCTTTTTTGACTGCGGACAATTATTTACGCGGCCTGCTACAGCGATGGAATTCAGGTGAACATACGCAACAGAACACCCTTCCATCGCCTTCCGGCATTTCGCGTATTGCTGATGCAGGCAATGGTCGTAGTAGTGACCGCTGTCTCATGTGGCCTGGTTTTTGGTATGGTCGCCGGCTACTCCGCGCTGTGCGGTGGTTTGATTGCGCTGTCAGCGAACGTGTATTTCGCGTACAAGGCCTTTCGTTACTTTGGCGCACGTTCGACTCAGGCGATCATCCAGTCGTTCTGGTCTGGCGAGATGGGTAAACAGATTCTGGCAGCAGCGCTTTTTGCGTTGGTGTTCGTGGGAGTGAAACCGCTGGAACCGATCGCCTTGTTTGCCGGCTATCTGCTGGTTCTGGGTGTCGGAGCAAGCGCGCTCCTGCTGATGAAAAACAATCCGAAGCATTGAGCATTGAGGCGTTTATGGCGAGTACCCCCGCTGAATATATCCAGCACCACCTGCAAAACCTCACCTACGGCAAGCTGCCGGCAGGTTACGAGCGTGCTGATGGCTCCGTTCTCGATCAGGCCACCTGGACCATCGCTCAGACGGGTCTGGAAGCTCGTGACATGGGCTTCATGGCATTCCACCTGGATACCCTCGGCTGGTCGCTGCTGATGGGCGCCATCTTCATCCTGCTGTTCCGCAGCGCCGCCAAGTCCGCCACGACCGGTGTACCGGGCAAGCTGCAGAACTTCGTCGAGATGTGCGTCGAATTCGTCGAAGGCGTGGTGAAGGACACCTTCCACGGCCGCAATGCTCTGATCGCTCCGCTGGCGCTGACCATCTTCGTCTGGGTGTTCCTGATGAACAGCCTGAAGTGGATTCCGGTCGACTACATCCCTGGGCTGGCCAGCCTGCTGGGCCTTCCGGCGTTCAAGATCGTGCCAACCGCCGACCCGAACGGTACCTTCGGTCTGTCGCTCGGCGTGTTCATCCTGATCCTCTTCTACAGCGTCAAGGTCAAGGGTTTCGGTGGCTTCAGCAAGGAGCTGGCGTTCACTCCGTTCAACCACTGGTCGCTGGTGCCGTTCAACCTGTTCCTCGAGATTCTCGGCCTGCTGACCAAGCCGCTCAGCCTCGCGCTGCGTCTGTTCGGCAACATGTATGCCGGTGAGGTGGTGTTCATCCTCATCGCTCTGCTGCCGTTCTACGTGCAGTGGACCCTGAATGTGCCTTGGGCGATCTTCCATATCCTGGTGATCCCGCTTCAGGCCTTCATCTTCATGGTACTGACGGTGGTGTACCTGAGCTCTGCCCATGAAGAACATCACTGAAAACCGCTAACGCTTTAACCGAAAAACCTTAACCCCCCTTAGCTTCAGGAGCTTTACATGGAACTCGTCTACATCGCCGCCTCCATCATGATCGGTCTGGGTGCCCTGGGCACCGGTATTGGCTTCGCCCTGCTGGGCGGCAAACTGCTGGAATCCACTGCTCGTCAGCCTGAGCTGGCTCCCCAGCTGCAAACCAAAACCTTCCTGATGGCCGGCCTGCTCGACGCCGTGCCGATGATCGGCGTTGGTATCGCGATGTACCTCATCTTCGTTGTCGCCGGTTAATCACTTTCCGGTTTGAGATGGGGTTCGCCGGGCGAGCCCCGTCGCCGTGGAATGACTCCCGCGTTGAACGAGATAGCACGAGGTAAATCGCTGTGAACATTAACTTGACGCTGTTCGGTCAAACGCTCGCCTTCGCTATCTTCGTCTGGTTCTGCATGAAGCTCGTCTGGCCGCCAATCACGGCAGCCATGGCAGCACGCCAGAAGAAGATCGCTGAAGGACTGGATGCGGCAGGCCGTGCGCAGCAAGACCTGAAACTGGCTCAGGACAAGGTGTCCAACACCCTCCGCGAGACCAAGGAGCAGGCAGCCCAGATCATCGAGCAGGCGAACAAGCACGCCAATGCGATCATCGAGGAAGCCAAGCAGCAGGCACGTGTCGAAGGCGAGCGACTGGTCGCCGGCGCCCGCGCCGAGATCGAACAGGAAGTGAACCGTGCCAGGGACCAACTGCGCAATCAGGTAGCGGCTCTTGCCGTCGCCGGTGCAGAGAAGATCCTGGAGTCCCAGGTGGACGCCAAGGTGCACAACGAGCTGGTCGAAAAACTGGCCTCCCAACTCTAAGCGAGGCAAGCGATGATCAATACCCAGACGCTTGCTCGGCCTTACGCGAAAGCCGCTTTCGAGTTTGCCAGCGCCGCAGGAACGACCGAGTCCTGGTCGAAAATGCTGAACCTGGCCGCCATCGCTGTTGAAGTCCCAGAAGTCGCAGCGTTGCTGAACGACCCCCGCCTGACCAGCGAAAGCAAGGTCCAGGGGCTGGTGCGTCTACTCGGTGACGACGCCGACGAAGCTTTCCGCAACTACGTCCAGACCCTTGGCGAGAACGATCGCCTGTCGGTACTGCCGACCGTGTGGGAGCTGTACGAGGACATCAAGGCGCAAGCCGAGAAAACGCTCGAGGCAGAAGTTGAAACCGCCTTCGAGCTCAGCAACGAGCAACTCCAAACTTTGGCTGCCGCCCTGTCGAAGCGGCTAGATCGCACCGTCAACCTCCAGCAGGCCGTGAATCCTGCGCTGATCGGCGGCGTGTTGATTCGCGCCGGTGATGTGGTTGTCGACGGTTCGGTCCGCGGCAAACTGAGCCAGTTGGCCGAATCGTTGAAATCCTGATTTGAGGGTCATGGCATGCAGCAACTGAATCCTTCCGAGATTAGTGAAATCATCAAGCAGCGCATCGAGAAATCGAATGTCGCTGCTCAAGCCCGTAATGAGGGCACCGTCGTCAGCGTTTCTGACGGTATCGTACGTATCTACGGTCTGGCCGACGTCATGTACGGCGAAATGATCGAGTTCCCTGGCGGCATCTTTGGTATGGCACTGAACCTGGAGCAGGACTCCGTAGGTGCCGTGGTTCTGGGTAACTACCTGGGCCTGACCGAAGGCATGAGCGCCAAGTGCACCGGCCGCATCCTTGAAGTTCCGGTTGGTCCGGAACTGCTGGGCCGCGTTGTCGACGCACTGGGTAACCCGATTGATGGCAAAGGCCCGATCAACGCTCAGGCAACTGACGCGGTCGAGAAGGTTGCGCCGGGCGTGATCTGGCGTAAGTCCGTCGACCAGCCGGTGCAGACCGGTTACAAGTCGGTCGACGCCATGATCCCGGTAGGCCGTGGCCAGCGTGAGCTGATCATCGGCGACCGTCAGATCGGCAAGACCGCCCTGGCCATCGACGCCATCATCAACCAGAAGAACAGCGGCATCCGCTGCGTTTACGTTGCCATTGGTCAGAAGCAGTCGACCATCGCCAACGTGGTTCGCAAGCTGGAAGAGCACGGCGCGCTGCACAACACCATCGTTGTTGCTGCGTCCGCCTCCGAATCCGCTGCCCTGCAGTACCTGGCGCCTTACGCTGGTTGCACCATGGGCGAGTACTTCCGCGACCGCGGTGAAGACGCGCTGATCGTGTATGACGATCTGTCCAAGCAGGCCGTGGCATACCGCCAGATCTCCCTGCTGCTGCGTCGTCCGCCGGGACGTGAAGCCTATCCGGGCGACGTGTTCTATCTCCACAGCCGTCTGCTGGAGCGTGCGTCGCGCGTTTCCGAAGAGTATGTCGAGAAGTTCACCAACGGTGCCGTAACTGGCAAGACCGGCTCGCTGACCGCTCTGCCGATCATCGAAACCCAGGCGGGCGACGTTTCCGCGTTCGTTCCGACCAACGTGATTTCCATCACCGACGGTCAGATCTTCCTGGAATCGGCCATGTTCAACGCAGGTATCCGTCCGGCCGTCAACGCCGGTATCTCGGTATCCCGTGTTGGTGGTGCTGCTCAGACCAAGATCGTCAAGAAGCTGTCTGGTGGTATCCGTACCGCTCTGGCTCAGTACCGTGAACTGGCTGCGTTCGCGCAGTTCGCTTCCGACCTCGACGAAGCGACCCGCAAGCAGCTGGAGCATGGTCAGCGCGTTACCGAGCTGATGAAGCAGAAGCAGTACGCGCCGATGTCCATCGCCGACATGTCCCTGTCCCTGTACGCCGCCGAGCGCGGTTTCCTGACGGACGTGGAAGTGGCCAAGGTTGGCGCCTTCGAGCAGGCCCTGATCGCCTTCTTCAACCGCGAGTTCGCCGATCTGATGGCGAAGATCAACGTGAAGGGTGACTTCAATGACGAAATCGACGCAGGCCTGAAGGCCGGTATCGAGAAGTTCAAGGCCACTCAAAGCTGGTAAGCCGCAGCGGGAGCCGTGAGGCTCCCGCCTGCTAACCCGATAGGTGTCAAATGGCAGGCGCAAAAGAGATTCGCAGCAAGATTGCGAGCATCAAAAGCACGCAGAAGATCACCAGCGCCATGGAAAAGGTGGCGGTCAGCAAGATGCGCAAGGCACAGATGCGCATGGCTGCCAGCCGCCCTTATGCGGAGCGGATCCGGCAGGTAATCGGCCATCTGGCCTTTGCCAACCCGGAATACCGTCATCCGTTCATGGTAGAGCGTCCGGTCAAGCGTGTCGGCTACATCGTCGTGTCGACCGATCGTGGTCTTTGCGGTGGCCTGAACATCAACCTGTTCAAGGTCCTGATCAAGAACATGAAGGAGTGGCACGATCAGAAGGTCGAAGTCGACCTCTGCGTGATCGGCAACAAAGGCGCGAGCTTCTTCCGCAGCTTCGGCGGCAACGTCGTCGCAGCGATCGGCAACCTCGGCGAAGAGCCGTCGATCAATGATCTGATCGGCAGCGTCAAGGTCATGCTGGACGGCTTCCACAATGGCCGTATCGATCGCTTGTACCTGGTATCCAACAAGTTCATCAACACCATGACCCAGAAGCCCACGGTCGACCAACTGCTGCCGCTGGCCGCAGACGAGAACGCCGAGCCGGTCAAGAAAGGTCAGTGGGACTACCTCTACGAGCCGGACGCCCAGCAGCTGCTGGATGCTCTGCTGGTACGGTTCATCGAGTCCCAGGCCTATCAGGCGGTGGTTGAGAACGGCGCAGCCGAACAGGCCGCGCGGATGATTGCCATGAAGAACGCAACCGACAACGCCGGTGAGCTGATCGGCGACCTGCAACTGGTCTACAACAAGGCCCGTCAGGCTGCGATCACTCAGGAAATTTCGGAAATCGTCGGCGGCGCTGCCGCGGTTTAAGAACGGTTCAAATATTCAGAGGAACCAAACATGAGTAGCGGACGTATCGTTCAAATCATCGGCGCCGTTATCGACGTGGAATTTCCGCGCGATGTGGTACCGAACGTCTATGATGCGCTGAAAGTTCAAGGCGCCGAGACCACCCTGGAAGTCCAGCAGCAGCTGGGCGACGGCATTGTCCGTACCATCGCCATGGGTTCGACCGAAGGCCTCAAGCGTGGCCTGGACGTCGTCAACACCGGCACCGGTATCTCCGTACCGGTCGGCAAGCAGACCCTGGGCCGCATCATGGACGTCCTGGGTAACCCCATCGACGAAGCCGGCCCGATCGGCGAAGAAGAGCGCTGGACCATCCACCGCGCTGCTCCGTCCTACGCAGAGCAGGCTGGCGGCAACGAGCTGCTGGAAACCGGCATCAAGGTTATCGACCTGGTCTGCCCGTTCGCCAAGGGCGGTAAGGTCGGTCTGTTCGGTGGTGCCGGTGTAGGCAAGACCGTAAACATGATGGAGCTGATCCGTAACATCGCGATGGAGCACAGCGGTTACTCCGTGTTCGCCGGTGTGGGTGAGCGTACTCGTGAAGGTAACGACTTCTATCACGAGATGAAGGACTCCAACGTTCTGGACAAGGTTGCCCTGGTTTACGGCCAGATGAACGAGCCGCCGGGAAACCGTCTGCGCGTTGCACTGACCGGCCTGACCATGGCCGAGAAGTTCCGTGACGAAGGTCGTGACGTTCTGCTTTTCGTCGACAACATCTACCGCTACACCCTGGCCGGTACCGAAGTATCCGCGCTGCTGGGTCGTATGCCGTCCGCGGTAGGTTATCAGCCGACTCTGGCCGAAGAGATGGGCGTTCTGCAGGAGCGTATCACCTCCACCAAGAACGGCTCGATCACCTCGGTACAGGCCGTATACGTACCTGCGGACGACCTGACCGATCCGAGCCCGGCGACCACCTTCGCCCACCTCGACGCCACCGTCGTACTGTCGCGTGACATCGCCTCCCTGGGTATCTACCCGGCGGTCGACCCGCTCGACTCGACTTCGCGTCAGCTGGATCCGCTGGTGATCGGCCAGGAGCATTACGACACCGCTCGCGGCGTTCAGTACGTGCTGCAGCGCTACAAAGAGCTGAAGGACATCATTGCGATCCTCGGTATGGACGAACTGTCCGAGACCGACAAGCAGCTGGTATCCCGCGCTCGTAAGATCCAGCGCTTCCTGTCTCAGCCGTTCTTCGTGGCCGAAGTCTTCACTGGCTCGCCAGGCAAGTACGTTCCGCTGAAGGAAACCATCCGTGGTTTCTCCGGCATCCTCAATGGCGACTACGACCATCTGCCGGAACAGGCGTTCTACATGGTCGGCAGCATCGACGAAGCCATCGAGAAAGCCAAGAAACTGTAACTGGCGCGCCCGTTCGCGGGCGCCAACCAGCCTGACCGGCAGCTGCTGGTCAGGCTGATTACCGAGGCATGAACATGGCTATGACAGTGCATTGCGACATCGTCAGTGCGGAAGAAGAGCTGTTCTCGGGGCTGGTGGAAATGGTCGTCGCCCACGGCAACCTGGGTGACATCGGCGTTCTGCCGGGTCACGCGCCGCTGCTGACCGATCTCAAGCCGGGTCCGGTTCGAGTGATCAAGCAGGGTGGTGACGAGGAGATCTTCTACATCTCCGGCGGCTTCATCGAAGTGCAGCCGAACATGGTGAAGGTTCTCGCCGATACCGCTACGCGCGCCAAGGACATCGACGAAGCTGCCGCTCAGGCTGCCGTCAAAGCTGCCGAGAAGGCCCTGCACGAGAAGGGCGCGGAGTTCGATTACGGCTCCGCCGCCGCTCGCCTGGCCGAGGCCGCAGCCCAGCTGCGAACCATCGAGGCAATGCGCAAGAAGTACGGCCGACACTGATCGGCAAGCGACTTCATCGCGCACGAGTAAAAGGGTAGCCTTGGCTACCCTTTTTCTTTTTCTGCCATTTGTCGGCGCTGATACCAGCTGCACTCTGACGTACGGGTGAGCTGACGGGCCGATACCGCTCAGGAATCGCTTCATGTCTCTCGATATCGTCATTCTCGCCGCTGGCCAGGGCACGCGCATGCGTTCGGCGCTGCCCAAGGTTCTGCATCCGGTCGCCGGAAAATCCATGCTCGGGCACGTGATCGACACCGCGCGTGCATTGCAGCCGAAAAGCATCCAGGTGGTTATTGGCCACGGTGCCGAGCAGGTGCGCCAGCGACTGACCGGCGATGATCTCGCCTTCGTCGTTCAGGCCGAGCAGCTGGGAACCGGCCATGCTGTAGCCCAGGCGTTGCCGAATCTGTCGGCCGAGCGCGTGCTGATCCTTTACGGTGACGTACCACTGATCGAAGCCGACACCCTGCAGCGCCTGTTGCAGAAGGTCGGGCCGGAGCAGCTCGCGCTGCTGACGGTGAAGCTTGACGACCCAACCGGCTATGGACGCATCGTCCGCGACGCGCGCGGCGAAGTGCAGGCTATCGTCGAGCACAAGGATGCCAGCGACGAGCAGAAGGCGATCCGCGAGGGCAATACCGGGATTCTCGCCGTACCGGGCAGCCGTATCGGCGAATGGCTGGGTCGCCTGTCCAACAGCAATGCCCAGGGCGAGTACTACCTGACTGACGTCATCGCCATGGCTGTGGCCGACGGCCTGCGCGTGGCCACCGAGCAGCCGCTGGACGCTATGGAAGTGCAAGGTGCCAACGACCGTATCCAGCTGGCCGAGCTGGAACGCCATTACCAGCAGCGTGCCGCTCGTCGTTTGATGGCCCGGGGCGTGACGCTGCGCGACCCGGCACGTTTCGATCTGCGTGGCGAGGTGGAGGTCGGGCGAGACGTGCTGATCGACGTGAATGTGGTGCTCGAAGGCACGGTGGTCATCGAAGACGACGTGCAGATCGGACCGAACTGCGTGATCAAGGACAGCACGTTGCGTCGCGGTGCGATCGTCAAGGCCAACTCCCATCTTGAGGGTGCGGTAGTCGGCGAGAGTGCCGATTGCGGCCCGTTCGCGCGGCTGCGTCCAGGCAGCGTGCTCGGCGCCAAGGCGCATGTCGGCAACTTCGTCGAGCTGAAGAACGCGACCCTCGGTGATGGCGCCAAGGCCGGGCATCTCAGCTACCTCGGTGACGCCGAGATCGGCGCGCGGACCAATATCGGTGCCGGTACCATCACTTGCAACTACGATGGCGCCAACAAATTCAGGACGGTGATGGGCGAGGACGTTTTCATCGGCTCCAACAGTTCGCTGGTTGCACCGCTGAATCTCGGTGATGGTGCAACGACCGGCGCCGGTTCGACGATCACCGAGGACGTGCCGTCCCATACCCTGGGCCTCGGCCGCGGTCGCCAGCGCAATATCGAAGGCTGGCAGCGACCGAAGAAGCAGTCGTAGATCCGCGTTCGGCGCGGGATGCCGGCGTGCTTCCCGCTGTTGGTGGGTGACGCCGGATCGCCAGCAGCTTGCAGCCCGTAAGCACTTATGTTTTGATTCGCGCCGTTATCTTTCGAATCGAAACATATCTATGTCGAAGCGCAACACTCCACAACGTCGCCACGCGATCCTCGCCTTGCTCAACGAGCTCGGCGAGGTCAGTGTGGACGAGCTGTCGCGGCGCTTCGAAACCTCGGAAGTCACCATCCGCAAGGACCTCGCCGCACTCGAGAAGAACGGCCTGCTGCTGCGCCGTTACGGCGGGGCGGTACAGTTGCCACAGGAGCTGATCGGCGACAGCGTGCAGCCGGTGTCGCCCTGGAAGCAGGCAATTGCCGCCGCCGCGGTCGGCTGCATTCGCGAGCACGCGCGGGTCATCATCGACAGCGGCACCACCACGGCGGCGATGATTCCGCAACTGGGCCACAGACATGGCCTGGTGGTGATGACTAACTCGCTGAACGTGGCCAATGCCCTGCGTGAGCTGGAGCATGAACCGGTGCTGCTGATGACCGGCGGCACCTGGGATCCACATTCGGAGTCCTTTCAGGGCCAGGTCGCCGAGCAGGTGCTGCGCTCCTATGACTTCGACCAACTGTTCATCGGTGCCGATGGCATCGATCTGGAGCGGGGCACCACCACCTTCAACGAACTGCTAGGGTTGTCCCGAGTGATGGCCGACGTCGCGCGGGAAGTCATCGTGCTCGCCGAGGCCGACAAGATCGGTCGGCGCATCCCCAATCTTGAGCTGCCCTGGAGCAGCGTGCACACCCTGATCACCGATGAGCGCCTCAGCGACGAGGCGCGCAGCAGCATCCTGGCCCGCGGCGTCAAACTGATCTGCGTGGCCGTCGAAACCAATCTGGAGACCTGAGCATGTGTGGCATCGTTGGCGCCGTCGCCGAACGCAACATCACCGCGATCCTTCTCGAGGGCCTCAAGCGCCTGGAATACCGTGGCTATGACAGTGCCGGCGTTGCCGTGCTGGACGAGAACGGCACACTCGAGCGTCTGCGCCGTAATGGCAAGGTCGCCGAACTGGAGCAGGCTCAGCAACACACGCAGCTGGCCGGCCGCCTGGGCATTGCGCATACCCGCTGGGCAACCCATGGCGCGCCCTGCGAGCGCAATGCCCATCCGCATTTCTCCGGTGATGATCTGGCCGTGGTGCACAACGGCATCATCGAGAACCACGAGGCGCTGCGGGCTCAGCTCAAGGAGATGGGTTACGTATTCGTCTCGGATACCGACACCGAAGTCATCGTGCACCTGCTGCACCACAAGCTCGAATCGCTCGGCGACCTCACCGCTGCGCTGAAGGCGGCGATCAAGGAACTGCATGGCGCCTACGGACTGGCGGTGATCAGTGCGCGGCAACCGGATCGCCTGCTCGCCGCGCGCAGCGGCAGCCCGCTGGTGATCGGTCTGGGCCTGGGCGAAAACTTCCTCGCCTCGGACCAGCTGGCGCTGCGTCAGGTCACCGACCGTTTCATGTATCTGGAAGAGGGCGACATCGCCGAAATCCGCCGCGATGCGGTGCAGATCTGGGATGTCGACGGCCAGCCGGTGCAGCGCGAGGCCGTGCAGTACCACGAAGGTGCCGAGGCGGCGGACAAGGGCGAGTACCGCCACTTCATGCTCAAGGAGATTCACGAGCAGCCGAAGGTGGTGCAGCGCACTCTGGAAGGCCGGCTAGGCGATCATCAGGTCCTGGTGCAGGCGTTCGGACCGCAAGCCGCCGAGCTGTTCGCCAAAGTGCGCAATGTGCAGATCGTCGCCTGTGGCACCAGCTATCACGCCGGCATGGTCGCGCGTTACTGGCTGGAGGAACTGGCCGGCATACCCTGTCAGGTCGAGGTTGCCAGCGAATTCCGCTACCGCAAGGTAGTGGTGCAGCCGGACACCCTGTTCGTCACCATCTCCCAGTCCGGCGAGACGGCAGATTCGCTGGCAGCGCTGCGTAACGCCAAGGCGCGCACCGAGCAGGAAGGGCGCTATCTCGCCAGCCTGGCGATCTGCAACGTCGGCATCAGTTCGCTGGTGCGCGAGTCGGACCTGACCCTGCTCACCCAGGCCGGCCCGGAAATCGGCGTGGCTTCGACCAAGGCTTTCACCACCCAGCTGGTTGGCCTGTTGTTGCTGACGCTGTCGCTGGGCCAGGTCCGGGGCACGCTTTCCCCTGCGCTGGAGGCCGAACTGGTCGACGAGCTGCGCCGGCTGCCGACCCGCCTGGGCGAGGCGCTGGCGATGGACGCTACGGTGGAGAAGATTTCCGAGCACTTCGCCGAGAAGCATCACACCCTCTTCCTCGGCCGCGGCGCTCAATATCCGGTGGCGATGGAGGGTGCACTCAAGCTCAAGGAAATTTCCTATATCCATGCCGAGGCCTACCCGGCCGGTGAGCTCAAGCACGGCCCGCTGGCGCTGGTGGACGCCGACATGCCGGTGGTCACGGTGGCGCCGAACAACGAGTTGCTCGAAAAGCTCAAGTCCAACCTGCAGGAAGTGCGCGCCCGTGGTGGTGAGCTGATCGTCTTTGCCGACCGTGAAGCCGGGTTCGACAATGCTGAAGGGATCTTCGTGGTGAACATGCCGCATATCCACGATGTTCTTGCGCCGATCCTCTATACCCTGCCGCTGCAACTGCTGTCGTACTACGTTGCCGTGCTGCGCGGTACCGATGTCGACCAGCCACGTAACCTCGCCAAGTCCGTCACGGTGGAGTGACCGGCGAGCGCGCCAGAGAGCGTGTTGTTGTTGTGTAAAGCAAAGGCCCTGCGGGGCCTTTGTGCTTTCAGCCGTATTCGCAGTCGTGTTCCAGCGCGGCAGCTTCGGCGAACAGGGCGAAGGTCTGTTCGGCGGCGAGCAGCATCGGTTCCCAGGCGTAACTGGCAGCATGCTGTTCGAGACGGGCGAGGAAGGCCGGCCAGAGCCTGGCGACCTCACCATGCTCGAGGTAACGAATGGGGACGGTCTGGTTGGCCTGACGTACACGCCGTGCGAGCACGCGGCCACCCAGGCGAGACCCTTCCAGCACGTAGGCGACGCCCCAGCAGCTGGCGAAATCGTTCAATGACGGTATCGACAGCGCTGCTGGAGACGGGCATTCCAGTTCGGCCAGATCGGCCCATAAGGCATGACGGCGCACCCGCATCGGCCAGTCGTCGAGCAGAGCGGCGAAACCGGCGCGCTCCAGCGCGATCTCCGCGGCGCTGAGGACCCGGCTGTGGGCACGCAGGAAGCGACGATAATCGTCTGGCTGCTCGAGGCTGAAGTCCGAGAAGGCGGCATCTACTTGCTCATGTAGTGGCGCCGTGGCCTGTCTGAGGCGTGCGCGCAGCTCAGCCATCGGTCAGGCTGCCTTCGTTCAAAGCCAGATGAATCTTGCTCGCCAGTTGTTCCTCGCGGAACGGTTTCTGGATGATCGAGTAGCCGGCCAGACCCAGTTCGCACAGCTCGGCGTAGCCGGTCACGAAAATCACCGGCAGCTCGGGGTAGCGCGTGCGCACGGCACGGGCCAGTTCGCCGCCGTTCATGCCGGGCATGGCGAAATCGGCCAGCAGCAGATCGACCTCGATATCACCGGCCAGCAGCTGCAAGGCATGGTCGCCGCTATCCGCCTCGGTCACTGCGAAGCCGAGGTCCTGCAGCATCAGCGCGGTCACCTCACGCACGCTGGGATCGTCGTCTACCAGCAGGATGCTGTGCTGTGCATTGTCCTCGCGCGTCCCGGCGCTCACCGCCAGGATCGGCTCCAGCTGCTGCGGTGCCGTGGTGCGCGGCAGGAATACCTTGACCGTGGTACCCACGCCCTCGCGGCTTTCGATACGGGCACCGCCACCGGATTGCTTGGCGAAACCGAAAACCTGCGCCAGCCCGAGGCCCGAGCCCTTGCCGACCTCCTTGGTGGTGAAGAAGGGTTCGAACGCCTTGCTCAGCACTTCCTCGCTCATGCCGGTGCCGGTGTCGGTCACTGAAAGCACCACGTACTCGCCTGGGCCGGGATCTTCGGCGCGCAGTGCCGGTTCGCTGATCACCACGTTGCGCGTGCCCAGCGTCAGACGTCCGCTGTCACCCATGGCATCGCGGGCATTGATCGCCAGGTTGAGGATGATCATCTCGATTTGGGTCGGGTCCACCAGCGCGTGCCAGATGTTGGCCTGAGTGTCGGTCTCGATGCTGACGCTGCCGCCGAGGGTGCTTTTCAGCAGGCTGAGCAGGCTGACCAGGGTGTCGTTGAGGTCGATCGCCGCGGGCGTGAGCTGCTGGCGCCGGGCGAAGGCGAGCAGCTGGCTAGTCAGCGTGGCACCGCGTTCGCCGGATTCGCGGATGTACTGCAGACGTCGCAGGCTGCGTTCTGCCGGGGCGCCCTGCTCCAGATCGCTCTGCAGAAAGCTGGCGCTGGTGAGGATGACCGTCAGCAGATTGTTGAAGTCATGGGCGACGCCGGCGGTCAGCTGGCCGACGGCTTCGAGGCGCTGCATCTGCTGCAGCGTGGCCTCGACGCGTTCGCGCTCCTGGATCTGCGCGCGCAGCTCGCGGTTGGCCTCGGCCAGTTTGTCGACCGCGGCGATTTCGCTGGTGATGTCCCGCGCCGCCGAGTAGATGCGACCGCCATCGGCGACCACCGACCAGGACAGCCAGCGATAGCTGCCGTCGCGATGACGCATGCGATTGACGAAGCGGTTGGTGACCTTGCCTTGGCCGACACGGGCATTTTCGTCCTGGGTCGCCTGCAGATCGTCCGGATGCACAAGCCAGGTCAGTGGGTGCTGCATGAGCTGTTCCAGCGGCCAGCCGAAAGCCTCTTCCCAGATCGGGTTGAGCGCGACCGGCATCATGTCCAGGCGAGTAACGGCCAGCAGGTCGCGGGACAGCTCCCAGGTGCGGTCACGTTCGCGGGTGCGTTCCTGCACGCGCTCGCCCAGGGTTTCGTTCATCTGCCTGAGGGTCTGGGTCGCCAGCTGTTGTTCGGTGATGTCCATCACCACGCCGACGAAGCGCGAGCACTGCTCGCCTTCGAAGAACGCCTGGCCGCGGGTTTCCATCCAACGCAGGCTGCCGTCATCGAAGAGCACGCGATAGGTGGTGCAGAATTCACCACCGTCTTCACCGGCGATGGCACGGGCGATTTCCTCGCGTATCCGCTCGCGGTCCTGCGGGTGGCAGAGGCGTTCGAACAGCGGCATGTCCACCGGGTCCTGTGCGCCGATGCCGAGCATGGCCCGGCAACGCTGGTCCCAGATCAACGTGCCGCTCTGCGGTTCGTAGTCCCACATGCCCAGGCGTGCCGCGTCGATCGCCAGGCGTGCGCGTACCTCGACTTCGCGCAAAGCCTGCTCGGCCTGCAGGCGGCGGCGTCGTTCGTTGACTTCGGCCAGGGCCCGTTCCACTGCCTTGGGCAGAAAGCCGAGGTTCTGCTTGAGCACGTAGTCGACGGCGCCGGAGCGCATCATGTTGACCGCATGCTCCTCGCCGAACACGCCGGAAAGGAAGATGAAGGGTGTTTGCGGTGCCAGTCGACGCGCTTCCTGCAACGCCTGGCTGCCGGAGAAGCCTGGCAGGATGAAGTCAGCCAGGATCAGGTCGAAGGCGCGTCGCTGTAGCGCTTCCACGACGCCGGCATGGCTGTAGACCAGTTCGGTGTGCAGGGTGTAGCCACTGCGCTCCAGCGCTAGCTGGGCGAGTTCGGCGTCGTGCGGGCTGTCCTCGATGAACAGGACGCTGATGTTCTTTGACGCTGGCATATCCATCCTGTCGAGGAAGCAGGAATCATCGAGACGGCCCGCCAGGCGCGGGCCGGCAGTGCTCGTTCAGTTCTTTTCGTCTTTGTTGCGCGCGCGCTTGAGTCGCAGGGAACCAGGTGGCGGCTCGTTGAGAACGGCCCAAAAGATGCCGAGGTCGGAGATTGCGGCGACAAAATCTTTGAATTCGACCGGTTTGACGACGTAAGCGTTCACCCCGAGCTCATAGGCTTTCATCAGGTCGGGTTCTTCCCGCGACGAAGTCAGCATGACCACCGGAATGCTGCGCAGCTCGGCGGTCTCGCGGACGGTCTTGAGCACTTCCAGACCGTCGACCTTGGGCAGCTTCAGGTCCAGCAGCAGCACTGCCGGATTGCCATCGGCGCGATCGGCGTAGGCGCCGGTGCGCTGCAGGTAGTTCAGCGCCTCGGCGCCGTCACGCATGATCACCACTTCATTGGCCAGCTGGCTGCGCTCCAGCGCGATCAGGGTGAGTTCCAGGTCGTGGGGGTTGTCTTCGACCAGCAGTATCGGTTTCAGCATCAGATGTCTCGGTCCAGGAGGGACGATGTGTAGGACAGTTTGGGGAGTGAGAAGTAGAACGTGGCGCCCTTGTCCAGCTGGCCTTCGGCCCAGACCTGGCCATCGTGGCGCTCGATGATGCGGCGCACGCTCGCCAGGCCGATGCCGGTGCCTTCGAACTCCTCCATGCGGTGCAAGCGCTGGAACACGCCGAACAGCTTGTTCGAGTACTGCATGTCGAAGCCGACGCCGTTATCGCGCACATAGACCACCACCTCGCCGGCGCGTTGCTCGGCACCCACTTCAATGACGGCCACCTCACGGGTGCGGCTGTACTTGACCGCGTTGTCGATCAGGTTGCGCAGCACCATGTGAATGAAGGCGGCATCGGCGACGACGATCGGCATCGGCAGCAGGTGCCATTCGATCTGCCGACCTTCGCAGTCAGGCGCCAGCTCCTCGCGAATCGAGGCGACCAATGCACCGAGGTCGACATCCGACAGCCGCAATGCGGAGCGGCCCATTTGCGAGAAGCTCAGCAGGTTGTCCACCAGCGTGCCGGCAAAGCGCGCGGCGTCGGCAATGTTGTCGAGAAAGCGCATACCGCGTTCGCTCAGTTGCTTGCTTTCCATCTCGCTGAGCAGCTCGGTGTAGCCGGCGATATGCCGCAGCGGAGCGCGCAGGTCGTGGGAAACGCTGTAGGAGAAGGCCTCCAGCTCCTTGTTGCTGGCGCGCAGTTCGCCGGCCAGCTGGGCCATCTCCTCGGCTTTGCGCAAGACAATGCCGAGCACCGCGTTGCGCAATTCCAGCGCGCCTTCGATCACCACCTGATCCCAGGGCTGCGCATAACCGCGCAGGGTTTCCTGCCATTGTTCGAAGCTGTGCCGCGGACTGAGCGCGCCGCTCTGACGGTCGATCTGTTTTTCCGGCTGACCGGCCCAGTTGACGGTCTTTATCTGCTCGTGGCGAAACCAGATCAGATAGTGCGCGTGCAGGCGGGAGATGGAGATGGCCATGACCCCGGCACAGTGCTCGGCGAGCGCCGGCATGTCGGGAATGTCGCGGCTGATGCAGTCACTGTGAAACACCAGTTCGTCGCGCCGTTCGCCCAGCCACTGCGCCAGCTGCAGGATCTGTTCATGGTCCGGCGTGTCGCCGACGGTTTCGCACTTGTCGGCGGAGATGATCGCCGCGCCGTCGGCACCGGCGAACCCCAGCACGACCTCGGGGAGGTGGCGGAAACCCTCGACCACGCTGTCGCGATCGGCCATCGCCGCAAGCAGATGGACGATCTGGTGGCGCAGGTCCAGCTTGCGTTGCGCGAGGGTCTCGCTTTCCCGTGCCTCGATCTGCAGTGAGAGGATACGACCGAGCAGCTCGCAGGCGGTGCGCGTCTGGTAAGTGACTGCTCGCGGTTCGGCATCATGGCAGGAGATCAGCCCCCACAGCCGATCGCGGATGACGATGGAAATCGACATCGACGCCAGCGTGCCCATGTTGCGCATGTACTGCAGATGCACCGGGGAAACGCTGCGCAAAGCGGCAAAGCTCAGGTCCAGCGGCGCGCCGGAGCCTGGGTTGAGCGCCGGTATCAGCGGCGAGGGTTGATAGTTAGCGTCCTGAATCACCCGGATCAGGTTCTCGCGATACAGCCGGCGCGCCTGTTGCGGGATGTCGGCTGCCGGAAAGCACAGACCCAGATAGCTCGGATAGCCGGGGTCTGCCGCTTCGGCCAGCACCACGCCATTGTCTTCGGCATCAAAGCGATAGGCCTTGACCCGGCCAAACCCGGTGATGCGTTTGACTTCCCGAACCGCCAGCTGACAGAGCGCTTCGAGTTCGCGGCTGTCCTGCAGCTGGGCGACGAAGGTGCGCATAAGCGGATACAGAGTGTCGTAGGCCTGGGCGGGGTTCTCCGCGCGTTCGAATTCGAGGATCAGCTGTCCGCGATGGCGATGGCCGAGCAGGGCGAACGTCTGGCCGGCGGCTCCGGCCAGGCCGATGCTCACATCGCTCAGGTGAAAGGGATTGTGATCGTCTGCGCTCAGTGCCTCGAGACCGGCTTCAATGCGCGCGGTGGGCAACAGGTCCGACAGTGGTTGGCCGAGCAGTGAACGAGCGTCGATTCCGAGCCAGTGCTGAACGTTTTCGCTGGCCTGCTGCACGTGTAGCTTGGGTTCGCTGACCACCAGCAGGAAGCCGTGGGGCTGGATGCTACCGGGGATATGGATCGGCTCCCCGGCGCC
>NZ_AOFQ01000058.1 GCF_000495915.1 Stutzerimonas chloritidismutans AW-1
ATACCGGGGCTTTTTTATTGCCGCTGGACTCTCACCAGGGACTGCGTCCCAGGTTATTCGCTTCGCTCACCCCTTCGGGGCCGCGCTAAAGCGCGTTCAGCTTCGCTGTCGAGTCTAGGTCGCGGAGCCAAATTTCAAAGCCTCGGTTGATACCGGGGCTTTTTTATTGCCGCTGGACTCTCACCAGGGACTGAGTCCCAGGTTATTCGCTTCCTACTCGGTCAGCGGTTCGCCCAGCCGCTGACGCCACCAGCCCTGCGCCACAACCGAGCAGCCCCAGCCCAGCAGCACGCCCAACACATTGGCCAGCATGTCCCAGCGCGAGGCGGTCCGATAAGGCAGCATGCCCTGCCCGATCTCGATCGACAGTGCCGCAATAACTGTCAGACCCAGCCCCCACAGGAATGGCACCCGCGGGAACGCCAGACGAAGGGTGAACGCCAGCGCGGCGAAACCCAGCAGATGATGCAGCTTGTCTTGCTGATCGAACAGCTGCGGTACCGGTTCCGGCTTCAAGCCGTTGAACAGGACGACCGCCAGCACGATCAGAAAGGGCAGCATTCGCATATAGGGCATCAGGTGGCGTCTCTCACTTCAAGGGATCAAACAGAACAGAGGGAAACACCCTCACCGCGACCTCTGACCCGGGAAAGACCATAAAGATCAACGCGTCAGCCGAGCGGCGTTATTCAGCAGAGCGGCACAAACAAAAATGCCCGCATCCTTCGATGCGGGCATCAGCAAAGCCTACGCGGTCAGACCGGGCTTAGGCCTCGGTCTTGCCGACAGCGGACTTGATCAGGGTCTGCAGCTCGCCGTTCTCGAACATCTCGAGGATGATGTCGCTGCCACCGACCAGCTCACCATTCACCCACAGCTGCGGGAAGGTCGGCCAGTTGGCATAGGTCGGCAGGCTGGCACGAATTTCCGGGTTCTGCAGGATGTCGACATAAGCGAACTTCTCGCCACAGCCCATTACCGCCTGGGTCGCGCGAGCGGAAAAACCGCACTGCGGGGCGTTGGGCGAACCCTTCATGTAAAGCAGCACCGGGTTGTTGGCGATCTGTTCTTTGATGGTTTCGATGATATCCATGGAGTACCTCGGCTAGACACGGTTGCCGCGCATTGTAACGGAAAAAGCGTGGGAAAGCCGAGCGGAGGACTCGGCTTTGTTGCGGCGCAAAGGCCGTCAGCACGGCGATTCAGCCCACCGGAGGCCGTGGGCTGCGGATTTGCGCCTATGCTCGCTTTCTGGATAAGATCGCGCCTTTCCCGTTTCGTCGCTCCCCGTGCGACCCCCAGTCGTCGGTCCCCTTTTTCTGTCGAAAAGCACTGGATCGCGCTGCGGCAATAAAGGTAGTTGATATGAGCGCAAGGCATTTTCTCTCACTGATGGACTGCACGCCCCAGGAGCTGAACAGCCTGGTCCGCCGCGGCATCGAGCTGAAGGATCTGCGCGAGCGCGGCGTCCTGTTCGAACCCCTGAAGAATCGCGTGCTAGGCATGATCTTCGAGAAGGCCTCGACCCGCACCCGACTGTCGTTCGAAGCCGGCATGATCCAGCTCGGCGGCCAGGCGATCTTCCTGTCCCCGCGCGACACCCAGCTCGGGCGCGGCGAGCCGATCAGCGATTCGGCCATCGTCATGTCGCGCATGCTCGATGCGGTAATGATCCGCACGTTCGCCCACTCGACCCTCACCGACTTTGCCGCCAACTCGAGCGTGCCGGTCATCAACGGTCTTTCCGATGACCTGCACCCCTGCCAGCTGATGGCCGATATGCAGACCTTCCATGAGCACCGCGGAAGCATCGCCGGCAAGACGGTGGCCTGGATCGGCGACGGCAACAACATGTGCAATACCTATATAGAAGCCGCCATCCAGTTCGACTTCCAGCTCAAGGTCGCCTGCCCCGAGGGCTACGAGCCCGACGCCGAACTGATGGCGCGCGCCGGTGATCGCGTGCAGGTAATGCGTGATCCGCGCGAAGCGGCTGCAGGCGCACACCTGATCAGCACCGACGTCTGGGCCTCCATGGGCCAGGAAGACGAGGCCGCCGCGCGCCTGGCCACGTTCCGCCCCTATCAGGTGGACCGCGCTCTGCTCGATTGCGCTGCCGAGGACGTGCTGTTCATGCATTGCCTGCCGGCCCACCGCGGCGAGGAGATCAGCCACGACCTGCTCGACGATCCGCGCTCCGTGGCCTGGGATCAGGCCGAGAACCGCCTGCATGTACAGAAGGCGCTGCTGGAGTTTCTCGTCGAGCCGGCCTACCACCACGCATGAAACACGAGCCGCCGCTGCTGCAACTGCGTGACCTGGCCTGCGGCTACGGCGAGCAGAGCATCGTCCAGCACCTCAACCTGCATCTGAACCGCGGCGACATCGGCTGCCTGCTCGGCCCGTCCGGTTGCGGCAAGACCACTACGCTGCGTGCCATCGCCGGCTTCGAGCCGGTGCACCAGGGCGAAATCCACCTGGCGGAGTCGGTCATTTCCCGCTCGGGCTTCACCCTGGCGCCGGAGAAGCGCCGCATCGGCATGGTCTTTCAGGACTACGCGCTGTTTCCCCATCTGACCGTGGCGGAGAACATCGCCTTCGGGATTCGCAAGCAGCCTGACTGCTCGCAAATCGTCTCCGAGATGCTCGAACTGGTGCACCTGGCCGCCCTTGGCAAACGTTATCCACATGAGCTCTCCGGCGGACAGCAGCAGCGCGTCGCACTGGCCCGCGCCCTGGCGCCCGAGCCTGCACTTTTGCTGCTGGACGAGCCGTTCTCCAACCTCGACGTCGAACTGCGTCGGCGCCTCAGCCATGAGGTGCGCGAGATCCTCAAGGCACGCAACACCAGCGCCATTCTGGTTACCCACGACCAGGAAGAAGCCTTCGCCGTCAGCGATCAGGTCGGCGTGTTTAAGGACGGCCGCCTGGAGCAGTGGGACACCCCGTTCAACCTTTACCACGAACCGCTGACGCCCTTCGTGGCCAGCTTTATCGGCCAGGGCTATTTCATCCGCGGGCAGCTGCTAGACCCGGAAACCGTGCAGACCGAACTCGGTGTGATTCGCGGCAACCGTGCCTACACCTGGCCTGCTGGCAGCTCGGTGGATGTGTTGCTGCGCCCGGACGACATCGTCTACAAACCGGACAGCCCGCTGCGGGCGCTTATCGTCGGCAAGACCTTTCTCGGCGCATCGACGCTGTACCGGCTGCAGCTGCCTACCGGCAATCAACTGGTGGCGATCTTCACCAGCCATGCGGACTACCCCACCGGGCAGGAAGTCGGCATCGCCATCGCCGCCGACCATCTGGTGGTATTTCCGGCACAGGGCAGCATCGCCGCCCATGAAACGCTGCAGCCGACAACAGCGGCGCGCTAACCCTTCTGCCGGCGCTGGCGGAAGAACTCGCTGAGCACCATCCCGCACTCCTCGGCCAGCACACCACCCTCGACCAGCACCCGGTGGTTGAGAAAGCCCTGATCGAAAAACTGGCCGCGACTGACAACCACGCCGGCCTTCGGCTCGGTGGCGCCATAGACGACGCGCTGGATCCGCGAATGCACGATCAGACCGGCGCACATGCTGCACGGCTCCAGCGTGACGTAGAGCGTCACGCCGGGTAGCCGATAGTTCTGCAGCACCTGCGCCGCATCCCGCACCGCGACCATTTCCGCATGCGCACTGGGGTCGTGTCGGGAGATCGGGCAGTTGAAGCCGCGCCCGATGATCTGTCCATCCTGCACCAGCACAGCGCCGACCGGCACCTCTCCCAACGCAGCGCCCTGCGCCGCCAGCGCCAGGGCTTCGCGCATGAAGCGCTCGTCCTGGCTGCGGTCGATGATCTGCGGCTTCCTCACTGCCCTACTCCGCCCTGTCTCATACCACCTCGATCGCTGCCATCAACCCGGTTTCCATGTGGTCGATGACATGACAGTGAAACATCCAGACACCCGGATTATCAGCGACCAGCGCGATACGGGCCGTCTCGTTCTTGCCCAGCAGGTAGGTATCGGTGAACCACGGATCGATCTTGCGGCGATTGGACGAGATCACCTTGAAGGTCATCCCGTGCAGATGAATCGGATGCTGGTACTGACTGAGGTTGCGCAGCTCGAAGATGTAATGGCCATCCTTTTTCAGCGTCGCAATCGGGCGATCGGCACAGGTCTTGTCGTTGATGTCCCAGGCCTCGCCGTTGATCTGCCAGAAGGTATAGGCGCCGCCCTGTGCGGCGTCTGTCGACAAGGTACCGGCCCACTCGAAGTTGAAGCGCAGCGTTTCCGCGCGCTGCAGATCCGGCTCCGCCACGGGATTGGCCGGCAACGCCGGCGGCCAGTCGCCGGCGACTTCGTCATGCGCCACCGAGCGCAGCGTCGCCAGCCGTAGCGGACCATTGCGCAAGGACAGCTCCACGCCGGCCTCCGGCACCTTCAGCGCCAGGTCGATACGCATGCCCGGACCGAGCCAGTACTCCTTGCCCAGCGGCATCGGAACGACCGGATGTCCATCGAGCGCATAGATGCGCGCCTCGCTATCTGGCAGGTTCAGGCGATAGGTCAGGGTGTTGTCGAGATTCAGCAGCCGCAGCCGCACGACCTGCCCGGCCGGCAGATCAAGCGTGGGCGCATGTGTGCCATTCACCGTCGACAGCACGCCCGGCGTGCCGCCACGGGCCGCCTCGCGCGGCACGCTGAATTCGGTGAACGCCCCCTGCTTGTCGACATGCCAGCTTTTCAGGTTGAGCGTGCGCTCGTGCCTGAAACCGCTTGGTTCGCGCTCCTCGACAATCAGCGGACCGACCAGCCCGCGACCTAGCTGCGCGGCACTGCTGGTGTGCGGGTGATACCAGAAGCTGCCGGCATCGTGCAGCTGGAAGCGATAGTCGAAGAACTCGCCGGGCAACACCGGCAACTGCGATACGTAGGGCACGCCATCCATTTCCAGCGGCAGACGAATGCCATGCCAATGGATGGTGGTGGGCTCGGGCAGATTGTTGATGAAGCGCACCCGCAGCCAGTCGCCCTGACGGCCACGCAGCTCCAGGCCAGGCGCTTGCCCGCCATAGGCCCAGGCAGGCGTGACGTGACCAGGCACCAGCTCCACGTCCAGCGGGGCGGCAATCAATTCGTAGTCATGAGTGGTGATGTCGGCCGGGCGACCGAGCCAGTAGCGCGCGCCACTGCCGGCGAGACCGACGACACCAAGACCGGCCAGGCCGGTGAGAATCTGTCTACGGGTAAAGGACATGCATGGGCTCCAGCCAGTCCGAATTGATGGGCCCATCAGGCTCGACGCGCCTCTCTGCGGAGGCTGCGCATAGCATGAGGGCAGCCTGGGCTGCCCTCATTGCTTCAGATCATTCCCACTCGATCATCAATAGGTCGCCTCAACCCGCATAGCTAAAGGGATTGGCTGTGATCGACATGGAGTCTTACCGTCGCTTTTACCGTCAACCGCGCAGAGCTTTTGCTGGCGCGGGAGATGGAGCGATTTGCGGGGCGACGACTTTAGCGACACCATTATCAATCAGCTCTGATTTTATCCCTCCATGGTCACCGGCGCGAGGCCTAAAGGTTCGACATCTACTTGGCGACCGCAGTCTGCCCGCCGAAGCCTTCTATTAAATAGTGGGAAGCTGACAATCAGGATCGTTTCCTGCCCTCTTGAACCCCCGATCACCTGCAATGAACGTCTCCAGCATGTACGGAATGAGCGTTACGGCATCGACCGTATCACCATACATCCGCACGTGCAGTGCGGCGTAACGGTCAAGGTCAGCCTTCAGGCTGGCCGGACATGTGAAGGTCAGCTTGACGCTCTCAGCCTTGGGCAGCGGTCCCAGCCGCAGCTTACGTGTGTGGCTCATCGTGAAGTCCCCCTATTAAAGAACAGCGGTTGATAGGGCCGCAGCACCAGATCCCGATTGACGATGATGCGCACCGGCAGGCCGGGTCGCTCGGTCAAGGTGGGCTGGATGTTCATGTTGCGCCGGGTCATCTCCTGCCCGACCTGATTCACGCTGTCCTGCAGGCCGTCACGGCCTGCGATGATGATCCGGTCGCCGTCCTGGCGGTTCTCCGGCGCGGCCAGTTCGGCACCGATACCCAGCAGCGTCGTCAGCGCCGCGCCGGCGAAGACGCGATCCCAATGCCAATCGACGCCGTCCTCCAGGCCGGAGTAGCCGGCAGGGTCGGTGCCCACGAGGTTGTCCAGCGTCAGTGAAGATGTGTCCGGCAATATGATGCGATTCCACACCACCTGCACCCGGCTCTGCCCATAGCTGACCTGGCTGTTGTAGCGACCGAGGATGCGCGAGCCCTGCGGGATTAGCAGGTGCTTGCCGGTTGCCGTGTCGTAGACCGGCTCCGTCACTGTGCCGATCACATCACCCGGAAGATCCGACTTGATACCCGTCACAAGCGCACCGGCGATCACCGTGCCAGCCATGACCTGGTAGGGCGACGCCGGCAGCTGCAGGTTCCCGGAATTGCGGGTTTCCGTGGCTCCGGTTTGCAAGAACGACTCTTTCTGCTCCTGCCGGTTCTGCGCGGCTGTCGGATCGACGGCGTTCACCGCCGTCGAGGCGGGGCCGGCGGCCAGCGGATCGAAGCCGGTCAGTGTTGCTGCATCCGAGGCAGGCTGTGCAGGCGCAGCCACGGCTAGGCGCTGGCTACCCGCGCGGAAAAACACCGATGAGGCGGCCGCTTCTTCGGCCTCTTTCAGCCGCGCCAGCCGTTCGGCCTCGGCGGGATCGTGGCCAGGCGGCGTGTAGTTGGGCGCTGCCGGCCGCTGCGATTGCACGATGGCCGGGCCAAGGTCGCCCGGCAGCGGCGGCCCCAACGCGGGTGGTGGTGGCGGCAGCTTGGAATAGTCAGAGGGAAGTCGGTCGAGCCCTTCAGAGCGAGAAACGCGATCGACATTATATAGTTCCGCCGGATCGCTCCCTCCCCGAGGCTTCGGCGGCTGCAAGGACCAGATGGTGGCACCCAACACCGCGACGGAGAGCCCACCGGCAAGCGCTGCCAGGGTGCGCCGGTTCAATCGCGTGACTGGGCGTGGCTGGGCGCGCAGCGCTACCGTTTCGGGCGGGACCTTGTCCGCCTGCGGCGCGGCAAGGTCGGGGGTATTGTCCTGGCTCATGCTCAGTTCCCCCGCGCCGCGCCATCCGTGCGTTCGATGCGCACCACGTCGCCCTTGTCGCCTCCCAGGCGCAGTTCAGCCGCGCCAAACAGCCGATCCACGATGTAGTACGGCGAACGGAAGCGGTAGTTGACCAACTGCCCATCGCCTTGCGCCCCAATCACGAACAGCGGTGGCAACTCGCCCTGGGCGATACCGGCGGGAAACTGGATGTAGACCTTCTCGCCGTCATCGAAGGCGCGCAACGGCTGCCACGACGAATTGCTGCCGCTGATCGCGTAGCGGAAGCGGAGATTCTCCAGCGAGAGACCGCTATCGACCGGCGCGCTCGCCTGCGCGGCCTGTGCTTGGCGCTGCAAGGCCAACATGCGGTCCTTCGGATAATCCCAGGACACCGAGGCCATCCAGGCTTTCTCAGTCGAGGTCAGCTCAATGAGATAAGTGCGCCGACTGGTGGTGATGACCAGATTGGTCTTGAGGCCCGAGCGGATGGGTTTGACCAGCACGTTGACACGCAGCGCGTCGCCGGAACCGCTGGAGGTGTCGCCGACGACCCAGCGCACCGTGTCGCCAGCGGCCACCGTCACCAGTTCCTCACCGGCCTGCAGCGCGATCACGGTCACGCGCCCCGGCGCGGCATAGACCTGATAAAGCGCTCCGTCGCTGTAGGGCCAGACTTGGATCGCATTGATGTAGCCCTCTCGCGTAGGCACCACCCTCGCCTCCTGGTTGGCGCGCGACACCCTCACTTTCTCGTCGTCCGGCTCCGGCGCAGGACCGGCTTCGTCTGGCAGCGGCTTCATCTGTGCCGGCATCGGCAACACCGTGGGCACCGCCACCACGGTCAGCGGCTTAGGTGGCTCGGGCAGCGGCTGCGCCTGCACCGGCTCGTCGAGCGAAATACGCGGTGGTGGCTTGCCCTGGCCGCTACAGCCGGCCAAGGCCAGCAAAACCAGGGGGAGCGCGGATATACGAAAAAACAGGTTCATGGCTTGGCTCCTTCGGACGCATCGAGTTCGCGACTCCACGACAGCCCGTTGACGTAGATGCCCAGGGGGTTCTTGCGCAGGCGCTGTTCGGTACGCGGGGTTTGCAAGACGGTGGAGATCACCGCGTTCCAGCGCTCGGTGCCGACGGGCGAGCCGTGGACGAAGCGCTGCTCCGTCCAGCGCACGTTGAAAGAGGCGTCGCTGGCCCGCACGACGCTGCTAACCTGCACCGTCACCGACTCCTTGCCGACGCGGGCGAAGGGATCGTTGGTGCGCGCGTAGTCGTTGAGCACGGCCGCGCCACGATCAGTGGTGTAGTCGTAGGCATCGAGCCAGTTCTGCCGTACCACGATCGGGTCGATGGACAGCGAGCGCACCAGCGTGACGAAGCGCGCCAGGTGATAGGCGACCTGCGCATCGGCCGGCCGGTACGGTGTGGCGGCCTCGCCGACCGCGCGAACCTGGCCAGACCTGTCCACCTCCACCACATAGGGCGTGACGATGGACTGCGCCGAGCGCCAGACCAGGCCGCCCGCCATCAGCAGTGCGAGAGCCAGACAGCCAAAGGCCATGAAGCGCCAGTTTCTCGCCTGCACACGGGCCGAGCCGATGCGCTCGTCCCACGCCTGCGCAGCGGCCTGGTACGGGGTGGCGGGTTGCGGCGTCTCGGCATAGCGCACCCGCGGACGGTTGAAACGCATGGTTCGTCCTCCTTTATGAATCCGAATCCCGCAAGTTCGGGCCACTGCCCGAACCGCCGCCGTCGCCACCGCGCAGCGTGTGCGCGAAGGTGGTGGCGGCATGGCTGATCTGCTGGCGGCGCTGCAAGCGCTTGGCCCATGCGGGTTGCGCCTTGGCATCGGTGGCGACCTGGTGCGCATTGCCCAGGGCGGCCGCGCTGCCACCAGAGGAAGCTCCACCTCCACCAGCAAACCGGCCCTTGAGCGAGCGCATCCCGGCAGCCAGCTTCGCGGCCGGTGCCATGCGCGCTCCGGCCGCGACCGCAGCACCCACGCCGGTTGCGGCGGCACCGACGGCGACAGCCATGCCCGCCGTACCGAGCGCGGCACCCGCCATCGCCCCCGCACCCAGCTGCGGGCCACCGGAAATCAGCCCGGTGGCGATGCCCGGGCCGAAGATGCCCAGGGCGAGCAACGCCAGCGAGGCCAGCATGACCACCAGCGCGTGGTCGATGGACGGCTCGTCGGGATGTACCTGGAACTCGGCGAACAACCCCGTGCCAATACCGACGATCACCGCCAGCACCAGCACCTTGACGCCTGAGGACACCACGTTGCCCAGCACCTTTTCGGCCAGGAAGGCGGTCTTGCTCCACAACGCGAATGGCACCAGCACGAACCCAGCAAGCGTGGTCAGCTTGAACTCGATCAGGGTGATGAACAGCTGTATCGCCAGCACGAAGAAACAGACGATGACCACCAGGTAGGCCAGAAACAGGATGACGATGGGATCGAGGTTGACGAACACCTCAGGGAAGCCGGTCATCTCGCCGATCTGCTCCAGGATCGGTGCACCTGCGTCGATGCCGGTTTTCGCCAGCCGTCCCGGCTGCAGGAAGGTCTCCATGCTGAGCGCACCGGTCGCCGTCAGACCCAGCCCGGCAAAGGAGCGGAAGACGATGCTGGCCAGCCAGTTGAAGTTACCGATGATGTAGGCGAAAGCACCGACGTAGAGCACCTTGCGAATGAGCTTCGCCATCACGTCTTCACCCTGGCCGGTGGCATGGCCAAGCGCCCAGTAGAGTCCGGCGAACGTCATGTCGATGGCGATCAGCGTGGCGGTCAGAAAAGCGACCTCGCCTTGCAGCAGCCCGAAGCCCGAGTCGATGTAGCGCGAGAACGTATCGAGGAATCGGTCGATGACCGTTACGTCATTCATCGTGTGGTATCCGAGGCAAAGGCAGCCAGCGCATCGCGCCCGGTCTCAGCCTCATCGTCGACGGGGCTGTCAAAGGTCGGTGGAATCGGCGGCAGCTCCTCCAGAGCCACGTACTCTTCCGGGCCGCCGTGGCCAGCAAAAAAGCGGCGTCGATACGCCTCGGCGGCGCCTCTACAGACGCCCTCGCCCACGCTCCTCCAATCCGCTGCGCACTGGGCGCGCAGCACCTTGAGTCGCACAGGGTCTGCGGCCAGGCCTTCGCTGGACTGCTGATCGCAGCCCCCCAGCAGCGCAGCCGACAACGCAAGGACGTATCGCATGGCGACCTCCGTCAGTTCCCGTAGAACTGAACAGACTGCGGCGTATACGGCGTGCCCTCGCCCAGGAAGCGCCGCCGTACTTCGCGGGCGCGCTCGCTGGCCGCCGCCTGCCGTGCCAGCTCCAGCGACGCAGCGCGGTCTTGGGTGAGCTGAAGCTGTTGCGCTTGGATGGATTGCTTGGCCTGCAGGGCCAGCAGCTGGTTGGTCGCCTGCATGGCCTGCAGGGCGCCGGTGGCCGATTGGCTCTGGCCCACCAAAACAGTCAACGCACTTTCATCGTCGCTCAGGTTTCGCGACACCTGCGCCTGCATGCGCATCGCGGTGTGCAGGCCATCGAGTGTGTGCGCCCAACGCTTGCGGGCATCCTGGTACATCTGGTCGCCGCTGACGGTGGCGGCGTACTCAGTAGGGTAAAGCCGGGCGAACTCGCTATCGAGGTTCTGCACATCGTAGGCAAGCCCCTGCGCCTCGGCGATCAGTTGCTCGCTCCTGACCAGCGACGCGTGAAGCTGGTTGACGACACTGAAGTCGAGGCTGGCCAGGTTGCGCGCCTGATTGCTGAGCATCTGCGCCTCGTTCTGCAACTGCTGCACCTGGTTGTTGATCTGCTCCAACGTGCGAACAGCCGTCAGCGTGTTCTGCACCAGGTTGGTGGGGTCGAGCACGATGTCGCCGACACCGAACAGGGCGTGCGCCGGCGGCGCGGAGGCCAGGGCAAGGACACTGGTCACGGCGAGCGCGCTCAGCTTGGGTTTGAGCAAGGACTGGAGCTTCATGGCAGGTTCTCCTGTGGGCGGGAAGCGAGGAAGGACGCGGCGGACGGCAGCAACTCGGCCGCCCAGTCGAGGCCGCAATGACGCAGCCAGGCAGCGGCGAAGCCAGGCACTCCAGCATCGCGGAGCACGCTGTCGATGGCGCGCTGGTCCTGGGGCCTCGAGGCACCAGCGAACGCAAGCGCGACGGGCCCCAGGTCGAGGTCGAACAGGCGATTGCCCGCACGGGACTGGTAGTAGTAATCGCGCTTGGGCTGCGCGGTGGCGACGATCTCGATCTGCCGCCCGCTGAGGCCGAAGCCCTCGTAGATCGCGCGGATCTGCGGCTCGGTCGCCTGCGAGTTGGGCAGGAAGATGCGGCTGGCGCAGCTCTCGATGATCGCCGGGGCAATGGTCGAGTTCTTGATGTCGGCCAGCGACTGGGTGGCGAAGATCACGCTGACGTTCTTCTTGCGCAGCGTCTTGAGCCACTGGCGAATGCGCGCGGCGAACACCGGGTCGTCGAGGAACAGCCAGGATTCGTCGAGGATCAGCAGCGTCGGCGCGCCATCGAAACGCTCCTCCAGACGCGCGAACAGATAGCCCAGCACGGCCAGCACCGCGGCCTTGCTGTGCATCAGCTCCTCCATCTCGAAGCACTGCACATCGGCCATGCTCAGGTAGTCGAGGTCGGCATCGAGCAGCTTGCCGTGCGCGCCACCCAACACATAGGGCGCCAGCGCCTGGCGCAGTGCATTCGATTGCAGCAGCACCGATAGGCCGGTGAACGTGCGCTGTTCGACGGGCGCTCCCGCAAGACTGCCGAGCGCGGACCAAATGGCCGCCTTCTCCTCTGGACCGACGGCCACGCCCTCGTGCAACAGACGCCCTTCGACCCACTCGGCCGCCCAGCTGCGGCAGCCCTCTTCGTCGATGCGCGCGAGCGGTTGGAAGGCGATTGAGCCATCGGCGCCCAGGTCGTAATGCTCCCCGCCCAGCCCCAACACCGTTGCTCGCATGGAACGCCCCATGTCGAAGGCGAAGATGCGCGATCCGGGGTAACGGCGGAACTGCATCGCCAACATGGCGAGCAGGACGGACTTGCCCATGCCAGTCGGGCCGACGACCAGCGTGTGTCCCACATCGCCGATATGCGTCACCAGACGGAACGGCGTCGAGCCCTCGGTGCGGGTCACGATCAGCGGCGGCCCGTCGAGGTGAGCGTTACCCTCCGGTCCGGCCCATACCGCCGACACCGGCATCAGGTGGGCGAGGTTCAGCGTCGAGACGATGGGTTGGCGCACATTGGCGTAGGTGTTACCCGGCACCGAGGACAGCCACGCCTCCACAGAATTGAGGGTCTCCGGGATGGTCACGAAGCCCCGCCCCTGGATAACGCGCTCCACCCTGCGCAACTGCTCGTCGGCTGTATCGGCGTCGGCGTCGGCATCGAGCACCGTCACGGTCGCGGTAACGAAGCCAAAGGCGACCTGATCGCTACCCAGTGCCTGCAGAGCGGCATCAGCATCGGCCGCCTTGTTGCTGGCGTCGGTGTCGACCAGCGGGCTTTCCTGCTGGAACAGGGTTTCGCGTAGCAGCGCCAGGACGCTCTTGCGCTTGGCGAACCACTGACGGCGCAGGCGACCGAGCTCCTTTTCTGCCTCGGCCTTGTCCAGGCACAGAAAACGCGTGCTCCAGCGGTAGGCGAAGCCCAACCGGTTGAGGTCGTCCAGAATTCCCGGCCAGGTCGAGGTCGGGAAACCGCGCACCGT
Source organism: Stutzerimonas chloritidismutans AW-1 (assembly GCF_000495915.1). Classification (GTDB taxonomy): domain Bacteria; phylum Pseudomonadota; class Gammaproteobacteria; order Pseudomonadales; family Pseudomonadaceae; genus Stutzerimonas; species Stutzerimonas chloritidismutans. The sequence goes on from NZ_AOFQ01000058.1 coordinate 12,875, forward strand.
CACCACGCGCAGGTGCGCATCGCCCAACATCGGCGCCAGGCCACCGAGCAGCGGCATGTCAGCCAGCAGCGTGTCGAGGTGGAACGGCACTTCCGGAACCTCGATGCCATAGTGCCTAGTCGAGACGGTCGCATGCAGGTAGCTCAGCGTTTCGCCGTCGCCGAGCCAGTCGATCTCCGGCATCACGCCATCGAGCAGGTCGAAGATGCGCCCGGTCTCCGCGATGAAGGCCGCTAGACGCTCGCGCCAGTCCACGCCGGCCGTCGGGGAGTTCGCGTAGAGCAGCTTCGCCGCGCGAGCGTGCGACTCTTCTGGCGGCAGGTATTGCAGTGTGAGGTGGTAGCCACTCTCGAAGTGGTTGCCGGACTCCTCGAACGTCGCGCGCCGCTCCTCGTCCACCAGCCACGACAGCGGCTCGGGAAAGTCCGAGTGTGGGTAACCCGCCGCCGCCCGGCGCTCAGCCTCGACGAACAACGCCCAGCCAGCGCCGAGCCGACGCAGTGCGTTGTTCAGCCGTGCAGTGATGGCCACCAACTCACCTTGCGTCGCGCTGTCGAGGTCGGGACCCCGGAAACGCGCAGTGCGCTGGAACGAACCGTCTTTATTCAGCACCACACCCGGCGCGACTAGGCCGGCCCATGGCAGCCAGTCGGCAAGCAAGGCCGGTCGCTGGCGGTATTCGGCTAGGTTCAGCATCGCGGCGCTCTCCCCGTCAAATGTCCAACAGCGGCTTGTGCTTGAGGTGTCTAGCAAACACCTGCATGAACTGCGGATCGACGCGCGCGCCCCATACCGCAAGCGCATGCCCGACCAACCACAGCACCAGGCCCGGAAGCCAGAGCTGCAGGCCCAGCCCAACGGCGGCGGCCAGCGTGCCGTTGGCAATGGCCACGGTGCGCGGCGCGCCGCCCAGCAGAATCGGTTCGGTCAGCGAGCGGTGCAGCGGCACCTCGAAGCCCGGCAGGTCGCTGGCCGTGCTCATACGATGGCCCCGCCGGAGAAGCTGAAGAACGACAGGAAGAACGAGGACGCCGCGAAGGCGATGCTCAAGCCGAACACGATCTGGATCAGCTTGCGAAAGCCACCCGAGGTGTCGCCGAATGCCAGCGCCAGGCCTGTGGAGATGATGATAATGACGGCCACGATGCGCGCGACCGGCCCCTGGATCGATTCGAGGATGGATTCGAGCGGGCCTTCCCAAGGCATCGAGGAGCCAGCGGCCCTCGCCGTGCCGGTCGTCATCAGCATGACGACGGCCAGCTGCAGGCCATGCTGTGCAGCCGCGACCAAGCGGCGCAGGTACGCGAGGCACGTGGCCGGATTTACGGAAAAACGGGAAACAGTGACATGTGTCTGCGTCATGGCAGTTCTCCAGGCGTGGTCGGGGACAGGAAAAATGGCGTGAGCTGATCGGCAAGCGACTCTCCCAGCACATCCACCAGGTGGTAGCCGGCATCGTCGAAGCCGGTCACGCGAGCGATGCTCTCGATACGACGCAGGCCGCCTCGGCCCGCGATGAAGATCACCACGTTGATCGCCTCGGCGATCAGCACACGCGGCGGATTCAAGGCCACTTCGAGCACCAGTTGTTCCAAGCGCAGCAGTGCACCCAGGGCGGAGCCGGCATGGAGGGTGGCGATGCCGCCCGGGTGGCCGGTGCCCCAGACCTTGATGAGATCTAGCGCCTCGCCGCCGCGCACCTCGCCAACGACCACGCGGTCGGGGCGCAGCCGCATCGTGGCGCGCACCAGCTCACGCATAGACACCACGCCCGCACGCGTGCGCAGCGGCACGTGGTCGCGCGCGGCGCATTGCAGCTCGATGGTGTCTTCGAGCACCAGCACTCGGTCGCCGGTGGCGGCGATCTCCGCGAGCAAGGCATTGGCGAGCGTGGTCTTGCCGGTGCTGGTACCGCCGGCGATCAGGATGTTCTGCCGCTCGCGCACCGCGCCACGCAGGAACTCAGCCTGCGCGGTGGTCATCATCCCGTCGGCCACGTAGCGCTCCAATGGAATGACACCCACGGCGCGCTTGCGCAGGGCAAAGGCCGGGCCGGGCGCCGCCGGCGGCAAAATACCCTCGAAGCGCTCGCCCGTTTCAGGCAGCTCGGCGCTCAGCAGCGGCTGGCCGCGATGCACCTCCGCGCCGACATGCGCAGCCACCAGGCGGATGATCCGCTCACCGTCCGCCTCGGACAGCTTAGCGCCCAGCGGCGCACGCCCCGACGACAGGCGATCCACCCACAGCGTCCGGTCGGGGTTGAGCATGATCTCCACCACATCCGGATCTTCAAGCGCGGCGGCAATAATCGGCCCCATCGCTGTGCGCAACATGCGGATGCGCCTATCCAACGAGGTCGCGCTGAAGGATTGCGGCGCGGCGCTCATGAGACACGCTCCCGCGCTTCGTCCAAGGCGGCTTCATCCATGCGCGGGCTGTCCGGATGCAGCTCCTCCACTACGTCTCGCACCAGGCTGCGGCCTCTCAGCAGGTGGCGTCCGAGCTGCTCGACGAACTGCTCGAAGCGTACCTTGCCCTGGGCCTTAGCCGCTTCTTGATGTGCCTCGGGCACGGGGGTGCTGACGGTCAGGAAGTAGCGGACGAACAGCGCCAGCGTCTCGATCTCGATGGTCTGGTCGCGCTCCAGACGCTCGAACTGACGCGACAGGCGATCCAGTCGCTTGGCGATGGCTGCCTCGCGCTGGTCGCCAGCGTCCGGCGACAACCAAGACGCCAAGGCCGCCGCGACGATAGAGGACTTGGACACGCCCTTCTTGGCGGCCAGCTCGTCCAAGCGGCGGGCATGTTCGGGCTGGATAAACAGATTGAGGCGGTACTGGCTCATAACTGGATTCCGTCGTCGGGATCGAGAGCAGCCTGGTGGGCGACACACTGCATGGCAGGGTCAAACTGGCGAGGGAGAACGGGCTGCAAGTCATCGTCATCGAGCAGCGCCAAGTCGCTGTATGCCCACTCTTGCTCGGGGCTGTAGACGACGGTCTCGGAGAGTTCGGGCTGACGGCGTGGGCCGCCTTCGTCGGCAGAGGTCGCAACTGAGTCATCGCCAAGTCCCACGTTCGTAGGTGCCGCCGGTACGGCTGGCATGCCCAGGCCGCTCCAGTCATCCGCGTGCGACGGCGGTGCATCGGCATAGCACCCAGCCACGAGAACGGGGGGCGGCAGCACGCGGCGCTTGAAGTTGGCATCGGCGTAGTAGCGCAACTTCCTGGCCTTGATCGGCACGACGCCGGACACCATCACCACGGCCTCTTCGGGCGGTAGTTGCATCACCTCGCCGGGCGTCAGCAGCGGCCGCGCCGTTTCCTGGCGCGACACCATCAGGTGCCCCAGCCACGGCGCGAGACGATGCCCCGCGTAATTGCGTTGCGCACGCAGTTCCGTCGCGGTGCCCAACGTCTCGGAAATACGCTTGGCCGTGCGTTCGTCGTTGGTGGCGAAGGTCACGCGCACATGGCAGTTGTCGAGGATGGAATGGTTCTGCCCATAGGCCTTGTCGATCTGGTTGAGCGACTGCGAAATCAGGAATGCGCGCAGGCCGTAGCCCGCCATAAATGCCAGGGCCGACTCGAAGAAGTCCAATCGCCCTAGCGCGGGGAACTCGTCGAGCATCAGCAGCAGCTTATGACGTCGCTCCACGCCATCGCTGCCGTCGAGCGATTCGGTCAGACGCCGGCCGATCTGATTGAGGATCAGCCGGATCAGCGGTTTGGTGCGGTTAATGTCCGAAGGTGGAACCACCAGGTACAGCGATACCGGATGTTCGGCGGCAATCAGGTCTGCGATGCGCCAGTCGCAGCGCGACGTGACTTCGGCCACCGTAGGGTCGCGGTACAGCCCCAGAAATGACATGGCGGTGCTCAACACCCCCGAGCGCTCGTTATCGCTCTTGTTGAGCACTTCGCGGGCGGCGGACGCCACCACCGGATGCGTCCCGGCTCCCAGGTGCCGCGTCGTCATCATCCGGTTCAGCGTCACCTCGAACGGGCACGCCGGATCGCTCAGGAAGTTGGCGACGCCGCGCAGCGTCTTGTCCTCACCCGCGTAAAGCACATGCAGGATGGCGCCAACCAGCAGCGCATGTGAGGTCTTCTCCCAATGGTTGCGACGCTCCAGCGCACCCTCCGGATCCACCAGGATGTCGGCGATGTTCTGTACATCGCGCACCTCATGCGCACCCCGGCGTACCTCCAGCAATGGGTTGTAGGCAGCCGAATGCGGATCGGTGGGATTGAACAGCAGGCAGTGGGAAAAGCGCGAGCGCCAGCCGGCGGTGAGGTTCCAGTTCTCGCCCTTGATGTCGTGGATGACTGCCGAGGCGGGCCAGCTCAGCAGCGTGGGAACCACCAGGCCGACGCCCTTGCCGGAGCGAGTCGGCGCAAAGGCCAGGACATGCTCCGGCCCTTCGTGGCGCAAGTACTGGTCGTCATACAGCCCGAGGAAGACACCTGCAGCACGATCCAGTCCCGCCTTGCGGATGTCGTCGACCTGGGCCCAACGCGCCGAGCCATAGGTCGTGACCTGGCGCGACTGACGCGCCCGCCAGACCGACATGGCAATGGCGACGCCCACGGCCACCATGCCGCTGGCAGCGGCGATGGCGCCACCGGTATCGAAAATATGCGGCGCATAGGCACCGAAGAAGAACCACCAGTCGAACAGCCGCCAGGGGTGATAGATCGGCGTGCCGAAGCAGTCGAACCAGGGCGAGCCCAGGCGTACCTGATAGCCCAGGGCGGCGGCTGTCCATTGTGTGGCGCTCCACACGCCGGCGATCACGATGCCGAATATGGCGGTGATCTGTCCGAACAGCACGTTCGTCCCTTGCATTTTCCGGCTCCCGATTTCTCCCGTGAAAACAGCAAAAATGCTGCCTGCACGGTCGAGATTCGGTGCCGAGTCAGTGCTGGTCAAAGACCTTTATCGGGACAAAGCTGGACTGGGACGCATCAATTCATGCGAGAGCTAATGGAAGCAATCCACCGCAAGTCCGAGCGTATTGCGACCTGCCGGGAGAGACGGCTGGAATCTGAAGCTGTGCCAGTCTTCTCGCTTTCAACATCCGGCCTGAGTCCCAGGCCGTAATGACTTGACCTCGCTCAACAATCCGCTAGGGGTTGGGCACGGTCTTCCCTGAGACCTCCCCTGCGGCAAGGATGCTGCTGCCCCTTCGGGGGCCTCTATTCAGAAGCCTCGCCACACGGCGGGCCTTTTTCACATCAGTCAGAACTTGGGCTGCTCTTTCGACGGTGTATAGGGCACCTGCCCATCACCATAGAAGCGCTTACGTGTCGCTTCGGCGACGCGGCTGCATAGTCCGTCACCCAACTTGACTCGGTCCTGCTTGCACTGCAGGCGCAAATCCTTCAGCAGTGCGGGCTCAGCCGCGAGTTCATCAACCGTGGGCAACGCCAGTGATGCCGGTGTTTCGGATTGGCCGCAGGCCGTGATGGCCAGGACACATAGAAACGGCATGACCTTCTTCATGGCTCGATTTCCTCCGAGTTATTACTGGTTGAGTGATGTGAACCTAGGCCTCCTCCGAAGACTCGATGGCTTGTACCCGCTCGAGGATGCGGTTCAACGTCACCGACGGTTCACGTGTCGGGTGTAGCAGGTAGGTGGTCAGTAGCGGGCAGCCCCCTTCCAGGGGACGACCTACAACTCCCGACTCCCGGCATGCCGCAATGTTCGACTCTCCCGTCAACCCCAAGGCGAACCCCGCAGCCACGAGCGCCATCATCAGGTCACAGGAGGCCACTTTCTCCGCGACCAGTGGCTCCAATCCGGTTTGCCGCAGGAAACGTTCAACTTGGCGCGCATGCCCCTCACAAGCCTGTGGATCGCATAGCACCAGCGGGTAGCGCAGCAGCTCTTCCACCGGAATTCGCCGGTACAACAGGATGGGATGACGCGCAGGTACCGCCACCATCAATAGATCACTCCAGGCCGGAATGGCGACGATGCCATCTCCGACCTCATCCGACTGAGCGAACCCTACGTCATAAAGATCGTCGAGCAGCCCCTTGATCTGCTGAGCCAACGGCACTTCAAATAAGCGAATCTCGACTTCCGGTTCCTCTTGCCGACAGAGTGCCAGGAATGAGGAGAAGCGTGCTGGAGATATCCCGTCCGAGAGTGCCATCCTCAGCTGGCCACGAAATCCATTGGCAGCGGCCTTCACGCTGTCCCGCGCCTGTTCTAACGCAGTGAATACGCGCGGTACACACTCCAAAAACAGCCGTCCAGCGTGTGTGAGCCTTGTACTCCTTGTAGTTCTCAAGAAAAGCAGTGCCCCTAACTCTTCTTCAAGTTCTTTAATTGCACGCGACAGAGGCGATTGCTCAATATGTAGCCTCTCAGCAGCACGCGCGAAGTGCAGTTCCTCGGCGACAGCAAGAAAACAGCGAAGATGTCGAAGTTCCATTGCTCCATCCTCTCCATCGGCGCGCAATCAGGCCGTGCCTCCATACGGCTCGGCGCTGAAGAACACTGCACAGCTGTTCGCCCTGTCAAACCTGTGGATGGCGAATCGGCATTTTCTGACCTCCACAGGTGAGACGCGTCTGTAATGCGAGAAATGGCCGCAGCGAGGTGCTCACGGCAGCGAAAAAGATACGGAAACGCGGATGATCTGAATGTTTTTGGTAAATTAGCCACTTCCAAAAAATGGCTGGAGCTGAAGTCAGCCAGAAATAAATGAATACTTCAGATCACCTCTAACGGACCCCCACCCGCCGGAGCGACGCAGGGGTATATCGCGCCGCAGCAGTCTGAGCACCAAAGACAATACTCTGTGCCTCTTCATTCTTAAGGCCCATGACCGAATAGCGCCCAGAAGAAATATCGTACAACACCTCAGCAGGGCGGTTGCAGGAGCTGAGTGCAACACGGTTATTGAATTGAAGCTGGAGCATCATGCCGCATAGCCATAGCTTCCTGCATCACCTCGTCCATAACCTCGATCGGACACTTGAAGTCGAAGCGCTTACGGGGGCGCATGTTCAGTTGCAGTGCGATGGCATCCAGTTCCTCCTGGCTATGCACCGACAAGTCCGTGCCCTTGGGCAGGTACTGGCGGATCAGGCCATTGATGTTTTCGTTGCTGCCGCGCTGCCAAGGGCTGTGCGGGTCGCAGAAGTAAATCGCCACCCCGGTCTGCTGGGTGATTTCAGCATGCCGCGCCATTTCTCGGCCCTGGTCGTAGGTCATGCTCTTGCGCATCGCCAGCGGCATGCCATTGAGCGCTGCACTGAAGCCTTCCATCGCCGAGGTCGCCGTCGCGTCGTTCATCTTCACCAGCATCAGGTAGCCACTGGTGCGCTCCACCAGCGTACCTACAGACGAGGCGTTGGCCTTGCCCTTGATCAGGTCGCCTTCCCAATGCCCTGGCATCAGTCGGTCTTCGATCTCCGGCGGACGTACATGAATACTGACCATCTCAGGGATCTGACCGCGCCGATCCACGCCGCCAGAGCGCGGCCTGCGCATCGTCTTGCTTTGGCGCAGGCAGATGATCAGCTCTTTACGCAGCTCGCCGACTGGCAAGGCATAGATCGCGTTATAGATCGTCTCGCGACAGACGTAGGCATCTCTGAGGCTGGGAATATTCATGCTGCGCAGCTTGCCGGCAATCTGCTCGGGAGACAAACGCTCACGCAGCATATGCGCCACCAATTCGAAGCGCTCGCTACCCGGCAACAGCTTTTGCTTCGGTCGACACACCTGACGGCGGGCCTGCATCTGCTGCTGGGCCACGCGGGCCGAGTAGCCGCCACAGGCATCTCGATTGCGGCGCAGCTCCCGGCTGATGGTCGAAGGGGATCGGTTGATCAAGCAGGCAATCCCGCGCAGGCTGAAACCTTGAGCTTGACTGAGTTGAATGATGGCGCGCTCTTCGACGCTGAGTTCGGAATAGGACATAGGGGCAGCACCGTACCGGAAAGGTCAGGTGTTGCACTCAGTTTTCGCGGCCGCCCAGTATATCCAGGAGCCTGCTTGTGGTAGTACTGCTGCATATGGCCCTCACCGACACGCCACAACTGGCCACGATTGTCATAGTGATCCACTAACGCCAACTGCCAGCTATCCTCATCGAAGTACATGTGGCGGACAGCATAGATATGACGCTCACCTTGCTTAAGAGTTGCAACCACCTCCCATACGCGATGCAACTCGTAGCGTGTCAGACCCTGATTTATGTGACCTGCCTTAATTACATCCTCATATTTCAAATCAGGAGAATCTAGCCTGTAGCTATTATAAGGAACATATATCTCTCGCTTGCCAATTAACTGCCAACTGTAGCGATCAGGCGCCCCGTTAAACATGTCATAGCTATCCATAGTAGCCAGACCATCGGCGGCTGGAGCCGGAGCATCGTAAGCTACCTGCGGAGCACGACGAACACGACGCTGCCCCGCATTATAAAGCCAGGCCATACGCGGCTCTTTGACCTGATCAATGGTCTCGTGCACCAGCAGCACATCACCGGATAAACGCGATGGAGACTTCACCTTCTGGATAAAATAATAGAGTATGTTTTCGCCCCTCCCCTTACCAAGATCAGGGAGGTACATAGGATAAGAAATTTCATCATCAAACGACACAACATTAAATGCACCATTTTCCAGAGGCTGCATTCTCGTTATTTGACGACTTATATTCCCACCGCGATAACGCGTAGCATGATTCCACACCACCTCAACGCCGTTCTTAGGGATCGGAAAGGCATAGTAGCGGCTGCCACTGAAACCCTTGAGGCCGTTGCCGCCGTCGACGCCTTCGGTATTGAGGGCGCTGATCTTGATCGCTTCATAGATTTCGTCCGGCAGCACCGCGCTGCGGTGGGTCGGGTACACCGGAATCTTGTAGGTCTCCGGGTAGCGTTTGAACATCGCTAACTGTCCGGCGGACAGCTTGTCTTTGTACTGATCGGCGTTGGCCGCGGTGATGGTGAACAGCGGCTGCTCGCTGGCGAAGGGATCGGAGAGGAAACCTTTGGCGTCTACTGTACCGGCGTTGGTCGGCAGGCCGCCGGTCCATTCGGGAATACTGCCGTCGGCGTTCCCGGCCTTCTCTGCGCCAATCGGGGTCAGGCTGGCGCCCAACTTAGCAGCCTCATCTACAGAAACCTTTGCCATGGCAATATTGGCAAAGGAAAACCCAAGAAATACCGCAAGCAAACCAAATGAAGCCCTACCCATAACCACATTAGCCTCCATTTATTCTTGTTTTAATATATTCAACTGTATATTTACGCAAAAAACGACAGCCTCAGACGAGCATCCTGAGTCGAACTAGAAACCATCAAATATGTGTAGCTTTAAGTCCAGACCGGAGAACTCAGGAGGGAGCCCCAATGGCTTTTAGCCCCTCCTTTATAACTATTACTATTTTCGAAATAGGACTTTATTTATTTGCCGCCATTAACTTTTTAACGCCACTTCTTACATTCGCCTCGCGAGCCAGCACACGCTCTTCAGCACTTGCATAGTCACGATCCCAAGCCAGCACTTTCGGCGTCATCAGCTTGTTCCACAGCGGCGGAATCATGGCAACTATGATAGTAGTCAGGTAACCACCGACCATCATTGGCGCATCAGGAAACGGCTTGAGGTCTTGATAGGGAACTTCACCTTGAGCATGGTGGTGCGAATGGCGGGTCAAGTTGAACATGGCCCAAGAACTGATACGTTTATTGGTATTCCAAGAGTGGCGCGGCTGCACAGGAGTGGCCGGGTTGCGCACCATGCCGTAGTGCTCCATGTAGTTGACAATTTCCAGCAACGCCTTACCCGCGAGAGCACAGGCGACAAAGAATAGTGCTGCGCCCACACCCCCGATGACATAGGCAGCAGCGACCAGAAGAACACTCATCAGGTGACCGCGAATAACCGCATTGTGCCAACCGAAGCGACTCTGCCCTTTACGCATTAGGCGCTTGCTCTCGATCATCCAAGCGCTGACATTGCCCTTGATAGTCGAAACCAGAACATGCCAATAAACATTACGGCCACGCGGGGCTGTAGCCGGGTCCTCAGTGGTCGAGACATAGCGGTGATGACCGTAGACGTGCTCAATCGAAAACACCGTATCGAAGCTAAAGGCCAGCAACCAACGACCAACTAGCATCGATACAGGATCCCATGTGCGATGAGTGAGCTCATGCGCAGGAATAGTGCCAGTCATACCAATCATCAGCCATGTTAGTGCCCAAGTAGAAATATAATGGCCGGCGAAGGTGGCGTCACGGGCAGCGATAAGATCGTATCCGGTTAAACGACTTAGAGCCGCACCGAAGCCCATAAAGTCGCCACTGCTGACACTCCATACCGCCGCGAAGACGATAAACGCCAATAACGGCAGAGCCAGCCACAACTGAAAGGTCAGGATGGCGGGGTATTTGAAACTCGGGGTGCTGGTGTCATCCCCGGCAATGGCATCGCCGATGACGTAAATGAATACCACGGCTATCAGGCCGATTGTTATCCAAGCACCACCGGCCAAGATAGCTGCGGCAGACAATAATCCAACCACATGAAAGAGAAAGTATTTCAGGTAATGCAGCGCGTTCATGGTCGTCTCTCTTGTTATTACTAGAGGAATATCAGGCGGTAGCCGCCAGTAAGTCATGATGAGTGGTGAAACGATCGGCGTGGATGTGATCACGGGGCACCGCAGAACCGCGCAACATCAAAACCGCGCTATCGATCATGACGGGGGGGCCGCACAGGTAGGCGTGAGCACCATCCTCCAGAAATGCGGGGATGAGTTCAGTGACCAGCCCCCTGGCACCTTGCCAGCTGGAGTCACTTGTCGCTCCAGAGAGAACCGGTACGAAATTGAACGAAGCACGCCACTGGGCTGCCAGAGCGCTAATTGCATCAAGCGCATAAAGGTCGCGTTCTTCGCGAGCACCGAACAGCAAAGTGACAGATCGCTGAGCCCCTGCGACAAGAGCCTCTTCGAGGAGAGCCAGGATTGGCGCCAGCCCACTACCACCTGCCACCAAGAGCAGTGGAGCAGTGCTCGTGCGCAAATAGAAGTCGCCCACAGGCCCCTCAACCATCGCCCCCTGCCCAAGCAGCGACTGATCGTTGATTAGGCTTGTTACACGGCCGCCTTGCACCTTACGAATGAAGAAGGACACCTTGCCGTCAGGCTGCGGCCTACTCGCAAAAGAAAAGCTACGGGCATACTGCGGCAGAGCGTCGAGGCAAAGATCCGCGTACTGACCAGCCTTGTAAGGCAGGCCCTCCTCTAACTGGATAACCAGCCGAGTGATGTCGTGTGTGAGCCTGTCTTGCGCTACCACCTTACCCCGTACGTGCCGCCGGGCTTGAGCAGCAGCAAGATCGACTTCAATGCTCACCTCACCCTTGGGAACACTCTGGCAAGCCAGTATGTAGCCTGCATCCAGCTCCTCATCACTGAGGATATAACCGGTTTCAGTCAACTCCTTGACCTGGCCCGATATCAGCTTGCATTTGCAACTGGCACAACCGCCCACGCGACAACTATGGGGGAAATCAATGCCCTGACGCAGGGCAGCGTGCAGCAGGGTTTCACCCGGCCTGACGTCTACCCCGATACCATTGATAAGCGCTGCTGAAACCTTGCGCTTGGCGAAAAATGAAAACATGTGCCCTCCGAGAGTCATTGTTGGAGTAGGAGCTGCGGACGTTCACATCCTAGCGACGACCTGGGGCGGGCAAGAGGTTCCGGATTGACAAATAGGGGTCATTTATTGACAATCAGCGTAACCTGAATCATCGAGGGAGTGGTAGCCATGCCCGACTTCGTCTTGCCTGTGCAGTACTTACGGCAAATCGCCGAGCTGGTTCGGATCTTTGGCGTAAACCAAGAAGATTGGCTAGCGCGCAGCCAACTGACCCTGAACCAGATAGACGAAGCTAGCTTCCAGCCCAGCTTTGAGGTGTTTTGCCATCTAACTGAAGACGCCTTGCTACTGACCGGCGAGCCGGCGCTCGGCCTGTTACTGGGTGAGCGGCTGGTTATCAACACACATGGAATTCTTGGTTTCGCGGCACAGCAGAGCGAATCGCTTAGCCAGGCCATTCAATTGGTAAAGCGCTATCTAGCGTTACGCACAACCCTGTTTGACCTTCAGCACGAGCACGACGAGACAACCCAGCTAGAGCACCTCCGCTTCCATGCAAACTTCACTCTGGGTGCCTGCGAGCGAACACTGCTTGAAGCAGTGATGCTGGCGGTAAAGAATATTTTCGACGCGATCACCTTGGGTTGCGCCCGGCCTCGACAAGTCAGTTTCCCCTTCCCGGAACCCACTTATGCCAACCTGGCAATCGACATGTTCGGTTGTGAAGTAGCCTATGGGCAGAGCTGGGCTGGCTTCACCCTGGACACCGAGCTACTTGCACAGCCGCTCAAAATGGCCGACCCGGCAGCTTTCCGAGAAGCCGAAAAAATCTGTCAGCGAGAGCTTGGAAAGCTGGCAGCCAAGACGTCAACAAGTGCAGGCGTGCGAAGAATAATGCTGGAGAAGCAATACGGCTTCCCAAGCCTGAACGTTACCGCACGGCTGTTCCACCTAACACCACGCACCCTCCATCGCCGACTACTTGAAGAGGGCACGTCCTTCAAAGAGATCCTCGAGGAAGTGCGCTGTACACTGGCGGTTGAACATCTCAAAGCTGGCCATTTAACGATGGGGGAGATCGCCTATACATTGGGCTACACAGATCTCGCAAACTTCCGTAGAGCCTTCAAACGCTGGACGGGCATCCCCCCCTCTCACTACCTCAGGGACAACTGAAGCAGCAAGATAGACAGTGAAAAAACACCCACTGTGTTCCAGCGATGCTGACACCTAATTCCAGTGATTGTGACCCACCGCACTGATGACTCTGCCCAGAGACAGGAGGGCCCACCTCACTTTTACGGACGATCGATAGCGTGCTGCTGGCTCGGAGTTGCTGAAGCCTGAGACTAGAACACCACGCGCACGCTCAAAGGCTCCCCATACAGCACACCCGCCCCACTGTTACCACCCCACACACGCAACGCGTAGCCAGACCGCAAAGCCTATTGCCCCTGTAACTCTGGCCTCTCAAAACCCGCAAACAACCCGCAAACAACCCGCAAGCTCATTACAAAGTATGAGCCTGAGGATCACTCTTTCATCCGTTACCCGCCCCGTGACGATTGATTACCTTTGCCGGCGATCAACCACCACACACAGGGGTAGCGCATGATTACAACAATAAGGCGCGCGAGTTTTCGACCGCATGCACTGGCGGCAGCAATCGCGCTGGGTCTCTCAAACGGAGTACAAGCAGCAACCTTCAATATTGGCGAGATTGAGGGCCAGCTCGACTCCTCGCTTTCCGTCGGAGCCAGTTGGTCGATGCGCGGCGCTGATCCGGAGCTGATCGGCGGCCACAACGGCGGCACGGGACTGTCGCAGACCTCCGACGACAGCCGTCTGAACTTCAAGAAGGGCGAAACCTTCTCCAAAATCTTCAAGGGCATCCACGATCTCGAACTGAGATACGGCGATAGCGGTGCCTTCATCCGCGGCAAGTATTGGTACGACTTCGAACTGAAGGATGAGCAGCGCCTGTTCAAGGGCATCGACGACCACAACCGCAAGGAGGGCGCTCAGGCGAGCGGCGCACAGCTCCTCGACGCCTTCGTTTACCACAACTATTTCATCAGCGGGCAACCTGGTTCCGTTCGCCTGGGCAAGCAGGTCGTGAGCTGGGGCGAGAGCACCTTTATCCTCAACTCGATCAACTCGATCAACCCAATCGACGCGGCAGCCTTCCGCCGACCGGGGGCGGAGATCAAGGAAGGCTTGATCCCGGTCAACATGTTCTATGTCTCGCAGAGCCTGACCGAGAACCTGTCCGCCGAGGTCTTCTACCAGTTGGAGTGGGATCAGACTGTCGTCGACAATTGCGGAACCTTCTTCGCTCAGTTCGACAGTGTGGCCGATGGGTGCGACGGCAATCTGAATGTTCTGACACCAGCATTGACACCCTTCGGCAATGCGCTCGGTTATCAGGCAACATCGGAAGGCGTAATCGTGCCACGCGACGGTGATCGCGACGCACGCGACGACGGCCAATGGGGTCTGGCGCTGCGCTATACCTTCGAGCCGCTGGATACCGAGTTCGGCGCTTATGCGATGAACTATCACAGCCGTACGCCGTTCCACAGTACCAGAGCAGCAGGTCAGGCTGAGTATCTGGAGTCCCTCGACGTGCTGCTAGGCAATGTCCCCGGGGTTCCAGGTGGCGTGCCAGGAATAGCCATCGCCAATGTGGCCGGCGGCAGCCAGTACTTCATGGAGTATCCAGAAGACATCCGCCTGTATGGCCTGAGCTTCGCCACCACTCTGCCTACCGGCACCGCATGGTCTGGCGAGGTCAGCTACCGCCCGAATGCTCCGGTGCAGCTCAACTCCACCGATGTGACTTACGCACCGGTTCGCGGCCTGGCGCAATTCGATCCCGCGTTCAGCCAGTACTCACTGCTGGGCGGCGATCCTGCCTCGATTCCCGGCAGTACCCTGCATGGCTACAACCGCAAGGAAATCACCCAATTCCAGACCACCTTTGTCCACTTCCTCGATCAGGTGATGGGAGCCGCGCGCGTGACCCTTATCGGCGAAGTCGGCGTGGTACACGTCGGCGGCCTGGAAAAGACCTCCGAGGCACGGTATGGCCGCGACACGGTGTTTGGTCCAGGCGAGTTGCCGGGCGTCCTGACCGGAGGCCTACCAAGCTGCACGGCGATCAACGCAGGAACCTTCGCCGGCACACCGGCTTTGGCCAATGCCAGCGCGCATTGCAACGATGACGGTTTCGTCACCAGCACGGCCTGGGGTTACCGCACCCGAGCCGTCTGGGACTACAACGACGTGTTCGCCGGGGTGAACCTCAAACCGAGCGTAGCCTTCTCGCATGACGTCGACGGCAATGGCCCCAACGGCCTGTTCACCGAAGGTTCCAAAGCCGTCAGCCTGGGCCTGGATGCCGAATACCAGAACACCTACACCACCAGCCTGTCCTATACGGATTTCTTCGGTGGCGATTACAACACCTCGATTGACCGCGACTTCCTGGCACTCAGCTTCGGCATGAGCTTCTAAGCGCAGAGCGGAATAACAATGGATAAGACGATGATCACCACCAAATTCCTTATGCAAACCGGTGCCCTGGCACTGTCTCTATTGGCCACCAGTGTGATAGCCAAGGTTTCCCCGGACGAAGCAGCCAAGCTGGGCGTCAACCTGACCCCGATCGGCGCAGAGAAGGCCGGAAACGCCGACGGCAGCATTCCCGAATGGACCGGCGGCCTGCCGACCAACGCCGGCGCGGTGGATGGCAAAGGTTTCCTGGCCGACCCCTTCGCCAGCGAGCAGCCGCTGTTCACCATCACTGCGAGCAATGTCGAGCAGTACAAGGACAAGCTATCGGCCGGCCAACTGGCGATGCTCAAGAGATACCCGGACACCTACAAGATTCCGGTGTACCCAACCCACCGCAGCGCAGTGCTGCCCGACGATATCTACGCGGCCACCAAGATCAGTGCACTCAATACCGAAGGCGTCGACGGCGGCAACGGCCTCAAGGGTTTCGGCGACAGCCGCTACTACGCCTTCCCAATCCCGAAGAGCGGCGTCGAGGTGGTGTGGAATCACGCCACCCGTTACCGCGGCGGTAATATCAAGCGTTACTTGACCCTCGTCCAGCCGCAGGTCAACGGCACCTTCAGCATGGTTCATCTCACCGACGAGGTGTCTTACCCAGCTAATCTTCCGGACTTGGACAAGCACAAGGCAGAGAACATCTTGTTCTACTTCATCCAGAACGTGACCGCTCCGGCACGCCAGGCGGGCAACGTGCTGCTGGTTCACGAGACCATCGACCAGGTCAAGGAGCCGCGCATGGCCTGGCTTTACAACGCGGGGCAACGCCGCGTACGCCGCGCACCTCAGGTGGCCTACGACAGTCCGCAGACTTCCTCCGATGGTTTGTCCACTACCGACAACTACGACATGTTCAACGGCGCCCCGGATCGCTACACCTGGGAGCTGGTCGGCAAGAAGGAACTGTACATCCCCTACAACAGCTACAAGCTGGACTCACCAAACCTGAAATACGAGGACATCCTCAAGCCCGGGCACATCAACCAGGACCTGACCCGCTACGAGCGGCACCGCGTCTGGGAAGTAGTGGCCAAGCTCAAGAGCGGCGAACGCCACATCTATGCCACGCGCCACATGTACTTTGATGAAGACAGCTGGCAGCTCGCGTTGGTAGATCACTACGATGGTCGAGGCCAACTATGGCGTGTGGGTGAGGGGCATATGCAGCAGTACTACCACAAGCAAGTACCCGGCTATACCGCCGAAACACTGTATGACCTGATTTCCGGCCGATACTCGGTGCTTGGCCTGAAGAACGAAGAGAAACAGAGCATCGAGTTCGGCGCCAAAGCCACCGCCTCCAGCTACACACCGGCGGCACTGCGTCAGGTCGGCGTGCGCTGATCCCTCCGTTGCTCTTCGTGCTACTCCGTGCTTAGGCGGCCCCAGGGCCGCCTTTTTTCTTTCCGAATTTGCCTCGCGGCGCCAAGCTCTGCAAGGATGATTCATCCCAGAACAAGATAGTCGAGCGCACCCATGGCACCCTCGCCACTCCCCCCCCTACATCCAGCCGACTTGCCGCGCTTCCCTCCGGGCCACCTGTCCCGCCCGCGCCTGCGCGACGCCTTGCTGCAGGCCAGCTGCCGCCTACGCCTGCTATGCGCCCCAGCCGGCAGCGGCAAGAGTGTATTACTCAGCGAATGTATGCGGCTAAAGCCAGAGGACACTCGCACAGTGCATCTCGACCTGCGTGGCCAGCCACTGGGCACCGAGTCTTTTGTGCAACGCCTGGGAGCGGCTCTAGGCATAGACGAGGTCTCCCAGGTCGCCATTGAGCGCCGCCTGCAGGAGCAGACGCAGCCGCTCTGGCTGATGCTCGACGATTACCCGCGCCTCCCCGACGCCTCGCTCGACCTGCTCTTGAACGAGCTGATTCTTGGCTCGTCAACCACGGTGCATTGGTGGATCGCCAGCCGGCGCCGGCCGCAACTGCAGCTAGCCAGACTGCTACTGGATGGAGAGCTGTTCGAGCTGGGCAGCCAGGAGCTGGCATTCAGCGAAAACGAACTGGGAGAGCTACTGCAGCTCGCAGGCCATCAATGGCCGCGATCAACCCAGTTGGAGCTACTGGAGCAAACCCATGGCTGGTGCGCAGGCCTGCGTGTGCGCCTACATGGCATCAAGCCAGGTCAGCCCTTGGCGGCCGACGGTAGCGGTGCGCTGCTTCTGGACTACCTCAAGCGCGAAGTGCTGAATGAGCTGCCCGACGATTGGCAGCAGGCCCTCTACACTCTGGCGCAGTTCCCGACCTTTGAGCGCGAGATGTGCGATCATCTGCTCGGTGTCGGCGAAGGAATGCAACTTCTGGAGCAGTTGCGCGATGCTGGCGTGTTCATTGAGGCTGCAAGCCAAGACGGCAGACTGCTTCGCGTACAGCCTGCCGTAGCCCTCCTCCTGCAAGGGCAGCTGCCGAGCAGCATGACCAAGGCCCTATTCCGCAAGGCGTGCCAGTGGTACATAAGCCGCGAGCAAATCCGCCCAGCGCTGGAATACGCGCTAAAAGCGGATCA
Organism: Stutzerimonas chloritidismutans AW-1; assembly: GCF_000495915.1. Classification (GTDB taxonomy): domain Bacteria; phylum Pseudomonadota; class Gammaproteobacteria; order Pseudomonadales; family Pseudomonadaceae; genus Stutzerimonas; species Stutzerimonas chloritidismutans. The sequence continues at coordinate 30,602 of NZ_AOFQ01000058.1, forward strand.
GCCAGAAGTGGCCGCCAGCCTGATGCAACGCTACACCCAGGATCGCCTGCTCCAAGGCCGCGGCCTTGCTTTGCTACTGGAGTGGCGCCGAGAACTTCCAGCCTCTTTGCTCAGCTGCACCCCGCGACTGACCCTGCTCAATGCATGGGCCCTGTTACTCAGCGGTCGGCTCGACGAAGTCGCGGACTACTTGGTGGTGCTAGAGCAATTCCTACCACTGCCCGACGCACGACACCAACAGGAACTGATCGCTGAGTGGAAAGCTCTAGCTGGCAAACTGGCCTTTCACAGCGGTGATGCCGAACGAGCCCGCGTTCTGCTGGCTGAGGCTGTCGCTGAACTGCCTGAAAGAGCCTGGGGCCAGCGCCTCCTCTGTCATCTGGCACAGATCGATCAAGCACTTATTGAGGGGCACTTCGATCAGGCCCAAGAGTTCATCCGCGCGTCCATCAAGCAGGCCCGTGGGCACGCCAGCCTGGCCTTCGAAAGTCTAGTGGCACTGGAGCACGCCAAGCTGCTAGAAATCCGCGGCGAGCTGCTACGCGCAGAGACCTTGCTCAGCCGCCTATATACCGAGCTATCCGACGCCCGGGATGATATCGAGCCAAGCCCAATACGCGGCCGTACACAACTTCTGCGAGCGGGTCTGCTGTTACAACGTGGTTGCTACCAAGAAGCCGAAGCTGCTTTTACTTCAGGCCTGCAGGAATGTCAGGCTTGTGCCGACCCGGCTGCTGTCTGGGGCCACCTGGGTTTGGCTGAGCTGAGCGCCCTGCACGGCGATCTTGCCGACGCTTTCACTCGTATTGCCGATGCCGAGCGTCTAATGCAATACAGTCACATCAACGCAGAGCTCTATCAAGGCCTACTGTTGCTGACCAAGGCAAGACTATGGCTCAGTCAGGGCCGCCACGCGCAGGCCGAAAAGGCTCTGCGCGCCCTGCTAGTGAAGGGCCCCCGACTACCACCGTTCGGCGCTCCTGAACTCAACCTGCGCTTGCGCCTGTCACTGACCCAGGCACAGCTCGCCAGCGAGAAACCGGAACTGGCATTGGCCAACCTGCACGCACTGCTCAATCAGGCAATGGATGCGGGCCGCCGACCACTAGCCTGCGAGATCGGCTTCAGCCTGGCCGAAGGCCTCCACGCCAGCAACAGGCAAGCGCAAGCCAAGCAAGCTCTGCTTGATGCCCTAGCACTAGCCCGGCAAATGGGGTTGGCCAGCGTCGAGCGAGCCTTTGCTCAGCGCAACCCGGCGATGATGCGCTGGGCCGCCGATAGCAGCGGAGCTGGTGACGGCAGTCCAGCCGCCCTGCTAAGCAGGCGTGAGCTGGAGGTGCTCAAACTGATCGCTCAAGGCTGCTCCAACCAGCAGATCGCCGAGAGCCTGTTCATCTCTCTGCACACAGTGAAGACTCACGCCCAAAGCATAAATTTTAAGCTCGGCGTGGAACGCCGAACCCAGGCTGTGGCGCGCGCCAAGGAGCTTGGTCTGGCCGGCTGAACCCGATCCTGCTATCCCCGGCACTACGCCTTTACATGGAGCACCCGAACGACGCGGGTGTAGCGCTTGCCTGCGAGTCGTTAAAAGTCAAAAAATGGTCGTAATAAGCCAATAAAACCCCCGCCACAACCACTGAGAATTCCACTGTTGTCCTCGCCACCAATCGAGATCTGCACAGATGGAATTTGACTACATAATCGTCGGCGCCGGCTCTGCCGGCTGCGTATTGGCAAGTCGTCTGACGGAAGATGCGAGCGTGTCGGTCTGTCTGCTTGAAGCAGGCCCGAGCGACTGGCATCCCGCCATTCATGTACCCCTTGGCCTGCTGTGGATGATGCGCAGCTCAGGGATGAACTGGAACCTGGATACTCAGCCCGAACCGGAACTGGCCGGTCGCCGCTTGTTCTGGCCACGTGGCAAGACGCTGGGTGGCAGCAGCTCTTCCAACGCTATGTGCTACATCCGAGGTCACGCAAAAGACTACGATGACTGGGCCGCGCTGGGCTGTAAGGGGTGGTCCTTCAAGGAGGTGCTTCCCTACTTCAAGAAATCGGAGAATCAGGAGCGCGGTGCCGACGAGTTCCACGGCACGGGTGGCCCACTCAACGTAGCCGATCTAAGGTCGTCCAACGAACTGTGTCATGCCTTCGTCAAGGCCGGCGTCGAGGCTGGATATCCGCACAACCGGGACTTCAATGGAGCTCGGCAGGAGGGCGTCGGGTTCTTTCAAGTGACGCAGAAGAACGGCGAGCGTTGCAGCGCGGCGAAAGGCTATCTAACGCCTGTACGCGCCCGCCAGAATCTCACCGTTATTACGGGTGTCCAGGCCACGCGTATCCTGACCGAACTCAACCAGCGCGGCGTGCCGCGCGCCACAGGCGTTCAGTATGTGAAGGGGGGACGGCAACTCGCTGTGCAGGCCACACGCGAGGTGCTGCTGTCGGCAGGCGCCATCTTCAGTCCGCAATTGTTGATGCTGTCGGGCATCGGCGATAAGGCCGAACTGGCGGCTATGGGCATCGACTGCATCAAACATCTGCCGGGCGTGGGCAAGAACCTCCAGGATCACCTAGACGTGATGGTGGTGCAGCAGTCGCGCAAGCGGGTGTCCTACAACTTAGGTGTGGGCAACCTTGTCAAGGGGCCGTGGTTTCTCACTCGCTATGCGCTGCGGCGCGACGGCATATTAACCACTAACGGCGCGGAAGCCTGTGGCTTCATCAAGAGCGATGATCAGCAGGCCATTCCGGATCTGCAGTTCCACTTTACGTCAGCCAAGCTCAAGGATCACGGTCGCAACCTGAGCTTCCTGATGGGGCATGGCTATTCTCTGCATGTCTGCAATCTGCGGCCCCTGAGCCGTGGCACGGTCTCGATGGTTTCCAAAGATCCCTTGCAGCCCCCGGCCATCCATGCGAACTACCTGTCCCACCCGGATGACATCGCGAAGATGGTCAAGGGTGTCAAGCATGCGCGCAGGATCCTGTCGCAGGGGGCCATGGATAAATATCGTAGTGACGAGGTGCTGCCCGGCAAGACTGTTCAGAGCGATGCCGACATCGAGAAGTTCGTGCGCCAGTATGCGGAGACGATCTACCACCCCGTAGGTACCTGCAAGATGGGAGTGGACGATATGGCGGTTGTTGATCCGGAACTGCGCGTGCTGGGAATCGAGCAGCTACGCGTGGTCGATGCATCCGTCATGCCCTTGCTGGTCGGTGGCAATACCAACGCGCCCACTATCATGATTGCCGAGAAGGCCGCCGACATGATTGTGAACACCGATTATTCAACTCGGGAAAGTCGCGCCATGCGGGTCCAATTGTCAGGCTCGCTGTAGCCATAATGCTGTTCACTTAAGCGGAGAAGCATTGCGGTCAACCGGATAGCGGGTCTTGGAAATCTTCACCGTCCTGGGTCGTGAAGGCCTCGGGCGGTGATCGAGAAACAAGCCTGCTACTCCTACCCTTAGCGCCGACAAGCGCCTTCCTGTTACGGATAGCGGATTAGCTGCGGCCATTACGATCCGCTGCACGGCGATGTACTGGCAGACGGGCTTGAAGCGTATATCCGATGGCGTTCGGCCGAACGCCACTGCGGCCAGGCGCATTTCACTGCGCCGATAGGGACTCAACTGGGCATCCAGAATCAGGTACGAGCGCACATTCATCAGGGCCACTAGGCGCATCATGGGAAACGGTGTCTGGCACTCGGTTGAGGTGTTGCCAGAACCGAAGTGTTCGCGCAGCTCGGCAGAGTCTGAGGTGCGCAACAGCGCGCCATCGATGGCCAGAACCTGCAGCCCCTGCCAGCTGTCGCCGGCATAGCGCTCGCGGCCCCACTGGTTGCCCGTCTTGCGGAACAGCCATTCGACCGGGTCGGCGCCCAGCCGCTTGCGGGATTCCGTCACGCCACTTTTGGCCAGCAAGCAAACCGATCCGCCACCGCTAAAACCTCACCGTACTCACTGGCGCCCACGTCGAGCGTTTGATGCTGCAGGGCAAACAGGCTACTGGCGTGCAGGTTCTGATCAAGGGACGACGCTTGGAACTAAAGGCGCGCAAGGAAGTGCTGCTGGCCGCTGGCGCCTTCGGCAGCCCGCACCTGCTGATGCTATCTGGCGTAGGCCCGGAGGCCGAGCTGAAACCACTGGGTATCGCCATGCAACACGAACTGCCAGGCGTCGGCCAGAACCTGCAGGATCATCCGGATATCGTGCTCTGCTACAAAAGCAGCGATACCTCGCTGCTGGGCATCTCTCTCGGCGGTAGCATGAAGATGGGCAAGGCTCTGATCGACTACCTACGTAACCAAAAAGGCCCACTGGGAAGCAATTGTGCCGAAGGCGGCGGCTTCCTTAAAACAGCGCCCGACTTGACGCGCCCGGATATCCAGTTGCACTCGGTGATCGGCACAGTCGATGACCATAACCGCAAGCTTCACTGGGGCCACGGCTTCAGCTGCCATGTCTGCGTGCTGCGGCCCAAGAGTATCGGTAGCGTCGGCCTGACATCCTCGGACCCAAGCGCAGCACCGCGCATCGACCCCAACTTCCTTGGCCACGACGACGATGTACAGACGCTTCTCAAAGGCTATCGCATAGCTCGTGAGATAGCAGCACAAACTCCCATGGCGCGCTTTAGCCTCAAGGACATGTACAGCCAGAACCTGCACAGTGACGAACAGCTGATTGAATTGCTACGTCGCCGCACCGATTCCATCTACCACCCGATCGGCACCTGCAAGATGGGGCAGGACGAGATGACCGTGGTCGACAGCCAACTGCGAGTGCACGGCATTGAGGGCCTGCGAGTGATAGACGCCTCCATCATGCCGACCTTGGTCGGTGGCAACACCAACGCAGCCTCGATCATGATCGCCGAGCGCGGTGCCGAATGGGTAGCCTCTGCCTGAGGCGGATAACAACACAGAAAGACCCCGATGCACGGGGGTTGGGGCCTACTCTCTCTCCAACAGCTGACGGCGCCGCGCCCGTGGCGCCATGCTGAACCAACGTCGGCAAGCACGGTTGAACACACTCTGCTCGCTATAACCGAGCAAGCCGGCGACCTGTGACATCGGCATGTCCCGCTCGGCCAGGTAACAGTCGGCGCGCTCCCGGCGCACTGCCTCCAACAGGTTCTCGAATCCACTGCCCTGCTCAGCCAGGCGCCGCTGCAACACCCTCTCGTGCAACCCCAGCTGTTCGGCCACCAGCGGCAGGCGGCAACGCTGGGTCGGCAGCATGCGCAGGATGAGAAACTCCACCTGAGAGCGCAGGTCTTGAGGCCGTGCTGCATAGGCACTGAGGTACTGGACCAAGGTGCGGTAGAGCAACGGATCCTGAAGCTCGATGGCCTGTTCCAGCTGATCACGGCGAAGGACCAGGGCATTGCAATCCTGCCCATTGAAAACGCCAGTGTTGAAGTAACGGCGATAACGGGCGACGGGTAACGGACTGATGCCGCTGAATAGAACAGCCTGAGCGCTGAAGCTTGAGCCACAAAGCAGCTTCATCGTGTTGTGGGCAACCCCGATAGCCAGTTCCTGTAGCTGCCGTTGCTGTAGAGCGCCCGGTAAACGGATATCGATGCGCAATCGCGATGTCTCTGGCTCGCCGCTGTCCAGCTCAAGACGAATCCCTGGGCTGTGGTAGCCAATGAAACGGACTATTTCCTCCAAAGCCTGACCGACAGTTGCAGCACTGCGCGCGATCAGAGCGATCGGACCCAGTACATGCACGTCCTGATACTGAGCCATACGTAAACCGAAGTCGGGGCAGTCCAGAACCAACGCGGCGTGCTCCAGCACCTCAATAAACGAGCGAAGCGGAACGCGTGCCTCCTCATCCCCAAGCAACCGGGGGTCAATGTGGTACTGCCGCAACAAGGACTCAGACTGGCCACCCAACTGGCTCACCAGTTCGCTGAATCCCCAAAAGGAAGTGGTACGAATAAGAGTAGTCATGCTGACTGGAGTCCAATCACCATCAGAGCAGCCTCACAAGCCGTAAACAGCCCCTTCGTCAAAGACGCACCACCTGGCTGCAAATGGGCATGCCTACGAGACGCGCATTGTCGAATGCCTCTTAGCATACCCGCCACCATCAAGTATGAACTACCCCCGCTCCGGTAGGCATCCCCGGCCTATACACCCCGCGACCGACTGATTTCCCAGGACACGCCGCCACCGTGCACGGTGGCGGTAATCTGCTGCCCCAGGCGCTGTTCGATCACCGGTCTCCATGGCACCAGACTGAATCCTTTGCCATCATCCAGCACAGCGTAACGTCCACTGGCGAGCATGACGCTGCGCCGATAGATGCCGGCCATACGCTGCCCGTCGTCCATAGGCCGATGCTCCAACCCGGTTTCGGCTGCGATGCCCCGAGCGGCCTGGGCCAGCTCCCGGCCGCGCAGCGTCGCCAGCAGGTTACGCGCCAGGATCACGCGCTGACCTTGTCTCTCGGCCAGCCCCTGCTCGACCAGGAAGTCGGCACGCTGCTGCATGGCCTGCCTCACCTCACCAGCAAATCCGAGATCACCCAACCCTCGCCCGCCGCCGATCAGTTGCTGGTCCAGCCAGGTGGCTCCGATCATACGGGCCTGTCGCTCAATAGGTAGATGCGATTTCAGCTCCACAGACACTCCACCTAGACGCTGCGCGTCGTACTGGCGGCCACGCTCGGGCAGATCGTCAGGTACCTTCCAAAGCCCCTCAGCTATGCGTTCCACGATGCCGGCACGTCGCAGGGCTTCCAGACGGCGGACGTGGGCCGCGACGATTTCCTGCGGGGCACAGCCATCCTTAGCCTGCCCTTGGGCAATCGCAAGGTGATGATCTGTGCGGTACAGGCCGTCACTCGACAGCGCGACGATGGTACGGTCGGCCACGCGTATCTCGGCCGAGGCACGCACCTCCACCACCGATCCTGCGGGATAGTTCGCCAGTTCGTCGCGGGCATTGAGAGAAACGTAGTGGGCCTTGCCGTCGGCCCCATCTATGACCAGGTAAGCCCGGTCACGCAGCTCGTCGGCCAGCCCCTTGGCGGCCACCCGGCCGATCACCGCACGCGCCCCCTCACCCGGCTCGAACACCGCCAAATCACGCGACTGGCCGCTCATGGCGCGCTGCAGGGTGCGGATGATGTCACCCCGCTCGCCCAGCACACGCAAGGTCTTCTCCGCATCGTCCTGAACGATCCAGATGCCGGGCCGAACCTCATCGGCCAAGCCCATACGCTGCAAGCACTGCAGGCGGCCGATCAGCAACAGCCGCTGGCGCTGCAGCCGCGGTTCGTTGAGGCGTTCGATCTGCAGCAGGCCCTCGCCACCAGCCTCACGCTGCAGGGTGCGATCCAGGCTCGTCCAGCGCTCCTGTTCTACTTCGCGCTGCAGGGTCTGTTGGATCTCCAGCTCGGTGCGCGGCCCCAGCCATTCGGTAGTGAGTTCAGCGGCCCGGTGACGGAAGCCATGGGCGATGTAATCGCTCGCGATGATGAGGTCCTTGCCGGTATCGTCACGCCCGCGCAATACGATATGGGTATGCGGGCTATCGGTGTTCCAATGATCCACCGCCACCCAATCCAGCCTCGTGCCCAGGTCAGCCTCCATGCGCCCCATCAGTTGCCGGGTGTAGGTACGCAAGTCGTCCAGCTCGGCACCATCCTCGGGTGCGACGATGAAGCGGAAATGGTGTCTGTCGTCGGTGCAGCGCTCCCTGAAGGCGCCGAGGTCGGCATCGTCCGCCTGCGGCCCGTAGGCCCTCCCCGGTTCGCCATCACGACCGGCGCCGTCGCGCTCGATGTAGCGCAGATGCTTGACCAGCGATTGCGGGCTGGCCTGGCGCTGATTGACCAGCAAAGTCTTGATGGTCACCCGGCGCGAGAATGGCGTGAGCGAGGCGCCGGCGAAACGTGCCGCCGTGTACCCTCGCCCCAGCCGCGAGCCGGGCCGCTGGCCGGCGTGTTGCCCCTTGCTGCCGGCCAGTGCCGGCCGGCGCACAGCCGACTTGCCGCCGGCCTTGCCGACCTGCTTGAGCACCTTGGACACGAAGCACTTGTCGCGGTTTTTCGGCGCGCTGGGGCGCACGCGGAAATCGTCACCGCGTCGTTCGGTCATGACTGCTCCCTCGGTAAGCCAGGGCGTGTTCTGGCGTGCGAAGCACGCGGACATGCCGGCATCTGCGCGTGCTGCATGCACCACACGGCACGGCGGCGAAACCGCACCGTGCCGCTCCTCCCCCACGTGCAGACTGAAGTTGCGGGAGGCCAAGTGCCGCCCCCTTTTGTCTTGCCTTCCGCCTTTGCCTCTCGCATGCGCTCCAGGCGTCGTCGGCCCGGAGGCGTTACGCTGCTCGAAGCCAGTCCACCGGCGAACGCTGTGACGGCCACGGGCCGCGTGCGCTCGAGGCAAGACGCCTGCACATTGGACGAATGCGCCGGAGGTTGCGCGAAGCGCGGTGCGAACGCACCTGTACGGCACGCGCAAAGACACGGCGACAGCCAGCAGGGCGACACGCCGGATGGCACGACGAAGTGCAGCAAGTCGGTACCCATCATCGGCCCGTCTCCAGCCAGAGCGAATGCGCAACGCCGAGCACGGCGGAGGCGGCAATTGGCCCAAAATAGCGACTGTCGAACGACGCAGGATTGGTCGTACTCAGCAGGAACAGCTCTCCGGGCCGAAGTCGGCGACAACCCGGCCAGGCCCGCAATGACCGGCCCATTCGATCGGTATGCAATGCGACGGCCACGGGCACGCCGTCGATGCGCACAGATCCATCAGTGACACACACTTCCTGCGGCGCAACCGCCCCCACACGCTTGAGCAACGGGATGCCCGCTGGCAGGTAGCCACGCTGCTCGGCAAACACTGCGAGGGGGGCCGGGAGGCAGATCAACACGATGCTGCCAACCAGCGGGGAGTCGGTCTGTCGCCACAGAGGATCGACGTGATACCAGCCGACCGGCACGCTGTCCGAAGCGTTGTAGACGACGCGGGCATCGGGCTGCACGAATGACGCCCAAGCGAGCGCAGCCAGGCCGCAGGCGGTCAGACCCGCCAGCGCGATGCGGGCGCGCAGGCGCGAGCGAGGACGAGTGGCGGCGACGATGGTCATGACAGCAGCCTCCCCGTCAGCCAGGCTGCATGCCGCTCGGCCGTGTACGCTGGCAGCGGCAGGCGCGCGGCGAGCCGGTTGCCCAACGTGCGCCAGTACGCGGGCGAAACGGCGCCCGGCGCGATGCCCAAGGCCTCGATAGCGTCGATCTGTGGAAGCACGGCGCGCACGGCTGGCTCGCTCTCGGCGTGCAGCAGCAGTCGCGCGCCCGGCAGCACGCCGGGGATGCGCTGTGCCGCGTCCAGCGACGTGCAAGCCTGCATCACCATGAGCTGCCAGCGGATCGTGCCGTAGTCGTTGGCCTGCCAGCGGATGCGGCAGAAGACGACACCCGGCAGGAACATCGCGACACGTCGCCAATGGTCCAGGCGGGTGATACGCGCCGGCTCGCCGAAGCGCAGGTAGAGCTTGATGCGCTGCTCCACGTAGGCGAGCGAGACGCGAGTCAGTTGCGCGGCATCGGTCTGGCCAGGGAGCACCATGTGCGACGGCAGCGGCGCAGGCATTGCCACCGAGGGCTGGGTATTCATGGGGTTTTCTCCGGGAACTCGCGTTCCAGCAGCACGCGCAGCAGATCTGCGACCGTCACCCCCTGGGTGAACGCCGAGACCTTGATGCGAGCGCGCATTGCGGGCGTGATGTCGAGGGTCAGGCGCGCGGTGTAGAGGTCGCCTTTCTGCAGATCCGTTGCGTCGCCCTGGCGAACCCAGGCCTCGGCATACGGACTCGTTGGTGGACGCGTACCGATGGCCGTGCGCTTGCCGCGCTCGGTGGTCATGGCGTCCACCGCAGCAGCTCGTCGACCAGCGCGGCGATCTCGCGCGCGGCGGCGCTGTCAGGCGCCGTCTCGCGGGCGAGCCGGCCAGCGGCCACGCTGTCGGCGAAGACGATGCGCTGGCGCACCTCGGCGCTCAGCGCTGGCAGCGGCTGATCAGCCAGGGCCTGGCGTGCCTCGCGGCCGATGATGGTGGTGCTGACGCGCCGGTTGATGACGAAGGCCGCCGCTAGCTGCGGCCGGAACACCTGAGCCTCGCGGATCAGCGCCACCATCTCGGCGCTGGCCCACAGGTCGTAGGGGCTGGGCTGCACCGGGATCAAAACGTGCTCGGCCGCCAGCAACGCTGAACGCGCCAGGGCGGCGATGCGGGGCGGGCCGTCGATGATGACATGATCGGCGCGACGCGCCAGTTCGGGTGCTTCCTGATGCAGGGTTTCGCGGGCGAGGCCCACGGCGCTGAACAATCTTGGCAGACCTCGCTGGCTTCTGCGCTGCGTCCAGTCCAACGATGAACCCTGTGGGTCGGCATCCAGCAGGATGACGTGCTGGCCGCGCATCGCCAGCTCACCGGCGATGTGGGTGGCGAGCGTGGTCTTACCGACGCCGCCTTTCTGGTTGAGCAAAGCAATGATCATGGCACGGCCCTCCCTGCGGAGAGGTCGACCTGGCCGTGCCGTTTTGCGGTTGTCCACCGAAACGGCGCGCCCCTATAAAAAGTTAGAGCTTTTAAGTTAGAGAAGTTAAGGGAGCCTGGAGCCAGCGCAGGCTCTGGCTTCCAGGCGATTTCGCACGCCTGATAGCACGATAGGGACACGCCCGATAGCACGATACCCCTTACGCCTGATAGCACGAGCCCGTCCACAGGTTTTCCCGCAGTTACCCCCGTGCCGTGGGTGACACGGAGCGGAAGGTCAGCAACTCCGTGCTGACCTCCGGTATGCGCTCGATACCAAGCATGTAGCCGGGCAGCGACTGCCGCGCCACCAAGGTGCGCAGGTCGCAGGCGAAGTCGCAGAACCTCGCCGAGCTGCCAGACTTGCGGTGCAGGTGGCGGAAATCGAACTGCCAGCCGTCCGGCTGCTTGCCTCCATGCTTGCGCACTAGGCGATACAGCCAGCGCTCGATGCCGCCAGTGAGCCGGAAGTACGCCGGGTCGATGGTCAGCACCAGGGCGGCGTCCAGCACGCCCGCGTAGAACCAGTCCGGCAGGATCAGCTCGATGCCCAGCGGTATGCCGCGGGCATCGGCCAACTCCTTCCACTCGTTGATCCAGGAGAAGCGGTGTAGGCGTCGCCCTGTGGTCTCGCGAATGGAGGTGGCCACCGTGGTCGACTGCAGCCGATCCAGGGCGGCCTTGAGGCGCTGGTAGTCGCGCAGCGACACCCCGCGCCCGATGAAGCGCAGGATCTCGTAGGGCGTGGCGCGCATCAGGCGCGATGTGTGCAGGCCCGCGTCGCGCGCCGAAACAATCTGACTGGCCGCCCAGATCAGCACGTCGGCATCCCAAATCGTGGCGATGCCGTGCTCCTGCGTACCCTCCACTCGCACGGTGACACGCGCGGTGCAAAAGTCGATCGGCGTCGTACGTCGCGATTTGGCCAGCGAGAAGAATGGGTAGGCCATCAGATCCTGGCTGTCGCGCGGCGCCATGTCGCCCGGTAAAGCTCGGAACAGATCGAGCTGCTCCCGCTCCGGCATGGGGCCGGTCATGGCGGTGGCCACAGTCGCGCCGCCGATCAGCGCGCACGGCTGTCGGCCGAGTGCTGCTCGGCGTACTCGGGATCGGACGTGGCCTCGAAGCTGTGCTGGTCTGCCCAGGCATCGAGGTCGGCGACAGCGTACATGACGCGCCGGCCGAACTTGCGAAAGCGCGGACCACCGCCGATCACTCGCTGCTTCTCCAGCGTGCGCGGCGACAGGCGCAGGTAGACGGCCGCCTCGTCATTGGTCAGGTAGCGCTGCGGCTGGGCAGTGACTGCGGGTTGCAGGGACTTAGGGTGGGTGACAGCAGGTCGCACGGGAGCAGGTCGCATGAGGTGAGCCTCCATCGTTCAGGACTGCCCGGCCACACCAGCGCAGCCGGATGGAGGCAGTCTCAGAAAGGCTTGGCGGTCTGCTCAGGGTCGTTTTGCGGACTGCGCCGAACGGCCCTCCCCGCACTCGTCGAGTTGTGCCAGACGGCGATAGCCGCCGAGCATCAGCGTCCGACCGCGGCGCACCAGACGACGCACCTTCGAGCGCAGGCCACCGTCGGCGTGCCAGCCGCCGGTGACCATGGCTGCCCCAAACAGCCCCACAGCCACCTCGCGCAAGGACGCCCCCGCCAGGGTGGCATCAAGCGCTTGAAGGGTATGCAGCTCCAGCAGCACGGCTGGGCTGGGGCGGCACAGGGTCGCCGCAAACGGTGCGGCATCAGCGGCTACAGCCAGCTTGTCCAGCTCGGCCGCGAGAACGCAGTAATGTGTGCAGGGCCTGGCGCAGGCCCGCACGGCGTGGACATAGGCCATGCCCTGCTCCAGGTCGGGCGCAACGGCTAGCCGCAGGCAGCAACACGGCCAACGCGCCATCAGCAGCAGGCGCCGGCCATCATGGATCAGGCCTTTGCTGCCAGAGATGCGCCAGAAGTCGAATGCCGCGGAGTCGGGCATGGGATCGACATCGGGATAGAGGTGAATCAGCTCCGGGGGATCCGGGAACCAGGCCGGCTGCGCATCGCGCGCATCCAGGTCAGGATCCTCCAGCAGACGTAGCCCCCAGTGTTGCGCCGCCTCGGGGCGACGTTGCCGGTTATGCCAGTCGCGACGGTACTCAGGATTGCGCCGCAGGTACTCCCAGGCCAGGGCTAGATCGTCCAGGTGCAAAACATAGAGGTAGGCCGCAGCGGGATACCACTGCTCGTGATCGACCATACGGCAACCTCCCTTTGCACATGGGGCAGTCACCACGGATCGCAACGCGAGGCAGCAGATGGAAACACGTCAAACGGTAGCATCAAGACCGATTGACTCCGAAGTGTTGCGCAGCTCATCCGAATGCGACAGCGCCACCGACCATCAATGGTGCGGCACAGGGCATATCCTGCTGGCTTGAGCGGTAGGAATCCTGACCGATTTGGTCAGGCTGGCAGGGCCTAGCAGAAATAATGCCGATTGAGACCGAAGCGGTCTGAATTCGGATCGCTCAGTCGATGATTGAGCCGTTTCGCTGCGCCAGCTGGGTGTATTGAGCCAGCGTACGCGTCGCCTGGAAGTGCAGGTCGCGCATGACCGGGCGCTTGAGCGGCCCAACGATGGACGCCAGCTCGGACAGTTTCACGAAGCCCAGCGCCGGCATCCCGATACCCACGTCGCACAGACCATAGGCCGTGTCCTCATCGGCAGGGTCGAGCGCGGCCAGCAGCCAGGTCGCGTGTGCATCGGGGGTGAACAGGCGCACCACCGGGCGCTGGTCGATGGCATGGCCTGCAACCCGAGCGCGGCCGTTCACTAGCAGTTGCTCGCGCTCCGTGTCGGTGATGAGCAGCCGGGTCATGGCCGTATGCCAACCGGTGTCGATGCACGAATGTGCTTTTGTCCGGAAGCGCCAATCCGCCGATGCGGATTTGTGCATCTGATCAGAAACACAGATCCGCATGCAGGCAAATCCGTGAAGGCGCCAAGGCGTGGAAGCGGCATTGTGCAAATCGGGAAAGACACGGAGACGCCTCTGCGGTTCTGATGAAATCCGCCGATGCGGGTTTCCGTAAAAGCACGAAAGCGGCGGAAATACCGCGCAATGAGTTAAAGATAACGTGGTTTTGATTCTCCCTCGGTCGGACGCTTCTGTCCATGCAGAAGCGATCCGTTCAGCCCGGCCGACCGACCGGCTCCACCACCTTCGATGCCGAGCTGGCGCAAGCCTTCGGCGCAGCGGTGCGCGCGCTGCGAATGGAGCGTGGCATCGCGCAGGAGTCGCTGGCGAACCTGGCCGGCATCGAGCGCTCGCACATGGGCAAGGTCGAGCGCGGCGAACACATGCCCACGCTGGCGATCATCTTCAAGATCGCCAGTGCGCTCGATTGCAGTACAGCAGTGCTGATGGCTGCGACGGAAAGCCAGCTCGCTACTTCCAGGGCGTAGGCCCGCACCAGCCCCCCGCCGCAACGGGCGGGGCATCGAGGTGGCCGTCAGGCCGCCGACTTGCTGCGCGACCAGATCAGGTTATGTGTACCGTCCTCCTCAATCAGCCGGGCGTAGATCGTCGCCGGGAACGAAGGATCGTCGAGGGTCACGGACAGGTAGGGCCGCTCGGCCTGGCTGACTTTCTTCCAGGCCGCGCCGATGTCGTAGCCGCCGGCCGCCTGGATGCGGTAGTCGGGGACGTTCTCGCTGTTCCTGTCGTTGAGGACGAACTTGACCTTGACGTTGAGCGTCAGGGTGCGAACTGTGCCGGTGAAGCCGTCGTTCTGAGCGGTGAAGGTGCCGATGTTGGCTATGATGATTTCTCCTTGCGGGGTAACCAAGGTCGCGCCATCGCGTCCTTGTTGTGATCCGGCAGGCGGAGGACGGGCTGGCCGTACCGCGCAGCGGCCGCAACAGCGTGGAGGACCGGGAGGTGCACAGAATTTGTGGGCGAGGAATCCGCGCAGCGGAGGGGAAATTGTTTGCGCCGGACGGTTGCAGCCATGAAGCCCGAGGCGAAGCCGGGCCACCGCCAGGATTCACGACAAGCCAAGGACGCACCGGGCCGAACTTCCCCGACAAGGAGACAGGGCCGACTCGGTCTCTCCGCATGACGGCTCCACCGGCCTGCACCCTGACGCGGACAAGGCCAACACCCCGACGACGGGCGAGAACGCCCTTACCGCGTCCAGTGGCAACAGGCTTTAGGGGTGGGCTGGCAGGGGCTTAGAAAGGCCTAGCGGCCTGTCCGCGGCCATCCTTCAAGACCTGGAGCGGCGAACCGCCAGAGTCGAGGACGGTGCTCCCCCATGCACAACCTGTCGCATCAAGTCGGAACATAGCACCCAACGCCTTACTGTCCAAAGCTGCCATTCGTAAATGAACATGAACTAGTGGCGATCAGTCTGAAAATAACTTCGCTATAAGAAGTGGCACCTGACTATTTACCAGAAGCATACCGACGACCAGCTGCATCAAGCCCCGCCAGGGCGAAGTGGTACAGGTGATCAACAATTTCCTCACGGGGCATCTTGCTAATTTCCTGAATCGGGCCGGGTATACCGCGTCGACCGATCAGCAGCATCAGGCAGGGTGCAACTACGCTGAGCAGGCAGCGCAGCAAGGCCGGGGCGCCCATGGGAATGCCGGTGATTTCCGCGACGATGGTCATTGCCAGGGACACCTTTATCGGAACTTCCGATTGCATCAGCACCTGGAGGTGAGAAGAGGGCGCGAGGATTTCTGCGGCCAGCACGGTGAGGTGCCAGCTGTCAGCACCATCAGTTGATTTGGGCACCAATTGTTCAAGCAGGCTTCTGAGTTTTCCCGCTACCGGTAGATCGCTCTCTGCGATTTGCTGCAGCGCAGTGACGTCCAGCAGGCGGCGGTGCGCTTCCACCAGCACGGCCTGGTAGAGGCCGTCACGCCCGCCAAAGTGGTAATTGATGGAGGCCAGATCCACTTCAGCCAGAGCCGCAATGGCCTTGCTGGTGGTTTCGGCAAACCCTGCCGTACCAAACAGTGCCCCAGCCGCTTCCAGTATCCGCGTGCGGGTGACTTCGCCATCTGCACGAGCAGCGCGGGGAATTTTGCTCATTTAGCCTATTTCCATCGAACAACACCGAGGTCGATGATTTTGCTTGAGCTATAGTTTAAATTCAATTTAATCTATGGGTCGTTAGACGACTTCGTCGCCCCTTCACCTCGTGGAAACAGCCCATGAAGAAACTGCCCATCATCCTCGTGACCCTAGCCACCGTGGCGCTCGCATTCTGGGCAGGGCTGCAGTTCAGCTCCGGAAAAAAGGACGACACGTTGGTGCTGCATGGCAACGTCGATATCCGCCAGATTTCGCTGGCCTTCGATGGCAACGGCCGTATCGCCACGCTCAAAGTTGATGAGGGCGAGAGTGTGCATCAGGGCGATGTGTTGGCCGTTCTCGACACGCGCACGCTTGAGCTGCAAGCCGAGCAAGCGCAGGCGAAAATTGAGGTGCAACAACAAAATCTGAAGTTGCTGCGCAGCGGTTCACGGCCGCAGGAAATCGCCCAGGCGCGCAGTCGCACGGCCGCTGCACAAGCCGATGCAACACGCGCTGCGCAAGACCTGGCACGCCTGCAAGGCATCGCCGACACCACCAAAGGCCGCGGCGTCAGTACACAAGACTTGGACCGAGCCAAGAGCAGCGTACAGGTGGCCAGGGCCACCGTAGCTGAACGCCAAGAAGCCCAGCGCTTGACCGAGATAGGCCCCCGCCAGGAAGAATTGGCCGGTGCCGAGGCTCAGCTCAAGGCATCGCAAGCGCAACTCGCGCTGTTGCAACACCAAGTCGACCAAGGCCAACTCATGGCGCCCGCCGATGCCGTGGTGCGTTCGCGGTTGCTGGAGCCGGGCGACATGGCCACCCCGCAACGTCCCGTCCTGGCGTTGGCATTAACTCAGCCCAAGTGGGTGCGCGTGTACGTTAATGAGCCGGACCTGGGTCGCGTCAAACCTGGCATGAGCGCAAACGTATTTACCGATGCCGCCCCCGACCGGGCCATTGCCGGCACCGTGGGCTATATCTCCTCCGTGGCCGAGTTCACCCCCAAGGCAGTCCAGACCGAAGAGCTGCGTACCAGCCTGGTGTATGAAGTGCGCGTGCTGGTTAAAGACCCTGACAATTCGCTGCGCCTGGGCCAACCGGCGACGGTGCAGTTGGCAGCCGGCGCCGCGCAATGACCGACGCAGTCATCACCGTTGCGGCCGAGGGCTTACGCAAAACCTTCGAGGCGCCGGGCGGCGGCCCCCTGCATGCCGTCAATGAGATTGCCATGACCGTGCGCGCCGGTGAGCTGACGGCCTTAGTCGGGCCCGATGGTGCGGGCAAAACCACCCTGCTACGCATGATGGCGGGGCTGTTAAAACCCGATGCCGGCAGCCTACAAGTGCTTGGCATCGATGTGACGGCGCAGCCACAAGCCGCGCAAGACCGCATTAGCTACATGCCCCAGCGTTTTGGCCTGTATGAAGATTTGAGCGTGCAGGAAAACCTCAACCTGTACGCCGATTTGCATGGCGTGCCGCAGGAGGTTCGCCGCGAGCGTTTCGCCCGCATGCTGGCAATGACCGACCTCACGCGGTTTACCGATCGCCCGGCTGGCAAACTGTCTGGCGGCATGAAGCAAAAGCTCGGCCTGGCCTGCACCTTGGTGCGCTCACCCGATCTGCTGTTACTGGACGAGCCGAGCGTGGGCGTCGACCCCTTGTCGCGCCGCGACCTGTGGAAAATCGTGCAGCAACTGGTGGATGACGAGAACCTCAGCGTAATTGTCAGTACCGCGTACATGGATGAGGCCGAACGCTGCGCCAATGTATTTGTGATGCACCAAGGCAGGCTGCTGGCCGAGGGTACGCCGGCGGCTCTGACGCAAAAGGCCCATGGCTTGACCTACGTGGCGACACCACCGCCGAACGCGCCGGCTCGGGACCTGCAGGCGCGGTTGATCGATGCCCGTGAGCTAATTATCGATGCCGTGCCCAAGGGCGGCGCCGTACGTTTTATTCGCCAGCCAGACGTCGACAGCCCCGCGCTGGAAACACTGCTCGAAGGCATTGAATACCAGCCGCGCGAAGCCGAACTCGAAGACACGTTCATGATGATGCTGCGCAAGCATCACGAGGATGAGCAGGCCGCACCGGCACCTGAAGCTGCGAGCGTGGATGAAAGCGCTGGGGTAAACAATGCCCTCGAAGGAACCGACGGCAAACCCGCCATCGAGGTGCACGACCTGGTGCGCAAATTTGGCGACTTCACAGCGGTTGCCAGCACGTCGTTTGAAGTGGCACGCGGCGAGATATTTGGTTTGCTGGGCCCCAATGGCGCAGGCAAAACCACTACCTTTCGCATGCTCTGCGGCCTCCTTCCCGCCACCAGCGGCCAACTAGAAGTGGCCGGGTTGAACCTGCGCAACGCCCGAGCCCAAGCCCGTGCGCGCATCGGCTACGTGTCACAAAAATTCGCGCTGTACGGCAACCTTACGGTGCTGGAAAACCTTGAGTTTTTTGGTGGCGCGTACGGCCTGCGCGGCCAGGCGCTGGAGCGGCGTATAGCGGCCACAATTGAGCAATTCGGGCTGAAACCCAAAGCCGTCAGTGAGCTGCTGCCGGGCGGTTACAAGCAGCGTCTGGCCATGGCCACCGGCCTGCTACATGAGCCGGAAATCCTCTTTCTCGACGAGCCTACCAGCGGCATCGACCCCCTCGCCCGGCGTGCGTTCTGGCGCACCATCACCGCGCTTGCCCAGAGCGGCGTCACCATCATTATCACCACTCACTTTATGGAAGAGGCCGAGTACTGCGACCGCATCGCCATTCAGGATGCCGGCAAGATGCTCGCGCTCGGCACCCCAAGCGAAGTGCGCGAGCAGGCCGGGGACGCTGCCGGCGCCGACATGAACAGCGCGTTTATCGCCATCGTTGAACAAGGCCGTGCTGCCAGCCGCCCCGCAACCGAGGGAGCCGGCGCATGAGCAAACGCGCATTGGGTTTCAGCAGTCGTTTCACGGCGCTGTTACGCAAAGAAGTGCGGCAACTGCTGCGCGATAAAAGCAATCTGGCGGTGGGGTTGCTGTTGCCGTTAGCGCTGATTCTGCTGTTCGGTTACGGCCTGTCGTTCAACGTGGAAAACGCGCCGGTCGCGCTGGTGCTGGAAGACCACTCGGTAACGGCCCGTGATGTGGTGGCCGGGATGGAAGGCTCGAACTACCTAGAGCCGGTGTGGGTGGCCAACATGCCCGAGGCTGAGCGGTTGCTGCAGGCCGGTGAAGTAGACGGCATTGTGCGCATCCCCCTGGATTTTTCCAGGCGTTTGGCGGCCGGCGATGCACGCATTCAACTGATGCTGAATGGCGTCGACTCCACGTCCGCGTCGATCATCGAAGGCTACGTCAGCGGCGCCATTGGCGGTTGGGCACAACAGCAGGCCGACCGCAGCGGCAACAAACCGGCGGCCGGCGGCAGCGTGGAAGTGGTGCAGCGCATGTGGTTTAACGAGACCGGCGAAAGCCGCTGGTACTTGGTGCCTGGTTTGATCGTGCTGGTGTTGACGCTGATTGGTGCATTCTTGACCTCGTTGTTGATCGCCCGCGAATGGGAGCGCGGCACCTTGGAGTCGCTGTTCGTTACCCCTGTGCGGCCGCTGGAGTTAGTGCTATCCAAGCTGGCGCCGTACCTGGTGATTGGCGCTATCGATCTGGTGATGTGTTTGCTGGCCTCGTCCTTTCTGTTCGAGGTGCCGATGCGAGGCTCGCTACTCATTATCGTGCTGGCGTCGATGTTGTACTTGGCGGTTTCGCTGCTGCTGGGCTTGTACATTTCCGGCGCCACGCGCAACCAGTTTCAGGCCAGCCAGATGGCACTGCTAACCAGCTTTATGCCGGCCATGATGCTGTCCGGCTTTGTTTTCGACCTGCGCAACGTGCCGGTGGTGATTCAAGTGATTAGCCAACTGCTGCCCGCGACGCACTTTATGGCCTTGATCAAAACCTTGTTTCTGGCTGGTGACCACTTTCCCACCATTATGCGCAGCAGCGCCGTTCTCTGCCTGTACGCGGTGGTGCTGACGTGGGCCACCACCCGCACCTTGCGCAAAACGCTGGAGTGACGCCATGACTTCGTTTTTAGCCAGCCTGGCGCAGATCGGCGCCCTAGTGCGCAAGGAGCTCCTTGCGCTGATCAAGGAACCTGTCAGCCGCGTGGTGCTGATCGGGCCCGCGCTGATTCAGGCGTTGCTGTTCGGCTACGGCGCCACATACGACCTCAACAGCGCGCCATATGCGGTGCTCGATCAAAGTCATGGGCAGGCCTCCAGGGAGTTGTTGGCGCGGTTGGACGGCACCGGCGTGTTCAAACGTGCGGCCACGCTGACCACCCCGGCGCAGATCGCCACGGTGATAGACGACGGCAAGGCGCTGATGGTGCTGAGCATTCCGTCCGACTTCCAGCAGCGCTTGGCGAATCAGCAACGCGCGCCGCTGCAGGTGATTCTGGACGGTCGCAACTCGTCTTCCGCCGGCCTGGCCGGCGGCTATGTCGGCTCCATCGTGGCTGATTACAACGCCTCACTGGGCGGGGGCGCGCAGGGAATTCGTATCGAGCGCCGCGCTTGGTTCAACCCCAACCTGGAGTCCCGCTGGAACCTGATGCCGGCGCTGATAGCTTCGTTGAGCATGTTGCAGACGCTGCTGCTGGCCGCGCTGTCGGTGGCCCGTGAGCGCGAGCAGGGCACCTTCGACCAGTTGCTGGTCACCCCGCTAACGCCGATGCAGATCCTGATTGGCAAGGCGGTGCCAGCCGTGGGGATCGGGTTGCTGCAATCGACGATTATTTTTCTGGTCATCCGCTTCTGGTTTGACGTGCCCATGACCGGCTCCGTGGCCTTGCTCTACCTGGGGCTGTTCACCTTTACCGTGGCTGCCGTGGGTGTGGGACTGTCGATTTCGGCGGTGTCGCTGACTATGCAGCAGGCCATGCTCTACACCTTTTTGCTGATCATGCCACTGATGCTGCTGTCTGGCCTGCTCACTTCGGTGAAAAACATGCCGCAGGCGCTGCAAATCGCCACCTACGTCAATCCGCTGCGTTTTGGCACCAGCATCGTGCGGCGGGTTTACCTCGAAGGCGCGGGGTTAGCCGATGTAGGGCTCGACTTCATTCCCTTGCTGATAATGGGCGCCATCACGCTGCCGCTGGCAGCCTGGCTGTTCCGCAACCGACTTTCCTGATCCAGGTACCCGCCATGTCCAACTCTCAGCTGTTTCGCTTTCGCCCCGCACGCCTGGCGGTAGTGGTCTGCACCGTTGCACTGAGTGCCTGTGCCGTCGGCCCCGACGTGGTCAAACCCACGCCCGCGGCGCCGGACGACTGGACCACGTGGAGCAGTGCCGCCCCGTCGTTGCGCGCTTCCGTCAACCTCACGCAAGCGCCGCGTGCCACCTGGTGGCAAGCATTTTCCGACCCGGTGCTGGAGCGTTTGCAGGTGCAAGCCATTCAAGCCAGCCCCGACCTGAAGACCGCATCGTTACGCTTTGCTCAATCCCGTGTGCAGCGCAGTACCGTCGCCGCCCAACGTGCGCCGGAGGTCGGCCTCAGTGGTTCGGCAACCCGCCAACGCCAGAGCGAAACTGGCGCCGGTACACGGTTGATCGACGCGATAGGCGCCGGCAGCAACGCCGACGACCTGAAAAAATTGCTCGCCGAACCTTTCACCCTCTACCAAGCCGGCTTCGACGCCTCCTGGGAGCTGGACCTGTGGGGCCGCGTGAGTCGCTCCATCGAAGCTGCTGATGCCGACATCGCGCAGCAGGCCGCCTTGCTTGCGCTGGCCCGCCAGAGCCTGGCCAACGATGTGGCGCGCAACTACTTCGAACTGCGCACCACCCAGCGCCAGATCCGCCTGGCACGCGAAGACATCGCCGCCTTGGATGAACAGGTGGAGATTCTCGCCGCACGGGTGCAGGGCGGTATCCTCGACCATCTCGACCTTGAGCGCCAGCGCGCCGAGCAGGCCTCGCTCAAAGCCCAGTTTCCGGCATTGTTGGCCCAAGAAGGCGCCAGCGCCAACCAGCTCACGCTGCTGCTCGGCGAACGCCCCGGCGCGTTGCGCGACCAACTGGCGCCACTCGCTGACAACCGTCAAACTCCCTTGCCCGACCTGGCATTGGGCCTGCCCTCGGAGGTGGCCTTGCAGCGCCCCGACATTCGCGCGGCCGAGGCTGCCCTGGCCAGCGCCACGGCCGATATTGGCGTGGCACAGGCACAGCTCTATCCGAGCATTCACCTGGGCACGAAGTTTGGCTATGAGTCGTACCTGAGCGGTGAATTCACCGACTGGGGCAGCCGAACCTGGTCGATTGGGCCCAGCCTGGACCTGCCGCTGTTTGACCACGGCCGGCGTAAAAGCGTGGTGCAACTGCGCGAGCTGCAACAGCAGGAAGCCGCGGTGACCTACCAGCGCACCGTGCTCAAAGCCTGGCAGGAAATCGACGACGCCCTCAGTGCCTACAGCGCCGAGCAGCAACAGGCGCAGCAACTCGACCTGCAAGTGAAAAGCGCCGGCGAAGCCTACTCATTGGCGCAAGCGCGCTACCAAGGCGGTACGGTGGACTTCATCTCCGTACTCGACAGCCAGCGCAGCTACCTGCAATCACGCCGCAGCCTGGTCGCCAGCCAGGGCCGCCTGCGCACACGCTTCGTGACGATCAAGAAAGCAGTGGGTGCTCCAATACACGTGGTCAGCCCTGGGAGCAATGACGGGACGAAGCACTAGATCCCTGGTTTGAATCGCAAAGCACCTGACCTGGCATAAGGGGATTAGAGAGAAAGCACATAACGTCTGCCGTTGGCCAGTTTCGGGCATTGGCCAATTGCTGCTGTCGGCCAGTTCACGCCCTTCTTGACCGGCAGCTATAGATTGAAAGCGACAACGCAGGAGCTTGTCAGCCACAGGGTAAACCCCTCCTGCATTACAGTGCTCCCCCAGCAAGACTAGGAGTCGTGTAGATCAGGCGCCCAGCTTCCTGCACTTCAGCATCATGACCGCCATAGGCTCATATGGCCGAATCCTTTGGCGACAAGCAATACAACTGTAGAATGCAGCCGCCAAGCGTTGTTCCCAGCGCCTCCCCCGCAGCAAACGCGACCTGATGTTCACCGTGATGAACACTCGCGACCCCATGAAGCTGATTGAGCACATCGCTCAGCATCTGGATCTTGAATAGCACTCCCGAGCTGCCATGCAGCTAATGGCTTCGGCGCTTTTGCTTGCGCTTGTTTGAAACCGGGCACGGCAGAGTTGCCGCGCCCGGCTTTAGGCGGCGCCGGCGTCCCGCGCAGGTGCCGCCGACGGGTTGGCAGCCTGATTTCCGACCAGAGGGTAGCTGGCCTCGGGTGCTTGCCACCTATAGGGGAAACCCCGCTTACGCAACGGCGCCCCGGCTTCCTTGCCGGGGCGCTATGCACATCAGGCGGCGAGCGTGTGACCGTGAACCTTATCGTCGGCCTCTACCGACTCCGGTTCCTCCGTCACGTCCTGAACTAACTGCGACTCCGCCCCCTGCCCTACCGTGAACATGGCCGGCATCCAGCGGGTGCCTTCGACAAGCCGTTCAGCCTCGCTGGCGATGTCGGTCTTCTTGAGCTTGGCCAACTGGTTGACGTGCTTCGGTGCAAACTCTCCCACGGCCTCGAGGATCGCCGCCTTGGTGATGTGCTGAAAATAGCTCTCGGCGGTCGGCCTCCACCACGCGGCCATGTCCAGTCCCACGGCCTGGGCCAGCTCGGCTCCGGGCTGGAGCTGAGCGGCACGGAGCGTGATCACGTCGACGCTCGCCGCCACGCACACCGCGAGCAGCCTCACCAGTTCGTCCTGGGGCATCGCCAACAGCGCGGCAAACAGCTCGGCGCCGTCCTGCGGCAGCTGCTCACCCCAAGCCTGGAGCAGCTCATGCAGCGCCACGGCGGCGGGCGACTCCGGCCAGTCCGGGGCCAGACTGTCGAGCCGATCACACACGGTCTGGCGGATGCCGAGCGGCATGCTGTCGCCGTGATGTCCGATCTGCAGGACAGTTTGCACCATACCATGCACCAGTGCCGCCTGCGGGTGCCGGGCCACCTCAATCTGCAGCGCCGCAGTGCGGTGGGCGCTCAAGCGCTGCGCCAACCGGTCGGACAGACTCGCAGCCTTGGGCGGTTCGGCGACATCGCCGACATCGTCGTTCGTGCGCTCGCTGCCGCCCTGCCCCTGGCGCAGCCGCTCCAGCGTGCGCAGCGCGTTGGCCTCGGCCTCGCGCAGCAGCCCGCGATGGGTCACAGCCTCACCGCTGCGGTCGATGGTAACCACGACGCCGGCCACACTGAGCACTTCCGGGGTGTAGTCCTGCAAGGACTCACCCAGCGCGTGCAGCTCAGCGGCCATCTGCTCGCGCCGCCGCTCCAGGGCCGGCACCCTGTCTTCGTCCTCGACGTCGTAGGCGTCCTCCAGCTCGGCATCGACCTTCTCCAGCCGGGATTGCAGCGAGGCAATGCGGCGCGCTTCGCGAGTGGTCGGTTCGCGACGGGTGCGCGGCGCATTCTGGAAGGCCTGCCGATCCGCATAGCTGAACTGTGGCACGGCCTCCACCCAGGCCCAGCCCTCGGCGCGCACGTCCTCGGCCAACGCCTCCAGCTTCCCGCGCACCAGCGTTTCCAGCAACGCGGCATCGGTGAGATAGGTGCCGCTGTTGTCGTCGGCGAACAGGTCACGACGGATGCCACCGCCCGCCTCCGTGTAAGCGTCCAGCCCGACGAAGCCCACCAGCGGATGGCTTACGTCGATTTCGCGCTCCGTCAGGCGCGCCCGCAGGGCGGATGCGTTGCGTTGCCATTCCGGCGCGCCGTAGAACGCGGCCTCCTGTGAGGCGTGGTCGTCGGTGATGGTCAGGGCCATCAGTTGCTCCAGGGTGACGGTTCCGGCCCGGTAATCCGCCATCAGGCGCGGCGAGACGTTCGCCAGCTTCAAGCGGCGTTGCACCACCAGCGGAGTCACGCCGAAGTCGGCGGCGATGTCTTCGATGGGGCGGCCTTCCTTGACCAGCGCGGCGAATGCCTCGAACTGGTCGGCGGGGTGCATCTGCTCGCGCAGCAGGTTCTCGGCGAGGCTGACGGTACGGGCCGAGGCGTCAGGCACCAGCAGGCACGGCACCTCGAAATCGGCGGCCAGGCATTTCTTCTTCGCCAGCAATTTCAAGGCGGTCAGGCGGCGATCACCGGCCACCACCTCGAAATGCTCGCCATCGGCGGCGAGGATGACGACGAGGTTTTGCAGCAGGCCAATACGGGAAATGCTCGCGGCCAGCTCGTCGATGGACAGGCGCGGCGTGGTGCGCGCATTGCGTTTGGAGCGACGCGGCAGCAACTGCGCGAGCGGCAGCAACAGCAGGTTCTTGGTCGGGTCGGCCACTTGCAGGGCGGACACGCTGACAGCTTCGGTGGGGATGATCGCGTTCATGGTGGTAGCTCCATTCAAGGGATAACGACTGCGGTTGAAATGGAGGGGCCGTACAGCTGACAGCCACCTCCGGGTGGGGGTCAGGCTTTCAACTGGCGCAGGCCATCGGCCAGCAGCCAAAGGGCGCGGTTCAGGCGCAGGTCTTGGTCGATGCCCTGCACGGGGCGGGTGCGCTGGCGGCACCCGTTGCCGCCGCGCCCGGCCAGCCCGCCGCGAATGAGGTTTTCCTGGGTGCGGTTGAACACGCTCCACAGGTCGGCCCGGTTGTCGTCGAGGCGGCGTGCGGCCAGCACCTGCCGTTCGGTGATCGGTGCCGGCTTGCCGGGGTCGTCGTACTTGAGGGCGAGTGCGGCACGGGCAAAGACTTCGGCCTCGCCGCCGTCCAGGGTGACAGCGCGCATGGCCTCGCGGGACGCCTGCGCCTGCTCGAAACCGTGCAGCACCTCGTAGGCGCCCTCGATCACCTGGGCGGCTACGTCGCCCTTGTGCGGCACGCGCACGTCCGCCACGGTGTCACCGCAAACCAGGCCGTTCTGGCAGACGAAGCGGAACATGCCGGCGAGCATCTGGTAGCTGCTGGTGCCGTCGTGCGAGTTCAGCAGGATGATTTCGTTGGCTTCACCTCGGGCGTCGATCTGGCTGGCATGGCGCAGGCGGATCATGTGTTTGGTGAAGTCGCGCCGGTCGTCATGGCGCACGCGGGTCTGGCACACCATGAAGGGCTCGAAGCCTTCACCGCGCAGCTCTTGCAGCACGCTGGCGGTCGGGATGTAGGTGTACCGCTGCGAGCGGCTTTCGTGTGGAGCCTCCGCGAAGATGGACGGGGCCACGGCGCGGATCTGGTCATCCAATAAGGGAGACTCCGAGCGCAGCACCGGGGAGCGGTAAGAGAAGTTAGAAGCAAGTTGCATGGTCGTTCTCCTGACAAGGATTGGCTGTCGAAAACCACCACCGGATTCCTAGATTCGGAGCCCGCTTTCGGCTCTACCGGTGGGGTCGGCGCGGAGACCTGGGCCGGCCTCGTTGCCACCGTCTTTCCTGAGTTCATCGCCCGCGACGGTCAGGAGCGCGCGGACTGGAGCCGTCAAGGAGGCAAGCGCCGGGTGGTGCGGCCCGCAGGCGCAGCCGAGGACACGGCCCGGCGCGCCTTGATGGCCCAAGACCGCGCGCTACAGTCGCGACAAGGTGATGAAGTCAGGGAAAGACGGATCGACAGGCAATGGCCGCAACGTTGTCGCAGACTCCACGCAAGCGCAGCGCGCAGGCCCAGATTCACGAAGCCGGGCCGTAGGCATCAGCCGAGCACAGCGAGGGAACGATGGAAGCCCAAGGGGGCGAGACTCTCGCAGCGAGGCTCGCTGCACAGCACGACAGCGCGCCCGGCCACTGGCCGGGGATGCCCAAACAACAGGAAGTACCTGAGAGCCGGTCGAGCAATGTGGCCTGGGGTACCGACACGCCCGCCTGGGTCAAATAGGCTGCAAAGCACCTTCAACATAAGGGACGACACATGCGCACCGTACAGACCACCAGCCCGCAGCAAGCCTGCGAAAACATCCTGATCGACGAAAAGCGCTACAACACCGAGCGCGACATCCTGCGTAGCGAGAATGCCGTCATCGATCGCCTGCTCGCTCGCAGCCTCGAGATGAAACAGGCCTACGGCGAACTGCACGAAAAGTTGTCCCCGCAGCCACCGGCACTCAGGGTATTTCTAGGCCTTTTGCTGAGTACCGCAGCTTTTTGGAGCCCGGAAAGGATCGCCAAGTCCCGCACCCAACGGGACGAACTAGTCGAAACCAACCGTCAGATCGCGCGAAAAGCCGAAGACTTGGCGCAGCTACTGGAACAGCGCTCCCGACTGCATGAAACCTCCGGTTTCAGCAGCCACACCCACTATCACGTCTGCGATGTGATCGAGGCGGCAGCCGGGAACCACTCTCTGTTCAATGCCTACGTGAAAGAACGCCTGGACACCCTCTGCGGCCAGTTCGACCTGAAATACTGGCCCTCGCTGGATCAGCTTGTCCGCGCGGTGTCGACGGACGCAGAAAATGCCACTCTGGAAGCCACAGATCCGCTGACCCTGGCTGCGACGGCCGCGACGCGTCCCTCTCGGGCCGACTTCTTCAAGACACTGTTCGCCGCCATCGAGGAGAACAGCGCGCACCACCATGGACAGCTTCCCGAAGGCTTCCGGCTCACCGATGGTACGTTGGCCTCATTGGCGAACTGCGCGTTGGACCTGGTGCCGGACGAGCTGGCGGACAGCGCCTATGTGAAACGGCTTCGCCAGCGCGAGCGCAATGGCGACATGTGATGCTGTTCTGGCCGCATTCGGCGGTGCAGCAAAAAGGGGGCCGAAGCCCCCTGCAGCTAGAGCAATCCCTGCTCTGCGAATGAAACAGTGTCCTCGCCGCCCACGATGATGTGATCCAGCGCGCGCACCTCCACCAGCGCCAGGGCCTCCTTGAGGCGCTGGGTCAGCACCTTGTCCGCCTGGCTTGGCTCTGGATTTCCGCTCGGATGGTTGTGCGAGAAGATCACCGCCGCTGCGTTGACTCGCAATGCCTCCTTCACCACTTCGCGCGGATACACCGAAGCCTGGTCGATGGTGCCACGGAACAACTCCACGTATTCAAGCAGCCGATGCTGACTGTCGAGGAACAGTGCCGCGAACACCTCGTGCTCGAATCCAACCAGTTTGGTGCGCAGGTAGTCCTTGACCAGCTCCGGCGCGGTGAACAGCGCCCCGCGCTGGTATTTCTGGTCGATCACCTGGCGCGCCACGTTCAGGATCTCGTCCACAGACGCGGGCAGGTAGCGCCCCTGCGCGTCACGCACCAGCAGCATGGAATCGAACGTGAAAAAGGAAAATTGCGACATGGTCGTGCTCCGGTTGCACGGGCGGAATTGCCCGGAACCGGTGCCAGCACGGCGCAGCGCAAGCTGTCAGGGGTCCACGACGGCCACAGGACGCCAGCGCGCAACGCGCGCGCAGCCCTTGACAGCGAGAACGCCGTGATACGGTGAAGGGAACAGCAAGACCGCCCCCACTCCACCCACGCCACGGATCGGCAAGCGGAGCGCGCAGGCCCACAAGGGCCGGAGGTGTCAGGGATCAAAGCCGAATGGCCGCGACTCGGCACGAGGCGTGGGGCGCAGTCCGCGAGCCCGACGGCGGAACGCCGGGACACACTAGCGAATAGCGAACACACGAACTCGCAACTTCAAGTCAAACAGAATGAAGGGATAAAGCTCATCGGCGAAGGATGAACACTCGTCCAATTGGCACGGTCTACCAGAAGAACAGGCAGCACGAAGATATTGATCCGTTATAAGGCCACTGCTAGGATCGAAAACGGTTCTGGTCTCCGCCTTGCTGCCTCGAGGAAAACCAGCTCAAATCGAAGCCCATATTTCCCTTGTGGCCAGCCCGGCAAGCAGCATGCTCAGCAAAGCGAAAGCTTTAAAGGCTGCATTTTGTCGAGGAAATTTGTGATGTTCGATTTCGAATGTGTAACTAACGCGGTTCGAGCCATGGAGCTGGACAGCGTGCCCGACGACCTTTCCCGCTGTCGTCAGCTGGAGCTCAAAGCAAAGCACTTGGGCTACCAAAACTGGAACCATCTGCTCGACACTTTGAAGAACGAGCCCGCAAAAGACCGCCTTCATAAAAGCACAATGCGCCTGATGCAGCGGGTTTGCCAAGTGCGCTTGCCGCTCCGCAACAAAGCTTACGTGCAACTGACTGTCCTACCTGTGGGCGGAGTTGGTCATTACAGCTACTGGATAGGCTGGGATAAGACAGGCAATGAAGTTCGCGTGCCGCGCCCAATTGATGGCCGGGAACAAGCACGAAAACTCCGCAAACTTCAGCCGTCTCCCGTTTTTGCTATCGAAACGGAAAGAGAACTCATAGCCTGGCAGCATTTGTGGTTTTCGACCGCAATAGTGCTACCAGACTTAGCCAGAGAGTTCTTTCCAGCGTTGTTCAACAAGACGCACCTTGTGGCAAAGAATCCGCCCATTGATATCATCAAAGAAAAGTACGAGGCCATGGGTGACCTCTATGCAAATAACCTCGAAGAAAATTAAATAAAACTTCAGCGGCTCTCCTCGGAGCCGCTGAAACTGCCACCCAAAGCTAGCGAACCATAATTTTCTGAGTCGCCCTTAGCCATGTATGCTCTAAAATAGCGCCTACCATGGTTTGAGCAATGCTTGCTTTTTGTTGGGGAAATAAATCACCCTATACTTTTCAAGCTCGCTTGGATATTTCTTCAAGCCAGTTGTTAGTATTACTTGAAAATCAACCTTCGAGTCCCGCCTGATCTCTTCGATTTTACCAAGACAGGTTTTAAGCTTATCAAGCTCGATCCCTGCTGTTTCTGGTGTATCAATGAGCAGAAACCTAGGAAATGGCATTTCCAGGTCATCTAGAGACATTTGAAGAAGAGTCAGATAATACATAAGTCGCATTGAAACACTGGAACTATGCTCTTTGTATTCCCCCTCATCAAGAATAGGCAAGTATGAATCACTGCTAATTCTTGCCGTCCGGCACTCAGCCAAGGTCTCGGTCATCAGCTTTTTATAGATATCACTAAAATAATTAACCTTATCATTGATATCTATTTTTGTTTGGGCATCGAGTCTCTTTAGGTCGAGTTCAGATTTCTGAAATTCAGTTCTTTTATTATCAAAATCCTTCTGGAATCCATCAAGCCTTGACTCAACATCTATGAGCTGATGAAGCTTCCCAAGGTCCTCTCGTAAATCAAGTATTTTGTCATCTATAGAATTAATCGTTTCGAGATCTATAGGCTCATCGATACCTGAAAGCTGCGTTTGGAGATTTTTATTTAGAAGAGGCAGCTCAGATTCAAACGATGAGATCTCCTGCTTAACTGCCAGTATGTCAGCATTGCAATCGGAAACCGCTAAATCAATGGTTTCAAGCGACTTCATCTTAGACTTCAAGATATTCTTATACTCAAGTGAGGTATAAGAGAATCGCTCATATTGCACTTCATCAATCTCAGAGCCACACACACAATGACCAGCCGCTCGATCGACTTTATTCAAGCAGTACGGACAACTGTCGGACGAAAATAAGTTCAACTGATCATGTGAGTGAATAATTTTTACGACTTGGCCGATCTCTCTTGTCGCATTTTCTTTTATTGTCGAAAGCTTATATTTTTCATCTAGGAGATAAATTAACTCCTCTTTCTTTTCGCTAAGCTCAAGCTGTTTTTGCATAAGCTTTTCTTTAGTACTAGTTATAGTAGCTTCAAGTGTGGAGTCTGAAGATCTGTTCCGCTTAAACTTAGACCTTGCCCCATGCAGCTTTTCCAACTGGACTTCTTTTTCGGCCAATTCTGACACCAAGAAGGTCATATTTCGCGGAGCATCGCTACCGCTTAGCTCACTAGCAAGCCGCTTGTACTCCTGCAAAAGTCCATTGGCGACATTTTTTTGTTTTTCAAGAAATTTGGTATTGATAATAGCGTCGTAGTATTCGGAAAATGACTTACCCACGAGCAATTCAAATATTGCACGACGAAGAATTACCGAGTCAGATACGAAATTATCTTTCTTGTCTATTTTCTTGTAAATTTGCTTTGTGTCAGATTGCTGATCCAAATAAATCAACCGAAACAGGTCGGAAGAATTTATCTTGAATGACCCTATACCCTGATAAATATCTACAACAGAGATTCCGAGGTTGCCCAGGAGCCAGTCCGAATAAGTTTCAGGATTTGCCGGCGATCTATTTACTGGAAGAATCTTTAAAAACTTGGCCTCCAGTTCAACTCTAAACTCGTCGTCAGCACCTTGACTCCCCTCTCCTTCTTCATCTTTCGGGCCGGGCTTTATCACTTGATATGGAGTAATGGTGACATCATTATCATCTATAAACCGAATTATTTGATAATTTTCATCATTGATACTAATGTACAACTCCACAAAGTTGTCTCGATCACCAGTGATCTCCTTGTGCCGCTCCTTCTCATCCTTTAAGAACTCTGCGACCCTACCACCTAACGCATAATAAATCAGGTTACAAAAAGTAGTTTTCCCAGTCCCGTTATCTCCCTCCACCAGAACAATATTCTGATCAAATACTGGAGACTCGTAGTGATATAGATTTCCTTTATAGTTAAGCTTATTTATCCTTAAATATCCCACATCTTGATCCCTCGAACCTGATAAATCTTGCTAAGAGCCGTGCTCAAGGTTAGCCGAGTGAGTTGTTTGACTGCGACACTCAGCCTGCTTGCATTTGAATATTCTTGAGTGAAAATCGCTTTATCAAAGAATCCATCGGGAACATCACTCGATAGAGAGACATCAACCAGTGAATGCGCGTCCCCTTTTCGCAGGATAACCAAACCCGATTTTTCAAGCCGAAAAAGTATCTTCAGAACTTCGCTTCTCCGACCAAGCCCGCTTGTATAACTCTTAAACAGATGCTCCCTATCGACGCGATTCAGAGCTTTTTGCGTAGGATATTCCAAAATACTCAGCAATCTCTCATCAGTAGTAAACTCGATAAGAAAGCCAAGTTTTCTATAGTCCTTTAAATATCTATCCTTCCTGCAACCTAGAGCATCCAGCGCTATTAAAATTGCATAGGTCAGAAAATAAAAATCATCCACCGATGCAAACATAATCCTCTTCTTTACTGCCTCAGTCATTACTTACCCCTTTATCAAAAGAGGCAAAGCACTCATCATACAAATTGAAAATTATCCGCTCAATCGTCACGCCATTAGAAACCGCATAAGTGTAATCGCTTTTTAATTGTTTAACGTTTTCCTCAGCTATGGTTTTTATTGAATTTACTACAGCCTTTATTTCTTCAATTCTAACCGGCACTTCAATCAACGGCTCTTCACTATAGTATTGATCACAAGCTTCAAACACGCGATATTTTAGGGATTTAAAACTTCGATTGCTTTCACTTTCTTCATGCTTAGATAAACTCGCCATTCGCGCGTACCGGCCAGCCTTTTGGACGTCATAATCAGGGCAAACTGCACGAATCTTGTCTTCCAGGTTCCTTTTATCCGTGATCCTGGCCTGCTGTTTCTTCAACTCAAGCCAAGCCGGATCAGTGTTTATATCTAACGATTCAGACTCAACCTCTTTAAAAATCAGTTTTACGTCTGATCTATAGATAAATCGATCGACTAAGTTTGGAAGATTTTGACGTTCATCTAAGCGTTCCATCAGAAGCGAAAATATGAACTCTTCTTTCTTTTCGGTTTGAATATTTTGCAGTGAGCTATTTTTTATTAAAGCGATTACACTATCTTTAAGGGCGATCTCGTTTTCCTGACCGAAACACCACTGTATTTTTGACAAAAATACGGAAAGCTCCTCAAGAGAGAGGGATTTCAGATTTTCAAGATTACCGTGACCGACCACTTTTTCATACTGCTTCTCATATTCTTCAAGTAGCGCATATTTAATAGCACTCAGGACTGATTCAGATAGCTCCTCTTTATCTTTTAGAAGCTTTAAAATAGGGCTGTCTGGAAGGGTCAGTATTGTTCCATTCTGAAGTGATGCCTTTCGCTCCTTTCCTATGCCTGCAGTTGTGTAGAAGCCAAATACAACACCATCACTTTCCTGCCATTTTGAAAAATAAATATCTGAAAAGCTGACTAATGTATTTAGTACTGCACCGGAAAATAGCGTAAAGTTTGTGTCTTCATCATAATTTTTATCTTCCTCGAAATACGTCGAGGTTTCTTGATCACCAATTTTAACAATAGAGACGTCTTCTTGAACTTCGATTGACGCATAGAACATAACGTTTCTGGGGCTCTCAATTTCATCGAGCATATGCTTAATGGCTCGAATCTTTTGCAGTCTGAACCCTTTTGTTTTGTCGGATGCGTCGCGGTCGATAATGTGCTGCGTCATACGGCCTGTATTCCATTACTAGCGTTGCGGAGACGATGGGCATAGGTGACGGAGTGTTACCCTACCCAGAAACAAAGCTGATGTCGATTAGCTATCAGTCTGATCGTAGGGCCAGCTGCAGTCTGGGGTGAGCAGCAGTAACTGATTGGTAGGCATCGCTTGCGCGCTTTCGCTCCACTACGCTGCTGCAGGTTGTCTCAATAGGCACTGAACCTCACCATGTTCCCGGCCAGCCAGACTCGTGGAGCTCGAGATGGAACATCTATCGCACCCATCCAGCGCACTAAGTACCGAGAGCATTCAGTCTCTTTCCATGCCAGGTACAGAAGCCTATGACGCGTTACCACAGTTCCCGAAGCGCAGCCCCTTGCCTTTCCGGCGCACCATTCGCCGACATGAGCTGAGACAGATCATCCCCCTGTCCGAAACGACGATCTACGAAATGGAACGCCGTGGAGAGTTCCCCCGTCGCTTCAACCTGACACCGCGTTGCGTAGTGTGGGACTTGGCCGAGGTCGAAGCGTGGATTGAGGAGCGCAAGCAGGCACCTCGCACGAACATCAGCAGGCCGGATGTCCGCCTAAGAAAAACCCGCCCTGTCCGGACGGGTTCAGATCAGGAATGAGGCCGGCGACGCCCTCATCCAACAAGGGCTTCCAGCTCCTCGGAAGTCGAGCGCGATAATCGCCGACCTTCTTTGGCCACGTTGACCTGCAAAGCCACACGCGCTACGTCCTGAACGTCCCTGGCAAGCGAGTAGCTGCCCTTGGCCTGCAGCCAGGCCAATACGTCCGCCAAGTGCCAGATCGACGCACTGCCCTCATGAACAGGTGCTGGGAAGCTGCTTGGGTGGGCCAGCATGAGCTTGCGCATGTTCTGCCGCGACACGCCGACCATCTCTGCCACGTCGGTCAGACCGACCAGATCCGGGGCTACCTCAATCAGTTTGGCCGACGGTATGGCACTGCGCACGTCGGCCAACGCACTGCGCACAGCCGCATCTGCGCTTTCCGCTTCGCGGGTAAACTCCAGCGCCAGCCGCCCCGGCTGGCCGATGCCGACTAGGGCATCGTCGCAACCGGCCTCGCCAAGGCGTTCGACCAATGCATCCGGGTCACGATCCTCGTCGGCAAGCTGGTACTTCAGAGTAAAGGTATATTCCATCGCGTTACTCCTCTGCACCGTCAGCGGCCTCTTGCTGCTTACGGTGCGTGGTGCAGTTGTCCACGACACGCCCCAAGGCGCGTGCGTGATTGCTAGGGCTCTTCGGCGTGCTCCATACGCTGGTGATGCAGAACTCGCCGCAGCGACACTCCTCATCGTTGTACGGACAGTAGATCCGCCCCCAGGCGTGGCTGCCACCTACTTCTACGCGCCAGCCCTGCTCTTCGGCGTGCCTCAGTACTACCTCGACCTCTTTCTTCGGATGAGAGGGACGGGCCATCAGTGATCTCCAGTATTGGCATGACTAGCGAGGTTGTCAACTGACAACCTCGCCATTCCTTTAAACCGCAGCACTCAGCACCGGCACGGCCACATTGTCCGGCAACAGCTTCGGCACATGAGTGCGACCATCGATCCAGGCATCAACCATATCCGCCCACTCCTGCAGCATGTGGCGCCGCTGCTCAGCGTACTCGGCCTTGTTGTAGACCGAACGCGAAGAACGCCCATCCTCGTGCGCCAGGCATTTCTCGATCCAGTCGCCATTGAAGCCTACTTCGTTAAGCAACGTAGAGCCCGTCCTGCGCAGGTCGTGAACCGTGAATGGCTCCAGCGGCAGTCCCGCCTCCTTGGCACGGGACGCGATGAGTTGCGTGATCCGGTTCAACGTTGCGTGCGACATGCAGCGATAAATCTCATAGCGCGATGGCAGCACGAACTTGGAGCCACCAGCACAGGTGTGCAGTGCCACGAAAATGTCTAGGGACTGGCGAGATAGGTAGACCACGTGCGGATTACGCCCCTTCATCCGCTGCTTCGAGATCGTCCAGGTGGCGCTTTCAAAGTCCACCTCATCCCAGGTCGCCTCGATCAACTCGCTCTTGCGCACCAGGGTCAGCAGCACCAGTCGCAAGGCCAGCCTGATGGTGGGGTACGCCGCGATGGATTCCAACTGATGGAAAGCCAGACGTATCTCCGTTGGAGTCAACGCCCGGTCCTTCGGCACAAAGGTGGCAATCGAGGCCGCCTTCACATCGTTGGCCGGATTGTCGACTTTCTCCCCATGCAGGGTCGCGAACGCATACACCTGCTTCACGATGTCACGAATGTGGACGGCCGTGGCCGGGGCACCGCGAGCTTTTACCTTGGTACAGAGTGCCCGCAGGTCGTCAGGAGTGACTTCGGTCAGGAGCCGGTTCTCGAAGACCGGCAGAATGTCGCGGTCGATGATGCTCTTACGCATTGCCCGCGTACTGTCGGCCATGCGCGCATCGACCAGCCAGCTCTTCAGCATCTCGCCGAACGTCTTAGCAGCAGTCAGGCGTCGCTTGGCCCTCTGCTTCTCCAGGGAGGGGGAGCTTCCCTGGGCGACCATGCGCTTGGCATCGAGCAACTTTTCGCGAGCCATGGCCAACGAAATACCCGCCGAGCCATACCGCCCGATGGTCAGCGTTTCCCGCCGTCCGTTGAGACGGTAATCGTAGCGAAAGGTGACGGTACCGGTAGGCGATACCGTCACGTACATGCCATCGCGGTCGGAAGCCTTGTAGGGCTTGGCTTTGGGCTTGAGATTGCGGAGTGCAGTGTCGGTCAGCATCGAGGTTTTTCCTCCTGTTCATAACGGCTTTTACCGTCAAGGGCCAGGAGACCTGCTGATGCCGGGAAAGCCGCGTAGCAGAAGCTTTCCCAAGTAGAGATTTACCGTCAAAGACCGGTTTGGTCTCGATAGTAAACGGGAGGGTCTTAATCCGACCTCCGGCTCCTACCGTCACCGCTACCGCCAAACCATTCTGCTGCCTGGCGATAGTCACCGATAGATGTCGTAACATGTTTTCTTTTAAATCAACACGTTACAGCATCTTATCGATAGGTACCGATAGTCCCCGAAGGACCTGATTTCACTCCCACTCGATGGTGGCCGGCGGCTTGCTCGACACATCGTAGGTCACGCGGGAGATGCCTTCGATTTCGTTGATGATGCGGTTGGACACCTTTTCCAGCAACTCATAAGGCAGGTGCGCCCAACGTGCGGTCATGAAGTCGATGGTTTCCACCGCGCGCAGCGCGACGACCCAGGCGTAGCGGCGGCCGTCGCCGACCACACCGACCGATTTCACCGGCTGGAACACCACGAAGGCCTGGCTGGTCTTGTGGTACCAGTCGAAGTTGCGCAGCTCTTCGATGAAGATGTGATCTGCGCGACGCAGCAGGTCGGCGTATTCCTTCTTCACTTCGCCGAGGATACGCACACCCAGACCCGGGCCCGGGAACGGGTGACGGTAGACCATGTCGTAGGGCAGGCCGAGTTCCAGGCCGATCTTGCGCACCTCGTCCTTGAACAGTTCACGCAGCGGCTCGACCAGCTTGAGGTTCATTTCCTCCGGCAGGCCGCCGACGTTGTGGTGCGACTTGATCACATGGGCCTTGCCGCTCTTGGCGCCGGCCGACTCGATCACGTCG
This sequence comes from Stutzerimonas chloritidismutans AW-1, assembly GCF_000495915.1. GTDB lineage: Bacteria > Pseudomonadota > Gammaproteobacteria > Pseudomonadales > Pseudomonadaceae > Stutzerimonas > Stutzerimonas chloritidismutans. The sequence continues at coordinate 67,252 of NZ_AOFQ01000058.1, forward strand.
GGGTAGATGGTGCCCTGGGCGAGGAACTGAATGTTGTCCAGCTTACTGGCTTCTGCATCGAACACGTCGATAAAGGTACGACCGATGATCTTGCGCTTCTTCTCTGGATCGGCCTCGCCCTCGAGGTTACCGAGGAACTGTGCCTCGGCGTCGGCGCGAATCACCTTGACGCCCATGTTCTCGGCGAACATGGCCATCACCTGGTCACCCTCGTGCAGGCGCAGCAGGCCGTTGTCGACGAACACGCAGGTCAGCTGGTCGCCGATCGCCTTGTGCAGCAGCGCCGCGACCACCGACGAATCGACACCGCCGGAAAGGCCGAGCAGCACGTTGGCATCACCGACCTGAGCGCGCACCTGGGCGATGGCGTCTTCGACGATGTTGGACGGCGTCCACAGCGCTTCGCAGCCACAGATTTCGAGAATGAAACGGGAAAGGATGCGGCCGCCCTGGCGGGTGTGGGTCACTTCCGGATGGAACTGCACGCCGTAGTAACGGCGGTCGTCGTCACCCATGGCTGCGATCGGGCAGCTCGGCGTGCTGGCGAGGATATGGAAACCTTCCGGCAGCGTGGTCACCTTGTCGCCGTGGCTCATCCAGACGTCGAGGCCGAACACACCGTCGTCATCCATGTGGTCTTCGATGCCGTCGAACAGCTTCGACTTGCCGACTAGATCGACGCGGGCATAGCCGAACTCGCGAACGTCGGAGCCCTGCACCTTGCCACCCAGCTGCTCGGACATGGTCTGCATGCCGTAGCAGATGCCGAACAGCGGCACACCGAGATCGAACACGGCCTGCGGCGCGCGCGGGCTGCCTGCCTCGTGAACCGACTCCGGGCCGCCGGCGAGAATGATGCCGCGTGGCGCGAAGGCACGGATGTCGTCCTCGCTCATGTCCCACGGATGCAGCTCGCAATACACGCCGATCTCGCGCACGCGGCGGGCGATCAGCTGGGTGTACTGGGAACCGAAGTCGAGGATCAGGATGCGGTGGGCGTGAATGTCTTGGTGAGCCATGAGCTTTCCTTCGGAAAGAGCCTGAAGCTGAAAGCCGGAAGCTGGAAGCCGAAGCCAGGATTTCTCCCCGCTCCCGCTGCCAGCTTCCGGCGCCTGTCTAGCTGAGCGGATCAACCCACTCGGTAATTCGGGGCTTCCTTGGTGATCTGCACGTCATGCACGTGCGACTCGGCCATGCCGGCACCGGTGATGCGCACGAACTGCGGCTTGCTGCGCATCTCGTCGACGGTGGCGCTGCCGGTATAGCCCATGGAAGCACGCAGGCCGCCCATCAGCTGATGGATGATCGCCGCCAGCGAGCCCTTGTACGGTACGCGGCCTTCGATACCTTCCGGCACCAGCTTCTCGGCACCGGCGGCGGAATCCTGGAAGTAGCGATCCGAGGAGCCCTGCGCCTGGGACATGGCTCCCAGCGAACCCATGCCGCGGTAAGCCTTGTAGGAACGGCCCTGGAACAGCTCGATCTCGCCCGGCGCTTCTTCGGTACCGGCGAACATCGAACCCATCATCACCGCGTTGGCGCCGGCGACGATGGCCTTGGACAGGTCACCGGAGAAGCGGATGCCACCGTCGGCGATCATCGGCACGCCGGTGCCTTCCAGCGCGGCGGAGACGTTGGCGATGGCAGAGATCTGCGGTACGCCGACGCCGGCAACGATACGGGTGGTGCAGATCGAGCCCGGGCCGATACCAACCTTGACCGCGTCGGCGCCGGCCTTGACCAGGTCCAGCGCGGCTTCGGCGGTGGCGATGTTGCCGCCGATCACCTGCACCTGCGGGAAATTCTCCTTCACCCAGCGCACGCGGTCGATCACGCCGCGGGAATGACCGTGAGCGGTGTCGACCACCACCACGTCGACACCGGCAGCGGCCAGCGCTTCGACGCGCTCACCGGTATCGGCGCCGGTACCGACCGCTGCGCCGACGCGCAGACGACCCTGGCTGTCCTTGGAGGCCAGCGGGTAGGTCTTGGCTTTCTCGATGTCGCGGAAGGTCACCAGGCCGCGCAGGTGGAAATTGCCGTCTACCACGAGCATCTTCTCGATGCGGTGCTTGTAGAGCTCGGTCTTGATTTCTTCCAGGGCGGTGCCTTCGAGCACGGTGACCAGCTTGTCCTTGGGCGTCATGATCGCTGCGACGGAGTCGCCGGCATTGGGTGTGAAGCGCAGGTCTCGACCGGTGACGATGCCGACCAGCTCCTTGCCGGACACTACCGGAAAGCCGGAGAAGCCCAGTTCATGCGCCTTGCGCAGCAGCTCGCTGATCTTGGTTTCCGGCGTGACGGTGACCGGATCGTGAACGATGGCGGTCTCGTGACGCTTGACCTTGCGCACCTCGGCAGCCTGCTGCTCGATGCTCATGTTCTTGTGGATGATGCCGATGCCGCCTTCCTGAGCCATGGCAATGGCCAGGCGCGCTTCGGTGACGGTGTCCATGGCCGCGGAAACCAGCGGAATGTTCAGCTCGATTTCGCGGGTCAGACGGGTCTTCAGGCTGACATCCTTCGGCAAAACCTCGGAATATCCCGGGATCAGGAGAACATCATCGAAAGTCAGGGCTTCTTGGCTGATACGCAGCATGGCGGGGGCTCCCAGGCGGGAAAAAGGAAGCGCGGCATTATACCCACGCACCCCTTCACGCTCAATGCGGATGTGAGGCGCGTCGCGCACGGCGAAATGCGCGGCATCGCCGAAATGACCGAGCGGTCACGTCCGATCAATCACCAGCGCCACCTTGAAGCCCAGGCGTTCGGCGAATTCATCGAGAAACGACTGGCGAAGGCCGGCCTCGCCCCAGCCATTGAAGATAAAGCCGAGATTGGAAAAGCCGCACGCCGGAATGAACAGGAAGCCGTTGATGTCGTCTTCGAAGCCACATTCCGGACAGGTGAAATTGTCGGTCTGCTTAGGCATCCACTCGTCGAGGCTTTCAAACAACGCCTCGCCAATCTCGCGACGGCATTCGGGGCAGCCTGCCTCCTCGGCGAAATCCCGTGTTGGCGTGTAGATGCAGCGCTTGGTCACCACTTCAAGGCCGTTGATGGCTTCGCCAAAAGGCAAGCGTTCCGGATGCTGCACGACACTGCGCGCGCCGGAAGCGATAGCGTAGCCCATGCCGCCAACACCGCGACCGCAGGTGGTCGGCAGCGCCTCGACAATGCGCCGCTCGGCCAGCCAGCGCAGAATCATCCGCGCCTTGGCTTCGTGCGCTGGGAATGTGGAAATGCGCGGCACGATGATCGCTTGACTGTGGCTCATGGCGGCTCGGAACGGGAGATGAAGAAAGGCCGCGCAGCTTAGCGCCACCCATTGGCCGGTCAAGGCCCGCTGGACGGAGGCGAAGCAGATTCGGTTTCCGCCTGGCCGCGCCCGGCTTATCATCGCCGCCATGCTCAAAGATCCTTTCCAGCGTCTCAATCTCGATCGCGAAGTGCTGACCGTCAGTCAGCTCAACGGTCGCGCCCGCCTGTTGCTCGAGGACGTGTTCGCCCAGGTCTGGGTCGAAGGCGAGATTTCAAACCTCGCCCGCCCGGCTTCCGGCCACATCTATTTCACCCTCAAGGACAAGAACGCCCAGGTGCGCTGTGCGCTGTTCCGGCAGAACGCGGCGCGGGTTCGCCAGGCCCTGCGCGACGGCCTGGCGGTGCGGGTACGCGGCAAGGTCTCGCTGTTCGAGGGACGCGGCGACTACCAGCTGATTCTCGATACGCTGGAGCCGGCCGGTGACGGCGCTTTGCGCCTGGCCTTCGAGGCGCTCAAGGAAAAGCTCAACGCCGAAGGTCTGTTCGCTGCCGAACGCAAGGCCGCCCTGCCCGCCCACCCGCGACGCATTGGCATCGTCAGCTCGCCGACCGGCGCGGTGATCCGCGACATCATCTCGGTGTTCAAACGTCGCGCGCCGCAAGTCGAGCTGACGCTGATCCCCACCGCCGTGCAAGGTCGCGAAGCCACCGGGCAGATCGTCCGCGCACTGCAGCTGGCCGATGCCCAGGGCTTCGATGCGCTGATCCTGGCTCGCGGCGGCGGTTCGCTGGAGGACCTCTGGTGCTTCAACGAAGAAGCGGTGGCGCGCGCGGTGGATGCCTGTGTCACGCCGATTGTCAGCGCCGTGGGCCACGAAACCGATGTCTCGATCGCCGACTTCGTCGCCGACGTCCGCGCGCCAACGCCATCCGCGGCTGCCGAGCTGCTGGCACCCAGCAGCGCCGACCTGCAACACCGGCTGAGCGGGCTGCAACAGCGTCTGGTGCTGCGCATGCGTGATCGTCTGCACCGTGACGCCATGCGACTGGAAGGCCTGACCCGTCGCCTGCGCCACCCCGGCGAACGGCTGCAGCAGCAGGCCCAGCGCATCGACGACCTCGAGCAGCGCCTGCTGCGCGCCGTTGACCGCCGCCTGTGCAGCGCCCGGGAGCGTCTGGCCCGCCTGGAAACACGCCTGGCCGCGCAACACCCGGGGCGTTCGCTGAATCTGTTGCGCCAGCGCCTCGAGCATCTTTCCTCGCGTCTGCCGCGGGCGATGCAGGCCAATCTGAAAGGCCGCCGGCAACAGCTACAGGGCCTCGCCCAGACACTCAATGTGGTCAGCCCGCTGGCCACACTCAGCCGCGGCTACAGCATTCTGCTCGACGAGCGCGGCCAGGCGATCCGCAGCGCCAGCCAGACGCAACCTGGCCAGCGCCTCAAGGCCAGGCTCGGCGAGGGCGAATTGGAGGTGCGGGTGGAAGACAATCATCTGGCACCGGTCACGCTGCCGCTGCTCTGACCGGCGGTCGCCAGATGGCCAGCCTTTTCCCCAGCGCAGCTTTACGCGAGGATGGGCCGTTTATTCCAGCGGATCCTTTCATGCCACGCCTTCTCGCCCTGCTGTTATGCCTCGCCCTTCCCCTTTGCGCCCATGCCGAGGGCTTCATCACCCGCCTGCTGAACAAGCCTGTGCCCGGCGGCGTTGCCGTGATCGAGCTAGGTGACGGCGCTAGCGCACCGCAGGCTCGCTATCAGGGCAAGCCGACCCTGGTGGTGCGTGAGGATGGCAAACGCTGGATCGCCATCGTCGGCATCCCGCTGTCGGTGAAGCCGGGCGCGCAGCAGCTGGAGATCGATGGTCGACCCCAAACCTTCCAGGTCGAGAGCCGCGACTATCGAGCGCAGCACATCACGCTGAAGAACCAGCGCCAGGTCAATCCGAATCCGGCAGACCTCAAGCGCATCGAGCGCGAACTGGACGAACAGACCCGCGCCTATCGGCAGTTCAGCGCCAACCAGCCAAGCAATCTGTTGTTCGATCGCCCGGTGGACGGCCCGCTGTCGTCGCCGTTCGGCCTGCGCCGTTTCTTCAACGGCGAGGAACGTAACCCGCACTCGGGCCTGGATTTCGCCACCAAGAGCGGCACGCCGATCAAGGCACCGGCGGCCGGCAAGGTCATACTCACTGGTGACTACTTCTTCAACGGCAAGACCGTTTTCGTCGACCACGGCCAGGGGCTGATCAGCATGTTCTGCCATCTCTCCGAAATTGGCGTGAAGGTCGGCGACCAACTGGCGCGTGGCCAGGTGCTCGGCAAGGTCGGCGCGACCGGGCGTGCCACCGGCCCCCATCTGCACTGGAACGTGAGCCTGAACGATGCCCGCGTCGACCCGGCCATCTTCATCGGCGCCTACAAACCCTGAACCACGAGGAAGCACTGCGATGCGTATCAAGGCAACGGATTCCACCCTGCTGATCATCGACATCCAGGAACGCCTGTTTCCGGTGATCCTCGACAATGCAGCCATGGCCGAGCACACCGCCTGGCTGCAACAGGTGGCGCAGCGAGTCGGTGTGCCGGTGCTGCTGACCGAGCAGTACAGCAAGGGCCTCGGCCACACGATTTCGGCTCTGCGTGACAACGTCGACGAGACCGCCATTATCGAGAAGCTGCATTTTTCCGCGGCCGGCGACGGCGAACTGTTCCAGCGCCCGGGTGGCGAACGCCAGCAGTTCGTCATCTGCGGCTGCGAGACTCACGTGTGCGTGCTGCAGACGGTGCTGGACCTGCGCGCCCGTGGCAACGAAGTCTTCGTCGTCGAAGAAGGCGTCAGCTCGCGGCGGGCCAGCGACAAGGCGCTGGCCCTGGAGCGCATGCGCCAGGCCGGCGCGGTGATCGTCTCGCGGGAGATGGTTGCCTTCGAATGGATGGAACGCGCCGGCACCGAACTGTTCAAGAGTATCAGCCGCGAATTTATCAGCCGCGAATTTATCCGCTGACCAAGCCACACCGACAAGCCGGGCAGCGGCCAAGGCAATTTGCCAAGGCCGCGCCCTCACCTCTCAATGGAGATTCACATGTCTGACGATCTGGCCGGCTGGCTGGACTGGCTCAGAGCCCACCCCGAACTGCAGACGCTGCTCGCCAGTGCCACGCTGATCTTCGCCGCCTGGCTGTCCAACTGGATCGTCAAGCGCATCCTGGTGCGTGGCCTTTACCGTTTACTGCGCCACACCCGCGATGGCGAACTGCAGGATTTCGGCATCATCAAGCGGCTGTCGAACATCGTCCCCGCACTGGTGCTATCGCTTGGCGTGACGACCGTACCGGGCCTGCCGGAAGCCGCGGTGACCGTGGTGCAGAACGTCTGCGGCGGCTTCATCGTGCTGACCATCGCGCTGGCGCTCGGCGCGGTGCTCGACATCATCAACGTGGTCTACCAACGCCGACCGGACGCGCGCCTGCACCCGATCAAGGGCTATCTGCAGGTGGTGAAGATCGTCATCTACGCGATCGCCACCATCCTCATCATCGCCACTCTGATCGACCGTTCGCCGCTGATCCTGCTCTCCGGCCTCGGTGCCATGGCGGCGGTGCTGATGCTGATCTTCCAGGACACCCTGCTTTCGCTGGTGGCCAGCGTACAGATCACCTCCAACGACCTGATCCGCGTCGGCGACTGGGTGGAGATGCCGCAGCTCAATGCCGACGGCGACGTGATCGATATCGCGCTGCATACCGTCAAGGTGCAGAACTGGGACAAGACCATCACCAGCATCCCGACCAAGCGCTTTATCTCGGATTCGTTCAAGAACTGGCGCGGCATGCAGGAAAGCGGCGGCCGGCGCATCAAGCGCAGCCTGTATCTGGATCAGCAGAGCGTGCATTTTCTCGATGCCGACGAGCGCAAGCGGCTGTATCGCTTTAGCCTGCTGGAGGATTACCTGGTCAACAAGCGCAAGGAGATCGACGAGTGGAACGCCAAGCTCGCCGAGCGTGGGCAGGACCCGGTCAACACCCGCAGGGTGACCAATCTCGGGACGTTCCGCGCCTATGTCGAGCGCTATCTGCGCGCCCACCCCGGCGTGCACCAGAACATGACGCTGATGGTGCGCCAGCTGAGCCCAACTGCGGACGGCCTGCCGCTGGAAATCTACTGCTTCACCAATACGGTGGCGTGGACGCAGTACGAAGCCATCCAGTCGGACATCTTCGACCACCTGCTGGCGATCCTGCCGGAATTCGGTCTGCGGGTATTCCAGCACCCAAGCGGCGGCGATGTACGCGATTGGCGCGATTCACTGCGCCAGCCGGGCGCGCCCGCATTGCAGCAACCGGAAGGACATCCGGCCGAGGAAAGAAGTTAATCGTAGGTTGGCGCTGAGGCACGAAGCCGCTGAAACCGCCTTGAGCGCTGCCCGTGCGTCATCCCTGATGCCAGCGCCGCGAGCCGCTCCAGCACGCCCCGCGCCTCAGCGCCAACCTACGTCCGGAGCGAGGCGAACCCTCGCTCCTTTACCGCCGTTGTCTCGTTAGAAGCTCATGTCGACCCGCGCCCAGTAGGTGCGGCCCGGTTCATTGACTCGGCTGGTGGGCTCAAGGCCGTAATCGGCGAAGCCCGCACTGCCGGCTAGATTGAGATGCTCGCTGTAGGCCTTGTCCAGCAGGTTGTCGACGCCCGCACTGAGCTTGAAGTTCTTGTTCAGCCGGTAGGCGCCGTTGACCGCCAGCACGCCGAAGCCGGCGCTCTCGTCGAAGTCCTTGCCGACCACCGTGCCCTGGTTCTCTGCAACCCGACCCTGCGAGGCGACCACGCGCCAGAGGCCGCTGGTGCTCCAGTTGTCTCGCTCGTAGGTCACGCCCAGACGTCCTTCCAGTGGCGGGATCTGCGGCATGGCACGATCGTCGCTGCGGTTCTTGCCCCAGGCATAGGCCAGACTCGCATCACCCTTCCAGTTGCTGGTGAAGCGGTAGCTGGCGCCCATCTCGGCTCCAGCGATGGTAGCGTCGATGTTGCTGACCTCGGCGCGAAGCATGCCGGGCATTACGCCGGGCACATAGCTGAACAGAATGTAATCCTCGACCAGGCCGGCATAGACGGAAACCCAGGCCTCCAGCGACCCCTTGGCGTATTGCAGGCCGACGTCCAGCTGCGTGGTCTTCTCCGGCCGCACCGAGTCGAAGGGTTGCAGCGTGCCCACCGGGCCGGGATTGGAAACGAACAACTCCCAATAGTCGGGGAAGCGTTCGGCATGGCCGAGGCCGGCATACCAGGTCGCGGGCAGGCTGACGAGTTCCTCCTCATAGCGCAGGAAGCCGCTGTAGAGCGTGTCGCGACGCGTTTCACCGGCAGTAGGGTTGTCCCAGTTGCGGGAAACAATGGGCATGCTCGAAGCGTCATGACTGCGGAAGAACTCCCGCTCGTCGGTCGCTTCGTGCAGGTCCAGGCGCAGGCCGCTGATGAGCTTCTCGCGCTCGCTGAGCTGCCAGGTCAGCTCGCCGAAGACGCCGTAGCTGTGCAACATCGCGTCCGGCACCCAGGGCAGTGCGTCGCTTCCCGCAGCGTTGACCATCTGGTTGGCAGCGCCGGCCGGGTTCATGACCTTGCGGTGCTCGCTACGCTGGGCATCGACCCCGGCCTTGAGCTCGACATCCGTCCATTGCCAGGTGCCGACCAGCCGGCCACCCAGCGTACGCCGGTCGACCCGCGACAGCGTCGGGTTGGGCATCATCATCGACGGCACGAAATCGCGCAGGCTGTAGTTGTCCATGATGTGGTCGGCGTAGTTGTAGTAGACCTGCGCCTCCAGCCCGTAGAAGGTCTCGCCGAGATTGGTCTTCTCGAAGCGCAGCCCCAGGCTCTCACGCTGGAACTGGCTGCCGTCCATCCCGCGCCCGGCATAGCGCGCGTAGCCATCGCCGCGGCCGGCGGTCAGCTCGACCAGGGTGTCCGCATCCGGCGTCCAGCCCAGGGCGATGTCGGTGTTCCACTTGTCGTAACGCGACGGCACGGTATCGCCGTTGCCATCGGCGTAATCGTCAGCCTGGGAGCTGTTGGCCATCAGCCGCGCATAGCCCTGACTGTTGCCGGCGGCGGCGTCCAGGTTGCGGTCGAAGCGACCGTTGGAGGCGGTCAGCAAGCTGCCGTTGAGGCGGTAATCCGGCTCGCTGAACTGCTCCGGCTCGCGCTCGAAGAGCACGGTGGCGGCCGAGGCACCTGGCCCCCAGAGCACGCTCTGCGGCCCTTTGATGACCGTGAGCTTGTCGAAGGTGTCCGGGCTGATGTACGAGCTCGGCGAATCCATGCGATTCGGGCAGGCGCCGAGCATTTCGCCGCCGTTGGAGAGCAGTTTCAGGCGCGAGCCGAACATGCCGCGGAACACCGGATCGCCGTTGACGCCGCCGTTGCGCACGGCAGAGAAGCCGGGAATGGTCTTCAGGTAGTCGGCACCGTCGCTGGCCGGCATCGGCTGACGGGGAATCTTGGGGTCGGTCACCACGGTCAGTGGGGACTGCTGGCCGACGCCGGTAATGACCATCGGCGCCAGTTCAACGGCTTCGGCGTGCTCCGCATGGCCGGCATGCTCAGCCTCCGCGGCCAGTGCGCCACTGGCGAGCATTCCCAGCAGCGCGGCATGGGCGAACTGCCAACGCAGGCGGGATGGTTGAATCAAAAAACGCTCAGACAGGCGCGCTCGCGCCGTACAGCCATGAGTAATGCTGGACATAAGAACTTCCACTTCTGCATGTGATTAGGCCGCAACGAGGCGGCTGATTACGGTCAGCAGTGGATAGACGGTGGCGCGCGGGGGTGGCCGCTGCTGCGGCGCAGCGCAGGAGCCTGCGGCTGCTCGGGAAGTGGGTGGAAGTAAGCCGGCGCGTGGCGAGGCAGCACCAGATCGACGGACAGGCTGAGCGGCGGATTGACCGTCAACAGCTCGCAGTAGCCGCAGAGTTCGAGCGCTGCCAGCCAGGCGGGATCGCCCGCACGTGCCTGGCCGTGATGACCGTGGGAGGTTGGCTCATGCTCGGCATGGTGATGATGCTGCGCACTGCCCTGGGCGGCCTGGACGGCGGAGAACAACGGGCCGACATGAATCATCAGCATGGCGAACAGGCCAAGCCAGATGCTCATTGTCGAAAGCCTTTTGCGTGTCACCGGCGTGTCCTTCGTGACATGACCCTATGAAGTGGCGGGATGATCGCACAGCCTTTTCGCCCCGGCCGCTGCGACATGAGGCCGCAACACAGCCGCGCAATCAAGCTTGGATTTTCATGACCAAACCAGCACCAATCACCAATAAGCATCAATTACAGCAATAAACCATCAATTTTTTATCAACCCTTGCAATGCATAACCACGAAGCACTAGCTTTGCACCATAAACCGATGCCCGTAATGGGCAGACAAGTTGCTAGCTCAAGGATCGCCTGGGGAAACACCATGACCATGCTCAAGAACCCATCGAAAAAATATCGCGCCTTTCCGGCCATCGACATCCCGGATCGCACCTGGCCGTCGCAGGCCATCACCCAGGCACCGATCTGGCTGAGCTCGGATCTGCGCGACGGCAATCAGTCGCTGATCGAGCCGATGGATGCCGCGAAGAAGATGCGTTTCTTCAAGACACTGGTGCAGGTCGGCATCAAGGAAATCGAGGTCGGCTTCCCCTCTGCTTCGCAGACCGACTTCGACTTCGTCCGCGAGCTGATCGAAGGCGGGCACATCCCTGACGACGTCACCATCCAGGTGCTGACCCAGGCGCGCGAAGACTTGATCACCCGCACCTTCGAGTCGCTGAAGGGCGCCAAGCAGGCCATCGTCCACTACTACAACGCCACCGCGCCGAGTTTCCGCCGCATCGTCTTCAATCAGGACAAGGCCGGCGTGGTGAACATCGCGGTCAACGCGGCACAGATCATCAAGCGCCTGGCTGCGCAGAACCCGGAAACCGCCTGGCGTTTCGAGTACTCGCCGGAGATCTTCAGTTCCACCGAGCCGGAGTTCGCCGTCGAAGTCTGCAACGCGGTGATCGAGGTGTTCCAGCCGACGCCCGAGCAGAAGCTGATCCTCAACCTGCCGGCCACGGTGGAAGCCGCCACGCCCAATATCTACGCCGACCAGATCGAGTGGTTCTGCCGCCACGTCGACCGTCGCGACAGCGTGCTGGTCAGCCTGCACACCCACAACGACCGCGGCACCGGCGTGGCCGCCACCGAGCTGGGCCTGATGGCCGGCGCTGATCGCGTCGAAGGCTGCCTGTTCGGCAATGGCGAGCGCACCGGCAACGTCGACCTGGTCACCGTGGCGCTGAACATGTACACCCAGGGCATCGACCCGCAACTGGACTTCTCCGATATCGACGCCGTGCGCAAGGTGGTCGAGGAATGCAACCAGTTGCCGGTACACCCGCGCCATCCCTATGTCGGTGATCTGGTGCATACCGCGTTCTCCGGCTCGCACCAGGATGCGATCCGCAAGGGCTTTTCCCTGCAGGACCCGGAAGGCGTCTGGGAGGTGCCGTATCTGCCGATCGACCCGGCCGACATCGGCCGCAGCTACGAGGCGGTGATTCGCGTCAACAGCCAGTCCGGCAAGGGCGGCATCACCTTCCTGCTCGAGCAGGAATACGGCATCAGCCTGCCGCGGCGCATGCAGATCGAGTTCAGCCAGGTGGTGCAGAAGGAAACCGACCGCCTGGGCCTGGAGATGAGTGCCAAACAGATCTACGCGCTGCTGGAAGCCGAGTACCTGCAGGCCACCGCGCCGTACACGCTCAAGGGCCATCGTCTGCAGGAAGAGAACGGCACCAGTGCGGTGGATGTGGAAGTCGCGACCGATGGCGAGATCGCTCACTGGCGCGGCATCGGCAAGGGGCCGCTGGAAGCGCTGGTCGCCGCGTTGCCAGTGAAGCTGGAGATCATGGACTACCACGAGCACTCCATCGGCGCCGGCAGCAACGCCAAGGCCGCTGCTTATATCGAGGTACGCCTGGACGGCGAGCGCCCGCTGCACGGTATCGGCATCGACGAAAACATCACCACCGCCAGCATCCGCGCGCTGTTCAGTGCCATGAACCGGGCCTTGCGAGAGGCGCAGGAGCAGGCCGCCTGAGCCCCTGCGGCGAGCCCATCGGGCTCGCCATTCCTGAGCGCTGCGCCGGCAAGCTCGTCCCGCCGGCGCCATCACCGATGGCGCCGGCACATTGTTGCGGCGCCGCCACGCGTCGCCGGTCGCGCCCGACTGCGGTGAGCGACTGAACTGTTCGCCTCCCAATACCCTCCCAACTCAGTCAGCCAGGCCCGGCAATTCGGCAGAAACACGTCAGCCATCGGCAGGATTGTGCAAACGCTCCTGTTTCCGGTGCCATTAGGCTTGGCCTCTGCAAATCCCGAACGAACAAAGGAGCCGCCATGAGCAACAGCATCGGTTACGCCGCCCTCGACCCGAGCGCCCCGCTCGCCCCCTACTCGTTTTCGCGCCGCGAAGTTGGGCCTAACGATGTACGGATCGAGATTCTCTTCTGCGGCGTCTGCCATTCGGACCTGCATACCGCACGCAATGAGTGGAACAACACGCTGTATCCATCCGTGCCCGGCCACGAGATCGTCGGCCGCGTGAGCGCGGTCGGCGCGAACGTCAGCAAGTTCAAGGCGGGCGATATCGCCGGCGTCGGCTGCCTGGTCGATAGCTGCCGCAGCTGCTCCTCCTGTGGCGAGGGGCTGGAGCAGTATTGTGAGAACGGCTTCGTCGGCACCTACAACGGTCCGGCCTTCGGCGGTGGCGAGAACACCCTTGGCGGCTATTCCGACAACATCGTGGTGGACGAAAAGTACGTGCTGCGCATCAACCACACCGACAACCTCGCCGCCGTCGCGCCGCTGCTTTGCGCGGGCATCACCACCTACTCGCCACTGCGCCAGTGGAAGGTCGGCCCGGGGCAGAAGGTCGGTGTAGTTGGCCTCGGCGGTCTTGGCCATATGGCGGTGAAGATCGCCAACGCCATGGGTGCAAAGGTCGTGCTGTTCACCACCTCGCCGGACAAGCGGGAAGATGCGCTGCGCCTCGGCGCGTCGGAAGTGGTGGTGTCGAAGAACAAGGAGGAGATGGCTGCGCACGTCAACAGCTTCGACTTCATTCTCAACACCGTTGCCGCGCCGCACAACCTCGATGCGTTCGTGAATCTGCTCAAGCGCGACGCCACGATGACGCTGGTCGGCGCACCGGCTTCGCCGCACCCGTCACCCAGCGTGTTCGGCCTGATCTTCAAGCGCCGCCGCATCGCCGGCTCGCTGATCGGCGGCATCGCCGAAACCCAGGAGATGCTCGACTTCTGCGCCGAGCACGGCATCGTCTCGGACATCGAGATGATCCGCATGCAGGACATCAACGAAGCCTACGAGCGCATGCTCAAGAGCGACGTGAAGTACCGCTTCGTCATCGACATGGCCACCCTGAAAGCGGCCTGACCGCTCGGCTGGCGAGCCTGCGGGCGCGCCAGCCCTTCCCTCTTTCATGCGCAGCCGCTAAGGTCGCCGGCCTTCGTCGTGGAGGCGGTATGCGCTATCTGATCTTCGTCACCCTGCTCTGGGCCTTTTCCTTCAACCTGATCGGCGTCTACCTGGCCGGCCAGGTGGACAGCTATTTCGCAGTGCTGACCCGAGTGATTCTCGCCGGCCTGGTGTTCCTGCCGCTGACCCGCTGGCGCGGTGTCGCCCCCGGCTTCATCGCCGGCGTGACCCTGGTCGGCGCGCTGCAGTTCGGCGTGACGTATCTCTGCCTGTACATGAGTTTCAACGTTCTGACGGTCGCCGAAGTGCTGCTGTTCACCGTGCTCACGCCGCTGCACGTGACGCTGATCGACGACGCGCTCAACCGTCGCTTCAACCCCTGGGCGCTGGTCGCGGCAGCCGTCGCGGTGTTCGGCGCCGGGCTCATCCGTTACGACGGGGTTTCCGGCGATTTTCTCGGCGGCTTCCTGCTCATGCAGCTGGCCAATTTCACCTTCGCCGCCGGCCAGGTGTTCTACAAGCATCTGGCGCAGCGGTACCCCTCCGACGTGCCGTTGCATCGCCGCTTCGGCTACTTCTTCCTCGGCGCACTGCTGATCGTGCTGCCGGCGTGGCTGCTGTTCGGTAACGTCGAGAAACTGCCGACTACCACGACGCAGTGGACCGTATTGGTCTGGATGGGCGTGCTGGCCACCGCGCTGGGCCAGTTCTACTGGAACAAGGGCGCGACCCTGGTGGATGCCGGCACCCTGGCGGTGATGAACAACATGGCCGTGCCGGTGGGCCTGCTGCTCAACCTGCTGTTCTGGGGCACCACGACCAACCTGATTCTGCTCGCCGTCGGCGGCGCGATCATTCTCGCCTCTCTGCAGATCAACCGCCTGGGCCGTATGAAGGCCTGGTGACATCATGCAAGTTATTGTTTTTTATTACTTTTACTTAAACGAAAGGTAAGATGCCGGCCCGCGCATGGATGCGACACTCGTTCAGTTGTCGAGAATTCCATGCGCCGCCTCAGTCTCTTTCTGCTTGCTCTGTTCTACTGCACCAACACTTACGCCGATGCGCCTCGCACCTTCCGCGAAGCGAAGAAGGTCGCCTGGACGCTCTATGCCGACCGACCGGTGGACTTCTACTGCGGCTGCAGCTTCAAGGGCAATCGCATCGACCTGCGCAGCTGCGGCTATGTCCCGCGCAAGCAGCCCAAGCGCGCTCAACGGGTGGAGTGGGAGCACATCGTCCCGGCCTGGGTCATCGGCCATCAGCGTCAGTGCTGGCAACAGGGCGGGCGCAAGCAGTGCACCGCCAAAGACCCCATCTTCAGCCTGGCCGAAGCCGACCTGCACAACCTGGTTCCGGTGGTCGGCGAGGTGAACGGCGACCGCAGCAACTTCGGCTTCGGCATGCTCAGCGAAAAGCCCAGCCAGTACGGTGCCTGCCCCTTCGTGGTGAACTTCAAGCAGCGCACGGCCATGCCACCCGAGTACAGCCGCGGTGCCATCGCCCGCACCTATCTGTACATGAGCGAGCGCTACAAACTGCGCCTGTCGAAACAGGACCGGCGCCTGTACGACATCTGGAACCGCCGGCATCCGGTCAGCGAATGGGAGCGCACGCGCAACCAGCGCATCGCCTGCGTGCAGGGCAATGCCAATGCCTATGTCGGTGCCGTCGACCTGCGGCGCTGCAAACGTTCGATCTCCCGCTCGGCAGCGGCGCCCGCCCGCCAGGGTTGAAGCGCCCTGACCCTGCGTCCGGTTGCAGGCCGACTGGCTCCCCGGCATGCTGCCGGCTGGATCGATCACGACGGCTAACTTGATGCAGGACAGAACACTCTATTCAACGCTGGGGTTGGTAGTGCTGCTGGCGCTGGCCTGCTCCGCGATCGCTCCGTATGACCGTGCCACCTGGTTGCTGGAAGTCGCTCCGGTACTGATCGCTGCGCCCCTGCTGCTGTGGAGCCACCAGCGCCTGCCGCTGACGCGACTGCTCTACGTGGTGATCGCCGTTCATGCGCTGATCCTGATCCTCGGCGGCACCTACACCTACGCGCGGGTACCACCGGGATTCTGGGTGCAGGAATGGTTCGACCTCAGCCGCAATCCCTACGACAAGCTCGGCCATTTCATTCAGGGTGTGACGCCTGCGCTGCTAGCACGGGAGATCCTGCTCCGCCTGCGCTTCGTCGCGCCAGGAAAGATGCTCGGCTTTCTCGCACTTTGTGTCGCGTTGGCCTTCAGCGCCTTCTATGAGCTCATCGAATGGTGGGTGGCGCTTATCGCCGGGCAGGGCGCGGAGGATTTTCTCGGCACCCAGGGCGATCCATGGGATACCCAATCGGACATGTTCATGGCAATGCTCGGCGCTCTCCTGTCCGTCACCCTCATGGCGCGCCTGCAGGATCGCCAGATCCGCGGCATGAGTCGCGCAGACGCGACGGCGTAGCCCAATGCTCTATCGAGTTGGCGCGGACGCCGTGTTGCTCCTGCACCTCGGGTTCATTCTCTTCGTGCTGTTTGGCGGCTTGCTGGTCGCATGGAAACGCGGCTTCGTGTTGCTGCACATTCCGGCGATCGTCTGGGGCGTTTTCGTCGAGCTGACCGGGAGGCCGTGTCCGCTGACGTACTGGGAGAATCTGCTGCGACGGCTGGCGGGTGACGCGGGGTATGAGGCGGGCTTTATCGAGCACTACCTGCTGCCATTGATCTACCCGGCCTGGCTGAGCATACCGGTGCAATATGTGCTGGCGGCAATAGTGCTGCTGGTCAATCTGCTGATCTATGGCTGGCTGTTGTGGCGTCGACGGCGCCACAGCACAACGCACTAACCAGCGGGTGCCCGGCCGCCAGCGTGGGAGCCTCCCCACAACAGCCGTTCACGCTCCCCGCCGTTAGCGCAGCACCTCGCTGCCTCGCCTTAGTGCAGCAGGCTATCGCCCGAGGTCCGGGCCTAGGGTTTGAGCTCGAACTGATCGCCATCGTGGTAGGCCGGGAAGCGCTCGCGGAACGCCGCCAGATCGCGTGAGCGCAGCGTGCAGCGCAACACGGCATCACGCTCTTCGCCGTTCAGCAGCGTGTCACCCTTGAAGTCGAGCACCTGGCTGTCGCCACTGTAGGGATAGCCCTTGCCGTCTTCGCCGACCCGGTTGACCGCCGCGACATAGCACAGATTCTCGATGGCCCGCGCCGGCAGCAGGCGGTTCCAGGCATCGCGGCGCGCGGCTGGCCAGTTCGCCGTATAGAGCAGCAGGTCGGTGCCGTGTGGATCGCGGCTCCACACCGGGAAGCGCAGGTCGTAGCAGATCAGCGGGCGCACGCGCCAACCGTTCACCTCGAACAGCGCCTGCTGCTGCCCAGGGGTGTAGTGCTTGTGCTCACCCGCCATGCGGAACAGATGACGCTTGTCGTAGTGCAGCACCTCACCATCCGGGCGCGCCCAGAGCAGTCGGTTGCGGTGACTGCCGTCGGCCGCCTCGATGATCACGCTGCCGGTGATCACCGTATCCAGTCGCGCGGCCTGAGCGCGCAGCCAGGCGTAGGTCCGCCCCTCTTCCGGCTCGGCCAGCGCGGCCGAATCCATGGAAAAACCGGTGGTGAACATCTCCGGCAGGACGATCAGGTCCGCACCGCTGGCCTGATCCAGCAGTACGGCGAAGCGCTCGCGGTTGGCCGCAGCGTCCTGCCAGATCAGGCTGGTTTGCACCAGCGCCAGTTCGAGGTCGGGCAGATTGTTCAGATCGCGCATAGTCTTTCCGCCGCCTGACGCAGCGTCTCCTCTCGTTTGGCGAAGCAGAAGCGCACCAGCCTCAGATCGGCCGGGGGGCTCTGGTAGAAAACCGAAATCGGAATGCTCGCAACCCCGTGCTCGCGGGTCAGCCACTCAGCCATGGCGACGTCATCCAGATCAGGACGGATAGCCGAATAGTCGGCGAGCTGGAAGTAGGTTCCGGTGGCACGGGTAAAGCTGAAGCGCGAGCCCGCCAGCAGGTCACAGAACAGATCGCGCTTGGCCTGGTAGAACGCCGGTAGCTCGCTGATGTGCTCGGGATGCTCGGCCATGAAATCGGCCAACGCCCACTGCAGCGGAGTGACACCGGTGAAACTGACGTACTGGTGCACCTTGCGCAGCTCGCTGCTGAGTGCAGGCGGCGCCACCACGTATCCAGTCTTCCAGCCGGTGACGTGGTAGGTCTTGCCGAAAGAGCTGATGACGAATGCACGCTGATAGAGCTCATCGTGGCGCAGCACGCTGGCATGCTCGCGGCCGTCGAACACAAGATGCTCGTAGACCTCGTCGCTGAGCAGATAGATGTCACGCTCGCGGATCAGCGCCGCCAGACGGTCGAGATCATCAGCATCGATCAATGCACCGCTGGGGTTGTGCGGCGTATTCAGCACGATCATCCGCGTGTGCGGGGTAATGGCATCGGCCAGGCGCTGCCAATCGATATGGAAATCCGGCAGGCTCAGTTGCTGGTGAATGCAGACGCCACCAGCCAGCTGCACCGATGGCTCGTAGCTGTCATAGCACGGATCGAAGACGATGACCTCATCACCCGGCCGGATCACTGCCTGGATCGCACAGAAGATCGCCTGGGTAGCACCCGGGGTAATCGTGACCTCGGTGGCAGGATCCACTTTCCGTCCGTACAGCCCGGCGACCTTGACCGCGACCTGCTCGCGCAGGACCGGCAATCCGGTCATCGGTGCGTACTGGTTGTGTCCCGCCATGACGTGGCGGGCCAGTGCCTCGCGCAACGCGTCGGGGCCATCGAAATCGGGAAAGCCCTGAGAGAGATTCAGCGCACCGGTGTCCGCGGCCAGCTGGGACATGGTGGTGAAGATGGTCGTGCCAACGTTGGGCAGTTTACTGATGAGCATGTCAGCCTTCCGACAAGCCTGCCGCACGGGGGTTCGGCAGGAAGGCAGACAGGATAGCCGAACAGCGATGCACGATACGAGGGTGCACGGCGCCTGCCATCGGGCTGCTACAGTGCAGCGAACGAGCACCCTCGCGTATCGACAATAAGGAACCTCGCATGTCCAGTCATTCAGTCAGCACGCTGTGGAACGAGCTACGCGCCCAGGCGCTTCACGCGCTGGATGCGGAGCCGACCCTGGCCGCGCTATTCCAGCGGGCTATCCTCGACCATCCCGATTTCGGCTGCGCGCTTGCCCAGCGCATTGGGCAAGCACTGGCGGAAGGCACCGAGCAGAGCCGTACGCTGACTGATCGTTTCGCTGGCATTCACCAACAGGCCGCAGCGCTCGCCGAGGTGGCGTGCTCTGATCTGCAGGCAATCGTCAGCCGCGACCCGGCGTTCGACACCGCGCTGGAAGTGTTCCTGTTCTCCAAGGGTTATCTGGCGTTACAGGCCTATCGTGTCGGGCACCACTTGCATGAACGGGGCGAACGCCTGCTGGCAATGTTCATCCAGGCACGCAGCAATGAACGCCTGGGCATCGACATCAACCCGGCCAGCCGCATCGGCAGTGGCATCATGCTCGATCACGGGACCGGCATTGTCATCGGCGAAACCGCTGTGGTGGGCGATGACGTGTCGATCCTGCAGGGCGTTACCCTGGGCGGTACGGGCAAGGAAGGCGGCGACCGCCATCCGAAGGTGCGCAGCGGCGTGATGATCGGCGCTGGAGCGAAGATTCTCGGGAACATCGAGATTGGCGAAGGCGCCAAGGTTGGCGCCGGCAGCATCGTGCTGCATCCCGTTGCGCCGCATACCACGGTGGTTGGCAATCCGGCTCGTCAGGTCGGCACGCCGCGCCACGCACGACCGGCCCTGGATATGGACCAGTCGTTCGACGGAGATCGCTGAGCAGTCAGCGCTTGTCGCGGCGCTTCTTCTCGGCCTTCTTGTGGTGCGACATGAGACGGCGCTTCTTGTTGACCTGGCGGTCGGTAAGCGTGTTTTTCTTGCCCTCGTAAGGGTTTTCTCCGCCCTTGTACTCGATACGGATCGGCGTACCGACCAGCTTCAAAACGCGTCGGTAGGTGTTTTCCAGATAACGGGTGTAGGACTTTGGAATCGAGTCAACCTGGTTGCCATGGATCACGATCAGAGGCGGGTTGGCGCCGCCCAAGTGCGCGTAACGAAGCTTGATCCGGCGGCTGGCAACCATGGGCGGCGCATGCTCGCGGACCGCATCTTCAAGGATCTGCGTCAGACGGCTGGTGGGCCATCGCGTCACGGCTGAAGTGAACGAGGCCTGCACGGACTTGTACAGATTACCGACGCCGGTGCCATGCTTGGCGGAGATGAAGTGGATGTCGGCGAACTCGACGAAGAACAACCGACGCTCCAGCTCGGTCTTCACATAGTCGCGCTCACTCGGCTCCATGCCGTCCCACTTGTTCAGCGCGATGACCAACGCCCGACCGCTTTCCAGCACGAAGCCGAGCAGGTTCAGATCGTGTTCGACCACGCCCTCGCGGGCATCCATGACGAAAATCACGACGTTGGAGTCCTGAATCGCCTGCAGCGTCTTGACCACCGAGAACTTTTCTACGGCCTCGAAGATCTTGCCGCGACGGCGCACACCGGCCGTGTCGATCAGTGTGTACTTCGCGTCGTCACGTTCGAAGGGAATGTAGATGCTGTCGCGGGTTGTACCGGCCTGGTCATAAACGATGACCCGTTCCTCGCCGAGCATGCGATTGACCAACGTCGACTTGCCCACATTGGGCCGGCCGATGATCGCGATCTTGATGCCATCCTTTTCGCTCGGTCCAGGGATGCGCTTGAGCTCTTCTCCTTCGGCAACCGTCTCGCCCTCTTCACCCTCGGCTTCGGCAACTTCGGCGTTGTCCTTGGGGAACATGCCGAGTGCCTGCTCGAGCATATGGGTGATACCACGGCCATGGGCGGCGGCGATCGGCAGGGCGTCGCCCAGGCCCAACGGGCTGAATTCCGCTCGGGCGATATCCGGATCGATGCTGTCGACCTTGTTCGCCACCAGGAAATGGCGCTTGTTCATCTTGCGCAGGTGTTCGGCAATCATCTGATCGCCAGGCGTCATGCCGGCACGCGCGTCAACCATGAACATCACCGCATCGGCCTCTTGCATGGCTTGCAGGGACTGCTCGGCCATCTTGGCATCGATGCCCTCCTCATCGCCGGTCAGACCACCAGTGTCGATGACGATGTAGGTGCGGCCCTGCCATTTGGCCTCGCCGTACTGGCGATCTCGGGTCAGACCGGCGTACTCGGCCACGATGGCGTCGCGGCTCTTGGTCAGACGATTGAACAGGGTGGACTTGCCGACGTTCGGGCGGCCCACCAGGGCGATTACGGGAACCATGCGGCTCTCCACTGCGATATTTCAGAAAACACGAAGGCCGCTGCATTGCAGCGGCCGAATATTCAGGACTCCGCCAGGCGGAGCCGTGGGCGCAACTTGCGGTCAGTCAGCCTGACGGATAGTCAACGCCACCAGCTTGCCGTCATTGCCGAAGGCATACAGCCAGTCGCCCTCGACTACCGGACGGGCACGGACGCCAGAGCTGTCGATACGCTCGCGAGCGACGAAACGACCATCGACCTGACTTAGCAGGTGCAGATAGCCTTCGATGTCACCCACCACAACATAGCTGGAAAATACTGCGGGAGCCGAAAGCTGGCGGCGCGCCATGGACTCATTGCGCCACAGAGCAGTCGTGGAGCGCTCGTCGATCCCCTCGACAGTGCCGTCGGCAAGGCTCAGGTAAACGCTACCGTAGCCGAGCGCAGCACCCGAATAGCTGGACGCATCGCGCTGCCAGAGGACACGACCACTTTCCAGTTCCAGTGCCGCGGCACGGCCCTGATAGCTGGTGACGTAGAGCGTGCCACCGGATAGCAGCAGACCACCGTCGATGTCGACGACCCGCTCAAGCTCCGAACGTCCTTGCGGAATGGCAACGCGCTGCTCCCAGACCGGAAGCCCGCGACGGGTATCCAGTGCGACCACTTTGCCGCTGGACAGGCCGGCAACGGCCAGCTGATTGGTCAGCAGCGGTGCGCCGGTCCCGCGTAGCGTCAGCACCGCAGGAGAGCTCTCGTAGCTCCAGCGCTGCGCGCCGGTATCCATCTCCAGCGCGAGCAGCCGATCATCCTGCGTCTGCACCAGGACGATGTCGCCATTGACGGCCGGGGCAGCCAGCACTTCACTGCTGACCTGACTGCGCCAGCGCTCCTCGCCCGTGCTGACGTCCAGCGCCAGCACTTCACCGCGCAGGGTGCCAACCAGCACCAGGCCGTACCCGGCGCCTACCCCGCCGGAAACCGGCGTATCAAGCGTCTTCTTCCAGTTGACCTTGCCGGTCAGGCGATCCATGGATACCACCAGCCCTTCGACATCGGCGGCGTAAATCTGGTCGCCATACACCACCGGCGTCAGCAGGTTGTAGGTCTTGCCCTGCCCTTCACCGATCGAACGACTCCACTCCTTCTTCAAGGAGATTTCCGCCTCGAACTTGGTCAGCTCCGCCGGTTCCGGCTCTTTAGTGTCCTTGCTGCTACAACCCGCGGCCAGTACGGCCAGGGTCAGCAATGCTGCAGTCTTCCAGCGCATCGTTTACGCCTCCCCTCGGGCCAGATCATCCAGCTTCATTTGCAGACCACCGATGGCCGCATCCTGGGACAGCGACTCTTTCGCCGCGGTGTAGGCCGCATGTGCCTCGTCGCGTCGGCCAAGCTGCACCAGCAGATCGCCGCGCAGTTCCTCGCGACTGGCAGCGAAGGCCTGATCAGCCTTGCCGTCCAGCAGCTTGAGCGCTTCTTCTGCCTTGTCCTGCGCAGCCAGAACGCGTGCCAGACGCTGACGAGCCAGCTCGTCCAGCGTCTTGTCGGCGGGCTTGTCGACCACGGCGCGAAGCTCGCTAGCCGCTTCGTCCAACCGCCCCGACTCGACCGCCACCTTCGCCACGAACAGGCTGCCGTACTGCGCATAATGCGTGCCGGCGAAATCTTTCTTCAGCAGATTGCCCAATCGCGCAACTTCCGCCGCATCGGCTTCACCTTCTTCCAGCGCTGCGCCGAGCAGCTGCTGATAGATCACCGAGGCACCCTGCGCCTGGTTGACCTGATGGTTCTGCCAGAATTGCCAGCCGAACACCAAGACCAGAGCGAGCACAGCCCCAAACAGAAGAGGCTTGCCGTTGCGCTGCCACCAGTCTTTGATCTGCGCCAGTGTTTCTTCTTCGGTACCCGAGGTCACGCTGTCACTCCTTTCATTCGCTTAGTCTCAGACCTGCTCGAGGCAGGCAGCCAGACGCTCGGGCAGAGCATCCCAGGCAATGCTTTGTTGCTCGCTGTCGTCGCGTAGCGGCTTGCAACCTACCACGCGCCCTGCCAGTTCGTCGTCACCCAGGATCAGCGCAAAGCGCGCGCCGCTCTTGTCCGCTTTCTTGAACTGACTCTTGAAACTGCCGCCACCGGCGTTCACCAGCAGGCGCAGCCCTGGCAGCATATCGCGCAGGCGCTCGGCCAGAGCCAGTGCTGCCAGCTCAGCAGGCTCACCGAATGCGCAGATATAGGCATGCGGCGCCGGGCTCAGGGCGTCCGGCACCAGACCAAGGGTTTCCAGCAGCAGCACCAGGCGCTCGACGCCCATGGCGAAGCCGACACCCGGGGTAGGCTTACCGCCAAACTGACTGATCAGGCCATCGTAACGGCCGCCAGCGCAGACGGTGCCCTGCGAGCCCAGTTTGTCGGTAACCCACTCGAACACGGTTCGACCGTAGTAATCCAGACCACGCACCAGCTTCGGGTTGATTTCGTAGGCGATGCCGACTGCATCGAGGCGCGCCTTCAGGCCTTCGAAATGCACGCGCGACTCATCGTCGAGGTAGTCATGCAGCGTCGGTGCATCGGCCAGCAGCGCCTGAGTCTGGGCATTCTTGCTGTCGAGAATACGTAGCGGATTGGTCGTCAGGCGTCGCTGGCTGTCCTCGTCGAGCTGATCGAAACGCTGCTGCAGGTAGGCCACCAGCGCATCGCGGTAGCGCGCACGTGCTTCGCTGGAGCCCAGGCTGTTGAGCTGCAGCGTTACAGCGTCGGCCAGGCCGAGCTGCTTCCACAGGCGCGCCGTCATCACGATCAGCTCGGCGTCGACATCAGGCCCAGGCTGGTTGAAGACTTCCACGCCGATCTGATGGAACTGCCGATAGCGGCCCTTCTGCGGCTTCTCATAACGGAACATCGGCCCGGTGTACCAGAGCTTCTGCACCTGGCCGCCGCCGGTCATGCCATGCTCGAGCACGGCGCGCACACAGCCGGCAGTGCCTTCAGGACGCAGGGTCAGCGACTCTTCGTTGCGATCGAGGAAGGTGTACATCTCCTTGTCGACCACGTCGGTGCCTTCACCGATGCCGCGAGCGAAGAGGTCGGTGAACTCCAGAATAGGCAGGCGAATCTCGCTGTAGCCGTAGCTGTCGAGCAGTTGCGCGAAGGTGCTTTCCAGATAACGCCAGGTCGGGGTCTGCGCAGGCAGGATGTCGTTCATGCCACGAATGGCTTGCAGGGACTTGCTCAATGGGATTCCTTAAAGATCAGCTGCGCGCGATGACCGCCGCGTCGGCCGCGAGCTTCTCGGCGGCCTTGCGTCGGATGAGCTGCTCCAGCTCATCGACGAGATTTTCGTTGTTCAGTTTTTGCGCCGGCTTGCCGTCGATGTAGACCAGGTTGTTAGGGCTGCCACCGGTCAACCCGACATGGGCCTCCTTCGCCTCTCCCGGGCCGTTCACCACGCAACCGATCACGGCAACGTCCATCGGTACCAGCAGGTCTTCCACGCGGGTTTCCAGCTCGTTCATGGTCTTGACCACATCGAAGTTCTGCCGCGAACAGCTCGGGCAGGCGATGAAGTTGATACCACGTGAACGCAGACGCAGCGACTTGAGGATATCGAAGCCGACCTTGATTTCCTCGACAGGATCGGCCGCAAGCGACACGCGAATGGTGTCACCGATGCCTTCAGCGAGCAGCATGCCCAGCCCGACCGCGGACTTCACGGTGCCGGAACGCAGTCCACCCGCCTCGGTAATGCCCAGGTGCAGCGGCTGTTCGATCTGCCCGGCCAGTAACCGATAGGCCTCGACCGCCATGAATACGTCGGAAGCCTTGACGCTGACCTTGAAGTCCTGGAAGTCCAGGCGATCGAGATGATCGACATGGCGCAGGGCGGACTCCACCAGCGCCTGCGGGGTCGGCTCGCCGTACTTTTTCTGCAGGTCCTTTTCCAGCGAACCGGCATTCACCCCGATGCGGATCGGGATGCCCTTGTCGCGCGCCGCATCGACCACCGCGCGCACGCGATCTTCGCGACCGATATTGCCCGGATTGATGCGCAGGCAATCAACGCCGAGCTCGGCCACGCGCAAAGCGATCTGATAATCGAAATGGATGTCGGCCACCAGCGGCAACTGCACCAGTTGCTTGATGCGCCCAAAGGCCTCGGCAGCCTCCATGGAAGGCACTGAAACCCTGACGATATCGGCACCTGCATTGGCCAGGCGCTGGATCTGCGCAACCGTCGCCTCGACATCACAGGTCTCGGTATTGGTCATGCTCTGTACGGAAATCGGCGCATCACCACCGACCGGCACATTGCCCACCCAGATCTTGCGGGATTGGCGACGCTTGATAGGAGATTCGGAATGCATGGTCAGCTTACTGTCCGAGCTTGAGGCGCGCTGTCTCGCCGCGCATATGAGAGGCGAGGTTCACAGCTTCGCCGTTGTAACTGAGTTGGGCGCCGCGAGCGTAGCCCAGATGTACGTCCAATGGTGCCTTGCCGCTGACCGCCCTGCTGGTCCCGGCCTTGGCCAGCGCGCTGAACAGTACTCGTCCGTCGGCATCGCTGACTCGCGTCCAGCAATCGGCGGTGAAACTCAGCTCCAGCTGCGCCTCGCCGGCTACTGGCGGGGCGGTGTCGTTCGAGGCACTCGTGGGAGCCGGGGAGGCCGTTGCGTCAGCGCTTTGCGTGGGGCTGTCAGGCAGCGTCAGCGGCAGAGACTGCGCGGCCTCGCCCGCCGGCTCGGTGATGGTGCCCTGCACATCAGTGGTGGCTGGCGCCTGTTGCTCAGACTCGATCGCTTCACTCTCGTTCGAATCGGCTAGCGGTGCTGTTTGCTCGACTGGCTGTTCGCTCTGCTGCTCGGCACCCTCGTCAGCGCGATCAAGCAGATGGATCTCGGTGGTTCCATCCGCGCCTTCCACTTCGATTCGCTCCAGCGCCGAGACCGGTGGCGTCGTGGCCTCTCGAGCCATGCGTTCCTGCCACCAATACCAGGCGACTGCAGCCAGGAGCAGCAACAAGGCAAAGCCGAAGAAACGCATGAAGCTTCGCGACAGACGGCCGGGCTCTTCGATGCGCCCCAGGCTGTTGACATTGCTTCCGGAAGCGTTGGTACCGGTGTGCAGGTCGAACTCCTGAACCAGGCGATTCTGATCCAACCCCAGCAACTTGGCATAGGCACGAACGTAACCCCGGGCAAAGGTGTGCCCTGGCAACTGACTGAAATCGCCGGCCTCGATGCGAGCCAGCGAGCGCTCGGTGAGATTCAGCTGCTGTGCAACTGCAGACAGCGGCCAGCCCTTGTCTTCGCGAGCTATACGCAGCGTCTCGCCGGGGTTGTTGCCCATCGGTGCAGCGGATTCTTGGTGCGGCGCGGTCATCGTTGCTCCGAAAGATATTGCTTGTATTCATCCGTACCGGGATACAGTCGCCTCAGCTGCAGCGCGAGGCTTGCAGCAGTGTCGCGGTCCTGATGGATGTTGGCCAGACGGATACCGAGCAGCAGACTCCGTGCGTTCTGCTCGGCCAGTTGGCTGAAGCTATCGTAGTAACGCTTGGCTGGAACGTATTGCTTGTCCTCGAAGGCCATGAGTGCAAGCTCGAGCAACGCGCGGGGCTGGCGACTGTCGAGGCGCAGCGAGCGGGTGAAATGGAGTTCGGCCTCTTCACGCTGGCCCAACTGCAGTGCAGTCATACCCAGATTCTGAAAGACCCGCGCCCGCTCGGAATACATGTTGTCTTCGGAAGCCTGACGGAAACGCTCCATGGCTTCGGGGTAGCGCTTCTGCTCGAACAGAAAGCTGCCGTAGTTGTTGAGTATGCGGGCGTCCTTGCGACTGGAGAGCGCTTCCCGGTAGTGCTTGTCGGCCAGGTCGTTTTCCATTTCGGTCTGGAATACCAAAGCCAGGGCGGCGTGTGCATCGGCGCTGTTCGGATCAATTTCGAGGGCCTTGCGCAGTGGCGTCTTGGCGCGCGCGGCGGCGCCCTGCTGCAGGTAGCCGATCCCCAATTGAATATAGGCGTCGCGGGCCTGCTGGCGACCTTCGTCGGTTCTCAGCGGATCAGTGGATCCAGAAGACACACAACCGGCCAACAGGCCGGTCAGTAGAAGCAGCAGCGCAGCGCGCAAAATCATCAGCATCCCCCTCAGGATCGGTTCGAAGCGGTTTGCGCAGCACCTGGCTCGCTCTGTAGCTCACGCACAGCGATGTATCTCTCGCTTCGACGCGTCCGGTCCAGCACCTGGCCGACGAGCTGACCGCAAGCCGCGTCGATGTCTTCGCCGCGGGTGGTACGCACCGTTACATTGTGCCCACCTTTGTGCAGGATGTCCTGAAAACGGCGGATAGCATTGTTGCTCGGCCGCTCATATCCGGAGTGAGGGAACGGATTGAACGGGATCAGATTGATCTTGCACGGGATATCCGCCAGCAACGTGATCATCTGCTCGGCATGTTCGGGCTGATCGTTGATGCCCTTGAGCAGGGTGTACTCGATGGTCAGCACGCGCTTCTCGCCAAGCCTCGAGATATAGCCCTTGCATGCCGCCAGCAGCATGTCCAGCGGGTACTTCTTGTTGATCGGCACCAACTGATCACGCAACGCATCGTTGGGTGCGTGCAGCGACAATGCCAGAGAAACGTCGATGACCTTGGCCAGCTCGTCGATCATCGGCACGACGCCGGAGGTCGAGAGCGTCACCTTGCGCTTGGAAATCCCGTAACCAAGGTCGTCCATCATGATATGCATGGCAGCGACGACGTTGTCGAAATTCAGTAACGGCTCGCCCATCCCCATCATCACCACGTTGGTGATCGCGCGATCGATTTTCGCCGGGATGGAGCCGAATGATTTGTTAGCAATCCAGACCTGACCGATCACCTCGGCCGCTGTCAGGTTGCTGTTGAAGCCTTGCTTGCCGGTGGAACAGAAACTGCAATCCAGCGCACATCCGGCCTGCGAGGACACGCACAGCGTTCCACGTCCGCCCTGGGGGATGTACACAGTTTCCACACAGCTGCCCGAGGCGACACGCACGACCCATTTGCGGGTGCCGTCGCTGGAGATGTCTTCACTGACGACCTCCGGGCCGCGAATCTCGGCGCAGGTCTTGAGCTTTTCGCGCAAGGCCTTGCCGAGATTGCTCATGGCGTCGAAATCATCGACACCAAAATGGTGAATCCACTTCATCACCTGACCGGCGCGAAAACGCTTCTCCCCGATGGACTCGAAGAAGCTCTCCAGTTGCGACTGGGTAAGCCCGAGCAGATTCACTTTACCGGTCGTGGCAATCATTGAATTCACCTTCGCTCAATCAGCGAATGCGTGCGCACACTTCGGTGGCAGCAAAGAAGTAAGCGATTTCACGAGCAGCGGAAGCTTCCGAATCGGAACCGTGCACGGCGTTCTCGTCGATGGAAACGGCGAAATCGGCGCGGATGGTGCCGGCAGCAGCTTCTTTCGGGTTGGTGGCGCCCATCAGCTCACGGTTCTTGGCGATGGCGTCTTCGCCTTCCAGAACCTGAACGATGACTGGACCGGAAGTCATGAAAGCAACCAGATCCTTGAAGAAGCCACGCTCGCTGTGCTCGGCGTAGAAGCCAGCCGCTTCGCGCTCGGACAGCTGAACCATCTTGGAAGCGACGACGCGCAGGCCGGCCTTCTCGAAACGGGTAGTGATTTCGCCGATGACGTTCTTGGCGACAGCGTCGGGCTTGATGATGGAGAAGGTGCGTTGCAGGGCCATGTAGGACTCCAAAACTGATGGGTTAAAGCGAACGAGTAAACCCGCGGATTATACGCGGGTTCATGTCAAAAAACATAAGGGTAGAGGGTAGAAGCCCGGATGGCGCCAGGGACCGCCGAACGGTCCCGAGATACCCAACCGGAGGAAAACGAAAACTTCGAAACCGCTCTATTCGGCCTCTTCGATCCAGGCCGACTGGATGGCTTCGAGCACTTTCTCGCCGCCCCGACCGGGCTCATCGGCGAAGCCCGGAAGCTCCACCACCCAGCGATGCAGATCAAGGAAATTCACATAGCGCGGATCTACATCGATCTTGCGCTCGGCCAGCTCGATGGCGATTTCCTGCACGTCACTCCATTTCAGCTGCATGACGCCCACCCTCAGTGCCCTTCGGAAACCTGATTGATTGTGTACTTCGGAATCTCCACGACGAGATCGGCATCAGCCACCACTGCCTGGCAGGACAGCCGGGAATTGGGCTCAAGCCCCCACGCCTTGTCGAGCATGTCGTCCTCCAGCTCATCGGAAGCTTCCAGTGACTGGAAGCCTTCGCGAACCACGACGTGGCAGGTGGTGCAGGCACAGGATTTTTCGCATGCATGCTCGATGTCGATGCCATTGCGCAGCGCGGCGTCCAGCACCGTCTCGCCGGTCTGCGCCTCGATAACGGCGCCTTCAGGGCAATGGTCGGCATTGGGCAGGAAAATGATCTGCGGCATCTGGGTCAATCCTCGATATCGTTTAGCCGCCGCCCGGCCAGCGCGGCCTTGACGGTCGAATCCAGCCGGCGCGCAGCAAAGGCGTCGGTGATCTGGCTCAGGCGTTTGGTCTGGCGCTCGATGGCCAGCACATCCTGGCTGTCCAGCAATCCGCGCAACTCGGCGACCTGGGAGTCGATCGCCACGCGCTCGTCAGCAGACAGCAAGCGCTCACCATCGACGGCCAGCGCAGCCTCGACCGCCTCGAGCAGGCGCTGGGCATCAACCAGCTGCTCACGCAACGCCCGGGCGTCACGGTCCTCGTCCGCCTTGCGGAAAGAGTCCTCCAGCATCCTGGCGATTTCGCCATCGGTGAGGCCATAGGAAGGCTTGACCTGAATACTCGCCTCCACGCCGGATGCCAACTCACGCGCGGACACGCTGAGCAAGCCATCAGCATCGACCTGGAAGGTGACGCGAATCTTTGCCGCCCCGGCGACCATCGGCGGAATACCGCGCAGCTCGAATCGAGCCAGCGAACGGCAGTCGGAGATCAGCTCGCGCTCGCCCTGCAGCACATGAATCATCATGGCCGACTGGCCATCTTTGTAGGTGGTGAAGTCCTGCGCGCGCGCCACCGGAATCGTGGTGTTGCGCGGAATGATCTTCTCCATCAGCCCGCCCATGGTCTCCAGCCCGAGGGACAGCGGGATCACATCGAGCAGCAACAGCTCTTCCCCATCGCGATTATTGCCAGCCAAGGTCTCAGCCTGAATCGCCGCGCCAATGGCCACAACCTCATCAGGGTCTATGTCGGTCAGTGGCTCGCGACCGAACAGCTGCCCAACTGCCGAGCGCACTCTTGGCACTCGGGTCGAACCGCCGACCATGACCACTGCGGTAATCTCCTCAAGCTCCACACCCGAGTCCCGCACGGCACGCCGGCATGACTTGAGACTGCGCGCAATCATCGGCTCGATCAGCGCATCGAAGGTCTCGCGTTGCAGCTCGCCTGACCAGCCGGCATACGCGACATCCACCGCATCCACATCACTCAGATGCTCCTTGGCATCGCAGGCAATCTTCAGCAATTCACGCTGCGCGCCCGGCTCGAGATCGTCGGACACACCGGCACGCTCGAGAATCCAGTCCGCTACGGCATGGTCGAAATCATCACCACCCAGAGCCGTGTCGCCACCAGTGGCCAACACCTCGAAAACGCCCTTGGTCAGGCGAAGAATCGAAATATCGAAGGTACCGCCTCCGAGATCGTAGATCGCGACGACGCCTTCGGCATGACGATCCAGACCATAGGCGACGGCGGCCGCGGTCGGCTCGTTGAGCAGGCGCAGCACGCTGAGCCCAGCGAGCCGCGCGGCGTCCTTGGTCGCCTGACGCTGGGCATCGTCGAAATAGGCCGGAACGGTAATCACCGCACCGACCAGTTCACCGCCCAGGGTCGCCTCGGCACGCTGACGGAGTGCGCGCAGGATCTCAGCCGAGACTTCCACAGGGCTCTTGGCGCCCTGAACGGTCTCGATGAACGGCATTTGCGACTCAGCCTGACGGAAGCGGTACGGCAGCTGTTCGCCCAACTGCTTCACATCGGCCAGCCCGCGACCCATCAGCCGTTTGACCGAACTGATGGTGTTGAACGGATCGGTGGCCGCGGCAAGTTTGGCTTGTGCGCCAACCTCAATCCGGTCAGCGTGATAGCGCACCACCGACGGCAGGATCACTTGCCCATCAGCATCGGCCAACGGCGCAGTGACACCACTGCGCAGGGCAGCTACGAGGGAGTTGGTGGTCCCCAAGTCTATTCCGACAGCCAGGCGCCGCTGATGGGGCTGGGGGGTTTGTCCGGGCTCGGCAATCTGAAGTAAGGCCATGTCTGTCTGATATCGGGCGCAACGCCGGGCGCTGCGCGGGGTTAATCGTCGAGGCGCTCTTCGAGTTGGCGCACTTCCTGGGTCAGCTTGTCGAGAAACTGCATGCGTCGAACCAGACGCTCAGCATCGGCACGCCGCTCAGAATCCTGCCAGATGCGGGCGAAAGCATCGTTCAGCCCCTGCTGCGCCTGCTTCAAGCGCGACTTGAACGCCGCTACGCCATCCAGATCGGCCTGCTCATGGAGCTCTTCAAGCTCCTCGCGCCAATGCATCTGCTGCATGAGGAACGCGGGATCCTGAACAGTCGCTTCCAGTGGAACCTCATGCCCCTCGATGGCCAACAGATACCTTGCCCGGCGGCTCGGACTCTTGAGCGTCTGGTAGGCCTCATTGAGGTTGGCGGAGCGCTCAAGGGCCTGACGCTGCTCACTTTCGCCAGCGTCGGCAAAGCGATCAGGGTGAACCTGGCGAGCAAGCTCTCGATAGCGATCGGCAAGAGACGCGAGATCCAGTTCGAACTCGGGCTTCAACTCGAACAATGCAAAATGACAGGGAGTACCCACGGCGTCCTCAGATATTGAAGCTCTCGCCGCAGCCACACTCGCCACGAACGTTCGGGTTATTGAACTTGAAGCCCTCGTTGAGCCCTTCGCGAACGAAGTCGAGTTCCGTGCCGTCGAGATATACCAAGCTCTTGGGATCAATGATCACCTTGACCCCATGACTCTCGAACACCGAATCTTCGGCTGCCGTTTCGTCGACGAACTCAAGTACGTACGCCAAGCCCGAACAGCCGGTCGTACGCACCCCGAGTCGCACACCTACACCCTTGCCTCGCCCGTCCAGCGAACGGCGAACGTGCTGGGCTGCAGCGGGCGTCATGGTGATAGCCATCGCAACCTCCCTATTTAAAGCAGACCTTTCTTTTCGCGGTAGTCACGCACAGCTGCCTTGATCGCATCTTCGGCGAGCACGGAGCAGTGAATCTTCACCGGTGGCAGCGCCAGCTCTTCAGCCAGCTGCGTGTTCTTGATGGTTTCCGCTTCTTCCAGGGTCTTGCCCTTCATCCACTCGGTAGCAAGCGAGCTGGACGCGATGGCGGAGCCGCAACCATAGGTCTTGAACTTGGCATCTTCGATGACGCCCTGCTCGTTGACCTTGATCTGCAAACGCATCACGTCGCCACATGCCGGCGCACCTACCATGCCGGTACCGATGCTCGGGTCTTCAGCGTCGAACTTGCCGACGTTGCGCGGGTTTTCGTAGTGGTCGATGACCTTATCGCTGTATGCCATGGTGCAATCCTCTTAGATCAGGCTGTGCGGCGCTTGACGCCGGTCAGTGGGCTTGCCACTCGACCTTGGAAATGTCGACGCCGTCTTTGAACATGTCCCACAGGGGCGAAAGCTCGCGCAGCTTGGTGACGGCCTCGCAAACCTTTTGCGCTGCGTAGTCGATTTCCTCTTCAGTAGTGAACCGACCGAAGGTGAAACGGATGGAGCTATGCGCCAATTCGTCGTTACGACCCAGTGCACGCAGCACGTACGACGGCTCCAGCGAAGCGGACGTACAGGCAGAGCCAGACGATACCGCCAGATCCTTGAGCGCCATGATCAGCGACTCGCCCTCGACATAGTTAAAGCTGAGGTTCAGATTGTGCGGTACACGGGCGGTCAGGCTACCGTTCACATAAAGCTCTTCGAGATGCTCGACCTGCTTGTAGAAGCGATCACGCAGGGAGCGGACACGCTCGTTCTCCTGGGCCATTTCGTCTTTCGCGATACGAAAGGCCTCGCCCATGCCGACCAGCTGGTGGGTAGCCAGCGTACCGGAACGCATGCCCCGCTCATGGCCACCGCCATGCATCTGTGCCTCAAGGCGGACGCGGGGCTTACGGCGAACGTACAGCGCACCCACACCCTTCGGCCCATAGGTCTTATGAGCGGAGAAGGACATCAGATCGACCTTCATCTTCTCCAGATCGATTTCGACCTTGCCGGTCGACTGCGCCGCATCGACATGGAAAAGAATGCCGCGAGAACGGGTCAGCTCGCCGATGGCGGTGATGTCGTTGATAGTGCCGATCTCGTTGTTCACGTGCATGACCGACACAAGAATAGTGTCGTCGCGCAGCGCAGCTTCGACCATCGCCGGCGTGACGATGCCATCCTCGCCCGGCTCGAGATACGTAACCTCGAAGCCTTCGCGCTCGAGCTGGCGAGTGGTATCCAGTACCGCCTTGTGCTCGATCTTGGTGGTGACGATGTGCTTGCCCTTGGACGCATAAAAATGCGCGACGCCCTTGATGGCCAGGTTGTCCGACTCGGTTGCACCGGATGTCCAGACGATTTCACGGGGATCGGCGTTGACCAGCTCAGCAACCTGACGGCGCGCATTCTCCACGGCTTCCTCGGCTTTCCAGCCAAAGGCATGAGAGCGCGACGCCGGATTGCCGAAGTTGCCTTCGTTGGTGAGGCACTCGATCATCTTGGCGGCAACACGCGGATCCACAGGTGTGGTCGCAGAGTAGTCCAGGTAAATCGGCAATTTCATTCAGATATCTCCTATCAGGCAGTCGCCCTGCTCAATCGATGGCGGACGTTTCTATCTTGTCCATATGCGGCGAAGTGCCGCCAGCCTTGCGCATGTCTTGGCGCAGGGCGACCTGCTGCACGTCCTGGCGCTTGACCAGGTCGGCCAGGCTGATGCCGCTGAGGAATTCATGAATCTGCTGGCTGAGGTCACACCACAGATGGTGAGTCAGGCAGGTATCGCCAGAGTGGCAGCCGCCCAGACCTTGGCAACGCGTGGCATCGACCGACTCGTTCACAGCGTCGATGACCTGGGCGACCTGAATGCCGGCCATGTCGCGAGAAAGCTGATAGCCGCCGCCGGGCCCTCGCACGCTCGTCACCAGGCTGCCGCGGCGCAGCTTCGCGAAGAGCTGCTCGAGATAGGAAAGGGAAATACCCTGCCGCTCGGAAATATCGGCCAGGGAGACCGGCCCATGCTGCGCATGCAGCGCCAAATCGAGCATGGCGGTCACGGCATAACGGCCTTTGGTGGTTAATCGCATCGGTCTGCACCAAGCATTACGGTTTGGCGCAATTATGCAATTCCCGAGTATTTGAGTCAACTATAAGACCTATTAATTCAGTAGGTCTTTAGTCTGGAACCACGCCCAGCCGGAGGCAGCGGGCCGGCATGATACCAGCTGCTGCCAGCCCGCGCACTTCAGGTGCGGGCATCGCCAGCGTCGGACTTC
This sequence comes from Stutzerimonas chloritidismutans AW-1, assembly GCF_000495915.1. Lineage (GTDB taxonomy): Bacteria > Pseudomonadota > Gammaproteobacteria > Pseudomonadales > Pseudomonadaceae > Stutzerimonas > Stutzerimonas chloritidismutans. Next base: position 101,921 of record NZ_AOFQ01000058.1, read on the forward strand.
ACTTCAACGAAGTATTCTTCTCGCAGCTCCGGAAGGTCCTTGGCGCAATAATCGCTGCCCAGCGCCTTGAGCGCGCCACACATGCCCTCCAAGCGCTCCTCTACGGCCTGAACATGATCCAGCAACTGCCCAATGGCTCGCGCGACGGGATCAGGCATATCCTCGCTGACGCCATAGGCGTCGAATCCGATCTTCTCGGCAATGGCCTTGCGCTTGGCTTCCTGCTCATCGCTGGATTTGACGATCACCCGCCCCGGAATCCCAACCGCCGTCGCTCCCGGCGGCACTTCACGGGTAACCACCGCATTAGAGCCGATCTTCGCGCCCGCGCCGACGGTGAACGGCCCAAGGATCTTCGCGCCGGCTCCCACGATTACACCATCTTCAAGCGTCGGATGGCGCTTGCCCTTATTCCAGCTGGTGCCACCGAGTGTCACGCCGTGATAGAGCGTCACGTCATCGCCAATTTCCGCGGTCTCGCCAATGACGATGCCCATCCCGTGATCAATGAAGAATCGCCGGCCAATCCTGGCGCCCGGATGGATCTCGACCCCGGTCAGCCAGCGCCCCAGATTCGAGGACATCCGCGCAAGCCACTTGAATTCATGCACCCACAGCCAATGGGACAGGCGATGAATCCAGATGGCGTGCAGCCCCGGATAACAGGTCAGAACTTCGAACGCATTGCGCGCCGCCGGATCGCGATGGAAAACGCTCTGAATGTCTTCGCGCATGCGTTCGAACATCAATCACTTCTCCGCTTGTGAGGCTCGCCGCGGGCAGCCTTTTGTGTCTCGGTGAGAATACCGCGCAGGATATTCATTTCCAGCTTGCTAACACCGCTGCGCCCGTAGAGCCGACGCAATCGGGGCATCAGATGCCTGGGCTTGGCCGGATCGAGAAAGCCGATATCCACCAGAGTCTGCTCAAGATGACCGAAGTAATTCTCCAGCTCGTCGACAGTCACGGGCTGGGCATCCAGCATCGCCGTGGTTTCCAGTTTTTCGACCTTGGTTGGCCGCCCCTCGGCAGCCAACCAGGCCATGCGCACCTCGTAGGTAAGCACCTGCACGGCCGCAGCGAGATTCAATGAACTGAACTGCGGATCAGACGGGATATGGACGTGGTACTGGCAGCGCTGCAACTCCTCATTGGTCAGCCCCGCGTACTCGCGACCGAATACCAATGCGACTTCGCCGCCCCCGGCAGACTGCTCCACGGAAACCGACGCGCACTCCCGAGGATCGAGCAACGGCCAGGGAATGCGCCGATCACGAGCGCTGGTTCCGAGCACCAGACTGCAACCAGCCAGCGCCTCTTCCAGCGTTGCAACGACCCGTGCACTATCGAGAATGTCTGTTGCACCGGACGCCCTGGCCACAGCGTTCGCACTCGGGAAATCCTCGGGATCGACCAATACCAGGCGCGAAAGCCCCATGTTCTTCATGGCGCGAGCCGCACCACCGATGTTGCCGGCATGACTGGTATTGACCAGCACGACACGAATGTTCTGCAGCGACACAATAATTCTCTGCTTGAAAGCGAGCAGAAAGCTTACAGGAAGCGGCTCCCGATCCGCCATCTGCCGCCCCCTGCAACCACCACCGTGACGCTACATGCGCCGGCGCTTTCCTGATAGAATTTCGCGCTTTCTTTAACGACCAGGTAATTGATCCATGCAGCCCATGCTGAATATCGCGCTGCGCGCCGCCCGCAGCGCCGGCGAACTGATTGTCCGTTCCACCGATCGCCTGGATGCAATCTCGGTCAACGAGAAAGAAGCGAAGGATTACGTCACCGAAATCGACAAGGCCGCAGAGCAGAGCATCGTCAATGCGCTGCGCAAGGCCTACCCGAATCACGGCATCCTGGGCGAGGAAGGCGGACTGCTCGAAGGCAGCGGGGACGGCGCCGATTACCTGTGGATCATCGACCCGCTGGATGGAACCACCAATTTTGTCCGCGGCATTCCTCACTACGCCGTCAGCATCGCCTGCAAGTACCGCGGGCGCCTGGAACACGCGGTCGTGCTGGACCCGGTACGCCAGGAAGAATTCACCGCTAGCCGCGGCCGTGGCGCCGCCCTGAACGGCCGCCGCCTGCGCGTTAGCGCACGCAAGAGCCTGGACGGCGCACTGCTCGGCACCGGCTTTCCGTTCAAGGATGGCCAGATGGACAACCTGGACAGCTACTTGAAGATGTTCCGCAGCCTGGTCGGCCAGACCTCCGGCCTACGTCGTGCCGGCGCCGCAAGCCTCGACCTGGCTTATGTCGCTGCAGGCCGCTTTGATGCGTTCTGGGAGTTTGGCCTTTCCGAATGGGACATGGCTGCAGGCGCACTGCTGATCCAGGAAGCCGGCGGCTTGGTAAGCGATTTCAGCGGCGGCCATGACTTCCTTGAGAAGGGTCAGATCGTTGCCGGCAACACCAAATGCTTCAAGGCGGTACTGACCACCATCCAGCCGCACCTGACACCTTCTCTCAAGCGCTGAGAACGATAGCGGATCGGGTAGGAGGCGGCCTCACGGCCGCCGTCCTCCCACACCACCGTGCGTACGGTTCCGTACACGGCGGTTCAGGCCATGCGGTTAAGCCGATTGATCGTATCCAGTATCGAGACCAGTCCAAGTCTGTCCCATAGCTTCTTCGGCAGCGCCTGATTCATATGCGGCGCTCCTGAGTTCCACCACGGGCCTCGGCCATTGAAGGCCGACTTGCAGGCACGCTCCTCGCTCAATCCCAGGCGCATCAGGTTGCGCGCCCTCGTAGAGGGCTGCTTCCATTGCCGCCAGATGACACAGCGAAGTTTGTGCCTGACCCAGCCATCCAGCTCTTCCAGTGGACGCTTGCTCTGGCTGAGCTTGAAGTAGCCTGCCCAGCCTCGCAGCACCGGGTTTACCCGCTCGATGACATTCGCCATCTTGTGGCCCCGCACCCCTCGCAGCAGTTCCCTGAGACGGTCGCGCACACGGCGCAGGCTCATGGTTGCCACTCGCAGTCTAGGCAGCGAGTGCCAACTCATCCCATACCCCAGGTAGTCGCATTTCCACGACCCAGCCACGCGACTCTTGTCCCGATTCAGTCTCAGTTTCAGACGGTGATTCAGGAACCGCTCGACACTGGCCAGCACTCGTTCGCCAGCACGCGGACTACGGACATAAATGTTCGCGTCATCGGCATAGCGCACGAAGCGATGGCCTCGCCGCTCCAACTCACGGTCGAGTTCATCGAGCAGGATGTTCGACAGCAGCGGCGAAAGCGGGCCGCCTTGCGGCGCCCCCTCCTGCCGATGGCTGACAACCCCGTCCGACATGACGCCCGCTTCGAGGTAACGGCGGATGAGTCTGAGCACCTGTTTGTCTTCGACATGGCGCTCAACACAGAACATCAGGATGTCGTGGTTGACCCGATCAAAGAACTTCTCCAGATCGAGTTCCACGCAACACCTATGACCCGCCGCCACATGGGTGCGGGCCATCTCGACAGCCTGGTGAGCGCTTCTGCCCGGACGGAAGCCGTAGCTATAGTCCGAGAACAGCGGATCGAAGATCGGCGTGAGCTGTTGCAGCAGGGCTTGCTGGATCAGGCGATCCACGACACTGGGAATGCCCAGTTGCCGCATACCGCCCTGCGGTTTGGGAATTTCGACCGCCCGCACTGCCTGGGGATGGTATTCACCTGCCAGCAGCCTGACCTTCAGGATGGGCCAATACTGTTTCACGTAGCCTGCCAAGTCGGCGACCGTCATGCCATCGGCACCCGGCGCCCCCTTGTTGCTGACCACGCGCTGATACGCACGCTTGAGATTCGCCGGTGCAAGCACCCGCTCCATCAGCGTGTCCGGCTCCGCGTTCATCCACGTCACCGACGCCGCCGATACCTCTGCGCTGTCAGGCGTCATCCTCGGCCTCTGGCCGGGACTCGGGGTGACAGTCTTCTCTTGGAGAAATTTCTGCATTTCGGTTATCGACGAGACGCTGACGCCTACTGGCGGCATGACCTGTTCGGCCCTTGATGGCGTGGTTGACCGCCACTTACTACGGCCTCGGCTGACTTCTGCACGCCCATCCCGTCGCCTCTCGACAATCGGTAGCACAATGGCAAGCGTACAGATCTCCCAGGGTAATTCGCGCGACCTTCCTGCTTATGCCTGTCGGATCTACGTCGCAGCGTTCCGTGCAAGTATCGGGCTTTGGCGATTATGGCCACCTCACCCCGCTGCGCCGCCTCATCCGCTTCCTGTTCGTCAGGCCAGCATTTTGCCTCGGGCTTCCTTCAGATTCGCAGTCGCCCGCGACACCCTTGCCTTCAGCTAACACTTCCCCTTGCCGGGTGTGTAGAGGACTTTCACCTCCAAGTCGCCAGGCTCACCACCACAGTGAACCCGACAGCGCCAGTCACGGCGCTACGCGCCATGCCTGGCGCACCACAAAAAAGCCCCGTAGGTTCGTACGGGGCTTTTCGTTCGAGCCGGGACTGGCCTGCTGGTCAGTACTCCAGGCCCAGGCGCTTGTCGGCCATTTCGCTGATTTCGCGGTAGGCTGCTGCGTCGTTCTGCAGCGTGGTTTCGCGAGCCGGGAACATTTCCTGCAGCTTGCTGGACCAGGCCTGCGAACGGTACTGCTCGGGGAAGCAGCGCTCGAGCAGGTCGAGCATGATCGAGACGGTCACCGAAGCGCCCGGCGAAGCGCCGAGCAGCGCGGCGATGGTGCCGTCTTTCGCCGCGACCAGTTCGGTGCCGAACTGCAGGATGCCACCCTTCTTCGGGTCCTTCTTGATGATCTGCACGCGCTGGCCGGCGATCTCCAGACGCCAGTCCTCGGCCTTGGCCTCGGGATAGAAACCACGCAGGGTTTCCAGGCGGTCCTCCATGGACTGCATCACTTCCTTGATCAGGTAGCGGGTCAGGTCCATGTTGTCTCGCGCCACGGCCATCATCGGGCCGATGTTGCTCGGCCGAATCGACAGCGGCAGGTCCATGAACGAACCGCGCTTGAGGAACTTGGTGGTGAAGCCGGCGTAGGGCCCGAACAGCAGGGACTTCTTGCCGTCGACGACACGGGTGTCCAGGTGCGGTACGGACATCGGCGGCGCGCCGACTGCTGCCAGGCTGTAGACCTTGGCCTGGTGCTGCTTGACGATTTCCGGGTTGTCGCAGCGCAGCCACTGACCGCTGACCGGGAAGCCGCCGAAGCCCTTGCCTTCGTCGATACCGGACATCTGCAGCAGCGGCAGCGCAGCGCCACCGGCGCCGAGGAAGACGAAGCCGGATTGCACCTGGCGCGATTCGCCGGTGCGAGTGTTCTTGATGTCGACTTTCCAGCCGCTGGCCGTACGGTCGAGACCGGTGACCTTCTGGTTGTAGGACACCTTGACCCCAGCACTGCGCGACAGATAGCCGAGCAGTTGGCTGGTCACCGCACCGAAATTGACGTCGGTACCGTTCATGGCGCGAGTTGCAGCGATAGGCTCGTCGGCGGCGCGGCCCGGCATCATCAGCGGCATCCACTCGGCCAGAGTCGCGCGATCCTCGCTGTACTCCATGTCAGCGAAGGCGTGATGGGTCTTCAGCGCATCGAAGCGACGCTTGAGATAGTCGATGTTCTTGCTGCCGCGCACGAAGCTCAGATGCGGAACAGCATTGATGAAATCACGCGGGGAACCGAAACCTTCACGGTCGGCGAGATAGGCCCAGAACTGCTTGGAGACCTCGAACTGGGTGTTGATCAGCACGGCCTTCTTGATGTCGATCGCGCCATCTTTGCTGTCGGGCGTGTAGTTCAGCTCGCAGAGCCCGGCGTGACCGGTACCGGCATTGTTCCACGGGTTGGAGCTTTCGATGGCTCCGGATTCCTGCAGCTCGACGATTTCCAGCTTGATATTGGGATCGAGTTCCTTGAGCAGTACCGCGAGGGTCGCACTCATGATGCCGGCTCCCACCAGCACCATATCCACTGCTTCGCTATCGTGTTGCGTCATCAACGCGTTCTCCAGAATCACAGCATTAAACTGTCGAGACCGCAGTACGCGGCCCCGTAAAACCCACCAGCCAGACGGTCAGGAACGGAGCATGTGCCTGGACCGCTGCTCGGGAACATGTGCCCGAGAACAGGAAGCCTGCGGCTGCCTGCCAGCTGTCGGAAGGGCGGCTTTTGGCCTCCTACCTCTCGCTGCGATCCATCCGGAGCGGGCCTTGCCCAGTGCTCGACGGTGGACGCTGCGAGGAAAACGATTGCGAATCATGTTGCCGAAGCCAGCCGCAGCCTTCGCCGCTGGCAGCGGACTGTGCCGATACGTTCGATACGAAACGGCGGCCCTCAGTTCAGCCGCGCATGGCCTCGATCAGTTCGATATAAGGTCTGGCCTGACGCTGGTTGGCGACCAGATCGATAAAGCTCTGCCCTTTGCTATCCCGGGCATCGAGGTCGTAGCCGGCGGCCACGAAGAAGCCGAGAAAGCGCTCGAAATCATCAATGCGCAGGCCGCGATAGGCCTTGATCAGCTTGTGCAGCGAAGGGGGGGTATCGTCAGCCGGTTCAGGCTGAAGAAACAGCTTGATCGACTCATCCGCGATCTCGTCGCCAATCACCTGCTTCTTGTCTTTACGCATGCCGCCTCCGGTCCACGGGGTCTCACGGGGGCGGCAGTTTACTCCTCGCAGGCGACGCACTCAACGCGCCAGGCCGGCTTGCGACCAAGGTCGTACATCGCCGCCTCGGTATACCGGGCGATCTTTCAGCACAAAGAACAAGAGCTGCCCGCGCTTATAATGGCGCCTTCGCCTACAAGGAGCGTCCCAGGCATGAAGCTTCCCCCACTGTTTGCCGCCTGGCACCAGGTCCTGCGTCTGGGCTACGGTGCCCGCGCACTGCGCGGCGATATCAGCGCCGGCCTGACGGTCGGCATCATCGCCATCCCGCTGGCCATGGCCCTGGCGATCGCCGTTGGCGTGGCGCCACAGCACGGTCTCTACACCGTATTGATCGCCGCGCCACTGATCGCGCTGACCGGGGGATCGCGCTTCAATGTCTCCGGGCCGACAGCGGCTTTCGTGGTGATCCTGTTGCCGATCACCCAGCAGTTCGGCCTTGGCGGCCTGCTGCTGTGCACCATGCTCGCCGGTCTGATCCTGATCGCACTGGGCCTGCTGCGCGCTGGACGCCTGATCGCATTCATCCCCTACCCTGTCACCCTCGGATTCACCGCGGGCATCGGCATCGTCATCGCCACCCTGCAGATCAAGGACCTGTTCGGCCTGACGCTGACCGAACAGCCACAGCACTACGTCGAGCAGGTCAGCCTGCTGCTGCGCTCGCTGCCGGGCGCCCGGCTCGGCGACGCGCTGGTAGCGGCGATCTGTCTCGCGGTGCTGATCATCTGGCCGCGCTGGGTACCGAAAGTACCCGGGCACCTGGTGGCACTGACCGTCGGTGCGCTGGCAGGTTTGCTGCTGGAATCGTCCGGATTGTCCGTGGCGACCCTTGGCGAGCGGTTCAGCTACACCTTGGACGGCATCACCCATCCGGGTATTCCACCGTTTCTCCCAGATTTCGCCTGGCCCTGGCTGCTACCCGGTCCGGATGGCCAGCCGCTGCAGCTGAGTTACGAGCTGTTCCGCGAATTGCTCGCGCCGGCGTTTGCCATCGCCATGCTCGGCGCCATCGAGTCGCTGCTTTGCGCCGTGGTCGCCGACGGCATGACCGGCAGCAACCACGAGCCCAACGGCGAGCTGATCGGCCAGGGGCTGGGCAATCTGGTCGCCCCGCTGTTCGGCGGCATCACCGCGACCGCAGCGATCGCCCGCAGCGCCACGAATGTCCGGGCCGGGGCGTTCTCGCCGCTGGCAGCAATGATTCATGCGGGTGTGGTGCTGGTCGCAGTGCTCTGGCTGGCGCCGCTGTTCAGTTACCTGCCCATGGCGGCACTGGCGGCGTTGCTGGTGATGGTGGCCTGGAACATGAGCGAAGCGCCGCACGTGATGCACGTATTGCGCATCGCACCGCGCAGCGATGTGCTGGTGCTGCTGACCTGCCTGACACTCACCGTGCTGTTCGACATGGTGCTGGCCGTCGGGGTCGGGCTGCTGCTGGCAGCCGGGCTGTTCATAAAGCGCATGAGCGAGCTGACCGACACTACCGCTCTCTCGCGCGAGCAACGGCGCATCCTCCAGGACATGCCCGAGCACGTGGCGACCTACGCGATCCGTGGGCCGCTGTTCTTCGGCGCGGCGGAAAAGGCGCTGGGAGCCCTGCGGCGCTTCAATCCCGAGGTCAAGGTGGTGATCGTCGACATCAGCGCAGTGCCGATGCTGGACATGACCGCGCTGGCATCGCTGGAAAACGTGCTGGTGGATTACCGCCGACTGGGGGTAACGCTGATCCTGAGCGGCAGCAATGCGCGAGTCCGCCTGAAATTGCGCCGCGCCGGCATTCACCGCCTGCAGGGGCATCTGCTGTATGTGCGCAACCTGAGTCAAGCCCGCGAGAAAGCACTACGCCTGTTGCGCCCGGAGCCGGGCGAGGCCCCCGTCTGAATGCGCTCCCGGATTGCCCGGCAGCGCAAGCCATAGGTCAGCCTGCGTATTTTTGCAGGTTGGCCATCATCTCCTTCAACGCTTCCATGTTGTCAGCCGGGTGCGCCGCGTTCTCGAAATTACAGATCTGCTGCCACTGCGCGGCGACATCCTCGGCATCGAAACCGGCCTTCGGATCGAAACCGACGCCGAGACTGCGCTCCCAGCGCACCTTGCCCATCCAGCCGCCGCCCACTTCGAACAGGCCTGAGGTTTCCTGGCACTGCTCGCTAGCCAGATACACCACCAACGGACTCACTAGTTCGGGTTTGAGCTGCTCGAACACCTGCGGCGGTATCAGCCCCTCGGTCATCCGCGTGCCGCCGGTGGGCGCGATGGCGTTGACCAGCACGTTGTTCTTGCGCCCTTCCAGCGCCAGCGTGCGGGTCAGGCCGTACAGACCGAGCTTGGCCATGCCATAGTTCGACTGCCCGAAGTTGCCATAGATGCCGGAGGTCGAAGCGGTGAAGATCACTCGCCCGTAGTTCTGTTCGCGCATGTGTGGCCAGGCGGCACGGGTGACCTTGTAGGCGCCCTCGACATGCACCCGATAGACCAGATCCCAGTCGGCGTCTTCCATCTTGTGGAAGGTTTTGTCGCGCAGGATGCCGGCGTTGTTCACCACCACATCTATGCGACCGAAGGAATCGAGGGCCTGCTGCACGACGCGATCGCCATCGGTTACTGAATCATGATTGGCGACAGCGGTGCCGCCCGCCTGGCGAATTTCCTCCACCACTCGGTCGGCGGCGGAGCTGTTGGCTCCATCGCCCTGAGTGCTGCCGCCCAGATCATTGACCACGACCTTCGCACCGTGGCGGGCGAACAGCAGCGCGTGCGCCCGCCCGAGCCCGCCGCCGGCTCCGGTCACGATCACTACCTTGTCTTCGAAGCGGATGGCATCAGTCATGGCGTACTCCCTCAGCGGTCTTGGATGAATTCAGGAGCGCCGAGTGTCGATCAGGCGCCGGGACCCGACAACCAACCGCCCGGAAATGAATGCCAGTGCATAAGAGTCGAGGATGGGCTGCTCCGCCGCCAATGTTCTGGACGTTTTTTATTCATACCGCCGACAGCCGTGCCATCACTGGCCCGGCGGCGTATTTGCCCAAACAACTCACAGCGTTATCCACAGCCATCGTGGATAACTGAAGCGATCACTACCATTGTGAAACGGCATCGCACATATTACCGATGAACGCGCGAGGCCTTCTGTTATGCGGCCCGTGGTCGCATCAAGCGGGACTGAGCAAAAAACGCACATACTGCTGGAAGTCCCGCGCCGCTTCGCCTGGAGCAGACCTTCCCAAGGTTATCCACAGAACCGCACACATCTATCGGGGATAAATGAAGCGGCAAATAGCGCAAGCTATCACGGCAATGTCGAGAATCTAAGAGCGCCGGGAGCGCCCTGTTCTTAGCATGAGCGCATCAACCGACGGAGAGATCGCCCATGTCCAGTCGCAATCTGCTCGAGAGCCTGTTTGCCAATTACGCGTGCGCCAGCGGAGGTGCATTGAACGGCCGCTGACATCGCCCAGCACGCTTGGCCGTTCGTCCATGCCCGCGTACCCTTCCGCCAGCCCTAAGAGCGGAGTTAACGATGACCTTGCGTTCCATTTGCGTTTTCTGCGGCGCCAGCCGTGGTTCGAACCCCATCTATGAACAAGCAGCCCAGGATCTCGGCCGCACCTTGGCGGCCAACGGCATTCGGTTGATCTACGGCGGCGGCGCCGTCGGCCTGATGGGGGTCGTGGCAGACGCCACCATGGCTGCCGGCGGCGAGGTGATCGGCATCATTCCGCAGAGCCTGAAAGATGCCGAGGTCGGCCACACCGGCCTCACTCTGTTGGAAGTGGTCGACGGCATGCACGCCCGCAAGGCGCGGATGGCAGAGCTCGCGGATGCCTTCATCGCTTTACCTGGCGGGCTGGGTACGCTGGAGGAGCTTTTCGAGGTCTGGACCTGGGGCCAGCTTGGCTATCACCCCAAACCGCTCGGGTTGCTGGACGTCAACCACTTCTACAGCAAGCTCAGTCACTTCCTCGATCACCTCGTCGAAGAGGGATTCGTCCGCTCACAGCACCGCGAGATGTTGCGACGTAGTGACGAGTCGCAGGCGCTCATAGAGTTGCTGGATGCCTGGCAACCGCCCACTCATAGTCGCTGGGCCAAAAATTCGCCGCTGTGATCTGGCTGAATCCAGCTGATCAAATTTCACTCTCCGAGCTGCAGGCCACGCACCACGCAGGCCGCAGCTCAGCCTCCCCATGTTATCCACATGCGCATCCACAGCAGAAGTGGATAAGCGCTCGCTTCGACCTATTGGTGTACGCATGTGCGGGCAATACGACGTTTCAGAAGCCTTGAACCTGCGAACGTACAATTTTCGATCAATAGGCTCGATCGCTAGTGCCGCTAAGGTTGCAGCAAGCAGCTAAAGGGTTATCCACAACTCGGCCCACAGCTGTAGTGGATAAGGTAGCCGAACGAATCGAACGTGCTGGACTCAACAAAAGCATCGCTCGTCTAATTCCGAGGCTTACACCATGGGTTCATCAACAAGGCTTCAATCGCTGCATCAGGACAGACGTCCATGAGCTGGCTGGCCCTGACACTGGTGGCGTTCGTCATCTTCGTGCTGGTTTTCTTCGTCAAGAACCGGCAGCTCAACCATCCCGCGCTGCAATATCCCTATCGCCTCAAGGCGCCACTGTTCTCGCCAGCGGAACGCGAGCTGCTGGAAATGCTGCAACGCACGGTCGGCGAGCGCTATCTGATCTTCCCCAAGGTAAGCGTCGCCGACGTTGTGGAAGTCACCGCCATCGCTCGACGGGCGTACTGGTACCGCGCCACCAACCGCATCGCGGCCACGCGCTTCGATTTCGTGCTGTGCGACAGGGCCGATCTTCAGCCGGTCTGCGTCATCAACCTGCACGACCCTGACACCGATGAGGAATTCATGGATCGACTGTGCGAGACGGTCGGGTTGCCGCAGGTCCGCCTGCCAGCGGATGCAGCGCGCTCCTATAGCGATGTCCGGGAAGCCATCGAGTCGGCGCTGCAGCCCTGATCGACCGCTGGCGGGAATGAGCGCAGCAGCGGACGGTCACAAGTCTGCATGACGTATCCATGCTGTGCAGTACCGCTGCGGAGACATCCGCAATCGACCACCGGCTACGAGTGACACTATGAAATACGCCCTCCCCCTGCTGCTTTCCCTCGCCCCGCTGGCTGCGCTGGCGGACGACCCGACCTGTCATGGCACCAACGAAGCGCAGGTCGCCGCGCTTTTCGATCGCTGGAACGAAGATGTGCAATCAGGCGATCCAAAACGCGTGGTGGAAAACTACGCACCTGACTCGATGCTGCTGCCTACAGTGTCCAACACGCCGCGGCAGACGGTGGAAGCCAAGCTCGACTACTTCGAGCACTTTCTGGCGCTGAAACCGAAGGGCGAAGTTGTCTCGCGAATGATCATGATCGACTGCAACAGCGCGCTCGATACCGGGCTCTACAGCTTCAAGCTGGGCGACGGCAAGACGGTGCCGGCGCGTTATACCTTTACCTACAAGTGGTTCGCCGACGCCGGACAGTGGCTGATCACCAGTCACCACTCATCGGCGATGCCAGAGCAGCCCGAAGCGGTACAGCAGGTGATCGAAGAGAGCGACTGATCGTCCTGCGAAATACGCCAAACAGGGGCGCCTTGCCACACCAGCGGGGGGCGCCCGCTGTACCATCCGCCCTCGACAAGCGAAGGGTCTCGACCGCGCGCTTGCACCAGCCCGCCTGTGCTCGATACTTCTGATAAGCACGCCGTATTCGGACCCGAACCACCATGCAACTCAAGCCGCTGTTATCACGCCTGTTCGACTTGGCCAGCCGCCTGATTCGGCGCTATCCCGGTACGGTTGCGCTGTTCGGATTCGTTTCCGGGGTGGCGAGTTTCGTTCTGGTGGAACGCCACGCCGGCCTCGCCAAGGTGGTCGCCCTGGTGATGCTGGTGAGCTGGCTCTGGCTGGTGCTGGAGTCGAGCCTGCGGCGTAGCCTGCAGCGCTGGTTCGGCTGGCAGGTGCCACGACCGCTGCTGCGCTATGCCACCCAGATGGTGCATCAGGAAAGCCTGTTCTTCATCATTCCGTTCTTTGCCATCACCACCACCTGGAACAGCGGACAAGCCCTGTTCACCGGCCTGCTTGGCGCCGCCGCGCTCGTTTCGCTGATCGATCCGCTGTACTACAAATGGCTGGCACCGCGGCGCTGGGTCTACCTGGGGTTTCACGCGCTGACGCTGTTCGCCGTCCTGCTGACCGCGTTGCCGATCATCCTTCATCTGTCCACCCCGCAGAGTTATCAACTGGCGCTGGGCGTCGCAGTAGTGCTGGCCCTGCCGAGCCTCAGCGGACTGTTTCCCCGCTCGAACTGGCGCACGTGGCCCGGCATCCTGTTGCTGGCGGTGGCGCTGGGTGCCGCAGGTTGGCTGGGACGGACCTGGGTACCCCCGGCAACCCTGTGGCTGACCGATGTCGCCGTGACCATGAGCCTCGATGATCGGCAACGCAAACCCGGCAAGGGGCTGCGCGAAATCACCAGCGCAGAACTGCACGCAAATGGCCTCTACGCCTATACCGCCATCAACGCACCGCGCGGCCTGAAGGAGCGCATCTTCCACGAGTGGACCCACAACGGCCGGCGCGTCGACCGTATCGCCCTGGAGATCAGCGGCGGCCGCGAAGCCGGTTATCGCGCATGGACCCACAAGCGCAACTTCCCGGAAAGATCATCGGGCCGCTGGCGAGTACGTGTCGTTACCGAAGCAGGCCAGATGATCGGCATGCTGCGTTTCCAGGTCACCGATTAGCGAACCACCCGCCGCCTCGCGTATCCAAATCAGAACCAGCCTGGCTTGGAGAAGGACATGGAGTGGTGGGCGAGCATCTCCTACACCATCGCGTCGGAGTTCTCCGACATCACCGACCTGGAGGACGCGACCCGCGTCAGTAGCCGCCTGCTGATCGCGTCGATTCTCGGCGGCCTGCTCGGCTATGAACGCGAGCGCCGGCGCAAGGCCGCCGGCTTGCGCACCCACATGCTGGTTGCGCTTGGGGCAGCGTTGTTCGTACTGGTGCCGGTGCAGGCGGGCATGAGCCTCGAGGACATTTCCCGGGTGATTCAGGGCCTGGTTACCGGTATCGGCTTTCTCGGAGCCGGGACTATCCTCAAGGGCGACTCCGCGGAAGACGTCAAGGGCCTGACCACCGCCGCGGGCATCTGGCTTACGGCCGCGATCGGTGTCGCCGTCGGCCTCGGGCATGAAGCAACGGCCGTAATGAGCACGCTGTTGGCGCTGGCGATCTTTGCTTTGATGCCACGGCTGGAGCGGCATACTGCCCTGCGTGCCGCGCGCAAGCGTCGCCACCCGGACCAGCCGCGCTAACGAACGCCACTCCACAGCCCAAGGATTTCGCCATGTCCAACTTCCGTATTCCTCTGACCGGCGCCGTTCTGGCTGCTCTGGCAGGTTGCAGCGAAACGGCCAAGCTTCCGGTGGAATCCGGATACGGCCCGACACCGGCGCTGCCGGAGCCGAACAAGACAGTCCTGCCCACGGTACACATCGCCCCCGCCAAAGGCTGGCCGCAAGGTGGCAAGCCGCAGGCGGCGGCCGGTCTGCGCGTGGCGGCGTTCGCCCGTGACCTGGACCATCCCCGCTGGCTCCATGTGCTGCCCAATGGCGATGTGCTCGTGGCGGAATCGGACGCACCGCCGAAGCAACAGAGCCAGGGACTGCGCGGCTGGATTGCCAGCAAGATCATGGCCCGCGCTGGCTCCGGAGGCCCCAGCGCCAACCGCATCACCCTGCTGCGCGATCGTGACGGCGATGGCGTGGCGGAACAGCGCACGGTGTTTCTGGAAAACCTCAACTCCCCGTTCGGTATGGCGTTGGTAGGCAACCACTTCTACGTCGCCAACACGGACGCGCTGCTGCGCTTTCCCTATACGCCCAGCACCACCCGTATCACTGCGAACGGCGAGAAGGTCGTGGACCTACCCGCTGGGCCGATCAATCACCACTGGACCAAGAACGTCATTGCCAGCCAGGACGGCAGCCGCCTCTATGTCACCAGCGGCTCCAACAGCAATGTGGCCGAGAACGGCATGGAGGCCGAAGAGAACCGCGCAGCGATTCTCGAGGTGGATCCGCAAGCCAGGAGCATGCGTCTGTTCGCTTCAGGCCTGCGCAACCCCAATGGCCTTGCCTGGCAACCGGACAGCGGAGCGCTATGGACCACCGTCAACGAGCGCGACGAGATCGGCAGCGATCTGGTGCCGGACTACATGACGTCGGTACAGGACGGCGGATTCTACGGGTGGCCCTACAGCTACTTCGGCCAGCACGTCGATGAGCGCGTGCAGCCCCAGCGCCCGGATCTGGTCGAGCGCGCCATTGCCCCGGACTATGCACTGGGCGCGCATACCGCCTCGCTCGGCCTGATCTTTTACGAAGACACGCTGCTGCCGCAGCACTACCACCATGGCGCGTTCGTTGGTCAGCACGGCTCCTGGAACCGCAAGCCGCGCAGTGGCTACAAGGTGGTTTTCATCCCGTTCCGCAACGGCATGCCGGCTGGGCAGGCAGAGGATGTGCTGACCGGCTTCGTCAACGAGGCAGGAGAGGCAATGGGTCGCCCGGTAGGCGTCGCCGAGGACAAGACCGGGGCCGTGCTGGTGGCCGACGATGTCGGCAACGTGGTCTGGCGCGTCACCCCTGATGACCGTTGATACCGTCGCCCGCTGATCCGTTGAACCTTGCCGGACGCCGTATGGCCATAAAGGTAACGTCCATACGCAACGAGGCACTCCCATGATCAAGCGCGCCATCTACATCTTCGCCCCTGTCGTGCTGCTCGCCGGCTGTTCCGGCAATGTGCAGAACCCGGTAGACCGCATCACCTTCCGTGACGAGCCACTGGTACGCGATGTGGAGACCGGCATGTCTCAGGAGCAGGTACTGGCCATCGGTGGGGAGCCCTCGAAGGCCGCAGCTCGCACTGTAGTGCCTGGCATCTGCCACGATTACATCCTCAATCGCGATGGCCATCAGCAACCTTATTACGTCAGTTTCGATGACTCCGGCCGCGTGGACGGCCAGGGCTTCCTGACCTGCGATCAGCTTGAGGAAAACCAGCGCAAACTGCATCGCTGACAGCCGGGCACAGGCGCGAGCACGCTTCGGGCCTGTGCATTCAACGCTCCCCTTGAAGGAGACCAGCATGCCTCGTGGAGAAAAAACCAAGTACACCGACAAGCAGCAACGCAAGGCCGAACACATTGAGGAAGGCTACGAGAAGCGTGGCGTCCCCGAGGACGAGGCCGAAGCGCGCGCATGGGCGACGGTCAACAAGCAATCCGGCGGCGGAGAACGCAAAGGGGGCTCGGGCAGGAGCAAGGGCGAGACCGCCAAGCGGGCTGAGCGCAAGGACTCGGCCCACCGCGCAGCCGATGCCCGCCAGGGCAAATCACCAAACAAGGGTCCGGCACGAAGCTCGACGTCGACCAGCACGGCGCTTGCCGACATGACCCGCGACCAGCTCATGGAAAAGGCCCGCGAGCGGGACATTCGTGGCCGCTCGAAGATGCGCAAGAACGAACTGCTACGGGCGCTGAGCTGAGGACTGAGGGCATGCCGATGATTGACCAAACCGCTCCGAAAGAGGGCAATCCCAAGCGCGAGGACCCAGGCGACCCTGTGCCGATTGATGAGCCGGGTGAGCCTGAGCCCGAACCGCCGGACGAGCCCCACCGCTAAACTTTTCGCCAGCATCCTGTTCTCAAACTGGGAACCGTGAATCACCGCGTCCGCGGTGAACCAGACCAGGAGATGGCGATGAGCTACGTACAATTGAGCGATAAACAGAGCCTGCGCGAGCGGGCTCGTCAACATGTCGAGAATGGCGCCGTCACCGAGAGTTACTCGGCCGATCGAGAAGTCGTGATCAATCTGCTGAACGAAGCGCTGGCGACCGAACTGGTGTGCTATCTGCGCTACAAGCGCCACTACTACATGGCCACAGGGCTGAAATCCAGCGCCGCCGCGGACGAGTTTCTCGAGCATGCCAATGAGGAACAGGAACACGCCGATCGGCTGGCTGAGCGCATCGTACAACTGGGTGGCGCACCGGACTTCAACCCGGACGGCCTGACGGAGCGCGCCCACGCGCAGTACGCCGAAGGCAACGGCCTGCGCGATATGGTTTTCGAGAACCTGGTGGCCGAACGCATCGCCATCGACAGTTATCGGGAAATCGTCCAGTACATCGGCGACAAGGACCCGACCACCCGCCGCATCTTCGAGGACATCCTCGCCCAGGAGGAAGAGCATGCCGACGACCTGGCTGGCTTGCTGGACGGCATGAACTAGCCCAGCACGCGCCAGCGGCGCCTCGCTGAAGCAGGCGGCACGCCATTCCCGTCAGCTTTTCAGCGAAAATCGGGTAGGAGGCGGCCTCACGGCCGCCGTCCTCCCACACCACCGTGCGTACGGTTCCGTACACGGCGGTTCAGGCCATGCGGTTAAGCCGATTGATCGTATCCAGTATCGAGACCAGTCCAAGTCTGTCCCATAGCTTCTTCGGCAGCGCCTGATTCATATGCGGCGCTCCTGAGTTCCACCACGGGCCTCGGCCATTGAAGGCCGACTTGCAGGCACGCTCCTCGCTCAATCCCAGGCGCATCAGGTTGCGCGCCCTCGTAGAGGGCTGCTTCCATTGCCGCCAGATGACACAGCGAAGTTTGTGCCTGACCCAGCCATCCAGCTCTTCCAGTGGACGCTTGCTCTGGCTGAGCTTGAAGTAGCCTGCCCAGCCTCGCAGCACCGGGTTTACCCGCTCGATGACATTCGCCATCTTGTGGCCCCGCACCCCTCGCAGCAGTTCCCTGAGACGGTCGCGCACACGGCGCAGGCTCATGGTTGCCACTCGCAGTCTAGGCAGCGAGTGCCAACTCATCCCATACCCCAGGTAGTCGCATTTCCACGACCCAGCCACGCGACTCTTGTCCCGATTCAGTCTCAGTTTCAGACGGTGATTCAGGAACCGCTCGACACTGGCCAGCACTCGTTCGCCAGCACGCGGACTACGGACATAAATGTTCGCGTCATCGGCATAGCGCACGAAGCGATGGCCTCGCCGCTCCAACTCACGGTCGAGTTCATCGAGCAGGATGTTCGACAGCAGCGGCGAAAGCGGGCCGCCTTGCGGCGCCCCCTCCTGCCGATGGCTGACAACCCCGTCCGACATGACGCCCGCTTCGAGGTAACGGCGGATGAGTCTGAGCACCTGTTTGTCTTCGACATGGCGCTCAACACAGAACATCAGGATGTCGTGGTTGACCCGATCAAAGAACTTCTCCAGATCGAGTTCCACGCAACACCTATGACCCGCCGCCACATGGGTGCGGGCCATCTCGACAGCCTGGTGAGCGCTTCTGCCCGGACGGAAGCCGTAGCTATAGTCCGAGAACAGCGGATCGAAGATCGGCGTGAGCTGTTGCAGCAGGGCTTGCTGGATCAGGCGATCCACGACACTGGGAATGCCCAGTTGCCGCATACCGCCCTGCGGTTTGGGAATTTCGACCGCCCGCACTGCCTGGGGATGGTATTCACCTGCCAGCAGCCTGACCTTCAGGATGGGCCAATACTGTTTCACGTAGCCTGCCAAGTCGGCGACCGTCATGCCATCGGCACCCGGCGCCCCCTTGTTGCTGACCACGCGCTGATACGCACGCTTGAGATTCGCCGGTGCAAGCACCCGCTCCATCAGCGTGTCCGGCTCCGCGTTCATCCACGTCACCGACGCCGCCGATACCTCTGCGCTGTCAGGCGTCATCCTCGGCCTCTGGCCGGGACTCGGGGTGACAGTCTTCTCTTGGAGAAATTTCTGCATTTCGGTTATCGACGAGACGCTGACGCCTACTGGCGGCATGACCTGTTCGGCCCTTGATGGCGTGGTTGACCGCCACTTACTACGGCCTCGGCTGACTTCTGCACGCCCATCCCGTCGCCTCTCGACAATCGGTAGCACAATGGCAAGCGTACAGATCTCCCAGGGTAATTCGCGCGACCTTCCTGCTTATGCCTGTCGGATCTACGTCGCAGCGTTCCGTGCAAGTATCGGGCTTTGGCGATTATGGCCACCTCACCCCGCTGCGCCGCCTCATCCGCTTCCTGTTCGTCAGGCCAGCATTTTGCCTCGGGCTTCCTTCAGATTCGCAGTCGCCCGCGACACCCTTGCCTTCAGCTAACACTTCCCCTTGCCGGGTGTGTAGAGGACTTTCACCTCCAAGTCGCCAGGCTCACCACCACAGTGAACCCGACAGCGCCAGTCACGGCGCTACGCGCCATGCCTGGCGCACCATAAAAAAAGGCCACCCTAGGGTGGCCTTAAATTTTAGGAAGAGAGGTACAGCTTAGCCGGCTGCCACCGGACGCATGTAGGAGATCGGTGCGGTCTGCGGGTCATCGAAGGTCACCAGTTCCCACGCATCCTTTTGTTCCATCAGGGTGCGCAGCAAACGGTTGTTCAACGCGTGGCCGGATTTATAGCCGCGGAATTCGCCGATCAGACTGGTGCCCAGCAAGTACAGATCACCAATGGCATCGAGAATCTTGTGCTTCACGAATTCGTCCTCGTAACGCAGGCCGTCTTCGTTGAGCACACTGGTTTCGTCCACCACGATTGCGTTCTCAACGCTGCCGCCAAGTGCCAGGTTGTGCGAGCGCAGGAACTCGATGTCGCGCATGAACCCGAAGGTACGTGCACGGCTGACTTCCTTGACGAAGGAAGTGCTCGAGAAATCCACACTGGCAGTCTGGGTGCGGCCTTTGAAAACCGGATGGTCGAAATCGATCTCGAAACTCACCTTGAAGCCGTCGAAAGGCAGGAAGGTAGCGCGCTTGTCACCTTCCTCGACTGTCACTTCACGCTTGATGCGGATGAACTTCTTGTGGGCGTCCTGCTCCTGCAGGCCGGCGGATTGAATCAGGAATACGAAAGGTCCAGCGCTACCATCCATGATCGGCACTTCCGACGCTGAGAGTTCGACGTAGGCGTTGTCGATCCCCAGGCCAGCCATTGCCGACAGCAAATGCTCCACTGTGTCGACCTTGACGTCACCATTGACCAATGTCGTGGACATGGTGGTTTCGCCAACGTTCTCGGCCCGCGCAGGAATCTCCACAGGCGGGGTAAGGTCGGGG
>NZ_AOFQ01000059.1 GCF_000495915.1 Stutzerimonas chloritidismutans AW-1
TTGGGGATCGGCGAGGTTTTTCCCTGCCGTATCCGCCACCGATCCTCAGCACTCAAGTCACGCGCCTGCCGTTCGATTTCATAGAGGCCGGCGATCGAGTGCAGCGCCTGCTCGGCCAACTGGCTTTTGTTAGCTACGTGCAGGTCGAAGAACTTGCGCCGGGCGTGGGCCATGCAGCCGATTTCGGTGATGCCTTGCTCGAAGCTGGCCTTGTAGCCCGCAAAATCATCACAGACCAGCTTGCCGCCCCAGGAGCCGAGGAAGTTACGTGCGTGTTCGCCAGCGCGGCTCGGGCTGAAGTCGTAGACCACCGCCTTCAGGTCGGCGAAGGGCGTGGTGCAGTAAGCCCAAACGTAAGCCCGATGGGTTTTCTTCTCGCCTGGGGCCAGCATCTGCACCGGGGTTTCGTCGGCGTGAATCACACCTTGCGCCAGTACCGCTTCGCGCAAGGCGTCGACCAGCGGCTGGAGCTGCACGCCGGTTTGTCCGACCCACTGTGCCAATGTCGAGCGCGCGATAGGTAGACCCGCACGGCCAAAGATCTTCTCTTGCCGGTACAGCGGCAGATGGTCGGCGTATTTGGCCACCATGACATGAGCCAGCAGGCCGGCAGTGGGGATGCCCTTGTCGATCACCTGAGCTGGCACCGGTGCCTGGATCAGCGTCTCACACTGGTCGCAGACCCACTTGCCACGGATGTGCCGTTCCACCGTGAAGGTGCCCGGCGTGTAGTCGAGCTTTTCGCTGACGTCCTCGCCGATCCGCTTGAGCTGGCAGCCGCAGGCACACTGGGTGTTGTCCGGCTCGTGATGGATCAGGGTGCGCGGAAACTGGGCCGGTAGCGGCGCACGCTTGGGCTGCTGGCGGGGTTCGCCCTGGGCCGCTGGGGGATTTACGGCTTTCAGTTCTGCCTCGATAGCGGCGATATCGGTGTCGAGCAGTTCATCAAGCAGGCTGATCTGATCGGGGCTCAGTTGCTCACTTCGCTTGGCGAACTTGTGACGCTTGAGGATCGCGATCTCGTGGGCCAACTGCTCGTTGCGGGTCTTGTGGAAGTGAACCTGCTGGCTGAGACCGGATACCTGCTGATCAAGGTGGACGACACGCTCGGCCAACTGCGCGGCCAGTTCGCGCAGTTGCTCGGGGGTCAGATGGTCGAAGGTCGTCGAGGGCATGTGGCCGATTGTGACGGCCCCGTCCTTACCTGACGATAAGGCGTTCGGTGAATTGCCGCGCAGCGATGGTTGATAGCCGATGCGGGTGTTACAGCAGGCTGATCGCGGCGTCCTGCCCCAGCCGTTTCCAAGGCAGGCCGACCACCAGCGCTTGCAACTGCTCGGGGTTCAGCTCGCGCTGCGTGCCCTGCTCGCGACCGGGCCAAACGAAGCCGCCCTCGTTAAGGCGGCGGGCCGCGAGCCAGACACCGAAGCCGTCGTGCACCAGCACTTTCATCCGGTTAGCGCGCTTGTTGGTGAACAGGTAAGCCGTGTGCGGCTGCGCCGCACCGAACACCTGAACAACCCGCGCCAGGGCTGTTTCAGTGCCGGCGCGCATGTCCAGTGGCTCGGTGGCCAGCCAGATGCGTTCGATGCGGATCATGCGAGCAGCCCGCGAAGCAAACGTGCACAGCCCTCGCCGTCCTCCACCGGCCAGTGCACCGACAGACTGCCGGCGTGGTAGGGAATTTCGATTCGTATCGTCAGCTCCTCGGAGCCGGTACGCCCGGCAGGCAGAAAGCCGAGCGGCACCGGGACAAAGCGTGCAGACACGACCGGTAGCGGCTCGCGCTGCTTGCGAATCCATTTATGCACCAGGTTGGCATTGAGCCCGTGACTGAGCGCCACGCCGGCGACGGAAGCCCCGGACTGGGCGCACTCTTCGATGACTTGGGCCTTGAAAGCCTTGGGGAATGTACGGCGCTGTCGAGACACGAAACCCTCCAGAAAGTGGCTTGAAATGGTGTCCACCAAAAATAGGTGGACACCATGCCGTTATCGGGAAGAAGCGGGGAGATGGGTTCGGCGGACGGTTACCCAGCGTGTACCTTTCGAGTCGTTGGAGTTTCCGGATGAATTTCCGGGTACAGAAGCCTGTCTCGAGCGTAGCTTGATCGATGAGCGTAGGTTGCAGTCGGTTTGGCAAACCTTCAGCCCTGGCGAGCGTGAGGTGATGTTCCTCTGGGCCGCTGAAGAAATGTCAGCGAGCGAGATCGCGTTGCAACTCGGTCAACCGCGTGGCTCCATCCTGTCGCGACTGCACCGCATGCGTCAAAAGGTTAATAGCATGGCCCAGCCGCAGGCTGGCTCCTTGGGAGATGCATATGAGCAATCCTGATCCACTCCGCTCGCAGTTTGCTGACTTACTTAGGCAGCCAGCGCTCGACGATCTGCAATATGAGCGTTTGCAGCGCCGACTCAAGCGTGCGCCACAGCAGAGATTCAGCCGGATGCGACTTGCCGCGATTGCTTGTTGCCTGGTGCTGGTCGCTGTAATCACGCCCTTGCTGAGTACTCAGCTTCAGCCCAATCAGGCATTGGCCGAGCTGCGTTTACGCATCAGTGAAGAGGTATTCATCAACCATGTGCGGATCAATAAGCTGGATGTGCAGGCTTCCTCGGTTGAGCAATTGCGCACAGCCATGGATCGTCTGGACTTTATGGTGCAAGACGTGCGGCCTACTGCCACGAGTGCCTCACTCAAGGGCGCGCGCTATTGCACGTTGCTTGGCGCGCTTGCCACTCAGATTATTTTCATAGATGAAGCAGGTCGGCGAATTACTCAGTATCAAACCAGCTATGACCCACAGCGCTTTGGGTCAGTATCGTTATCGCGCCAGGATGCCCAAGCCCAGAAGTTGAGCAAAAATGGTTTGTCCATCTACCTGTGGCAGCAGGACGGCGTGCTCGTTGCCGAGGCCGCCTACGATCAGGTACATGCAGTTGGTTTGGCTCAGGTGACATCCACCTCACCATTCAACCTGTTACATACCTTCTAAGTCCCTTTATTTCCTCATGCGGTGCGAGCCTTGGTTCGCACCGTGGCTTCCCTCATCTCAATGAAAGGTAAATTCCCATGCGTTTATTGCATGTTGCTATCTCGATTGCGGCCAGTCTGCTGTTCTCCGCCCAGGTTGCTGCGCAAGAAATAACCGTCTACCGGTACGGTATGAAGCTGGATATCAAGCGAGTAATAAACATAAGCGACACCAGCCATATCTGTGGCGTGACGTCCTCGATCATGACGTATGAAGACTCTGAGGGTAATGTTCATTACCTGCAATATCAGGTGCATGGCGGCGGTTGCTCAGACAATTAATCGCGCAAGTTGTTGCGCTACACATTAGATTGAAAACTGTTTATGGAATCAAATACGCTTATGCGCAGAGCCCTTGTCAATACCTTGTTAGCAGTCGCGCTACTTGTCAGTGGCTTGGCCCAAGCCAATGCTTTTGCTGGCACTAAAGCCCCTGCGGTTATTTTTCTTGATATCAACGAAACCCTGCTCAATCTGGAGCCTATGCGTGTTTCTGTTGGCCAGGCGTTAGGAGGGCGACCTGATCTGCTCAGCCTATGGTTCTCTACTATGTTGCACTACTCATTGGTCGAAACCTCGATTGAGCAATATCACGACTTCGGTAGTGTAGGGACGGCGGCTTTGATGATGGTCGCTCAAGCGCACGGTATCAACTTGACCGAGGCTGCGGCGCGTGCCGCTGTCGTCGAGCCGATCACTCGCTTACCCGCTCATGCAGATGTCCGTCCTGGGCTGCAGATACTCAGGGATAAGGGCTATACCCTGGTGGCGCTAACTAATTCATCGCGTAGGGCGGTACAGGCGCAGATGCTGTTCGCCGGATTGGATGACCTGATCAGCGATTACCTAAGCAGCGAGTCGCTTGAGAGCTACAAGCCTAATCTTGCGGTTTACAAGTGGGCCTCAAAGCAGCGTGGTGTAGCGCCAGAAGATGCACTGTTGGTTGCTGCTCATGGCTGGGATATTGCGGGAGCAAAGCGCGCTGGCCTGCGTACCGCGTTTGTGTCGCGTCCAGGTCAGTCGCTATATCCATTAGTTGCTTCTTCTGACTATGTGGTGAAGGACATTGAAGCGCTTGCGAAGGCGCTGCCGCCACGTTGAATTTAAATCAGAAAAAATAGATCAAATCACTCGCCATCACAGGGAGCCGGAGAGCAGTTTCTATGCTGTGCGAGTGATTGATCATCCTGTTAAGTTTCCAATGCTATGCTGTTCTCGGCGCTGCCTCCGGAGGCGCTGAGCTCAGGAGCAAGAATTAATACTGGTCAGGCATCAAGTTATCTCGAATCAATTCGCATCTCTGCAAGGACGACCTTAACTGCACCGCTGAGGCCTCTTTCCAGATGATGACTTTCGCCTATGGCCTGATTAGCTGAAAATCCTGCCTGTCTAGCTAAATGCTGGCTATTTCTGCGTCCAGGCACGCCCACTGAACATTTCGTCCAGGGGCGTATGGAACAGGTGGTTGGCGTAGTTGCTGAGGGTTTTCACCGCCAGGGCCAGGACAATCTCCAGAATCTGCCGCTCGCTGTAACCAGCCCCCAGGAAGGCTTCGACAGCGGCCTTCGTCGGCAGCCCACGAGTGTGGAAGAGGGTGCGGGTGAACTCGGCGAGGGCGGCGAGCTTGGCGTCGGCGATCGGATTACCGTCACGGATAGCGTTGGTCACATCTGCAGCAAGGCCTGATTTCATGTCGGCCAGAAAGCTGTGGGCCGAGACGCAATACTCGCAGCCGTTCTCGCGGCTGATGACCAGAAAGATCACTTCCTGTTCGGCCGGAGTAAAGCCGGACTCCGTGCGAAAGGCCGCGTAGCCATCCAGATAGGTCTCCAGTAGCCCCGGCGAATGGACCATGTTGGCGTACATATTGGGGATAAAACCGACCTGCGCCTTGGCCTTCTGCAGCACCTCGGCACCGCGGGGTGTGCTGGTCTCGAGGCTGAGGGCGGGCAGGGTAAGGGGGTATTCGCTGAGCATGGCATTGTTCCTCTTTATCTGGACTGTTTGGTCTTTAAATCTGTGCTGCCTTGCTTGTCACCTTCAGCAGGCGGCAGAACAAGGCAATACAGGGGTAATTGATTTTGGACTGATTGGTTCGAATGTCAATCTGCATTGCCTCCTCGTCGAGCCAATCAGCATCTGTAGTGGCTGAAGCTGGAGTTCGGATGCGACCGGGGAGGTTTTGTTACAGCTTCAAGGGTGTGAGTGTTGAATTAAATAATGATCGGTCCATAATGCGACCTATGAATCGCGGACGCCCAAGAACATTCGACCCTGACCAAGTGCTGGAAAATGCCATGCAGCTTTTCTGGAGTCAGGGCTATGAGGCCACCAGCTTGCAGGACCTGCTTCTGGCCACCGGGTTGTCCAAGAGCAGCCTGTACGAGAGTTTCGGCAACAAGCAGAACCTGTTCGAAGCCGCCTTCACCCGCTATTTCGACAGCCGTGCCAAGCAGATGCGCGAGCGTCTCGAACTGGCCGAGTCGCCGCTGGCTTTCATCCGTGACTGCTTGTTGCCTGTGCTTGACGACGCGCAACAGAACAAACCGCGCGGCTGCATGCTGGTCAATGTGGCCAACGAGTTTTCCACCGGCGACCCCGTGGTGCAGCCACTGATCGAACTTGCTACACGGCGCTTTCGCCAGGTATTCGAACTGGCCTTCGAGCTGGCCCAGGCCCGCGGCGAGCAGTCGACTAGTCAGCCTCCTGCTGTCCTGGCTCTCTATATGCACTGTGCTATGAGTGGGCTGCGCACCCAGGCAAAGTCCGGTATTGCACAGAAAGATCTGCTTACAGTGATCGAGCTGGTGATGGCGAACTTGCGCTGATTTTTTTTGCCATATTTTGGACTTTTCAGTCCGAAATGTGGCGGCCAGGCAAAAAGGAGCATCCATGAAAAGCGTTGTTGCCTACGATATTTACGGAACCTTGATCGATACCCAGGCCGTGTTGGCTCGGCTGACTGAGCTGGTCGGCGACAAGGCGTCGCTGATCTCACGAACATGGCGACAGAAACAATTGGAGTACAGCTTTCGTCGGGGACTGATGCGTGACTACTGTGACTTCTCAGTGTGCACGCGGCAGGCACTTTCATACGCCTGCCACGAACATGAGGTCGAGATCACGGAAGAGCAGGCTGAGCAAGCCATGCAGGCCTATGCTGTCCTTGATGCATTCGCTGATGTGCCTGGAGTTCTGAGCGCCTTGCAGGAGCAAGGCATACGCCAGTTCGCCTTCTCCAATGGCAGTCGTGCTGCCGTTGAGCGGCTGCTGGAAAGTGCCGGGATTCGCCACTACTTCGATGCCGTGGTGAGTGTCGAGGAAGTACGCTCATTCAAGCCTGACCCGGCCGTCTATGCCCATCTTCTGCACAGCTGTGGCGTGCCCACAGGGCAGTTGTGTCTGGTATCAAGCAATCCTTTTGATGTGCTCGGTGCCGCCCATGCTGGCCTGCAGACTGCTTGGTTGCGCCGCCATCCCGAAAACCTGTTCGATCCGTGGGACACGCGGCCCAGTATCACACTTGAAAGCTTTGGTGAGATCGCGAACCGGTTGCCTGAACTCTTTCAATGACGTAGTGGCGAGAATTGCAAACGTAACGAATAGGCACCTCGCGTCTCAAAAGAGCAATACCTTCAAGAGCCTGAACCATCATGCATGCCACTTTACCCCTGCTAAATGCGCTGAGCTTCCCGGCAATCACACGAGGCCAACTGGAGGCGCTGCAAGTCAATCTGACTTATCAGTGCAACCAGCGCTGCCTGCACTGCCACGTCAATGCCGGGCCAACCCGAAAAGAGGCCATGACCGACGAGAGTCTGGTTTTGCTGCATCAGGTAATCGACGCTCACTCGGTGCAGACGTTGGACCTGACGGGAGGCGCTCCGGAGATGCATCCGCGCTTTCGTGAAGTTGTCAGCCATGCACGGCGTGAAGGCCTGAGGGTCATAGACCGCTGCAACCTGACAATCCTGAGCGAGCCTGGCTATGAAGGGCTGGCTCGCTTTCTCGCCGAGCAGGGCGTGGAGGTCACCGCGTCCTTACCCTGTTACTCACGGGGCAACGTCGATAGGCAGCGTGGTGATGGCGTATTCGATGCGAGCATCGAAGGTTTGCGCCTGCTCAACCGACTCGGCTACGGACAAGAGGGAAGTGGGCTCATCCTCAACCTGGTCTATAACCCGCAAGGACCTAGCCTGCCGCCCCCGCAAGCTCAACTCGAGGCGGATTACACGTCCCACCTCGCCGAGGATTTCGGCATCGTCTTCAACCACCTACTGACCATCACCAATCAACCGATCGCCCGTTTCGGCAGCACGCTGGTCAGCAAGGGTACGTTCAGTGCCTACATGCAGCTGCTGCGCGATAGCTATCGTCCGGAGAACCTCGGAGTGGTCATGTGCAGAAGTCTGGTCAGCGTCGACTGGCAAGGCTACCTCTATGACTGCGATTTCAATCAGATGCTCGATCTACCGATGGTCATGCCGGGTTTGATTGGGCGTGAGCGCGCCCATCTGCGGGATCTGCTACAGGCGGCAAGCCTTGAGGGCAATCCCATCATGACTCGTGACCACTGCTATGCCTGCACTGCTGGACAAGGGTCCAGCTGCGGTGGCGCGCTTGGGGAATAGGGAGCGAGCATGGAAATGAATAGCACTGTCGGCTTTTTTTTCTGGGGTTTTCTGGTGGTTTATGGCGCGCTGATGGTGCTCCTGTCGCCTCGTGCGGTCACGCTGGGCGGCTTCTTCAACGGTGAGGACAGCCAGGGGCGCAGTGCAGCGCCCTGGCTCATCACATCCAGCATCTTCATCAGCTGGATCTTTGCCAAGTCGGTGACCAATGCCGCGAACCTGGGCGCCAGCTATGGCCTGGTCGGTGGGCTGGCCTATGCCATGTACTGGCTGTCCATCCCTCTGACCGGTTTCGTCATCTATCGTCTGCGCAGACGATATGCGGCCACTGGTCTGGTCAGTTTTCTCAGCAGCCACTACGGCCGTGGCGCGGCTCTGGCGTTCTCTGCCGCCATTCTGATTCGCCTGTTCAACGAAGTATGGAGCAACACCGCAGTCGTCGGCGGCTATTACGGTGACTCCGGCAGCTTCGAGTTCATTGCTGCTGCACTGCTGTTCACGGCGGTTACGCTTGCTTACAGCCTCCGCGGTGGTCTGCGCAGTTCAATCCTCACCGACGCAGCGCAGGCGGCTATTTTTGTGATCGCGCTGGTGTGGGTGCTTGGCCTGGTGTTGCCGCAACACTCACCTGCCGAGCTGGCCAGCACCAGCCATTGGGCTTTGAATGCCGGGGTCGATCTGCTCTTGGTCGCCGGTCTGCAAATCTTCAGTTATGGCTTTCATGACCCGGTGCTGACCGACCGCGGTTTTATTAGTGAAGAAAAGACCATGCGTCGCTCTTTTCTGGTCGCCGGGGTGCTGGGTTTCATTGCCATCCTGGCCTTCAGTCTGATCGGTGTGCATGCCCAGCTCACCGGTCTGCCTGCCTCGGACAACGTGCCTGCCGCGTTGGCCAAGAGCCTGGGCATCGGGGCGCTGTTGGTGATGACTGTGGTGATGGTTTCCGCTGCCGGTTCCACCCTTGACTCGACTTTCTCCAGCCTGGCCAAGCTAGCGGGCCGTGAGCTGCCGAAGCTGGCCGGACGTGACCTGGGGCAGAAGGCCATCGGGGTTGGAATGGCGGTGATGATGGCGTTCGGATTGCTCGGCAATCTACCGATGATCGCCGGTACCGATATCCTCAAGGCCACCACGATCAGTGGCACGATGGTCATTGGCCTGGCTCCGGTGTTCGTCCTGCATGGCCTGGTCGCTCCGACTCGCCTGGGTTTCCATCTGAGCTTCTGGACCGGTCTTGGCCTGGGGGTTGCGCTGACTCTGGGGTGGATTCCTCAGGGCTGGGCCATTGGCGACGGCAAGTACGCGCTGCTGCTGGGTACCAATCTCTATGGCCTGGGGCTTTGCGTGCTCGGCTATATCCTGCCTGGCTGGCTGTTCGGCACTCAGCGAGGTCGGAACTGATGCGCGCCGGTCGTGACTGCCCGCTGGACTATCGTCTGGCTCCCGATGCTTTTGGCGGTGAACCCCTGTTCGAGTGCGACGCCCTCTACGTGGTTGGGGGACTGTATGGCAACCGCCAGGCGCTGAGTGCATTGAGCGCATTGCTCGCAGCCGAACCGCAGGCGAGGGTGGTGTTCAATGGCGATGCGCATTGGTTCGACCGTGATCCTGAAATCTTCCAATACATCGAGCAGGAGCTGAGGTTGCACCTGCCTCTGCGCGGCAATGTCGAGACCGAACTGGGGCGCCAGGATGACAGCGGGGCTGGCTGTGGATGTGCCTACCCGATGGCCGTCGATGATGCAGTGGTCGAGCGTTCCAACGCGATACAGCAAACACTGCGTCAGACCGTTCAAGGTCTGCCTGGGATGGCGGAGGCTTTGGCCGTCAGGCCCTGCACGGCACTCGTCATAGTGAACGGGCAACGCATAGCGATCAGCCATGGTGATGAGCAATCGTTGGCCGGCTGGGACTGCTCGCGTGAATCCTTACGTGACATTGCAAGGCAGCGGCAGCTGAACGCCTGGATGAGGAGCGCGAGGGTCCGTGTCCTGGCCACCAGTCACACGTGCTCGTCAGTGGCGACCAGTCTTGAACACGGTGCTTTGATCAATAACGGCGCTGCCGGCCTGCCTAATTTCAGCGATGGGTGTTACGGCTTGATCAGCCGTATCGCCAGCACCCGGCACCCTGGGGCACTTTACCGTTGCCAGCGCGATGGCCTGTTCATCGAGGCACTGCCGCTCTGCTATGACCACGACGCCTTTCTTGCCGATTTTGACCGCCAGTGGCCTGCCCAAAGTCCCGCTGCGCTTTCCTATCGCCCGCGCATTCTTGGCCAGACTCTAGATCGTCGTAGCGCTGCCCTGCAGAGCGGTTTCAACCTTTGCCACCCCCTTATCGCGCTGGAGGCGCAGAACCATGAATAGCCGCAAACTCGCTCTACTGGGCCTGATCCTGGTTCTGTTGGGGGGCTTCTTCGTCTTTGATATCGGCCAGTATCTCAATCTCGCTTCCCTCAAGGCACAACAGACCGCCCTGAATTCACAGGTCGCGGCGCATCCGTTGCTGGCTGCCGGGTTGTTCTTCATGGCCTATGTCGCGGTGACCGCACTGTCTTTGCCGGGCGCTGCCCTGATGACTCTGCTGGCCGGTGCGCTATTCGGATTGCTGCAGGGCTTCATCCTGGTGTCGTTCGCCTCGACCCTGGGCGCCACTTTGGCCATGCTCAGCAGCCGTTTCCTGCTGCGCGACTGGGTGCAAGCAAGATTCGGCCAGCGCCTCACCGGCATCGACCAAGGCATTGCGCGAGAAGGGGCCTTCTATCTTTTCGCGCTGCGTCTGGTGCCGGTATTCCCCTTCTTCCTGATCAACCTGGCCATGGGCCTGACCAAGCTGCCGGTGCGTACCTACTGGTGGGTCAGCCAGTTGGGCATGCTACCCGGCACCGTGGTTTTCGTGAATGCAGGGCGCGAGCTCGGCCAACTGGACTCGCTGTCCGGCATTCTCTCGCCGGGACTGCTCGGTGCCTTCGTGCTGCTCGGGTTGTTCCCTTTGATCGCTCGCAAGCTGTTGGAGTGGGTCAAGGCACGCAAGGTCTACGCCGGCTGGGTCAGGCCTAAGGTTTTCGACCGTAACCTGGTGGTGATAGGCGCCGGTTCCGGCGGCCTGGTGTCGGCCTATATCGCCGCCGCCGTGAAGGCCAAGGTCACGCTGATCGAGAAACACAAGATGGGCGGCGACTGCCTGAATACCGGCTGCGTGCCGTCCAAGGCGTTGTTGCGCTCGGCCAAGTTGGCCAATGAAATGAAGAAGGCCGAAAAGCTCGGCTTCAAACCGATCGAGGCCGAGGTGGACTTCGCCGCGGTGATGCAGCGCGTGCAGCGAGTGGTGGCGGATGTCGAACCCCATGACTCGGTTGAGCGCTACACCGGCCTGGGCGTAGAAGTGATCGAGGGTGAAGCGAAGATCACTTCGCCGTGGACAGTGGAGGCTAATGGCCAGACGCTAAGGACCCGCTCCATCGTGATCGCCACTGGCGCGCGGCCACTGGTGCCGAAGATTCCGGGCATCGAGCAGGTCGAGCCGCTGACCTCGGATAACGTCTGGAATCTGCGCGAGCAACCCAAGCGCCTGCTGGTACTGGGCGGCGGGCCGATTGGTTGCGAGCTGGCTCAGGCCTTCCAGCGGTTGGGCAGCGCGGTAACCCAGGTGGAAATGGCCGAGCGCCTGCTGGTGCGTGAAGACCCGGAGGCCAGCGAGGCGGTGATGGCCAGCCTGCGCCAGGATGGCGTGGATCTGCGCTTGCGGCACAAGGCCGTGCGCTTTGAAGTGGTCGAGGGTCAGCGGCAACTGGTCTGTCTCAACCTGACCGACGACAGCGAAGTGCGCATCGCTTTCGATCAGGTGCTGCTGGCCCTGGGCCGGGTGGCCAACGTCAAGGGTTTCGGCGCCGAAGAGCTGCAGCTGGCCGTGCGTCCCAATGGCACCCTGGAGGTTGATGAATACCTGGCCACGCGCTTCCCCAATATCTTCGCCGTGGGCGATGTCACCGGCCCTTATCAGTTCACTCACACCTCGGCGCACCAGGCCTGGTTTGCCGCGGTCAATGGTCTGTTCGGCACCTTCAAGCGCTTCAAGGTGGACTACCGGGTGATCCCCTGGGCCACCTTTACCGACCCGGAAGTGGCACGTGTCGGGCTCAACGAACAGGACGCCAAAGAGCAGGGCATCGCCTATGAGGTCAGCCGCTTTGGCATTGACGATCTGGACCGCGCCATCGCCGACGAAGCCGCCCATGGCTATATCAAGGTGCTGACCGAACCTGGCAAGGACCGCATTCTGGGTGTGACCATTGTCGGCGAACATGCCGGTGAGCTGATTGCCGAGTACGTGGCGGCGATGAAGCAGGGCTATGGCCTGAACAAGGTGCTCGGCACCATTCATATCTACCCAACCATGGCCGAAGCCAACAAGTATGTGGCTGGCGAATGGAAGCGTGCCCATGCCCCGCAGGGGGTATTGAACTGGGTGGCACGTTTCCATCACTGGCGCCTTGGCACGAGCAAAACCGACGTTCAAGCTGAGCTCAAGGTGAGCGAGAAAGCGCTTTGAACGGTCAATTCGACCTGTTGCTTGCGGGGGCGGGCCACGCCCATCTAGGCGTGCTGCGCTTGTGGATGAGTGGCCAACGACCCAAAGGGCGCATCGGCCTGATCAGTCCGGGGCCATATGCCTGGTACTCGGGCATGTTGCCAGGCCTGCTGACCGGCCGTCACCGCGCCGAACAATGCCGCATACCTCTGCAGGCTCTCTGCGCTGCTGCCGGTGTCGAGCTGCTGCAGGGACAGGTCGAAAGGTTGGATTCGTCCGCCAGGTGCGTCGAACTGGCTGATGGCAGGCAGTATTCGGCCACCTGGCTGTCACTCAATCTCGGCTCCATACCCAAGGCGCCGCAAGTGGGTGAGAGCTTGCTGGATATCCTGCCGGTCAAGCCATTCGACAGCTTTCTGCAGGGCTGGCAACGCTGGCAACAGGCTCCCCAGGCATTAGCCATTCTGGGCGGCGGCGCTGCGGGGGTAGAGCTGGCGTTGGCTGTGGCGTCCCAGGTGCCACAGCTGACCTTGTTGAGTAGCGCCAGGGTTTTGGCCGGCCATCCCCTTGCGCTGCGCCAGCGTGCCTTGCGTCATCTGGCAGATGCCGGAGTCAGGGTCGAGGAGGGCGTGGCCGTCGACTCAATTCATGGCGATGCCTTGGTTGCGGGAGATCGGCTTGTCTGGTGCGGTATCCGGGTGATTCTGGCCACTGGCGCCAGCGCTTTACCCTGGGTTGGCCTGTCTGGCCTGGACTGCGACGAGCACGGGTTCGTGCGCGTCGGTCAGACATTGCAGAGCCTTTCACACCCCCATGTATTTGCCGCCGGTGACTGTGCCAGCCTGACAGCAACTCCCCGTAGCGGTGTCTATGCCGTACGCCAGGGCCCTGTATTGGCGGCCAATTTGGGTGCCGCACTGTCCGGCCAGCCACTGACGCGCTTTCAACCACAACGTCGCGCTCTGGCGCTATTGGCCGACGGCCAAGGTGGTGCCTTACTCAGTTGGTCTGGCATGACGGCAGAGGGCGCCTTGCTGGGACGCTGGAAAGACCGTCTTGATCGGCGCTTTATCGACCGCCACCACGGCACGCCGTAATCCCCACCACTGCTCAACCATGTGGGTTGGGCTAACCCTATGCCGGCTTGAAGGTCGGCCGTTAAAGGAGACATTGCATGAAAAACTGGACCCTGCTGTTGCTGCGCATTTCGCTTGGTTGGCTATTGGTGATCTGGGGCGCGGACAAGGTGTTCAATGTCGAGCACGGTATGGCGGTGGCCAACAAGTTCTACTTCGGCTTTCTCGCGGCCGAGGGCGCGATGCGTATAGCGGGCGTGTTGCAGATGCTGGTCGGCCTGGCGGTGGTTGTCGGCTTTGCCCGGCGCTGGGTATATCCGCTGCAGGTCGTGCTCAACGGTGCGTCGCTGCTGGCGGTGATGCAGTCGGTTATCGACCCCTGGAGCTGGGTATTCGAAGGCAGCAACGCGCTGTTCTATCCCTCGTTGATCATCTTCGCGGCCAGCCTGTTACTGATTGCCTATCGCGATGAAGACAAATGGGTGCTGAGCAAAAAATACTGAGTTGTAACAAAGCACTGGATATCGACTCGAAGTAGGTCAGCAAGATGTGGCTGGCATTGGCACAACAACAAGCGCTACTCACAGGTGGCGCATCGCCTACGCAAGAGGGGTATCCAATGCACCGCTTTACACTCAGTATGTGCGGCCTGGCTGTGGCAGCAGCCTTCAGCCAAACGGCCCTGGCCAGTCAGCAATCGGAGGCGCAGGGTTTTATCCAGGACAGCAGTTTCAACCTGCTCAATCGCGCCTTTTATTTCAACCGTGATTTCCGCAACGGCGGCTTCAATGGCGCCGGTACCAATGCAAACAAACCCGGTCAGGAAAACGGTTACCGCGAGGAGGCCGCCTACGGGATCATGGGTTTCTACGAATCCGGCTTTACCCAGGGTACGGTTGGCTTCGGTGTGGATGCCTATGGCTTTCTCGGTATCCGTCTCGATGGCGGCGGTGGCCGCACCGGGACCTTGCTGGCACCCATCGGCAGCGATGGCGAGCCCGAGCGGGACTGGAGCGAGGCAGGCGGGGTGGTCAAGCTGCGGGTGTCAAACACCGTGCTCAAATTCGGTGAGCAGCAATTCGCCAACCCGGTAGTTGGAACCGGCGATGCTCGCCTGTTACCGGAAACCGCCACAGGCTTTTTCTTAAGCAGCGAGGAAATCGAGGGCGTGAGCCTGGACGCTGGCCACATTACGGCCATGAATGCGTTCAACAGCAGCAATTCGGATGATGAGTTGCTTATTCAGTATGCCGGCGACGTGGGGGATTCGATCAGTTGGGCGGGCCTGACCTATGCGCCAGCGGAAAGTCTTTCCCTCAGCCTGTATGGCTCTCAAGTCGAAGACACCTGGCGGCGCTATTACGCGGGGCTGGCCTATACCCTCGACCTAGCAGCCTGTTGAAATTCGCTGTGATGACTGCGAGCACTGCGTTGTAGCGGCAGTGCTCGCGGCCACGCGCTCTTGCTCAGGGCGTCGAGCAGGTGAAGTAGCCCGATTTCACAGGTGCCGGGCGCACCTTCCCCGTCAACGCGCTCATGCCATTGAGCCTGTAGCCAGCAGCTTCGGCAGGCGCACCAGGTTGCTTGCCGCCATGGCCAGCTGGAACAGCGCGTCGACACGCTCAAGTCCGCGTTGCTTCACCTGGCGCAGCCCGGCCGCCGCCTTGAGCCAGCCGAAGTGGGTTTCGATCCAGGCGCGAATCTTCAGGCTCAGACCATAGCCGGCGTGGCGCGTGGTACGGCCATCGATGGCGCTGCGCCGACCATTGGTGTTCTGCGCAACATGGGGTGTCACGCCGAGGGCACGACAGGCGGCCACGAAGTCTGCCGTGTCGTAAGCCTTGTCCGCGGCCAAGGTGCGTCGACGGCGACCACCCAGCTTGCTCAGCATCGCCAGCGCGGCTTCGCGTTCGCCATGGCCACCGGCCAGAGTCACATGAGCATTGCGCACCAGGCCACTGCGGTGTTCCATCAGTACATGCCCCATGTAACTCAGCTGCGCGCCGGTGTTGTGGCTCTTGCGGTACAGCCGGGCATCCGGATCGCTGGTCGAGGCGTGGGTGTCGTTGCTGCGCTTGTGCCCCTTGAAGTCTGGCTGGGCATTGCGCGGGCCGGGGCCCGGGTCGTCTGGCGTATCGTCCTTGGGACGGAAACTCTTCTGAGAGGCCCAGGCTTGCAGCAATGTGCCGTCGACCGAGAAGTGCTCATCCGAGATCAGCCCCTGCTTCTCCGCCAGGCGTACCACCTCGTTCAGAAATTCGGTGGCCACGGCCTGGGCATTGAGGCGGTCACGATTCTTCGAGAAGACCGAGTGATCCCACACCGGATCATCAATGGCCAGGCCGACGAACCAGCGGAACAGCAGGTTGTAGCCCAGCTGTTCCATCAGCATCCGCTCGCTGCGCAGCGAGTAGAACAACTGCAGCAACTGCGCCCGCATCAGCTTCTCGGGGGCGATCGAGGCGCGGCCGGTGTCGGCATACAAGGTGTCGAACAGGGCGCTCATCCGCTGCAGAGCGGTGTCTGCCAGCTTGCGGATGGCGCGCAGGGGGTGAGTCGCTGGCACGAAGTCATCGAGCTTGGCGACAGTGAACAAGGATTCCTGAGTGATATCGGCGCCACGCATGGAAATCGGGGTTCCCGGCAGATTGGAGCCGATATCGTAAACCTTACGCCGCAAAGCCAGACAGGGCGTAGGCGAATTTCAACAGGCTGCTAGGTAGCGAACGCTCGCTGGGCTTTGATCTGAATGTCTATCGCACCAACGACCGTGGCCGCGCGCTGGCCGGTGAGATCGGCAACACCGACTGGTCGCTGGCCAGCAAATACGCCTGGGGGGCCCATGCAGTGACCCTGGCCTATCAGCAGATCGACGATGACGCCGGTTTCGATTACATCGGTTTCGATGGCATTTACCTGGCCAACTCGGTGCAGTACTCCGACTTCAACGCTCCGGGCGAACGCTCCTGGCAACTGCGTTATGACCTGGACATGGCTAGCTATGGCGTGCCGGGCCTGACCTTGATGGCGCGCTATGTGCGTGGCAGCGATATCGACAGCACCGATGCGGACGACCGTGGTGGCTTCTTCGATGCCGATGCCCGTAACGAAAAACATTGGGAACGTAACCTGGAAGCCAAGTACATCGTGCAGAGCGGCCCGGCCAAGGATCTCTCCCTGCGCGTTCGGCATGCCGTGCACCGTGGTTCTTCCAACCAGATTGACGGGGACGCCGACGATGTTCGTTTGATCGTCGAGTACCCGCTTAGCCTGCTTTAAGGTTTCACTCGTCGTGGAGTGAAAAATAGGGGTTGCTCCTTTCCTCCCCGTCTTGGGGGCTGTGTCGGCCATGGCCCCCTTTTTTTATCTTTTTCTTGGCTCTTTGCCAGCGCTATTGAGCTGTAACAAAGCGCTTTTGTTTTTATCTAGTAGTTAAGTGACATCTCAGTAATCGATCCTGTTTGTCGGCGCGCACTGTTCGCCAATCGACATCCCGAAAAGAGGTTTTCCATGCACGAGTCGGTACAAAACTATTACGGCAAAGTCCTGCAGAACAGCGGCGATCTGAAAACCAGTGCCTGCTGTGATCCCAGCAGCATGCCGAACTGGCTCAAGCCACTGCTGGCAAAGGTTCATCACGAAGTCAGCGCCCGTTATTACGGCTGCGGTCTGGTCGCACCGGCCCTGCTGGAGGGCTGCCGGGTGCTTGATCTGGGCAGCGGCTCGGGCCGCGATTGTTATGTCCTGGCGCAACTGGTCGGGGCCGAGGGCTCCGTGCTCGGCGTGGACATGACCGCCGAGCAGCTGGCGGTGGCCAATGCCCATCTGGATTACCACGCCGCGCAGTTCGGCTACGCCAATGTGGAATTTCGCCACGGCTATATCGAGGACCTGGCGGCATTGGACCTGGCCGACGCCAGCTTCGATGTGATCGTGTCCAACTGCGTGATCAATCTGTCACCCGACAAGGACAGCGTGTTGCGCGAGGCCTATCGCCTGCTCAAGCCGGGCGGCGAGTTGTACTTCTCCGATGTGTACGCGGATCGTCGTCTGGCTGACGAGCTGCGCCAGGATGAGGTGTTGTACGGTGAGTGCCTGGGCGGCGCCCTGTACTGGAATGACTTCGAGAACCTGGCCCGCCGGCATGGCTTTGCCGACCCACGCCTAGTAGAGGATCAGCCCATCGAGATTACTGACCCGGCTCTGGCGGCAAAACTGGGTGACGCACGTTTCTTTTCCGCCACCTACCGGCTGTTCAAGCTCGATGGTCTGGAGCCGGCCTGCGAGGACTACGGCCAGGCCGTGATCTATCGTGGCAGCATTGCCGGTGCGCCCACTGCCTTTGTGCTGGATAAACACCACCGCATCGAAACAGGCCGGGTGTTCCCGGTGTGTGGCAACACCTGGCGCATGCTCAAGGACAGCCGCTTTGCCGCGCATTTCGAGTTTATCGGCGACTTCAGCCGGCACTTCGGTTTGTTCGAGGGCTGTGGCGGTGGTCTGCCGTTCGATCAGGGCGCTGCGCCCGGCACTGCAGCCAGCTGCTGCTGAGGAGAAGGGAATGCTGACTCGGAAGTTGTGTGCCGTTGCCTGCTCTGTATTGCTACTCAGTGCCTGCTCACCGGAGCAGAAGCAGACCATCAGTGTCTCGGGCTCAAGCACCATCGCCCCATTGATGGCGGACATCGGCAAGCGTTTTGAGGCGTTGAACCCTGATATCCACGTGGACGTGCAATCGGGCGGTACCTCACGCGGCATTCAGGATGTGCGCCATGGCCTGGCCTCGATCGGCATGGCCTCGCGTGCCCTGACAAGTGCGGAACAAGAACTGCAGGCCTATCCCATCGCCGACGATGGCATTGCCCTGATCGTGCACGCCAGCAACCCCCTGACCCAGATCACGGGCGAGCAGGTGGTCGATATCTACACCGGCAAGGTCAGTGACTGGTCAGCGCTTGATGGCCCGTCAGGCTCGGTGGTCAAGGTACACAAGGCAGAAGGGCGTTCGACCCTGGAGTTGTTTCTGCAGCATTTCCACCTCGACAACGGCGATGTGCGGCCGGACCTGGTCATAGGTGACAACCAGCAAGGCATCAAGTCTGTGGCGGGGAATCCTTTTGCCATTGGTTATGTGTCGATCGGCAGCGCCGAGTATGAAGCGGGGCAGGGCGTGCCCATTAAGCTGCTGGCCCTGGATGGACAAACGGCATCGAGTCAGGCCGTGCGTGATGGTCACTACCCATTGAGCCGCACCCTCAACCTGGTGGTGCGCGGCGAGCCGGATGCCAACACCCGGGCGCTATTGGACTTTGCCCAATCCAGCGAGGTGACCGACCTTGTCCAACAGCACGCCTTTGTTCCGACGCGATAGCGCCGACAGTCTGCTGCGCTCGCTCAGCCTGCTGTGTGCCTTGGCTGCGGCGGTGATCTTGTTACTGATACTAGTGTTTCTGACCCAGGCCAGCTGGCCACTGCTGCAGGACCCCGGCAATCTGCTTGGTAACAGCTGGCAGCCGAGCAAGGGCTTATTCGGCTTGCAGGCCATGCTGGCAGCCAGTTTGCTTAGCAGCGTGCTGGCCCTGTTGCTGGCAGTGCCGGCCGGCCTGTTGGTCAGCATCTGGCTGATCTTCTACGCACCCAGGCCGCTGGCCAGTGCCTACTCGGCGCTGCTTGGCCTTATGGCCAGCATTCCCTCCGTGGTCTATGGGCTCTGGGGGTTGGTGGTACTGGTGCCACTGCTTAACAACTGGTTTCCACCGGGCGCCAGTCTGCTCACGGCAGGACTCGTTCTTGGCTTGATGATTCTGCCGCTGCTGATGGTGCAGGCCGATGTGATCCTGCGTGAAAGCGCTCGCCGCCATCTGCCGGCCGCCCTGTGTCTGGGTGTGTCTCACTGGTCGGCGATTCGCCGGGTGCTGCTGCCTGCTGCCTGGCCACGGCTATGGCCGTCCATCCTGCTGCAACTGGGGCGCGCCCTGGGTGAAACCATGGCGGTGCTGATGGTGGCCGGCAATGTGGTGCAATGGCCGGGGTCAATCTTCGACCCGGTGCGTACCCTGACGGCCAATATCGCCCTGGAGATGAGCTATGCCACCGGTCCTCACCTGCAGGCGTTATACCTCAGTGGCTGGGTGTTGTTGGTATTGGCGCTGCTGCTGATGGGCTTGGCCCGCCTCTATGGAGCTCGCACATGAATCGGCAGGAGCGTTGGCGCGGTTATGCCCTGGCGAGCCTGGCTCTGCTGCTGGCTCTGGCGCCGCTGAGCCTGCTGCTGACCCTTTTCGCCGAGGGTTTCAGCCATCTGGATCTGAGCTTCCTCAGTACTGCGCCCGAGCAGGCAGGGCGGAGCGGGGGGATTGGCCCGATCATTCTCTCCACGCTCTGGGTGCTGCTGATCTGTTTGGCCATTGCCGTGCCACTGGGCCTGGGCACCGCACTGTTTCTGGTGGAGCAGCTGCGCCCGGACAGCCGTGCCAATCTGGCGCTGCAGTGGGCCCTCGATGGGCTGGGCGCCGTGCCCTCGGTGGTGTTTGGCCTGTTTGGGCACCGCGTGTTCGTAGTCGAACTGGGCTGGGGCTACTCCCTGCTGGCCGGTGGTTGCACCCTGGCCTGCATGGTTTTGCCACTGTTTATTCGGGGCTGCGAGCAGGCCCTGCGCGACTGTCCGCACAGCTATCGACAAGCTGCTGCCAGCTTGGCGATTTCCCGCGTCGGTTACCTGCGGCGCATCCTGTTGCCCTTTTCCGCTCCAGGTATCGCGGCTGCTCTGGTACTGAGTGCGGGGCGTGCCCTGGCGGAAACGGCCGTGCTGCTGTTTACCGCCGGTTATGTGATGCGCTGGCCTGAAAGTGTATTCGACTCGGGGCGTACCCTGGCCGTGCATATCTACGACCTAGCCATGAACGTCTCCGGTGGCAGCCCGGCATCTGCGGCTACGGCTCTGGTGCTGCTGGGCCTGGCCCTGATCATTCAATTGCTGGCGTGGCGCCTGGGGCGTCGGCCGGCAGCCTTTGCGAGATAAGTCATGCACGTGCCACCTTCCATCCAGATTGAAAACCTCAGCGTGCACTACGCCGGTCAGGTCGCGCTGCAAGGCGCCTCATTGGCAGTCGCCCCCGGGGAGCTGATGGCCCTGGTCGGTCCCAGTGGCTGCGGCAAGAGCAGCCTGCTGTCGGCGGTCAATCGCATGAGTGACCTGGTGCCGGGTGCGCGGGTCAGCGGGCGTGTACTGATCGACGGTCGGGATGTATTGAGCGAAGCCGAAGATGTACAAGCCTTGCGCCGCCAGATCGGCATGGTGTTCCAGCAGCCAAATCCTTTTCCCTTGAGCATTGCCGAAAATATCCGCTTTGCCTTGCGCGAGCATGGGGTGCGCAACAATGCCGTACTGGAAGAGCGTCTTGAGCAGGCCCTGCAGGCCACGGGATTATGGAATGAAGTGCGCGATAGGCTGGATAAGCCGGCACTGGGACTGTCTGGCGGTCAACAGCAACGCCTATGCTTCGCCCGTGCCCTGGCCTTGCAGCCGAGTGTGCTGTTGCTGGATGAACCCTGCAGCGCTCTGGACCCGATGGCCAGCGCCACGGTTGAGGCGCTGATCGATAGCCTCAAGGGGCGCTACACGTTGTTGATGGTGACCCACAACCTGGCCCAGGCAAGGCGCCTGGCAGACCACGTTGCGGTGTGCTGGGTGCGTGATGGCTGCGGCTGTGTGCTGGAGAGTGGGCCCACCCAGGACCTGTTCCAGAGCAGCCGCGATCCCCTGGCTCATCGTTACCTTAACGGCCTGCTGTGCTAGCGCAGCAGTATGCGGAGGACAGGAACCGATGCCTGGTGCCAAAGACTCCGCAGCCAAGGCATACAGCCGGCGTACCGTCTTGCAGCTATTGGGCTGTGGTTTAAGTGCTGTTCTTTTCGGACCATCCTGGGCTAATCGTCAGCCAGGTTGGGACTTCCAGGAAATCATCCGCCGTGCAGAAGTGCGCCATGGTCCATTGGGGGATGCACGCCAACGCATTCTGGATTGGCAAGCGCTGCTACTGCAAAGCCAGGGGCTCGGCGAGATGGACAAGTTGCACGCCGTCAATCGCCATTTCAATCGGGTATTGCAGTTTGTTGACGACATCAAGATCTGGGGTGAGCAGGATTACTGGGCCACACCGGTCGAAGCGCTGATAAAGGGTAAGGCCGACTGCGAGGATTACTCCTTGGCCAAGTACTTCAGCTTGCGCCAACTGCAGGTTCCCGCAGACAAATTGCGCATCACCTACGTCAAAGCGTTGCGCCTAAATCAGGCGCATATGGTCGTGACCTATTATGCCAGCAGCAGTGCCGAACCCTTGGTGCTGGACAACCTGATCAATCAGATCCGTCCGGCCAGTCAGCGTAACGATTTACTGCCGGTGTATGCCTTCAATGCGGAGGGCGTGTATTTGTTCAAGGCCGATGGCGTCAAGCGTGCCGGGGACACCAAAAAGCTTTCACGTTGGCAGGATGTACTCAAGAAAATGGGTGGGGAGGGCTTCTAGGTCACTATTTGGGTTCCAGGGCCTGGCAATGAGTCAGAGCGTTACCAGTGCCTTACGCATCCATCCCGGCATTTTGCACAACATAAGTCTTGTGAAATCATCGGTCTTTAGCTGCGCTTGAATTGCTGCAATGCACTCTGGTGTGACGCCGTCTTTACCGAGATAAAACAATGCACTGATAGCCGTACCTACCTCAGTGCCGGCATGCTGCATGACCATCGGTGCCGCGTGTATCAGCCGGATTTCAGCCTTACCTATGAATATTGAGCGGCTGGACCCATTGGTGTAATAGACAGGAATGAGTGGCATCTGTGTACTGAGCCCAAACCTCCTTACAGCATTTGCACCATGGATCTGCAGATACAAACGCTTCTGCCTGGTAATCAGGCTAAGCAATGTCCACGGATTGGGGCGAGCCCTGGCAATGTAACGTCCGGGTTTCGGGCGCATATAAATCCCGCGATACACCCGTTCGAGCTCGCCCCGGTTGACCATTCGAGCTATTGCTTTGGATATGGCGTTTTTCGTTCCAAACCCTTTGAAACGTCTAATACTGAACGGCTGCCCTTTAGGTAGGCGCTTGACTCGTTGCGCAACCTGGACGGATACCGATTGGACTTTATCAGTGCTGAGCATCGTGGCGTTCACGCTTATAGCGTGAAGTCTAGCGACGAGCTGAAAAGCGGCTGATGGAACGCAATAACCCTTCGCCGATATTCATCATCCTGAGCGTCGTTTACCAGGCAATCTTCGAGGCGCCCCAGCGAGAAAACTTGATCGGCGGACGGGTAGTGTCTGAGCAGGCTTTTCGCATAGCTGCGAATGTCATCAGGTAGTTCGGTGTTACGAGAGAGGTCGCGGAGAAAAGCTTCAGTCTTGACGACACTCCGGGTTCTTTCATGCGGAAGGGTCAAAGTGGCTACCTCCTTATTCAGTTATTCCAATTTACGAGACCAGAACGGGGAAGCCACGCGCTTACTCCTCATTTGCCCGCGATTCGACGTGGTGCGGCTGATGGATATTCAACCCTACAATCAGTTCTTTCCCCAGTAGTTGTCTTTGCTGACCAGACCAAAATCTTCGGAAGCAAATGGCTGATCATCATCGAACATACCATTGACCATGCGCTCCCGACGCAATCCACTCAGCCCCCTGAAGAAACAGGGCTCGCAGAGATGCACCCGGTAGTGCTCCCCGTCATGTTGCGAGCCATATCCCCATTGGGCTTCAAGCTTGCCGTGTTGGAGGCCATAGCCGGGAACTCGCGTGCCAGAGTGGCACACGTCGCAGATCACATCCTCAACGACATCGACCAATGCCTGCGACTTAATCTCCATGCACACCTCACGATTACGTTCCACACGACGCCGGCCGGTTATGGATTCATGAACACCAACATCATTGGATCAGCCTCGACTGGCTGAGCATCAAAAACAAGCCAGTAGCTGCTGCCGATAATGCTGGGAAAAGCTGACCTGGTAAGCGGGCTCAATTGCATAGCCACCCAGCGAAATGATGTTCGTAGGCTGCGATCCAATACCCGGTTCTGCACCATCTAACCCCGCACCGTCGAAACCTTCGACATGACCCAAAGTACCCATCGGCTCAGGCCCGGAGCCTGGAGTAAAACCAGGCATCGGCACATCGCTCAAAACTGCCAGGTCATCTGGCAAGTCATCCGAAATTCGCTCCGCAAAGCCCTGAAGCGTTGGCTCGGCCAACATGAATAGCCATGCCTGGTCGTCGGACTCACCTGTGCGCCGCAGCACTCTCCCCAGCACTTGCCGGTAATGCAGCTCGGTGCGGATACGGCTGAGGTAGCAGCACACTTGCAGGCGGGGAATGTCGGTACCTTCGCTGATCATTCCGACGGCCACAATCCAGCGGCAGGCGCTGCTCCGGAATGCATTGATCACCTGCTGCGCATCCGGGGTTTTGTTGGTCACGATGCGGCACTCTTCACCCATTGCTTCTAGAGCCAGTGCAATTTGCTGGGCGTGTTCGATGTCGGTAGCCACCACCAAACCAGCGGCATCAGGTTTGATCTGGCGTAGCTCGTTCAGCTTGCTGCAGCCAAGATCGAGGATTGGATTGATCACCTCGTCATGACGCAGAAGTTCCTCATAGGTGACAGGTGATTCCCCTAAAAGCTTGGCGATGCTGGCAAACAGCCTCACGGAGCTATCCGCGCCAAGCGCTTCCGTAAGCTTCACCTTTTGATTGTCGAGCAACACTATGCGAGGTGATCGGCACACGTCGTCGGCAATGGCATCTTTCAAGCCATAACGGTAATCACAGATCAAATGCCCCTCGGGCGATGAGTAACGAGCCAATGCGATGGCCTTATCGTCCGAACGCCAGGGCGTGCCAGACAGGGCCAACGTGAAGGCAGCCCGATCCTGTATCCGATGCAGTATCTGCTGCCCCCAGGAATTGCTGAGCAGCGGATCGTGGCCGGCGCAATGGTGGATCTCATCGAAGACCACGAATACCCGGTAGTCATCAAGAAGCTGCCAGAATCCCTCATCACGGTATTCCATGGCCTGATAGGTATAAGCCGCGCCCACGGCACCTATCTGGCCGTCGAGACGCCTGCCTAGCACAGCCGCAAAGGTCGAACGAAAACCCTCCACGACCTGGCAGGACGGCGCAAAGCACAGCACCAAATCAATTCTGTCCTGCTCAAGTAATCGGCTGGCCAGTTCTGCAGCCATGCGCGTCTTTCCAGCTCCCGGCGTCGCCTGGCAGAAGAAGTGCGGCGTGACGGTAAAGTGCTCCAATGCCCGAGTGATGCAGCTGTTCTGCCAGCTCCGTAGCGAGCTGCTCATCGTGCTGCAGCGAGCGTTTTGAGGGTTTTTTCTATGGCGCGCAGATGCCCCAAGAGGCGAGAACTGCGATCCCTGGCTTCCAGGTAATCGCCTTCAAGCTTGTCCCGTAAATGCGGCATTTCGTCCAGAAGCAGCTTGAATCGCTCCGCTTCGCCCATTGAAGTGAGAAAGTCCAAGCGGATTTCCTTGTGGAGCGCTTCCAACTGCAAATCCGCGTTGGCTGACGACTTAAGCGGCAAAGCTTCCACATCGCGTACCGCAGTGCCTGGCTCGGGCACTCCGGCAGCCATCAGGCTGTTCTCAAAACCGTTGTCGATCAGTTCGAGTTGCAGATGTGTCGGAATCGGCTGCAGGTGGTAGACCTGCCCTCGAACACGGCGGTCCTCGTCCGGTGAAGCCCAGCCCGCGCGCACTAATCGGCGAATCTGTTCATACACATAGCGGCGCACATCGGCGATACGGAATTGTGTGCCACTCAA
Organism: Stutzerimonas chloritidismutans AW-1; assembly: GCF_000495915.1. GTDB lineage: Bacteria > Pseudomonadota > Gammaproteobacteria > Pseudomonadales > Pseudomonadaceae > Stutzerimonas > Stutzerimonas chloritidismutans. The sequence continues at coordinate 25,109 of NZ_AOFQ01000059.1, forward strand.
GCGAACGGCATAGGCATCGCGTAGTTCGCGGGTCGTAAACGATGTACGCCCTGGCTCCTGAAGCAGCTCATACAGGCGCCTGTCGAAGATAAACGAGGCCGATTTCATTGAGGGCACCAGAAGAAATAGCGCGAAAATGCGGATTATAATCCGTGGCCTGTACGTCCGCAAACGCATGATATTGCCGCCTCAAATTGAATTGAGACGGTTATGGATAAGTTGGCGAAGGCGTTAGGGGAACGCATCCGAATGCAGAGGAAGGCCTGCCGGATTTCCCAGGATGCACTGGCGCTGGCGTGCAGTCTCGACCGCAGCTACGTAGGTCGCATCGAGCGTGGCGAGGTCAATATCACCGTCGAGAAGCTTTATCGCATCGCAGGGGAACTCGCCTGCGACCCTTCGAGCCTTCTGCCACAGCCGTCTGAAATCTAAGCCGAGCGCGGAAGAAGGCTCAGACAGCAGCGCCGTGGTTACTTTGCCCCAAGCTGCCGGCCGTCGTGAACGTCTTCAAAATTACCAACGCAAACGCCCAGCTATCAATCTCGTTGCCTGTACTTCCAACGACAGCTTAGGGGGGGGGCGTGTCGTGCAACACCTGCTTTCAGCAGTGACGAGGCGCTACATAGTACTCTACTCACCTTGCAGGCTACCGTAGCGCTCTAGAATAAGCTTTATAGGCAACTATAAAGTGATTATAGGGCGATTATAGAATCTGTTTTTTTAAGCCCGATACCCAACCAAGGTATTCAGCTTCAAAACTCGATGGCTATGGTCGTTCTTTGTGGGCACGCCGCTAGCACATATTGGAAGTGAGCTAGACCTTGGTTTCCTGGGTTACTGGCTGGGATTTGAAGGTTCTGATGCTGGAGCGATGGGCAACCTGCACTGCGCCATGTCGAAAGCGTCGGATATTCCAGGCAGTTGGGCATCCCATAACCTTTGCTGGCTGTGGGGCCCTGCCGGTATCAAAGGACAGCATGCGGCCCAGGCTGTGTAAAAACGTTGGCATCGACCTTGCTGTGATTTGATGGATTCAAATCAGCGGGGGATGCCGATGAAGCGTTTTATCCAAGGAGAGCATCGAGGCCAAAGCGCGCTGCTTCCCGAGAGCCTGGATGACTATGTGGCGGACACCAACCCGGTGCGGGTGGTCGATGTTTTCGTCGATGAGCTCGACCTTGGCCAACTGGGTTTCGAGGGGGTCGTCCCGGCTGAAACAGGTCGGCCCGCATACCATCCTGCTGACCTGCTGAAGATCTACATCTACGGTTACCTTAACCGCATCCAGTCCAGTCGACGTCTCGAACGCGAGGCTCAGCGCAACGTTGAGTTGATGTGGCTTACCGGACGCTTGATGCCGGACTTCAAAACCATCGCCAACTTCCGCAAGGATAACGGCAAGGCAATCCGCGGCGTCTGTAGGCAGTTCGTGGTGCTGTGCCAGCAGCTTGGCCTGTTTTCTGAAGCGCTGGTGGCCATCGATGGCAGCAAGTTCAAGGCGGTCAATAACCGCGACCGCAATTTCACCAGCGCCAAGCTTCAGCGGCGAATGGAGGAGATCGAGTCCAGCATCAACCGTTACCTGACCGCACTGGATACCACTGATCGCCAGGAACCTGCCGTGGCGCAGGTCAAAGCAGAACGCCTCCACGACAAGATCGCGACCTTGAAAACTAAGCTGAAGGAACTCAAGGACATCGAAGTACAGCTCAACGAAACACCGGACAAACAGATCTCCCTGACCGATCCCGATGCCCGCTCAATGAGGACGCGTGGCACCGGCATGGTCGGCTACAACGTGCAGGCGGCGGTCGACGCGAAGCACCACCTGATCGTGACGCATGAGGTCACGAACGACGGAGTCGATCGAGACCAACTGAGCGCCATGGCCAAACAGGCGCGAGAGGCCATGGGTGTTGAGAAGCTATCGGCGGTCGCAGACAGAGGCTATTTCAAAGGCGAAGAAATCCTGGCGTGCCATGAGGCTGGCATCACCGTTTTCGTACCCAAGACGCTGACCTCGGGAGCGACAGCGGCTGGCCGTTTCGGCAAAGGTGATTTCATCTATGACGCAGCCACGAACGAGTATCGATGCCCGGCAGGGGAAAGCCTGACCTGGCGGTACTCAAGCATCGAGAAAGGACTGAAGCTGCACCGCTACTGGAGTTCGCACTGCCAGGGTTGTGCGCTGAAAGAGCACTGTACGCCGAGCCCACAGCGCCGGGTGAGCCGCTGGGAGCATGAGGCTGTGCTTGAGGCGATGCAGACCCGCCTGGATCAAGCGCCCGAGATGATGCGGATCCGTCGCCAAACGGTCGAGCACCCGTTCGGCACGCTGAAATCCTGGATGGGTGCCACCCATTTCCTCACCAGAACGCTCGACCGGGTGAGCACCGAGATGAGCCTCCATGTGCTCGCCTACAACCTCAAGCGCGTATTGAGCTTGCTGGGCAGCGGCGCCCTGATGGCAGCGATAAAGGCCTGAGACCTGTTTTACGAGTCCTGCCGTCCTCCAGCAGGCGCACCGAAGCCTAAAATGCCACACAATCAGGAATCACCGAATACGCCTGATTGGTGCCTCCGGCGTAAGCGTCCGCTCAAGTCACCTTGCGTGACTCAGGTGGGTACCCACTGATGCGGCAGCAGTTGCTCGATCTCACTCGCCCGCTGCGTTGGCAGTCGTGTCAGCACGTCCTTGAGATAGGCATACGGATCATGCCCATTCATCCGCGCCGACTGGATCAGACTCATGATCGCTGCTGCCCGTTTACCGCTGCGCAGTGATCCGGCGAACAACCAGTTTGAGCGACCCAGCGCCCATGGCCGGATCTGGTTCTCGACCCAATTGTTGTCGATGGGCACGGCACCATCCTCGACGTAGCGAGTCAGTGCAGCCCAACGTTTGAGGCTGTAATCCAGGGCTTTGGCGATGGCCGAGCCCTCGGGCACGAGGTCGCGCTGGGCGAGCATCCAGGCATGCAGCGTGGCGAGGATGGGAGCCGTTTTTTCCTGCCGCATTCGCCAGCGCTCCTCATCGCTCAGGTCGCGCGCTTGCCGCTCGATTTCGTACAGGCCGGCTATTGAGTGCAGTGCCTGTTCGGCCAACTGGCTTTTGTTCGCCGCGTGAAGATCGAAGAACTTGCGGCGGGCG
>NZ_AOFQ01000060.1 GCF_000495915.1 Stutzerimonas chloritidismutans AW-1
TGTCCTGTCTTCCCAACCCCGCCATTACGCCGCCACGCAGGGCGTGAAGACGGGCTATTCAGAGCCCGTGCCTGTCGGCTAGCTGACAGTCTCCGCAGGCCCTCTAACTCGCCTTTTTTCCCAATTTTTCGATCTCGAGCCGGCCACGGATTGCGGGAATTATCTGCAATTATCTCGACATAGATAATTGATCAATTATTAGCCGCCGCAGGCAGGTTGCGAATCGTGTTGAGGCTCTTCTGCGAGTGCAACCAAACGGCTGATCCATCCTTTCTCTCTAGATGGCTGTAGCGATTGGGCGCGAATCCTATTCCGACTGCCGATTGCCGCGCCGCAGTTCGTTGATCAGTGTCAGGATTGTTGCTAGGTTTCTGACATATTTCAAAAACTAGCCATCCATGAAATCCCTTCCCGCGGCAATCATCGAACACAGCAGGCTTCTTCCTGAAGGAGGCATTCTTGCACCAAACGAATTCCTTCATTTGGCTAGCCGTGCTGCGGTGGACAAAGCATTCTCTCGATTAGCCAAGGGCGGGGAGTTGATGCGGATTTCACGTGGCCTCTATGTCGCGCCGGTCACTGGGCGCTTCGGCAAACGCGCGCCGGCGACGGAGAAGGTCGTCAGTGCGATAGCTTCGAAAAGCCATCAGGTAATCGCGTTAAGCGGTGCCCGCGCAGCGAACCTTCTAGGGCTGACGCAGCAGGTGTCGATTAAGGAAGTATTTATCACCGGCGGACGGCCGAGAACCCTGCAATTTGGCAAAATTCAGGTGAGAATCGAACATGCGCCACAGTGGCAGGTCGCCCTCGGAGCGACCATTACTGGCGACGCTGTACGTGCACTTGCCTGGTTGGGCAAACCCCACGCCCAAGAGGCAGTCGCGAAGCTGCGCACGTGCCTGTCGAATAGCGATTGGCAGGTCTTGAAATCGCATAGATCCAAGCTTCCTGCGTGGATGGCTGAAGCGATTGAGCACGAAGCAGCTTTTGCTTGAGCAAGGCTTCTAATCTATTCGTTTAAATACAGTAGGTTAGAGAACGAATGTCCTAATTTTTGCCTTATCTCGGCATGACTCAGTTGCGCCCTGAAAAAGTCTATATAAAACATGCGGATAGGAGGGAAGTGAGTGAATTTTCCCTTTATCTCGGCATGACCCCTGCAATGCGTCAGGCCCTGGAAAATCCCTTCTACTACCTCGAAAACTTCCGACAGGTTCTGGCCTGGGTGAGCCGTCACCACAGTGATCTGCTGGATGAAACCGAGCTGGCATTTATCGAGCGTTTCGCCCTGTTGCCGCAGCCTTCCCAGGCGCTGCTGGTGCGCATGGTGATGCGCAAGGGCATGCTGTTTCGAGCAAGCAAGCTGCGTTATCCGGAGATTGGCTGCTCACGTCGCGCGCTAGAGCCATTGATCGATCAGGGGTGGGTCGATGCGTCTTCGGCCCTGACGCTCGAGCAGCTGTTCGCTTTGCTGACCAAAGGCGAGCTGCTGCAGGTGTTCGGGTCGTCTGCATCAGCCAGCCTGCGCAAGGCCGAGCTGCTGGATAAGCTGCGCGCCGACCACCAGATGGCCAAGCCGTTTCAGGCGTGGTGCAGCCAGATCGAAGACGCGGTATTTGCGTTATGCATCGACGAGCTCTGTGAGCGCCTGCGTTTGCTGTTCTTCGGCAACATCCATCAGGACTGGTCCGAGTTCGTTCTGGCCGACCTCGGCATCTACCGTTACGAGCAGGTCGTCTTCTCGCCCAGCTCCCGCGCCTTCAACTGCCGCGCCGAGCTGGATGCCTATCTGCATCTGCATCGTTGCCGCGAGCGTTTCGATACCGGCGAGCCATTGAGCGACGTGCTGGCCGACGTTCCCGATGAGTCCTATGCCAACGCCTGGCTGGAAAGCCGCCGCGGCAAGCTGCTGCTGAGCATCGGCCAGCAGTTCGAACGCATCGGTGACCTGCCGGAAGCCCTGCGCCTGCATGCCTCCAATAGCTATCCCGGTGCCCGCGAGCGCGCGATTCGCGTGCTCGAACGCTGTGGCCAGCCTGCAGCAGCGCTGGAGCTGCTGGATCAGGCGCAGGCTGCGTCGCAGAGTGAGCACGAACTGCAGCAACTGCAGCGAATCAAGCCGCGCCTGCAGCGCAGCCTGGGTATTCCTGCGCTGCGCTCACTCAACCGCAAGCCGGAGCAGCTCGACCTGATCCTGCCCCGGGCCGGCTGTAGCGTCGAGCATGCGGTGCGCGAGCACCTGTCGATACCAGACGCGCCGGTCTACTACGTCGAGAATGCCCTGGTCGGCTCGTTGTTCGGCTTGCTTTGCTGGGACGCGATCTTCGCACCGTTGCCCGGTGCGTTCTTCCACCCTTTCCACTGGGCGCCGGCCGATCTGAATCGTGCGGATTTTCATCAACGGCGTGCCGACCTGTTTGCCGCATGCCTGGCCTGTCTCGACAGTGACGACTACCGCGACTGCATCTGGCGCACCTTCCAGGCAAAGCTCGGCATTCATAACGCGTTCGTTGCCTGGGGGCTGCTCGACGAGGAGCTGTTGACCCATGCCCTGACGTGCATTCCCGCCGCGCATCTGAAGCTGATGTTCCAGCGCATCCTCGCCGATGTTTGCGGCAATCGCACTGGCCTACCGGACCTCATCCAGCTGTGGCCCGAAGAACGCCGCTACCGGATGATCGAGGTGAAAGGCCCGGGCGACCGCCTGCAGGACAACCAGAAGCGCTGGATCGATTACGCCCATCAGCACGGTCTGCCGATTGCGGTCTGCCATGTGCAATGGGCTGAGGTCATGGCGTGAGCTATCGGGTCGCGGTGCGCGCGCTCTGCGAATTCACCGCCAAGGTCGGCGATCTGGACCTGCGCTTCACACCCTCGCCCACCGCGCTGGAAGGCATCGCCGGCCACGCCCAGGTCAGCGCCAGGCGCGGCGAGGGCTACGAACGTGAAGTGGCTCTGGAGGGCCAATACGGAAAACTCATGGTGCGCGGCCGCGCCGATGGCTACGACCCGGCGCGGAACCGCCTGGAAGAAATCAAAACCTTCCGCGGGGATCTGGAACGTCAGCCGGCCAACCATCGGCAATTGCACTGGGCGCAGGCGAAGATCTACGGCTGGCTGATGTGTCAGACGCGCCAGCTCGACGAGGTCGAGCTGGCACTGGTCTATTTCGACGTCGCCAGCCACAAGGAAACCCTCTTCGTCGAACGCCACGGAGCACGGAGCCTGCGCCTTTTTTTCGAAACCCAGTGTCAGGCGTTTCTCGACTGGGCCGAACAGGAACTGGCCCATCGCGACGCGCGCAATCAGGCGCTCACCGCGCTGGGTTTTCCTCATGCCGATTTCCGCACCGGCCAGCGGCAACTCGCCGAGGCGGTGTACAAGGCAGCCTGTACCGGCACCACGCTCATGGCGCAAGCGCCGACCGGTATCGGCAAGACCCTGGGCACGCTGTTTCCGCAGCTCAAGGCGTTTCCCGGCCAGCAGCTCGACAAGCTGTTCTTTCTCGCTGCCAAGACCTCCGGCCGCCGCCTGGCGCTGGATGCACTGCAAACGCTACAGCGCAACGGCGCGGGTGAATTGCGTGTGCTCGAGTTGATCGCACGTGACAAGGCCTGCGAGCACCCGGACAAGGCCTGTCACGGCGAATCCTGCCCGTTGGCGAAGGGTTTCTATGATCGTTTGCCCGCGGCCCGAGCAGCGGCATTGCAGCACAGCATGCTCGACCAAGCGGCCCTGCGAGAGGTCGCCCTCGCCCATCAGGTCTGCCCCTATTACCTCAGCCAGGAGCTGGCGCGCTGGGCGGACGCCGTGGTCGGCGACTACAACTACTATTTCGACATCAGCGCCCAGCTCTACGGCCTGACGCTCAACAATGACTGGCGTATCAGCGTGCTGGTGGACGAAGCGCACAACCTGCTCGAACGCGCGCGCGGCATGTACAGCGCCGAGCTCGATCAGCGGGTCTTTGCCGGTCTCGGCGGCAAGGCGCCGGCGCCCTTGAAACGCCCGCTGGGTCGGGTACAGCGCTGCTGGAACGACCTGCATCGCGAGCAGCTGGCGAATTATCAGGTGCAGCCCGAGCTGCCGCTCAAGCTGCTCGGCGCGCTGCAACAGGCCGTCAGCGCCGTCACCGATTACCTTGGCGAACAGCCCGGCGGGCTGGATGCAGAGCTGCAACGGGCCTATTTCGATGCCATGCATTTCTGCCGGATCGCCGAACTGTTCGGCGAGCATTCGTTGTTCGATATCAGCCTGTTACCCGCAACTGGCCGCGGCAAGACCAAGCGTTCGATGCTGTGCCTGCGCAATGTGGTTCCAGCGCCCTTCCTCGCGCCACGGTTAGAACAGGCTCGTTCGACGGTGCTGTTCTCGGCCACGCTGAACCCGCGCCGGTTCCATGCCGATATGTTGGGCCTGCCCACGGGTAGCGCCTGGATCGAGGTCGAATCGCCATTCCAGGCCGATCAGCTGCGGGTATGCCTGGCCGAGCATGTCTCGACCCGCTATCAGCACCGCCAGGCCTCGCTGGGTGCCGTGGTCGCGCTCATCGCCCAGCAATATCGCGAGCGCGCCGGCAACTACCTGGCGTTCTTCAGCAGCTTTGATTACCTGCAACAGGTGACCGCCCTGCTGCGCGAGCAGTATCCGGACGTGCCCTTCTGGGAGCAGACTCGCGGCATGCAGGAAGCGGCCCGCAGTGCATTTCTCGACCGATTCACCGAACACAGCAAGGGCGTCGGTTTTGCGGTGCTCGGCGGCGCATTCGCCGAAGGCATCGACCTGCCAGGCAACCGCTTGATTGGCGCTTTTATCGCCACCCTCGGCCTGCCACAGGTCAATCCGGTCAACGAGCAGTTCAAGGCACGCCTTGAGCAGCTATTCGGCCGCGGCCTGGGTTACGACTACACCTACCTCTACCCCGGGCTGCAGAAAGTCGTGCAGGCTGCGGGGCGGGTTATCCGCACACAGAGCGATGAAGGAGTCGTGCACCTGATCGACGACCGTTTCGGCCGGTCGCAGATACGCCGCCTGCTGCCGAGCTGGTGGCAGCTTTCGCCAGTTTCCAGCGACTGAGGCCACGCAACGGCGCCGTTCGGGTTGCGTGGTGTCCGGAGGCTCGCTATAGTCCTGCGCCGCCGATTCCCCATCGGCGCACTGCTACGCAGCCTCCGCCCGGATGGCGAAATTGGTATACGCAAGAGACTTAAAATCTCTCATCCGAAAGGGTATGCGGGTTCGACCCCCGCTCCGGGCACCAGTCTTTACGCGGCTTTCAGCCTTCCAGCTTTCGCCCTGTCATTTGCGCATTGCTGTGCAATTGACCCGAGCACTCCCGTCACCACTGTAACGCCTGGCAAACTCCTTACCCACCGAACGCAATGACCAGCCTGGTTGTTGGCTAAGTTCATATCGAACTTACCGGCACTCACTGTTGCCGTTATCAATGTCCAGAAAGATAGCGTGTGCGTAATTGTGTCTACAGACACATAAGATGCTATCCTGAGTCCATGGAATTAATCGAGCAATTGCCATGACTGCGACTCTTCAGGCACCCGCGTTTACCAAAGACCAGTGCGCCGCCGGCCTTCGAACCGCGGTGAACGTTCTCGAAAAATGGCAGGCGTCTACCGAACAGGCCTGTCGGATACTGCGTATCTCCCGCAGTACTCACGCACGGGCCAAACTCCGCAATGCAGATTGGTCGGTCAGTCTGGACCCCGACCAGATGCAGCGCGTCAGTTTTATTCTCAACATCCACGCAGCACTGCGGCTGATCTTCGATAACCCGGAAAACACTTGCGGCTTTGCGGCAATGCCCAATCACAACGAATTCTTCAACGGGCGATCGCCACTGGAGGTAATGGCTCAGGGGGACATGATTTCCCTGTACGAGTCGTTCCGCCGTATCGACAGCCTGCGAGGCGCGCAGTGGTAGTGCCGAAAGGGCTTCCCGTGCGGGCCGATGCCCGTTGTCAGGCCTATCGGCTGGTGAACTCCAAGTATCCCCCCATCGACCTGTTCGATGACGTAGCCGACGCCGAGGAATTTGAAATCCTCTATCAGTTACAGGCGCTGACAAACCCGAGATTGCACAACGAAACTGGCCGCCTTGAGCTGATTCCTCGGTCAGAAATACCATTCGGCATTCCGGGCTGCTCCTACGCTACGGCGCCGTTCACCCACGTGAATCCAGCCGGCTCTCGTTTCAGCGATGGCAGCTACGGCGTGTTGTATCTGGCCGACAGCATGGAAACGGCACTGGCCGAGGTGCGGTATCACCAGGAGCACTACTGGTCGAATGTCGTAGGCTTGAACTTCGAGCGGTTCGTTTTCCGCGGGTTGTCATGTCAGTTCAACGAGGCCGGGCTGCTGGATGCCACGAGCGTGTCGATGTCGGATCCGATCTACGACGCGGATGATTACTTCCAGTCCCGCCAGTTCGGTCGCCTCGCCAGGCAAGAGGGATTCCCCGGGTTGCGGTATCACTCGGTACGTAGCCCAGGCCGGCACTGCTGGGCACTCATGACGCCGCGGCGCGTACTGTCCATCGTTCAGACCGCACACTACGAGATGATCTGGAACGCTGGCATCACCAGCGTCAGCGCGATCACCGAAGTCTGATGCTGGCGCGTTAGCCGTCTTCTCCTCCCTGCACCGGCCATCCGATTGCGCCGTGCTGCCAAACCGCTGTAACAATCATCGCGCATCGTCTGCTCATGGACTCCCCATGGCGCAAGGACGCTCCACCGAACTCACGACGTGAGGACGCGAACATGAGCAAGCGATCACTCGAAGAACTGGTTACCCGATCGGATATCAGTGCACTCCAGCCCATGGTGCATTGGCGCCGCGGGCGTCGTAACGGTCATGACAAGGCCGGGCCGAACGCTGCCGCACTGATTCAGCGCGCCGCACATGATATCGGCATGCTGAGAACCGCTGTACACAGCTGAGCTCGACTCCTGTCAGGCCTCGCGAACGGGTCGCAAGGCCTGTTCCAGAGCTTTTCTGTGGCCTTGACGGCTGTCAATGGCAAAAATAGTAAGCAGCCTATCTTTCGCTCCGATGTCAACCAAGGAGCGGCACATGAAGAACCTGCATCCCCATCATCTGACCCCCTACCTGCTGAGCGCTGGGCTGTTATGCAGTCCGGCGGTTTTCGCTCAGGAAACCTTCAGCAGCTTGTTCACCGACGCGAAACCGATTCTGGATGTGCGCTATCGCTACGAGCACGTCGATCAGGACAACGCACTTGAGCACGCCAACGCCCAGACGCTGCGCACCCGCGTCGGCTTTCAGACCGGCAAGTGGTACGGCCTGTCGGCTCTGGTCGAGGCAGACAACGTAAGCCGCCTGGGTGATGCGGCCTACAACAGCACACGCAACGGCCAGACCGATTACTCCGTGGTAGCCGACCCCGAGGGCAGCGAAATCAACCAGGCGCTGTTGCGCTACGACCACGAACTCGGCAGCGCCATTGTCGGCCGTCAGCGCATCAATCTGGACAACCAGCGCTTCGTCGGTGGCGTCGGTTGGCGGCAGAACGAACAAACCTACGACGGCGTGCTGGGCCAGCTGCAACCGCTCGACAAGCTGACCCTGACTTACGCCTACATCAACAACATCAACACGATCTTCGGCCCGGGCGACAACCGTTTCGACAATCGCGCCAACCCGGCCAATATCGAAGGCCACAGCCATCTGTTCAACGCCCGCTACGCTCACTCACCGGCGCTGACGGCCACCGCCTACAGCTATCTGCTGGGACTGGACAACATCGCCGCTGCCCCCGCCGCTGCGCTCGGCACCCTGTCCAGCAAGACCACAGGTCTGCGTCTGAACGGTGCCCTCCACGGCATCAGCTATGCGCTTGAATATGCACGCCAGCAGGACTACGCCGACAATCCACAGGAGCTGAGCAGCGAGTACTACCTGGCCGAACTTGGCTACGCCCTCAAGGGTGCGACTCTTAAAGCGGGCGTGGAAGTACTGGGCGGCGACTCGGGGCCGGGCAATCGCGCCTTCCAGACGCCGTTGGCCACCAAGCACGCCTTTCAGGGCTGGGCCGATACCTTCCTCTTGACGCCGGCGGACGGTGTGCAGGACGTTTACCTGGGGGGCACACTATCGCTCTTCGGCGGCACGCTGCAGGCCTGGTACCACGATTTCCGCGCCGAACGCGGCGGCGAGCAGTACGGGGAAGAGATCAACATCGGTTACAGCCGCGCCATCCCGCTGGTCAAAGGGCTGGTCGCAACGGTCAAGTACGCCGGCTATGACGCGGACGACTATTCGGTGGACACCGAGAAACTCTGGGCACAACTGCAGTACACCTACTAAGCGATACGGGTCGGGCGTGCGCGCCCGACCTTCCCTAATCAGCTATTGCGTGTGACGAGGCAGACGCAGCGAGATAATCGCGGCGAGCAGCACGAAGAGTGACGAAACCCACAGGCAAGCCTGCAACCCATAGGCCTGGAACACCCAGCCGGAGAGCAGGGTACCGATCAACCGCCCCATGGCGTTGGACATGTAGTAGAAGCCCACGTCCAGCGAAACGCCGTCTTCCTTGGCATAGCTGACAATCAGGTAGCTATGCAACGAGGAGTTCACCGCGAACAGCGCACCGAATAGCAGCAGCCCACCGATCAGCACCCATTGGGGCGATGCATCAGTTGTCAGGCCCACAGCGATTGCCGCGGGTAGCGCCGCCAGCAGCGCGGCCCAGATGAAGGCCGCACGCCCATCCGGTACCTTGCCGCTGCGCTTGCCGGTAATGGCCGGCGCCATCGACTGGACGATGCCGTAGCCGATGATCCAGCAGGCCAGAAAGCCACCGACCATCCAGAAATTCCAGCCGAAGACGGTGCTCAGGTACACCGGTAGCGCGATGACGAACCAGACATCACGAGCCCCGAAGAGAAATAGCCGCGCGGCCGACAGCACGTTGATTGCCTGGCTTTTGGAGAGGATGTCCTTGAACTTCGGTTTGGCCTTCGCCTTGCCAAGATCCTTTTTCAACAGCACCAGGCTGCCGATCCAGATCACGGCTAGCACCGCAGCCATCGCCAGGACCGCGCCGCCGAATCCCAGCAGCGTCAGCAGTGCGCCACCGAGGAAAAACCCCACGCCCTTGAGGGCGTTCTTCGAGCCGGTGAGGATGGCCACCCACTTGTACAGCGTGCCCTGCTGGCTGTCGGGTACCAGGAGCTTGATCGAGCTCTTGGCCGACATCTTGTTCAGGTCCTTGGCGATACCGGACAACGCCTGCGCACCCATCACCCAAGGCACCGTCAGCCACGCCGCTGGCACGGTGAGCATCAGCAGCGCCACCACCTGCATCGCCAGGCCAAGGTTCATCGTCCGGTTCAGGCCGAGTCGAGCGCCGAGATAGCCGCCAACCAGATTGGTGACAACACCAAACACCTCGTAGAACAGGAACAGCGCCGCGATCTGCAGTGGCGTGTAGCCCAACGAATGGAAATGCAGCACCACCAGCATGCGCAGCGCGCCGTCGGTGAGCGTGAACGCCCAGTAGTTACCTGTGACGATCAGGTACTGGCGCACCTCGGGGGACAATCTGGCAAAGGCTTGCATGGTCGGTTCCGGATTGATTGAGCAGGTGTACTGCGCAGCTAGATTGGCGATGGCGTGGCATGCCGAGAAAAGAGTCGGGGATTCGAGTCACGGATTTGCCGTAGGGTGGGCTCCAGCCCACCCTACCTGCCCTTCTTCCATAGCCCGCACCGCTCTCAGCGAACGCCTCTCAGCGGCATCTCACCCTGCCAGCCCCACCATGCGCGCCAGCTCCACGGTGCGGTTGGCGTAGCCCCATTCGTTGTCGTACCAGGCGTAGATCTTCACCTGAGTGCCGTTGACCACCATGGTCGACAGCGCATCGATGATCGACGAGCGCGGGTCGGTGCGGTAGTCGATGGAAACCAGCGGCCGCTCCTCATATCCGAGGATGCCCTTCAGCTCGCCCTCTGCCGCGGCCTTGAGCAGCTGGTTCACCTCAGCGGCATCGGTAGCGCGCTCCACTTCGAACACGCAATCGGTCAGCGAGGCATTGGCCAGCGGCACGCGCACGGCATGGCCGTTCAGCTTGCCGCGCAGCTCCGGGAAGATTTCAGCGATCGCCGTGGCCGAGCCGGTAGTCGTGGGAATCAGGCTCATGCCCGAGGCCCGAGCGCGGCGCAGGTCCTTGTGCGGCTGATCGAGAATGCTCTGGGTATTGGTCAGGTCATGGATGGTGGTGATCGACCCGTGGCGGATGCCGAGCTGCTCATGGATCACCTTGACCACCGGCGCCAGGCAGTTGGTGGTGCAGGATGCCGCGGTGACGATGCGATGCTGCGCCGGATCGAACAGACTATCGTTGACGCCCATGACGATGTTCAGTGCACCCGGCTCCTTCACCGGCGCGCTGACCACGACGCGTTTGACGCCCTGCTCCAGATATTGCTGCAGCACGGCAACGGTCTTCATCTTGCCGCTGGCCTCGATGACCAGATCGCAGCCCGACCAGTCGGTTTCGCTGATCGCCTTGTTGGCGCTGACCTTTACCCGCTGACCGTCGATCACCAGACAGTCGCCATCGGATCCCGCTTCGTGTTGCCAGCGACCGTGAATGGAGTCGAAGTTCAGCAGGTGCGCATGGGTCGCCGCGTCCCCTGCCGGATCGTTGATCTGCACGAAGTCCAGCTCCGGCCAGTCCCACGCTGCGCGCAGTGCCAGACGTCCGATGCGGCCGAAGCCGTTGATGCCAACTTTGATGCTCATGGATGACTCGCTTTTGAAAGGTGAATCAGGAAGTTCGTGGCGCAAACATGATGATCGCCATGCCCAGCATCGCAACGGCGCAGCCAAGCAGGTCCCACCAGGTCGGGCGAACACCATCGACCAGCCACAGCCAGACCAGCGCCACGCCGACATACACGCCGCCGTACGCCGCATACACGCGCCCGGCGGCGGTGGGATGCAGCGACAGCAGCCAGGCGAACAGCGCGAGGGAAAGCGCAGCTGGCAGCAGCAACCAGATACTCTTGCCCTGTTTCAGCCAGAGGTATGGCAGATAGCAGCCGACGATCTCCGCTATCGCGGTAATGACGAACAGGCCAAGCGTATTCAGCATGCGAAGCCCGTCATGCGCCGAAGCGTTCGATCCAGCCGACATGGGCCGGATGCTGGATAGCCTTGGGGCGCAACGCCTGGACGCTGGCGATGGCGGTTGCGCGCGGCACGTCGCGGTCTATCAGGATGCGCGCTGCGATCAGGCCCGTACGACCGGAGCCGCCCTTGCAGTGAATGGCGATGCGCTTGCCGGCATCCAGCAGCTCATTGATCCGATCCGCCGACTGTTCCCAGGCCTGGTCGAAGTCCGCCAGCGGCACCTGTTCGTCAGCCACCGGCAGGTGAAACCACTCGAGGCCGCGCTCGGCACAGAGCTGCGTCAGCTGCGTCGCTTCGTTGCGCGCCAGCTCTTCAGCAGGCATCAGGGTGATCAGCGCGTCAGCGCCGGCCGCTTGCAGGGTAGCCAGCGCCTCGTCGACGCTGGTGCCCTTGCTGCCGGGGCACGGTGTGAAGATCAGCTGACCGGCGCTGCCGGGTACATCGAGGATGTCGTAGGGATGGGACACGCGGGCGATTCCTGAAAGTCAGATGGAGCGTTGATTGACGCGACGGGACAGCGCTTCGGCCGACTCCTTGCGTTCCGAATAACGATCGACCAGGTAGTCGGCCCGACCGCGTACCAGCAGGGTGAACTTGATCAGCTCCTCCATCACATCCACCACGCGGTCGTAGTAGGCCGAGGGCTTCATCCGGCCGGCGTCGTCGAATTCGAGAAAGGCCTTGGCCACCGAGGACTGGTTCGGGATGGTGATCATGCGCATCCAGCGGCCCAGCACGCGCATCTGGTTCAGTGCGTTGAACGACTGAGAGCCGCCACTGACCTGCATGATCGCCAACGTCTTGCCCTGTGTCGGCCGCACCGCGCCCATGGCCAGCGGCACCCAGTCGATCTGCGCCTTGAACACCGCACTCATCGAGCCGTGACGCTCCGGCGAACACCACACCTGACCTTCCGACCACTGCATCAGCTCGCGCAGCTCCTGCACCTTCGGATGGCTGTCCGGTGCATCGTCCGGCAGCGGCAATCCGGACGGATTGAATATGCGCGTCTCGGCACCGAAACGCTCGAGCAGGCGCGCAGCTTCCTGTACCAGCAGGCGACTGTAGGAGCGCTCCCGGTTAGAGCCATAGAGCAGCAGGATGCGTGGCCTGTGTTCTGGACCTGCCGGCAGAGCAAGCTTGTCCAGATCAGGCATATCCAGCAGATCTGGGTCGATATTGGGCAGATCGTCGTTCATTAGGCATGTCCTGCTAGGTTCAAAGTGTGCCGATGCGTGCCAGCTCGGTTCTCAGCGTAGCGGCATCCAGTTGAGCGAGCGGTAGCGCGAGAAACGCGGTGAAACGTAGCTTGAGTCTGAACAGCGTGGCATCGAACGCCGCTTTTATTTCCTCGGGACCACCGACGCTCTCGGAAGGATCGGCAAGCCCCCAGTGCGCCTTGGTGGCTGGGCCGAAATGCACCGGGCACGATTCGCCAGCGGCCTTGTCGCAGACGGTAATGACGAAGTCGGGATTCAGCGCCTGATGCGCGTCGCTGCTCTTGCTATACAAGCCATCAGCCGCAATGCCGGCCCGCGCCAGCGCCTCAAGCGTCAGTGGATTGATTTCGCCTCTTGGCTCGCTGCCGGCGCTGAACGCGCGCATGCCGGCCGGCGCGAGATGGTTAAACAGCGCCTCGGCCAGAATGCTGCGGCAGCTGTTGGCGGTGCAGAGAAAGAGAATCTTCATGGTCGTTCTTGATTCAGGCGCATGAGCTGGCGCGTTCTGGGCGGTTGCGCATACTTTCGAGGCGCTGCACGTTATCGCCCAGCCAATTCTTGTTGGCGGCCAGGATCGGCTGCAGCATGTCGGTCACCCAGTCAGGCAGGTGCGGGTGGAGTCGGTAGTAAACCCATTGGCCCTGACGGCGGTCTTCCAGAATTCCGCATCCGCGCAGCAGCGCCAGATGCCGCGAGATCTTTGGCTGGCTTTCATCCAGAGCACAGGTCAGCTCGCAGACACACAATTCGCCTTCACGGGCGACGAGCAACGCGATCCGCACGCGAGTCTCGTCTGCCAGGCATTTGAATACAGTGGTAGGTGTCAGGTGCTCGACCATTGATATCTTCTCAGCGCTTGTTCTTGACCAACACGAACATCTTGATCCGCTCATGTATCTCGTGAAGCGTGTGCCGGTAGGCATCCGGTTGGTCGCTGGTGGCAGGGTCTTCGAAGTTCCAGGCGATGTACTCGCCCGCACCAGGCAGTGCAAGGCATTCCAACGATGACTTATCACACAGCGTGATCACGAAATCGAACGGTTGCCCTTCCACTTCCTCCAGCGATTTGCTGTGCAATCCCACTGTCGCAACGCCAAGCTGCTCGAGCGCTGCCAACGCTCGTAGATCGACCTGGGTGGGAGCGGTGCCTGCACTGAACGCCTCGAAGTGCTCCGAATCGGTATGCCGCAGCAACGCCTCGGCGAGCTGGGAGCGTGCCGAGTTGGCGACGCAGACGAACAGGACACGCGATTTGTAGGCCATGAAGTCGTTTCCCATAACATATGCTTGGCCGAATATATTGCTTAGCGCATAAGCAAGTAAAGCTCTCTCGAGCTAGGCCAGCTATTTACTGCGCGCTGTCAAAGGCGAGTTTGTTGCGCCGGAACAAGAGGCGTATATTCCGCATCGCATATATTTATTCGAACGAATGTCCGCCTTTACGGAAGCCGCTTGATGACAGCACCCAATGTTCTCGATGTCATCATCATTGGCGCAGGACAGTCCGCCCTGACGACTGCGTACTTTCTGCGCCGCACGTCGCTGTCCTATCTGCTGTTGGATGAACAGCCCAGTCCCGGCGGCGCATGGCTGCACGCCTGGGAGTCGCTGAGACTGTTCTCACCCGCCGCCTGGAGCTCGATTGCCGGCTGGCCGATGCCTGCTCCGGTCGAGCCGGGCAATCCCACGCGCAGCGATGTTATCGATTATTTGCGACGCTACGAAGATCGCTACCGGTTTCCCATTCAGCGATCGGTTCGAGTCGATACGATCAGCCGCCTCGACGATCTCTGGCTTGTGCGAGCAGGCGATCAGCATTGGCTGGCTCGCGCAGTCATCAGTGCGACGGGCACCTGGAGCAAGCCTTTCATTCCGCCTTATGAAGGGCGCGAGCTTTTTCAGGGTGCGCAGATTCACTCGGCTCACTACCGTGACCCTGGTCCCTTCGCAGGTAAACGGGTGATGGTGGTAGGCGGTGGAAACTCCGGCGCGCAGGTCCTCGCCGAGCTATCCAGAGTCAGCGAGACACGCTGGGTCACTCAGGAGCCACCTGCGTTTCTGCCCGACGATGTCGACGGCCGCGTGCTGTTCGAGCGCGCCACCGCGCGCTGGAAGGCGCAGCAGGAGGGACACAGCATCGACGAGCCGGCCGGCGGCTTCGGTGACATCGTCATGGTGCCGCCGGTGCGCGAAGCTCGCGAGCGCGGCGTTCTGGTGGCCGAGCGCCCCTTCGCGCGCTTCACCGAAACGGGAGTCGAGTGGGCGGATGGGCGTCGTGAGGACCTGGACGCGGTGATCTGGTGCACAGGTTTCCGCCCGGCACTGGATCATCTTCGTGAACTCGGCATCATCGAGGCCGATGGCAAAGTACAGGTAGAAGGAACCCGTGTCGTGAAGCAACCCAATCTCTGGCTGGTGGGCTACGGCGACTGGACCGGCATGGCATCTGCCACGCTGATCGGCGTCACTCGCACGGCGCGAAGTACCGTCGATGAGGTAGTTCAGGCACTTGCCGCAACGTCCCCGCAGCGCCCCTAGCAACCACCGATGCAATCCCGATCATCATGCGAAAAGGTGTAATTAGCGATGTCCAGTCAATGTGAAGTGGCCGGGAAGAAAGCGGCCGGCGTCCCGCTCGGATTCTTCGAGCGTTATCTGACGCTCTGGGTCTTTCTCTGCATCGTTGCCGGCACCCTCCTCGGTCTGGGACTGCCCGCTGCCGCACAAGCGGTCGGCGCGCTGGAAATCGCCCATGTGAACATTCCGGTCGGCCTGCTGATCTGGGTGATGATCATCCCGATGCTAATGAAAATCGATTTCTCGGCGCTGCGGGAGGTTTATGCACAACGGGCGAGCATGGGCATCACGCTGTTCGTCAACTGGGCGGTCAAGCCATTCACCATGGCCCTGCTCGGCTGGGTATTCATAAAACATGTCTTCGCGCCGTGGCTCCCGGCTTCCGAGCTCGATAGCTACATGGCTGGCCTGATCCTCCTGGGCGCCGCACCCTGCACGGCGATGGTTTTCGTCTGGAGCAATCTCTGCAACGGCAACGCCAATTTCACCCTGACCCAGGTGGCGCTGAACGACGTGGTAATGGTGTTTGCCTTTGCGCCAATCGTCGCCCTGCTGCTCGGCGTGTCGTCGATTCCAGTGCCCTGGGATACCCTGTTGCTCTCGGTAGTGATGTACATCGTCATTCCGCTGGCCATCGCCCAGTTCATTCGCGGCCGGCTGATGAAGCGCGGTGAGCCGGCCTTTCAGGCGGCACTGGCGAAGGTGCAGCCATTTTCCATCGTGGCGTTGCTGGCGACCCTCGTCCTGCTGTTCTCCTTCCAGGGCGAAGCGATCGTGGCCCAGCCGTTGATCATCGCCATGCTCGCGGTACCGATCCTGCTGCAAACACTATTCATCGCCGGGCTCGGCTACTGGCTCAACCGTCGCTTCCTGGTTCGCCATGATGTTGCCGGCCCATCTGCAATGATCGGTGCTTCGAATTTCTTCGAACTAGCGGTTGCCGTTGCAATCGTGCTCTATGGTTTCAATTCCGGTGCGGCCCTTGCGACTGTTGTGGGCGTGTTGATCGAGGTGCCGGTTATGCTCTGGCTGGTGCGCAGCATCAACCGCAGCCGTGACTGGTACAACCGGGCGTTGCCGGCTGATTGAGCTGGAACCACTCACCTTCGCTTGACCCTGATCAGCAGGGCGGCGCGCAGGCTGACTACCATCGATGCAGACGCCTGAGAGGACCACAGACATGGACAGCCCCGCACAAGAGCAGCCTGCCTCGACCAGTGACACACCAATTTCGCTGAGAGCGCACTTGGGTAATTTCTGGCGGCGCCATCCCACCGAAGCCAAAGTGCTGCTCGGAATGTGCGCGGCGTTCCTGCTGATCTTCTTCCTGCCGATGGGCCAGCCCCGTTTCGAAAACGCAGTACTGGAAGGCCTGCGCCTGACGCAGTGGTACGCCCGTGAACATGTGATCCTCTGCCTGCTGCCAGCCTTCGTCATCGCGGGCGCAATGGCCGTCTACATCAGCCAGGGCGCAGTGATGAAGCACCTGGGCCCGGCTTCGCCGAAGCCCGTGGCGTTCGGTGTGGCATCCATCGCCGGCACGCTGCTGGCGGTGTGCTCCTGCACCGTATTGCCGCTGTTTGGCGGCATCTACAGGCGCGGTGCCGGCTTGGGTGCAGCAATCGCCTTTCTCTATTCGGGGCCGGCGATCAACGTCATGGCCATCGTGGTCACCGCCAAGGTGCTTGGCGCCGAGCTCGGGATCGCTCGAGCCGTTGGTGCCATCGTGTTCGCCTTGGTAATCGGCGCCATCATGCACCTGCTCTACCGCCGCGAGGAGGCTGCACGTGCGGCCAAAAGTGCCCGCGGTTTCGCCGGTGACGACGACGGGCACCCGCTCGGCGACATCGTCGCCTTGTTCAGCTTGATGATCGGCATTCTGGTATTCGCCAACTGGGCCAGCGCGGAGAACTCGGCCTGGATGGCCGTGCATGCCTGGAAGTGGCCGATCACCGCAACCCTCGCCATCTTGCTGGCGTCATTGCTGGTGCGTCGCTGGAACTGGTCGGTACGACCGTTGTTCATGATTGGCGCGCTGGTCGCTGCGAGCGCTCTGCTTGCGCCTCAATGGCCAGAGCTTGCCATGGTCATAGGCATCGCGGGGTTGATGCTACAGGCCAGTCGCCAGAACGCAGCAAGCCAGGAATGGGTCGGTCAGAGCTGGGACTTCACCAAACAGATCATGCCGTTACTGCTTGGCGGGGTGCTGATCGCCGGCATGCTGCTCGGCCGCCCCGGCCACGAAGGGCTGATTCCCAGCGAGTGGGTCGTCTGGGCTGTGGGCGACAACAGCTTCACGTCCACCCTCCTCGCCTCGGTCCTCGGCGCCTTCATGTATTTTTCTACCCTGACCGAAGTGCCCATCGTGGAAGGTCTGTTGGGCGCAGGAATGGGCAAGGGCCCGGCACTGGCAATCCTGTTGGCGGGGCCTGCATTGTCGCTACCGAACATGCTGGTGATTCGTACCGTGCTCGGCACGCAGAAAACGATCGTGTACTGCTCGCTGGTAGTGGTCATGGCCACGCTCAGCGGCTATCTCTATGGCCAACTGATGTGAGGACGACAATGAAACTGACTGTTTATGGGTCTGGCTGCGCCAAGTGCCAACAGCTTTGCGCCAACGCCGAAGCTGCCGCGCGGCGACTCGGCCTGGAGTTCGAGGTCGAGAAAGTCACCGACGTAAACGCCATCATCGACGCGGGCGTCATGCGCACCCCTGCGCTCGCAGTTGATGAGGAGATTGTCGTGGAGGGCAAGGTGCCGAGCAGCGATGAGCTTGAGCAGCTGCTGGGCTGAGTGATCCCATCGCAATGCTGCAAATGCGGCACGACTGTCGAACGGAACCGTCCTGTGCAGTTCACGACCTCATAGTTGAACTGTCAGGAGGAGCGAGAAGTGTCCGATTCGATGACGTACCTGGCCATAGCGGCCGCGGGAGCGCTGATAGCCGCGAATCTGCTTGCGATCATCAGCGTCTTCAAAAGTGAGCGAACCGTAGGCGCAAAGGCGCTTTGGGCAATCGGTATTGCCGTCTTCCCGATACTGGGACTGCTGTTCTGGTTGCTGGTCGGCTTGCGCCGGGCGCGCTGATCAGGGCTTCAGCCCCAACAGATACAGCGCTTTGCCAAGCACCCTTACCGAATCGGCATGTTTGCCAGCCTGATGCAGCTGCTCGCCCTCAGCACGCAACTCACGAACTTGCTGCAGCGTAGCGGCATCCTTGGGCGGATTGGTTTCGAGCTGCTCATCAATCTTGGCCATGTCCATGGGACAGTGCATCGCCAGCAGCGGCGTGCTGAACAGGACGGCAAGGGTAAAAGCTGTGAGGCGTCGCATGGCTGTTCTCCTCGCGCGAAAGGCGCTCTCGAAGTATAGATAGCCTTTACGGAGTCGCTCGTTGCCAAACTAATTGGCGTATCAAGATGCTTGGCTTTTAGCCGCGCAAAAGAAAAAGCCCCAAGCAACTAGTTGCTTGGGGCTTTTCAATATGGAGGCCGATGTCGGAATCGAACCGGCGTACACGGATTTGCAATCCGCTGCATAACCACTCTGCCAACCGGCCTCAAAACGAAGGCGCCGCATTATTACTGCGGCGCGATCTTACAAACTGGAGCGGGAAACGAGACTCGAACTCGCGACCCCGACCTTGGCAAGGTCGTGCTCTACCAACTGAGCTATTCCCGCGTTGTCTTGGTGACGGACGCCATTCTATACAATCGAATGCTGCCGTCAACCCCTTGATTAAAAAAGTTTTTATTTCTTTTCTGAGGTGCTCAGGTGCGGCCAGGCAGCCATCAGGTAATTGATCATCGACCAAAGCGTCAGCCCCGCCGCCACGATCAACAGCGCATAACCCAGCCCGACCCAGATTGTTGGCTGCGGCGGATTGGCCAGCAGGATCACCAGCGCGACCATCTGCGCAGCGGTCTTCCACTTGCCCAGGTTCGACACCGCCACCTGCGCGCGAGCGCCCAGCTCGGCCATCCATTCGCGCAAGGCCGAGACGACGATCTCCCGACCGATGATGATTGCTGCCGGCAATGTCAGCCAGAGGTTCGAATGCTCTTCGACCAGCAACACCAGCGCTACAGCGACCATCAGCTTGTCGGCCACCGGATCGAGAAAGGCACCGAACGGCGTGCTTTGCTCGAGACGGCGCGCCAGGTAGCCATCGAGCCAGTCGGTCAGCGCCGCAACGGTGAATACTGCACTCGCGGCCAGGTAGCTCCAGTAGAACGGGAGATAGAACAGCAGAATGAAGATGGGTATCAGCAGCACGCGTAGAACGGTGAGCAAGTTCGGGATATTCATCGGTACCACTGATCGGCGGAATTCGGGGACAGTTTACTCACTGTGCAGGGCGGCATAAATCGACTCGGCAAGCTTTTTACTGATGCCGGGAGCCTTGGCGATCTCGTCGAGGCTGGCTCTGCACAGTTCCTGAAGACCGCCGAAATGCGTAAGCAGTTCGCGACGGCGCTTCGGTCCGATGCCAGGGACACCTTCGAGCGTCGAGGTTCGCCGCGCTTTTCCGCGTCTGGCACGGTGGCCGGTAATGGCGAAACGGTGCGCCTCGTCGCGCACCTGCTGGATCAGGTGCAGCGCCGGCGAGTCTGCGGGAAGCGTGAACTCGTGAGCCGCATCGTTGAGGTAAAGGGTTTCCAGCCCCGGCTTGCGCGTCACACCCTTGGCCACGCCGAGCAGGATCAGATCCGGCACGGCCAGTTCTTCGAGCACTTCACGCGCCATGTTCAGCTGGCCCTTGCCGCCATCGACCAGCAGGATGTCCGGTAGCTTGCCCTCGCCCTCCGCTGCCTTGCGGAAACGCCGGGACAGCGCCTGGTGCATCGCCGCATAGTCATCACCCGCGGTAACACCCTCGATGTTGTAGCGTCGATAGTCCGACTTCAGCGGTCCCTCCGGCCCGAAGACCACGCAGGACGCCACCGTCGCCTCGCCGCTGGAATGGCTGATGTCGAAGCATTCCAGGCGCATCGGCGGTTCGTCGAGTTCCAGCGCTTCGGCCAGCGCGTCGAACCGAGCGGACAGATGCTGACGATTGGCCAGGCGTGCAGCCATCGCCTGTTCCGCGTTGGTCAGCGCCAGCTGCTGCCAGCGCGCACGCGTGCCACGTACGCGATGGGTAATGGTCAGATCGAAGCTGCGCAGCTCGGCGATGGCACTGATCAGCGTCGGAAAGTCCTCGTGCACGGCGTTGACGATCAGCTCTCCCGGCAGATCGCGTTCGGCGGCTCCCAGGTAGTACTGCTCGAGAAACGCCTGCAGCACCTCGGCGACACTTTCCTCGATAGCCACCTGCGGGAAGAAATTCTTGCTCCCCAGCACCCGGCCGCCACGCACGGTGATCAGGTGAACGCAGGCGCCGCCCGGGCTGACCACCGCGGCGACGATATCCACGTCGCCAGTACCGCCCTCCATGCTCTGCTGATCCTGCACGCGACGCAGGATGCCGATCTGATCGCGAATCTCGGCGGCACGCTCGAAATCGAGGTTCATCGCCGCCTTTTCCATATTGCGTGACAGCTCTTCGGCCAGCGCATTGCTACGGCCTTCGAGGAACATGACCGAATGTCGTACGTCCTCGGCGTATTCCTCCGGCTCGACCAGATTTACGCACGGCGCCTTGCAGCGCTTGATCTGGTACTGCAGGCAGGGACGTGTGCGGTTGCGGTAGTAGCTGTCTTCGCATTGGCGTACGAAGAAAGCCTTCTGCAGCAGGCTCAGGCTTTCGCGGATCGCGCCGGCGCTCGGATAGGGGCCGAAGTAGCGTCCCGGCTCCTTCTTCGCGCCCCGGTGAATACTCAGTCGTGGAAACTCACCGGCCGAGAGGAACACATAGGGATAGGACTTATCGTCCCGCAGCAGGATGTTGTAAGGCGGTCGCCATTGTTTGATCAGGGTCTGCTCGAGCAGCAGCGCCTCGGTCTCGTTGGCGGTGATGGTGGTTTCGACCTGAGCGATCTTGGCCACCAGTGCGGCGGTCTTCGGCGCCTGGCCCGTCTTGCGGAAATAGCTGGCCAGACGCTTCTTGAGATTCTTGGCCTTGCCGACGTAGAGCAGTTTGGCCTGTGCGTCGAACATGCGGTAGACGCCCGGCCGGCCGCTGCAGGCGGCCAGGAACGCCGATGGGTCGAAGGTTTCGCTCATCAGTTGACGGTGTCGACCATCC
The DNA here is from genome assembly GCF_000495915.1 of Stutzerimonas chloritidismutans AW-1. Taxonomy (GTDB): domain Bacteria; phylum Pseudomonadota; class Gammaproteobacteria; order Pseudomonadales; family Pseudomonadaceae; genus Stutzerimonas; species Stutzerimonas chloritidismutans. The sequence goes on from NZ_AOFQ01000060.1 coordinate 21,163, forward strand.
CGTGGCGAACCGCCAGCAGGGCAAGCTCGACATCACTGGTAATCGACAGCTTTTCGAAGATGCGATAACGATAGGTGTTGACTGTTTTCGGCGAGAGACAGAGCTTGTCGGAGATGCTCTGCACCTTCTGGCAGTTGGCGATCATCAATGCGATCTGGATTTCCCGCTCCGAGAGCAGATCGAATGGCGATTCGCTGAGCTGCGGCTGGAAGGATTTGAGCGCCAGTTGCTGGGCGATCTGCGGGCTGATGTAGCGCTGACCACCGAATACCATGCGAATGGCCTGCACCATTTCTTCCAGCGCCGCACCTTTGGTCAGATAACCCGCCGCGCCAGCCTGCAGGAGGCGCGTCGGGAAAGGGTCTTCTTCACATATGGTCACAGCGATGACCTTCAGATCGGGGTAGCTGCGCAGCAGCTTGCGGGTCGCCTCGAGGCCACCGATGCCCGGCATCTTGACGTCCATCAGCACCACATCAGGCTTCAGTTCCCGCGCCTTGCGGATGGCGTCTTCGCCGGAATCCGCCTGGCCTATCACCTGAAGACCGGAGATGTCCGCCAGCATGCGACTGATGCCCGTGCGAACCAGATCGTGGTCATCGACCACCAGCACCCTAATCAAGCAGACACCTCATTGACCGTACTAAAAGCTGGCTGGCTGCTCGCTTTTTCAGGAGCGAACTCTATCAAAAAAATCATCGGCCTGGCCGATCACGACGCAGGTAACTGATCGAGATCATAACTCCATCGCCTCTGCCGACGAATTGCATGCTGAACGCCGATGAACGGCCAAAGTCACAAACCAGATGGCCACTTCCCTGGATTTCCCATGCTTACCCTGATCGCCGCACTGGTGCTGACGGCCACTCACATGCTGGCTGGTAGACTGAGCAAACTCCACCAGTTACCGCGTAGCCGCTGGCTATCCGCGGCCGGCGGCGTCGCCGTTGCTTACGTCTTCGTCCACCTGCTCCCCGAGCTGGCCGACGGGCAGAGGGTGATGGAGGATAGCGGGTTCCACCCGCTGCGCTACCTGGAACACCATGCCTATCTGCTGGCACTGGTCGGCCTGGTCTGCTTCTACGGGCTCGAGCGGCTGATCAAGCAGCACCGCGACGAGCGGCCTGAAGGCGCACCTTCCCACGCGGGCGTGTTCTGGCTGCACATAGGTGCGTTTGCCGGTTACAACGCACTGATCGGCCATATCCTCGCCAACCGTGATTCCGGCCAGGCGCTGGAACTGGTTTGGTACACCGTGGCCATGTCGCTGCACTTCATGGTCAACGATGTGGCCCTTCAGCATGATCACCAAGACCTGTTTGCCCGACGCGGCCGCTGGATCCTGGCGGGGTCAACCCTGATCGGCTGGGCGTTCGGCTCGGTCATCGAGCTCTCGGAGCTGGGTGTGTCGGCCGTAACCGCCTTCATCGCCGGCGCGATCATCCTCAACGTCCTGAAGGAGGAGCTGCCGACGGAAAGGAACAGCCGATTCGGTGCATTCCTGCTCGGGTCGCTCGGCTACTCCTTCCTCCTATTGTTGATGTAGCCGAGCCTACCGCGCCTGTGTTCCTCTCCTGGGCCTGCGCATCAAACGATAGGCGGCCGGGATCACGAACAGCGACAGCAGCGGCGCACTCAGCATGCCGCCGACCATCGGCGCTGCGATGCGGCTCATGATTTCGCTGCCGGTGCCCGCCCCCAGCAGGATCGGCAACAGGCCGGCGACAATCACCGCCACGGTCATCGCCTTCGGGCGTACCCGCTGCACCGCGCCTTCGCGGATTGCATCGCACAGCGCGGCCTCGCCGCTCAGCCCGTCGCGCTGCTGTTCGGCCCAGGCGTTTTTCAGATACAGCAGCATGATCACACCGAACTCCGCAGCGACCCCCGCCAGCGCGATGAAACCGACACCGGTGGCCACCGACAGGTTGTAGCCCATCAGATAGAGGAACCAGACGCCGCCAGTCAGCGCGAACGGCAGGGTCAGCATGATCAGCACGGCCTCGTCCAGCCGGCCGAACGTCAGGTAGAGGAGGAAGAAAATGATCAGCAACGTCGCGGGCACCACCAGCTTGAGGCGCTCGTTGGCGCGCTCGAGAAACTCGAACTGGCCCGAGTAAGCCAGGCTCATGCCGGGCAGCAGGCTGACTTCGGTGCTGACCGCATCGCGCAGATCGGCAACGACCGAAGCGATATCCCGGCCGCGCACGTCGACGTATACCCATCCCGCCAGCCGCGCATTCTCGCTGCGCAGCATCGGCGGGCCGTCGCTTATGCGCACTCGCGCCACGCTGCCGAGGGTGATCTGGCTGCCCTGCGGCGTGAGGATCGGCAGCTGCTCCACCCGCTGGGGAGTATCGCGCCATTCGCGGGGATAGCGAACGCTGATCGGGTAGCGCGCCAGGCCCTCGATGGTCTCACCTACGGTCTCGCCCCCGATGGCGCTGGAGACGATTGACTGCACGTCGGCGATGTTCAGCCCGTAGCGGGCGGCGTCCCGACGATCGATATCGATATCGACGTAGCGCCCGCCGACCAGGCGCTCGGCCAGCGCCGAACTGACACCCGGCACCTTTCTGGCAACGGCCTCCACTTGCTGGCTGACACGGTCGATCTCCTCCAGGTTGGCGCCGGCGATCTTCACCCCGATCGGGCTCTTGATGCCGGTGGCGAGCATGTCGATGCGATTGCGTATCGGCGGAATCCAGATATTGGTCAGGCCTGGCACCTGCACTGCCCGGTCCAGCTCGTCGATCAGCTTCTCAGGGGTCATGCCGGCGCGCCACTGCTCTCGCGGCTTGAAGCGGATGGTGGTCTCGAACATCTCCAGCGGCGCCGGATCGGTCGCCGACTCGGCGCGGCCGGCCTTGCCGAACACGGTTTCGACTTCCGGAACCGTGCGGATCATGCGGTCAGTCTGTTGCAACAGCTGCGCGGCTTTCTGCGCTGACAGCCCCGGCAGCGCCGAAGGCATATAGAGCAGATCACCCTCGTCCATCGGTGGCAGGAACTCCCCGCCCAAGCGTGACATCGGCCACAGCGTGGTAGCCAGGATCAACACGGCTACGCCAATGGTCATTTTCGGGTGATCCAGCACCGCATCCAGCGCAGGGCGGTAGACCCGTATCAACCCGCGGTTGAGCGGATTGCGCGACTCGTCCGGCAGCTTGCCGCGAATCCAGTAGCCCATCAGCACCGGCACAAGGGTCACCGAAAGCCCCGCCGCTGCGGCCATGGCATAGGTCTTGGTAAAGGCCAGCGGGCCGAACAAACGGCCTTCCTGCGCTTCGAGGGTGAACACCGGAATGAACGACAGGGTGATGATCAGCAGGCAGAAGAACAGCGCCGGGCCGACCTCCTGCGCTGCGCTGGTCATGACCTGCCAGTGCTCCTCACCCTCCAGTGTCTTGCCGGGATTGGCGTGGCGCCAGGCCTCGGCCTTCTTGTGCGCTTTCTCGATCATCACCACCGCCGCGTCGACCATCGCACCGATGGCGATGGCAATACCGCCCAGCGACATGATGTTGGCGTTGATGCCCTGATAACGCATCACGGCGAAGGCGATCAATATGCCGATGGGCAGCGAGACGATCGCCACCAGCGAAGAGCGCAGGTGCCAGAGGAAGATGCCGCACACCAGTGCGACGACGACGAATTCCTCCAGCAGCTTGAAGCTGAGGTTCTCCACCGCGCGGTCGATCAGCTCGCTGCGGTCGTAGGTGGTGACGATTTCGACACCCTCGGGCAGGCTGCTTTTCAGCTCTTCGAGCTTGGCGTGCACGGCGGCCAGGGTTTCCCGCGCGTTCTTGCCGCTGCGCAGGATCACCACCCCGCCGACCGTTTCCCCATCCCCGTCGAGCTCTGCGATGCCCCGACGCATTTCCGGGCCGAGCTGGATATGCGCCACATCGCCCAGCGTGACCGGCACGCCCCTGGCGCTCAGCTGCAGTGGAATCTGGCGAAAATCCTCGAGCGTCTGCAGGTAGCCGGAGGCGCGGACCATGTATTCGGTTTCGGCCAATTCGAGTACTGCGCCGCCAGTTTCCTGGTTGGCCATGCCGATGGCCTCGATGACCTCGGCCTGAGTGACGGCAAGGCTGGCCATCTTCAGTGGATCGAGCACGACCTGATACTGCTTGACCATGCCACCGATGGTCGCCACCTCGGCCACGTTGGGCAGCGTGATGAGTTCGTATTTGAGGAACCAGTCCTGCAGACTGCGTAGTTGCGCGAGATCGTGCGTGCCGCTGCGGTCGACCAACGCGTACTGATAGATCCAGCCGACCCCGGTAGCGTCCGGCCCGAGAGATGGCTTGGCGCTGGCGGGCAGCCGGATCTGCACCTGACTCAGGTACTCCAGCACCCGCGAACGCGCCCAGTAGAGATCGGTACCGTCCTCGAACAGCACATAGACGAAGCTGTCGCCGAAGAACGAATAGCCGCGCACCGTCTTTGCTCCAGGCACCGAAAGCATGGTGGTGGTCAGTGGATAGGTCACCTGGTTCTCGACGATCTGCGGCGCCTGCCCCGGATAGGGCGTGCGGATGATCACCTGCACGTCCGACAGGTCAGGCAGCGCGTCGATCGGCGTGGTACGCACTGCCCAGATGCCCACGGCAGTCATCAGCAATGTCGCCATCAGCACAACGAACCGATTGAGGACGGACCAGCGAATCAGCGCGGCGATCATGGCTGCTTCTCCAGCGGCTGAATTCGCTCGACCAGCAGGCCTGCATCGGTTTCCCGAACGGCGAAACGGACCCGGTCTTCGACCTCGATATCCTGCAGCAATGCCGCATCGGCGACCGCGAACGCCATGGTCATGCCGGGCATGCCAAGCGTGTGGAACGGGCCGTGTGCGATCTTCACGCGGGCATCGGCGAGTGCCATGACGCGGCCTTCGGATTCATGCAGCGTCGGTGCCGGCTGTGCATGGCCATGGTCGTGGTCGTGCTGCACATCACTGGTCGCGGGCGTCGCGACGATGCCGCGCAGGCTGGCTTCGGAGTCCAGCAGGAACTGGCCGGACGCAACCACCTGCTGACCTTCCTCCAGGCCGCGGAGGATGACAGTCTGGCTGCCGCTCTCCCGCCCGGTCTCGACTTCCACCGGGCGATAGCGGCCGCCGGGCTCGGCCAGCATCACCAGGCTGCGACGCCCGGTTCGAATGACCGCCTCGCCGGGAATCAGCAGAACCGACGCATCGTCGCCACCGGCCAGGCTGGCCTGAGCCGTCAGCCCCGGCCGCAGCAGTCCGTCCGGATTGGGCAGCTCTACCCGCACACGCAGGGTACGGCTTGCAGCATTGGCTTCCGGCAGCACCGCGGTGATCTCACCCTCGATGAGCTGGCCCGGCAGCGCCGGCAGCCGCGCAGTGGCGCGCTGGCCGACGCGGATACCCTGGCTCTGCGCCTCTGGCACCGCCACTTCCAGCCAGACGCTGTCCAGCCCATTGATCCGCGCGAGCGGCGCACCGGCCGCAAGCGTCATCCCTTCGCGAACATCCAGCTCCTGCAGTACGCCGCCGATCGGGGTGGAAATGGTAATGGACGCGTTGACCTTGCCACTGCGCTCGAGCTGGCTGATGGTCGATGCCGGCATGCCGGCCAGACGCAGGCGCTGCCGTGCGGCCGCCAGCAGCGCTGGTTCGCCGATTCGCCGCAGGGCCAGGTATTCCTCCTGAGCGGCCGACCACTCGGGAATCAGCAGGTCGGCCAGCGCTGCGCCCTTGTCCAGCACATCGCCTGGCGCATGCCGATAGACGCGCTCGACGAACCCGCCGGCTCGAGCCTGAACCAGCGCGACATCACGCGCGTTGTATTCGAGCAAGCCGACCGCTTCGGTCACATTCACCAGCTGTCCGCGGCTGACGGTTGCCAGGCGAATACCAAGGTTCTGCGTGATACCGGCATCAATACTGATGGTGGCGGCATCGCCGCCCTCATTGACGTAGCGCGGCACCAGGTCCATATCCATGAACGGTGACTTGCCGGGCTTTTCGAAACGGTGCTGCGGCACCATCGGGTCGTACCAGTACAGCACCTGGGCGTCACTCTCGACCGCGGATGCGACTGGTTCGGACACCTGGTCATCAGAGCTGGCCAGCCAGTAGCCGGCACCCGCGCCGATCAGCGCCGTCACCCCGGCCAGGGTGACGCTTGCGAGAACATTCCGGCTCATTTGGCTTCTCCGTAAGCGAAGTGCAGGCGCGCAGCCGCGATGGCTACCAGACCCTGCAGGTCGATGTGTTCAAGGCGGGTCTCGATCAGCTCGTTGCGCGCTGTCAGCACCGCTTTCAATTCGCTGGTCCCGGCGCGATAGCCGGCCATCGCCAGCGCCACCTTTTCCTCTCCCAGCGGCAGCAGCACCTCTGCGTTGCGTTCAAGTGCGCGCTGCAAGCGATCCAGCTCGGCCAGCTCGACGTCCATCCGCTCAACGAACTCGCGCGTGATGGCTTCGCGCTCGGCTTCCAGTTGTTCAAGCTCGGCGTAGCGGGCGGCGATCCGCGGGTTCTGCCGCGAGCGCTGGAACACCGGCAGGTCGAAACTGAATTGCAGATTGACCATGTCGCCATACTCGCGACCGCGCTTGAGGTAGCTGACCTCCCAGCTCCAGTCGACCTGTTTCTCGGCGGTCGCCTCACGGATGCGTGCCTGCGCCACTTGGGTCAGCGGCGCATAGGCGGTCAGTTGCGGGTGCTGGCCGACCCGCTGCGCCAGTTGTTCATGGGCAATGGCCCAGCGCGGCGGTTCGCCGAGCAGCGGTTGATTGCCATCGCTGCCGACCCAACGCACCAGCGCCGCGCGTGCCTGGCGGCGCTGCTGCTCCAGTTCGTCCTGGCGATCAGCCAATAACGCTGCCTGTTGCTTCGCCGCGACGCTGTCGGTCAACTGCCCTCGCCCGCCGGCGATACGCGCCCGAATTGCTTCGGCGAGCAGGCGGTTCTCCTCGAACAACTGGTTGAACAGCTGGATCTTGCGTTCCACCGCGTGGGTGGCGATCCACGCCTGGGCAGTCGCCAGACGCACCCTGAGGGTTTCCACCTCGCGCGAGGCACCTGCGCGCTGGACAGACGCCTGTGCCGCATCGCGGCGTGCCTTGCGCTTGTCGCGGTTCGGAACTTCCTGCATCAGGCCGACCATGCGCATGGTCATGCCGTCTTCATCGAGGCTCCAGCGCTCGGCACCCTCAATCGGCACGTTCTGCAGGCCCAGCAGCAGTTTCGGGTCGGGCAGCTCGCCCGCAGCGATGGCTTCGCTACGCGCGGCTTGCAGCCTGAAAGCCTCGGCACGTAGCGACGGCGCCTGCTGTTGCGCAAGGCTCAGGGCATCGTCGAATGTCAGCCCGGTGGCTGCGCCGGGCAGGCCGAACGCGGCGACAAACACCACGCCCGCGAACGGCCGGTATTTCCCTATCAATCGGGAGATCATGGATTGGATTCCTCGGTTTCCTGCATACCGCAACGGCATGCCTACAGCGCCTCAACGCATGAGCGTGGGGCGAGTCAGGTCAGCGATGGAATCAGTAGCGCGGAGGACGCCAGACGTCGGCGTTGGAGCGGGCGGGAAAGAACTCGGGGTAATGAACTGCGAGTTGCGGCAGCGAGGCGGTCAGATGCGGCTGCGCTATGCCCGCCTGCAACATGCTGCCGGTCTTGCACTGGTGGCCGCTTTCACACAGTGGATTGCCCTCGTGCGAATGCGCATCCTCGTCCTGACCTTCAGCCTGGTGTGCGAGATGCCCCGAGCTCTCCATGTCGCTTTGCATCTGGCACGGTTCTGCGCTCTGTTCGAGCGCAGCCATGCTGCTCACGGGGAGCGCGAGGCTGATCAACAGGACGAGTAGCAGACGCAGATGGGTTTTCATGGCAAGGAGTCTAGCCGAGCCGGCGCCCGGTAAAACTTGATCCAGATCGTGTCAGCCCGAATCCTGTCCGCCGCCATTGCCATTGCCATTGCCATTGCCATTGCCATTGCCATTGCCATTGCCATTGCCATTGCCATTGCCATTGCCATTGCCATTGCCATTGCCATTGCCATTGCCATTGCCATTGCCATTGCCATTGCCATTGCCATTGCCATTGCCATTGCCATTGCCATTGCCATTGCCATTGCCATTGCCATTGCCATTGCCATTGCCATTGCCATTGCCATTGCCATTGCCATTGCCATTGCCATTGCCATTGCCATTGCCATTGCCATTGCCATTGCCATTGCCATTGCCATTGCCATTGCCATTGCCATTGCCATTGCCATTGCCATTGCCATTGCCATTGCCATTGCCATTGCCATTGCCATTGCCATTGCCATTGCCATTGCCATTGCCATTGCCATTGCCATTGCCATTGCCATTGCCATTGCCATTGCCATTGCCATTGCCATTGCCATTGCCATTGCCATTGCCATTGCCATTGCCATTGCCATTGCCATTGCCATTGCCATTGCCATTGCCATTGCCATTGCCATTGCCATTGCCATTGCCATTGCCATTGCCATTGCCATTGCCATTGCCATTGCCATTGCCATTGCCATTGCCATTGCCATTGCCATTGCCATTGCCATTGCCATTGCCATTGCCATTGCCATTGCCATTGCCATTGCCATTGCCATTGCCATTGCCATTGCCATTGCCATTGCCATTGCCATTGCCATTGCCATTGCCATTGCCATTGCCATTGCCATTGCCATTGCCATTGCCATTGCCATTGCCATTGCCATTGCCATTGCCATTGCCATTGCCATTGCCATTGCCATTGCCATTGCCATTGCCATTGCCATTGCCATTGCCATTGCCATTGCCATTGCCATTGCCATTGCCATTGCCATTGCCATTGCCATTGCCATTGCCATTGCCATTGCCATTGCCATTGCCATTGCCATTGCCATTGCCATTGCCATTGCCATTGCCATTGCCATTGCCATTGCCATTGCCATTGCCATTGCCATTGCCATTGCCATTGCCATTGCCATTGCCATTGCCATTGCCATTGCCATTGCCATTGCCATTGCCATTGCCATTGCCATTGCCATTGCCATTGCCATTGCCATTGCCATTGCCATTGCCATTGCCATTGCCATTGCCATTGCCATTGCCATTGCCATTGCCATTGCCATTGCCATTGCCATTGCCATTGCCATTGCCATTGCCATTGCCATTGCCATTGCCATTGCCATTGCCATTGCCATTGCCATTGCCATTGCCATTGCCATTGCCATTGCCATTGCCATTGCCATTGCCATTGCCATTGCCATTGCCATTGCCATTGCCATTGCCATTGCCATTGCCATTGCCATTGCCATTGCCATTGCCATTGCCATTGCCATTGCCATTGCCATTGCCATTGCCATTGCCATTGCCATTGCCATTGCCATTGCCATTGCCATTGCCATTGCCATTGCCATTGCCATTGCCATTGCCATTGCCGGCGAGCAGATGGCTGAGCACCGAACGCATCTTGCCGGGCTTGACCGGTTTGTTCAGCACCGGTACGCCGCAGCCCTGCAGCTGCTGGCGGCACTGGTCGCTGCGATCGGCAGTGATCATTACCACCGGCAGCGCCTGGTTGAAGCGTCCGCGCACCGCGAGCACGACGTCCCAGCCGGTCAGCCCGTGATCCAGGTGGTAATCGGCGAGGATCGCGTCCGGCGCGACTCCATCCAGCGCCGTCAATGCGCTTTGCTCGTCGGTGGCAGTCACCACCGTGCAGCCCCACTGTTCGAGCAAGGCAGCCATGCTCAGCAGGATGCTCTCCTCATTGTCGATTACCAGCAGGCGCCGCCCAGGCAACGGATCGCCCAGCTGCGGCACGACTGCCGGAGCCGCAATCCGCTCGCGGGGCATCGCTTCGGCCAGCGGGACGTCGATGCTGAACACCGAACCACGCCCCGGTTTCGAGCGCACCAGCACCTGGTAGCCGAGCATGCTGGCGATACGGTCGACGATGGCCAGTCCCAGCCCTACCCCACTACGTTTTGCGGATCGACCGATCCCAAGCTGGTTGAATTCGAGAAAGATCGACTGTAGCTCCTCCTCAGGAATGCCCCGCCCGGTGTCCCAGACCTCGATACGCAGCGCCCCGGCGCGCATGCGCGCCCCCACCAGCACACAGCCCTGATCGGTATAACGGCAGGCATTGCTGAGGAAATTTCGCAAAATTCGCGTCAACAGGCGGAAATCGGTCTTGATAGCAACGCGCGGGATGTAGTGCTTCAACTGCAACCCTGCGGCAGCAGCGACCGACTGGAACTCCGACACCAGCGGCAGCAGGACATCGTCCAGCGAATAGATATCGATATCCGGTTTGATCGCGGCCTGATCGAGCTTGGAGATGTCGAGCAGATCGGTCAGCAGGTCTTCGGCGCCTTCCAGGGCCTGGTGGGCCCGCTCGACCAGATGCAACTCGTTCTGCGGCAGTTTGCGTTCGCGCAAGGTCGAGATCAGCAGGCGCGCGGCGTTGAGCGGCTGCAGCAGGTCGTGGCTGGCTGCGGCGAGGTACTTGTCCTTGCTCAGGTTGGCAGCTTCCGCCGCATCGCGGGCTTCACGCAGTTCACAGGTGCGCTCGGCGACGCGCTGCTCGAGCTCTTCGTTGAGCTGCAACAGGCGCAACTGCGCCAGTTTGCGCTCGGTCACGTCGGCGACGAAGCCTTCCACCAGTCCGTCTTCGTCCGGCTTGAGCAGCAGGTTCATGATCACGTAGATGGCGCTGCCGTCCTTGCGGCGCAGGCGCGTCTCGTAGCCGAACAAGCCATGCTGCTGGCTCAGGATATGGCGGATCTGCCGAAGCTCCTCCTCACCGCCGATGAATAGATGATGGGACAGATCGGTCAGCGCCCACAGCGCCTCTTCTGGGGTGTCGTAATTGAGCATGCGCGCCAAGGCGGGGTTGGCGGCCCGAATACCTTCGTGGATGCTGGCCTGGAAGATGCCGTGCACGGCATGCTCGAACAGCCATTTGTAGCGATTGCGCTCCCCTTCCAGCTCTTCCAGGCGCGCCACCAGTTCAGGGTAGTGACTCTTGCGTGCGGAATGGCTGCCGAAGCCGAGCAGTTGCGCCAGGGCCTGATGCTGGTCATCAGAGGGCTTCGGCATAGACGACCTCGACGTCCCGCTGCGTCGACGAGCGTGGATTGGTCAGGATGCAGGGGTCCTGCATCGCATGTTGCGACAGGAACGGAATATCGGAAAGGTTCACCCCGTGCAGGCTGAGCGTTTCGCGGAAGCCGATCTGCTGCTTGAGATCAATCAGGTGCTGCACCAAGCGCTCGCGAACCTGACGGTGATTCAGCCCGCGCGAATCGATGCCCAACGTTTCAGCGACCTTGCGGTAGCGGTCCGGCGAGGCGTCGTAATTGAATGCGACGACATGTTCGACCAGCACGGCGTTGCAAACGCCATGGGGCAGATCGAGATAGCCGCCGAGGCTGTGGGACATGGCATGCACCGCACCGAGGATCGCGTTGGAAAACGCCAGCCCGGCCTGCATGCTGCCGAGCATGATCTGCTCGCGCAGCGCGATATCCGCCGGATTGGCGATCATCTGAGCAAGATTGCCGTTGATCAGTCGCATGGCTTCCAGCGCGTGCGGGTCGGTGAGCGGCCCATGACCAGTCGACACGAATGCCTCGATGGCATGCACCAGCGCGTCAATGCCGGTACAGGCGGAAAGGAACGGGTCCATGCTCAGCGTGGTTTCCGGGTCGATCAGCGAGACATCCGGCACGGCTGCCTTGCTGACGATGGAGAACTTCATCCGCTCTTCCTGGTTGGAAATGATCACGAACTGCGAGACATCCGCCGAGGTACCGGCAGTCGTTGGAATCAGGATCAGCGGTGGGCTGGGCACGCGCAGCGTATCCACCCCTTCGAATTCATAGATATGGCGCCCATGCGCCGCGACGATGCCGATACCCTTCGCGCAGTCCATCGGGCTGCCACCGCCTACCGCGACGATCACGTTGCAGCCTTCGCTGCGATACAGCTCGGCGCCGAGCATCACCTCTTCGCAACGGGGATTGGGTGAAACACCGGTGAACAAGCAGTGTTCGATGTTCTGCCGGTCGAGACTGGCCTGCACGTCAGCCACCCAGCCCGCCTTCACGACGCCGGGGTCGGATACCACCAGCACCTTTCGCGCGCCGAAGTTGGCCGCACAGGTTCCGACACTGTGGCGACATCCGGCACCGAAGATGATTTCTGGAGAGACGAACTTGCGCTGGAGGCTGATATTCGGGCTCATGACTACGGCCTTTTTTATTTTTTGTAACTAACGGGCGCAAGCCTACTGCATTGATCAGGTAAAGCAATGCGCCAAATGGCTGGCCGCGCCACCCGTCCGGCGGAACGCGTCAGAGCAGCTGTTGGTAGAAGCGCAATTCCCCTTGCAGCGCATCCGCAAGGTTGGCTGCCTGTCGAAACCCGTGGCGCTCATCGGGATACAGGCGGTATTCCACCTCGATGCCACGATCACGCAAGGCCGCGACCATCGATTCGGTCTGCTCAGGTAGCACCACCGCGTCCTGCCCGCCCTGCAGGAAGATGACCGGCGCACCGATTCGGTCGGCACTGTGCAGAGGGGCGCGCTCCCGAAAGCGCTCCGGCACCTGCTGCGGATCGCCAATCAGCCAGTCGAGGTAATCGCCTTCGAACTTGTGCGTTCCCCGCCGCAGCGCCAGCGGATCGCTAACGCCGTACAGACTGGCGCCGCCGCGAAACAGCGCTGTCGCAGCCAGCGCACTCAAGGCCGTGAAGCCACCGGCACTGGAGCCACGGATGAACAAGCGCTGCGGATCGACCGCGCCCTGCTCCACCAATGCCCGTGCGGCCTGGCAGGTGTCTTCCACGTCGACAATGCCCCACTGCTCGCGCAATCGCTGTCGATAGGCCCGCCCGAAGCCGCCGCTGCCGCGATAGTTCACGTCGACCACGGCGAAGCCGCGCTGGGTCCAATACTGAATGCGCGGATCGAATACCGGATAGCTCGCCGAAGTCGGCCCGCCATGTGCGAATACCACCAGCGGTGGCAAGGCCCCCGGCTCGCCGCGGTAGTTCGCATTGGCGGGAGGGTAAAAGAAAGCATGTGCGACCTCGCCATCGCCGGTCGGAAAGCGCATGGGCTGCGGGCGCGACAGTTGATCGCCGGCCAGCGGCTGCGCTCCGCCGGCGAGGATCCGCACCGCTCCACTGGCCGTTTCGATGGCGAGTACCGCGGGTGCTCGCTCCGGAGCGCCAGCGATACAGAACACGTGGGTCTGGTTGGCGGCCAATTGGCGGCACCGGGTGAAGTCCTCGGCCAGTTGGCGCCGGCTGCCATCGGCAGCGTGCTCGAACAGCCAGCCATAACCATCGACCATATGCGTCAACAACAGGCCGCCACCAGCCAGTGGCAGGTAGCTGGTGGTGCCCAGTTGCCAGGGTGCCGGGGCACAATCGAAGTCCTGTGCCTCGTCCGCCTCGCCGCATGCCGTCAGCGAATACCGACGCAGCTGGCCGTCTGCCTCATAGAAAGGCTGCCAGAAACCCAAACGGTCGCTGAGGCAGAACAGCCGGCCGTCGGAGGCAAAGCGTGGCTGTTGCAAGGACTCGCCTCCATCCGTGCCTGCCAAGCATTGCCTGTTGCCCCAACGCTCGTTAGGCAGGCGTTCAGCTGCGCACAGGCGCGACGAGGTCCAGGGCTGCTCGGGACGATCCCATTCGATCCAAGCCAGCCGTGCACCGTCCGGACTGAGCACCGCAGCGGCATAGAAGTCGGCGCCCTCCACAACAACGCGGCGCGCGCCATCGACCATGGAGATACTCACCAGACGATGCACGACGCCAACGGCCTCATGGGATTCCTCCAGCGCCAGAATCGCATCACTGACGGGATCATGTTGCAGATCGCCATACCGGCGTTCAAGCGCCGCGGTCAGCGCGATTGGCGGCGCGGTCTCGGCGTCATCGGTCAGCTGCAGGTAGATCTGCTGATCTGCCTCGTTGACGAAGGCGATGCCCTGACCGGTCAGACAGAACGCGCCGCCGCCGTATTCATAGACGCGACTGCGTACCGAGAAGCCGTCCGGAGTCAGGCAGCGTGCGCTGCCAGCCTGCCAGAACCACAGCGTGCAGCGCCCTTGAACGGGGTCGTACTCGACCCAGAACAGCCCCCCGTGACCGGCCCGCAGCTCGGCATAGTCCTGGCTGGCGGCCGCGGCGGCCTCGGCGCTCCAGGCGCTGGGCCAGAAGCCATAGGGCAGCACCTCGGCGGGTGGATGAAGCATGGACGAATCGTTGCGGGGCGATTTCATACCTTGAGGATGAGATTGGAAGCCTTCTCGTTACGATGCTGCAGCTGATCGAGCCCCAGCGCGCCGTGGTCTGCCTGATCGCGAGCCGCAAGTATCTTGCCGTGGTGCGCCGATTTGCTGCACACGGGATCGGCATTGGCGGCATCGCCGGTGAGCATGAAGGCCTGGCAACGGCAGCCGCCGAAGTCGCGTTCCTTCTCGTCGCAACTGCGGCAGGGTTCAGGCATCCAGTCGTAGCCGCGGAACTTGTTGAAGCCGAAGGAGTGTCGCCAGATGTGCTCGATGCTGTGCTCGCGTACGTTGGGGAATTCAACAGGCAGTTGGCGCGCACTGTGACAAGGCAAGGCCGTGCCGTCCGGCGTGATATCGAGAAACAGGTTGCCCCAGCCGTTCATGCAGGCCTTCGGGCGTTCTTCGTAGTAATCGGGCGTCACGAAGATCAGCTTGCACGGATGGTTTTGGGCGGCGAGCTTGTCGCGCCACTCGTTGGTGATGCGCTCGGCACGTACCAGCTGTTCCTTGCTCGGCAGCAACCCTGCACGGTTCAGCTCCGCCCAGCCGTAGAACTGGCAGGTGGCGAGTTCGACAAAATCGGCTTCGAGCTCGATGCACAGCCGAATGATCTGGTCGATGTTGTCGATGTTGTGCCGGTGGGTGACGAAGTTGAGCACCATCGGGTAGCCGTGCTTCTTCACCGCTCTGGCCATTTCCAGTTTGTGAGCAAAGGCCTTCTTCGAGCCGGCGAGCAGGTTGTTCACTTCCTCGTCGGCAGCCTGGAAACTGATCTGGATATGGTCCAGGCCGGCCTCGGCGAAGCTGGCGATCTTCTCTTCGGTGAGGCCGATGCCGGAGGTGATCAGGTTCGTGTAATAGCCGAGTCCCCGTGCCGCCTCGATCAACTCGGCCAGGTCCTGACGCACCAATGGTTCGCCGCCGGAAAAACCCAGCTGGGCCGCGCCCATCTCGCGTGCCTGGCGGAACACCTCGATCCACTCGGCGGTGCTCAGTTCTTCATGACTACGGGCGAAGTCCAGCGGATTGGAGCAGTACGGGCACTGCAACGGGCAACGATAGGTCAGCTCCGCCAGCAGCCAGAGCGGCGGGCCGGGCTCGTAGCCGGGTTTAGCGAAGCTCGATCCAGAACCGTTCAACGGCAACCTCCAGGAACGCAACGATATCTTCTTGAATCCCTTCGGCCTCGGGATAGCGAGCCTGCAGATCGGCAACGATCGCACCGACGCTACGCGTCCCGTCCACTTCGGTCAGCACCGCCGCAGCGCTCTCGTTGAGCTTGATCATGCCTTCCGGGTAGAGCAGCACATGGCAGTTCTGCGCGGGCTCCCACTGGAAGCGGAAACCACGGCGCAACGCTGGAATCTGGGTCAGTTGAATATCGCTCATCATCATTGTCTCGCCAGTGGGCAGGTTGCTGCCTGGCCACGTGGTCATGGTCGTCAGGCGGTCCACTCTACAGGGGCCGGATGCCTCATGGGCAGGATCTGCCCACGGAACGCGTGCCTACAGGCTGATGCCCTTGTGCCAGATACGCTCGCGGGTCACGGTGTGGTACGGCGGGCGATCCAGTTCGTAGGCCATGCTCATGGCATCGAGCATGCTCCAGAGCACGTCGAGCTTGAACTGCAGGATCTCCAGCATACGCTCCTGCGCCTCGCGGGTGCGGTAGTGCTCCAAGGTGATCCGCAGACCGTGCTCGACATCGCGACGGGCCTCCTTCAGGCGCTTGCGGAAGTAGTCGTAGCCGGAGGCATCGATCCAAGGATAGTGCTGCGGCCAGCTATCGAGGCGCGATTGGTGGATCGTCGGGGCGAAGAGCTCGGTCAGCGAGCTGCTGGCGGCCTCCTGCCAGCTGGCGCGACGGGCGAAGTTGACGTAGGCATCCACGGCGAACCTCACACCGGGCAGCACCAGCTCCTGCGACAGCACCTGCTCGCGATCCAGGCCGACGGATTCGGCAAGTCGCAACCAGGCTTCGATACCACCCTCTTCCCCCGGCGCGCCGTCGTGATCGATGATGCGCTGGATCCACTCCCGACGGGTGTCGCGATCCGGGCAGTTGGCCATGATCGCCGCATCCTTCACCGGAATGCAGACCTGATAGTAGAAACGGTTGGCGACCCAGCCCTGAATCTGCTCGCGTGTCGCCTGCCCGGCGTACATGGCCCGGTGGAACGGGTGATGGATATGGTAGTACTCGCCCTTGGCGCGCAGCGCCTGTTCGAATTCCGCGGGGCTCATGGCTGGCAGGATCATGGCAGTGTCTTTCCTTTTCTTATCGTTCCGATATTCGTATCGCAGCACCAGGCGGCTGAAGGCCGCGATTCGGGTGCTATAGCTCGATGTTCATGCCATCGAAGGACACTTCGATTCCATGCTCGCCGAGGATTTCGCGTTCGACGGAATCTTCATCGAGGATCGGATTGGTGTTGTTGATGTGGATGAGGATCTTGCGAACCGCGGGCATGCCGTCGAGCACCTCGATCATGCCCCCCGGGCCGCTCTGCTGCAGGTGTCCCATCTCGCTGCCGAGCTTGGTGCCGACCTCGCGCACGAGCATTTCGTCATCACGCCACAGAGTGCCGTCGACCAGCAGGCAATCGGCCTGGCGCATGGTTTCCAGCAGTTCGTCGCTGACCTTGCCCAGCCCCGGCGCATAGAACAGCGTGCCACCGGTTTTGCGGTCCTCGATCAGCAGGCCGATGTTGTCACCGGGATGCGGGTCATTGCGGTGCGGCGAATATGGCGGCGCAGAGCTGCGCAACGGAATCGGCGTGATGTGCAGGTTCGGGCAACAGGGAATGATGAAGCTGCCGGTCAGGGCGATGGGGTTCCATTTCAAGCCGCCGTTCCAGTGTTCGAGCATGTTGAACAGCGGGAACCCGGTGGTCAGATCCTGATGGACCATCTCGGTGCACCAGACCTCATGCGGGCAGCCCTCACGCAGGGTCAGCAGGCCGGTGGTGTGATCGATCTGGCTGTCCAGCAGAACGATGGCACCGATGGCGGTATCGCGTGGCGCACGGGCCGGCTGCAGCGTCGGGAACGATTCCAGCTGGGCGCGGATGTCCGGCGAGGCATTACACAGAATCCAGTCGACACCGTTATCACTGATGGCGATCGACGACTGGGTACGCGCCTTCGCATTGAGCGTGCCGGCGCGCAGGCCGGCGCAGTTGGCGCAATTGCAGTTCCACTGCGGAAAACCGCCGCCCGCAGCGGAACCAAGAATACGGATGAACATGGACAGCCCCCAAAAGCGAAGCCCCGGCCGGAGCCGGGGCTGATCGATCAACGATTTGCGAAGTACATGGTGACTTCGAAACCAATACGCATGTCGGTGAAGGCGGGTTTAGTCCACATAGGTCGGTCCTCTTTTTATGGTGCCGGAAGATTCCGACAGCCCAATTAAGCCCCCTGTTCTGCCTCGAGCAGAATGGTACTTTGGAAGGAGACAGCGCCGTGCCTTGGTAGTGCCCGACAGACGGCTGTCATTGCTGCGTTTCGTTTACCAGCTAACGCCCGGCCCTGGTGCGCTGTCAACTTGAACCCAGCGCCGACCGACCATTGGCATTACGCCAGGCCAGTTCATTGGTGATGGTCGCCATGGGTACGAACATCGTGCCATCGAATTCGTTGAGCGGCAGTCCCTGTGCGATTCGCTGCGGCCAGTCGTTGTTCGCCAGCGCGGCCTTGCCGACCGCGACCAGGTCCATGTCTCCCTGAGTCAGCAACTTTTCTGCTTGCTCGCCCGTGACGATGCCGCCGTTGCCGATAACCGGGATCGACACGCTGCCCTTTGCGATCGCAGCGAAGCTCGGCCCGTCGCCAAACGCCGGCGCAGCGGCGTCCGGCTCGGTAACGTGCAGATAATCAAGGCCAGCATCAGCCAGTGCGCGGAATCGCTGCCGGGCTTCGTCCACCCCACCCTCCCATTTCAGCTGGCTGTCGCTCACCATGCTCTGCGACAGGCGCATGCCAACCACGAAGTCATTGCCGACCGCTGCCCGCACCGCAGCGATGACGGCCAGCGGCAAGCGCAGTCGACCTAGGTAATCGCCTCCCCAGTGATCATCGCGCCGGTTGAACTCGGCGCTGATGAACTCGTGCAGCAGGTAGCCGTTCGCGCCGTGCAGTTCGACACCGTCGAAGCCGGCCTCACGGGCATGGCGCGCGGCCTGGGCAAACCCGGCGATGGCTTCCTGAATCTCGTCTTCGCTGATCTGCGCGGGCGTTGCATAGGGTCCTTCGCCACCGTAGAAGGTCAGCTGCGACCCGCCGGGCTGCACCGCCGATGGCGCAACGTGACGGGCATGATGGATGTTGCCCTGGGTCTGCGCGCCGCCATGCATGAGCTGGGCAACGAAAGCGGCGCCAGCGTCGTGCACGGCGTCGACTATCAGCCGCCAGCTGTCCCGGTGCGCTTCCGTAGCAAGTCCCGGCTGGTTGAAGTAACCCTGGCTGTAGGCCGTATCGGTATAGATGCCTTCGCTGATGACCATGCCGAAGCCACCCTTGGCGAACGAGGCGTAGTAGTCGCGCATCAATTCATTGGCAGCACCCTCGGCTTCGGCGCTGACGCGGGTCATCGGCGCAACGGCCGCGCGATTGCGCAGCTTCAGGTGTTTTAGCGAACAAGGTTCGAGCAGTTGCGACATGGGGTTCTCCTCATCTTCGGCACAGGGCATGTTGATGGGAGGCGTATCGGCGGCGGGGAGTTCGATGCACGCGATGGCTGGTTCGCCACCGGGCAAAAAAAAACGCGGCCGGAGCCGCGTTGCGATAGGAACCTTGCGCTCGGTTCGAGGGGGATTACAGCAGAAGCGGCGCAGGTCCCTGCACATGACGTGCGTAGCAAAATAAACCGGCGCGCTGGAGCTCACACGCCGGGGCCCTCATCAGAAGAATCCGAGTGGATTGATGTCGTAGCTGATCAGCAGGTTCTTGGTCTGCTGATAGTGGTCGAGCATCATCTTGTGAGTTTCACGGCCGACGCCGGACTTCTTGTAGCCACCGAAGGCGGCATGCGCCGGGTACAGGTGGTAGCAGTTGGTCCACACGCGACCGGCCTTGATGCCACGACCCATGCGGTAGGCGCGGTTGATGTCGCGCGTCCAGACGCCGGCACCCAGGCCGAATTCGGTGTCGTTGGCGATCGCCAGGGCTTCGGCTTCGTCCTTGAAGGTCGCCACACCGACCACGGGTCCGAAGATTTCTTCCTGGAACACACGCATCTTGTTGTGACCCTTGATCAGGGTCGGCTGCACGTAGTAACCGGAGGCCAGGCCGCCTTCAAGCTTCTCGGCTGCGCCGCCGGTGAGGATCTGCGCGCCTTCCTGCTGAGCGACTTCCATGTAGGAGAGGATCTTGTCGAACTGCTGCTCGGACGCCTGGGCGCCAACCATGGTGTCGGTATCCAGCGGGTTGCCACGCTTGATCGCCTTGATCTTCTTCATCACCACTTCCATGAAGGGCTCGAAGATCGATTCCTGAATCAGTGCACGCGATGGGCAGGTGCAGACCTCACCCTGGTTGAAGAACGCCAGTACCAGACCTTCAGCGGCTTTCTCGATGAACGCAGGCTCTGCATTCATGATGTCTTCGAAGAAGATGTTCGGGCTCTTGCCACCCAGCTCCACGGTGCTCGGAATGATGTTCTCGGCGGCGCAGCGCATGATGTGCGAGCCGACCGGGGTCGAGCCGGTGAAGGCGATTTTGGCGATGCGGGTGCTGGTGGCCAGCGCCTGACCAGCTTCGCGACCGAAGCCCTGGACGATGTTCAGTACGCCCGGCGGCAGGAGGTCACCGACGACTTCGATGAATACCATGATCGACAGGGGGGTCTGCTCGGCCGGCTTGAGCACGATGCAGTTACCGGCAGCCAGGGCCGGAGCCAGTTTCCAGGCGGCCATCAGCAGCGGGAAGTTCCACGGGATGATCTGGCCGACAACACCCAGCGGCTCATGGAAGTGATAGGCCGCGGTGTGCTCGTTGATCTCGGCGGCGCTGCCTTCCTGGGCGCGAATGCAGCCAGCGAAGTAGCGGAAGTGGTCGGCAGCTAGCGGCACGTCGGCGTTCAGGGTTTCACGGACGGCCTTGCCGTTGTCCCAGGTTTCAGCGACAGCAAGCTTTTCCAGGTTGGCTTCAATGCGATCGGCGATCTTCAGCAGAATCAGCGCGCGGTCCTGCACCGAGGTCTTGCCCCAGGCATCGGCAGCAGCGTGAGCGGCGTCCAGCGCTTTCTCGACGTCTTCGGCGCCCGAACGCGGGAACTCGGCAATGACTTCACCATTTACCGGCGAGGTGTTGACGAAGTACTCGCCTTTGACCGGCGGGACGAATTCACCACCGATGTAATTGCCGTAGCGCGGCTTGAAGGATACGACGGCGCCTGCGGTACCGGGCTGGGCGTAGATCATGATGGGCCTCTCTTCTTCTGCTTGTCGGAGCCTGTGCCGGAAGGTGCACAGGACATGGACCGATCTTAGGCAGTGGGGTCTTCGCTCCGGTATGCACCCATGGCAGCGGAGGGCTCCTCATTTGGTAGTAGATGGCAAGGCGCAGAGGCAGCGTTGATGGCGGTTTGCGATTGGTTCGGGCAGGCCGAAGCGGGAGAAAAAAGCCGAGCAGAATAGGCCTTGAATAGCACCTTAAAAATGACGCCGAACAAGGACACCGACCCACAGCGCAAATTCTCCGGCAACGCAAGAAAAGCGCGACCAAAAGGCGGCAAAACCAACCCCAAAGTCTTATTAGTCGCCGTGGCAAAGCGCCTTAGCTTCGGGGTGCGACATTGCTTTTCCTGACACCAACCAATGAGGAGATACGCCATGCAGTGGATCAATCCGGACTTCTGCGACCTGCGTCTGGGCTTCGAAGTCACTGCGTACGTCTACGTACGCTGAGCCCCTGACCGGCGTGATCGCACATGGCTTCACGCCGGTCGAGCGAGGATGGACATGATGACAACGACAAAAATTTTGCCCGCCAGCTGTTACGAGATCCGCCCGCCCTTCCTCTTTCGCTGGGAAGACTCACAGCATGCCCACGTGCTGCTGTACCCCGAAGGCATCGTCAAGCTGAACGCCACCGGCGGCGAGATTCTGCAGCGCTGCGACGGCAAGACCAGCGTCGCCGAGCTGATCGACCAGCTGGCCCTCAGCTACAACGCATCCGACGCCGACACGATTCGCAACGGCGTCCTGAACTTCCTGGAGGTGTCCCATGGCAAGGGCTGGATCCGAGTTAAGGCTTGACGGCAGCGGCAACCCGGTCTGGCTGCTACTGGAGCTGACCTACCAATGCCCGTTGCAGTGCGTGTTCTGCAGTAATCCACGCAACTTTGCCGATTACCGTCAGGATGAGTTGAGCACCGCCGAGTGGATCGACGTGATGGCCCAGGCCCGCGCCATGGGTGCGATGCAGATCGGCTTCTCCGGCGGCGAGCCCACGCTGCGCAAGGACCTCGAAACGCTGGTCGCCGAGGCTGACCGCATGGGTTACTACACCAACCTGATCACTTCCGGCATTGGACTGACCGAGGCGCGCCTGCGCGCCCTGAAGGATGCCGGACTGCGCCACATCCAGCTCGGTTTCCAGTCCACCGACCGTGACGTGGCGCGTCAGCTGGCCGGCGTCGATGCCCTGGAGCGCAAGCTCGGCATGGCACGCCTGATCAAGTCAATGGACTTCCCCATGGTGCTCAACGTACCGATCACCCGGCAGAACATCGCTCAGGTGCCGGACATCATCGAGTTCGCCGTCGAACTGGGAGTCGAGTACCTCGAGCTGGCGAACGTGCAGTACTACAACTGGGCACTGCTCAACCGCGATGCGCTGATGCCGACCCATGCCGAGTTGCAGAGAGCCGAAGACGAGGTGCACAAGGCGCGTGAGCGTTTTGGTGATCGCCTGACCATCTTCTTTGTCATCCCCGACTATTACGAAGGTCGCCCCAAGGCCTGCATGAATGGCTGGGGCGCCATTCACGTCACTATCGCGCCGAACGGCAACGTGCTGCCCTGCTCCCAGGCCAGCAACTTCAAGAACCTCACCTTCCCCAACGTGCGGCAGCAACGACTGGAGCAGATCTGGCACGACTCGCCGGTATTCAACCTCTACCGTGGCGACACTTGGATGCCCGAACCCTGCCGCAGCTGTGATGACAAGGAGAAGGATTTCGGCGGCTGCCGTTGTCAGGCGCTGCTGTTGACCGGCAACGGCGCCAACACCGATCCGGCCTGCAGTAAATCCCCACATCACCAGCTGATTCGCCAGGCCGTTGAACTGGCGCAGGATGCCACGCGTCCGCAAGGCACGCTGATCGCCCGACAGGCCAGTCAGGGGGTGGAACTTGAAACTGCCCCATGACTCGTTCGGCGGCACCGTCAGCGCCGGACTCGCGCTGACGCTCGGCTGCTACCTGTTACTGCGTTACTGGCTGGTGACGTGAGCATGCAGCTGCCGATCCTCGATCTGCTGGCCCGCTATGCGCACCTACTGTTCGCACTGGTCTGGGTCGGGCACAACTACGCCAACTTCATCCAGAACCCGCGCTTCGTGCCACTGCAGAACGGCATCGACACCGCTACGCTGAACTGCGATCTGGAAGCGCGGATGAAACGTGAGCACGGCATCTTCCGCTACGCCTCCGTGGTGGTCTGGGTGTCCGGCATGTTCATGCTCTGGCAACGCGGCTGGCTGGTCGAGGCGCTGCTGCTGCAGGGCCCGCTGGCGGTGATCGGTCTTGGTGCCTGGATTGGCACGCTGATGCTGCTCAACCTTTGGCTGGTGCTCTGGCCGCATCAGAAGAAGCTGCTCGGCTTCGTCCCAGCGACATTGGAGGAGCGTGTGCGCTGCTCGCGGATCACCTTCCTTTCGTCGCGCAGCAACACCATCCTGTCCTTTCCTCTGCTGTTCCTCATGGCGAGTGGTAGTCATGGCCTGCATCTATTCTGAGCAGTCCGGGCTCTACAATTTCGCTGCCGGCCCGGCGATGCTGCCTACCGACGTGCTGGCGCAGATCCGCGAGGAAATACAGGACTGGCGTGGCAGCGGACTCTCCATACTGGAGCAGCCCTTCACCAGCAGCGCCTTCAAACAGCTGATGGCTGAAACCGATGCCGACCTGCGCGCACTACTGGAGATTCCGAGCAACTATCGCGTGCTTTTCATGCAAGGTGGCGCATCGGCGCAGTTCGGCCTGTTGCCGCTCAATCTGCTGCGCCCGGGACAAGGCGCGGACTACCTGGAAAGCGGCCACTGGGCTCGCAAGGCAATTGCCGAGGGGCGCCGTCACGCACCAGTGAACGTCATCGCCAGTGGGGCGGATCAGGACTTCACCGCCCTGCCCTCACCAGCGCACTGGCGGCTCGATCCACTCGCTGGCTACTGCCATATCACCAGCAACGAAACCGCCAATGGACTGCAACTGCAGGAGTTTCCCGCGCTCCCGGTGCCCCTGGTGGTGGACATGACGTCGGATTTCCTCACTCGCCCCGTTCCAGTCGAGCGCTTCGGAGTGATCTACGCCAGCACGCAGAAGAACCTGGGTGCAGCCGGGCTGTGCGTCGTCATCGTGCGCGACGATCTTCTGCAAGCACCGCCAGCTGGCCTCCCAGCCGCATTCAGCTATGCGGTCCAAGCCGAGCAACAGAGCCGTTTCAATACACCACCGACGTTCACCCTGTATGTCGCTGCATTGATGCTGCGCTGGATCAAGCAACGAGGCGGCGCAGAGACGATGGCAACGGCTGCTCGACAAAAAAGCGCGCTGCTGTACCGCTACATCGACGGCAGCGATCTCTACCACTGCCCGCAGAAAATCCAGGATCGCTCGTCGATCAATGTCTGCTTTCAACTGACCGACGCAGGGCTGACCGAGATCTTTCTTGACCAGGCCGAGCTATGCGGCCTGACCCATTTGCGCGGGCATGCTGCCTTTGGCGGCGTGCGGGCCAGCCTATACAACGCGATGCCAGTATCGGGTGTGCAACAGCTCGTGGATTTCATGGCGGACTTCGAGCAACGCCATGGATAAGCTGATGGATTGGCAAGCGCTGCGCAATCGTATCGATCTCAATCTCACCAGCGTCGCGTGCCGCCTGAGCGCGGTGCCGCGCCACCCGGTCACGGTAATGGGGCTGGAATTCCCGACGCCGTTGGGTATTGCGGCGGGCTTCGACCGCCACGGTGCACTGGGACGGCGTGTCGCGTCGCTGGGATTCGGCTTCAACGAGATCGGCAGCCTGACAGCGGCTGCGCTGCTCCAGCTGCAGCCAATCCCGCCAGGCGATGCACGCCTAGGCGTGAATCTGACCCTGGACGCCAGATGCTCCACCGCCGAGACCTGCGCGTTGCTACGCGGTGCCTGGCGGCATGCCGACTATCTCGTGTTGAACCTGATCGGTCCGTCTAGCGCCCCGCTGCTTCATCAGGGCGCGCGGTTGCACAACCTGCTGACCGCGCTTCGTGAAGAACAGCATCATCTGAATCAGAAAGGTGAACGTCGGGTACCGCTGATAGCCAAGCTGCGCTGCCTGCCTGAGCAGATTCCCTTCTCGCTTGCCGGCCTGCTACTTGAGCTTGGATTCGACGGACTGCTCGCTGCCCATGACCCTGGGCCACCGGCGACGCGCGAGCGCTATCTGGCATGGCAAGACCCGCAACGACAGGCGCAAGCCTGCGAACAGATCGAGCACCTGCGTCGTTTCTGCGGAAATGACATTGCTTTGCTTTCGGTTGGCGGCATCCAGACCGCAAGCCAGCTGCAGGCACGCATGCGTGCAGGCGCGGAACTGGTGCAAGTTCACGCGGCATTGCTACGCCAAGGGCCTTGGCTGGGGCGCAAACTGCTCCGCTGACACTCAACTGCTTCAAACGAAAACGCCCCGAACCAGTCGGGGCGTCCTCTCTGTTTGACAGACGAAACCGAGTGGTTTTGTCTGTCAGTTGGCGGTTAGAATTTTTCGATTTCCGCCTCAGCCTGCAGCTTCTGCCGAAACGCTGCGAAGTCCTGCTGGCCGACGCGAGATGCAAGGAAGCGTCGATAATTCAGCTTCTCTTCATCGGTCAGCGCCGCTTCCGGCTCATTGACGCCGTTCAGGCGTACAACCGCGTAATCACCGTTGCTCAGTGCCACTCCGGAATAGCTCGGCTTATCCTGCTGTTCTGGACGCGGCATGCGGAATACCGCCTGCAACAGGGCTGGCGCAACGCCTTCCTGACTGCGCGTGGCTGCCTCTACGGCTTGCCATTGGCCGTCATCAGGCTGCTGCCCTTTACGCAGGTCCGCCAACAACTGCTCACCCTTGGCGCGTGCCGCTTCGGCAGCCAGGCTGCGCTGAAGCTGCTGAACGATATCCTCACGCACATCCGCAAGTGGGATAGCCGCAGGCTTCAGGTGTTCCTTCACGCGCAGTGCAATGGAGGTATCGGGATCGAGCTCGATGACGCTGCTGTTGGCGCCATCCACCAGTACTTCGTCGCTGAAAGCAGCCTGGATCACCTGACGATTGGCCGTGATGCCTTCGCCACCGTCACGCCCGAAGGCTTCCGTGGTCTGCACCATCAAGCCGAGCTCCTGAGCGGGCTGGGCCAGGTCGGATGCTTCGAATGCCGAATCTTCCAGCTGCTTGCTGGTCTCGACGAAGCGCTGCTCGACCTGCTGCGCCTTGAGCTCGCGTACCAGCTGGGGCTTCAAGCTCTCGAAGGCAGGAACCTCCGGCGACTGAACACCCAGCAGCTTGATGATGTGCCAGCCGAATTCGGATTTGACCGGTGCCGAGACCTCGCCCTCATTCAAGGCATAGAGTGCATCTTCGAATGCCGGGTCATATACACCCGGTCCGGCGAATCCAAGGTCACCACCCTCGCTCGCAGAACCTGGATCCTGAGAGGCTTCCTTGGCGACTGCAGCGAAGTCGTCACCGTTCTTCACCCGGGTAGCAATTTCATCGATCTTGGCTTTGGCTTCGTCGTCGCTCAGCTCACCGCCGGTCTCGATGAGGATATGCGCAGCGCGACGCTGCTCGGCCAGATTGGCGATCTGCTTCTGATAAAGCTCCTGCAGCTCCTCGTCAGACACTTCGACCTGATCGAAGAATGACTCTTTCTTCAACTCGACATACTCGACGATGACCTGCTCAGGTGTACGGAAACGGTCAGCGTTTGCCTCGTAGTATTCCTTGATCTGTTCGTCACCGACCTCAATTGCCTCCTGCTGAGCAGGCAGGGTGAGAGTGGCGAAGTCGCGGGTCTGCATTTCGAGACGCGCGAAGTTATCAACCTGCTGATCGGTAACGAACCCGGTTCCGGAGATGCCGGCCCGCAGCTGTCCGATGAGCATTTCCTGCTCGAGCAGCTGGCGGAACTGGAGACGGGAATAGCCCATCTGCTGGATGACCTGATCGAAACGTGCAGCGCTGAAAGCGCCGTCAACCTGAAATTCGGGGGTTTGCAGAATCAGCTGGTCGAGTGCTTCGCTGGAGAAGGCGAAATTGGCGCTCTTGGCACTCTGCAACAGCAACATGCGATCAATCAGCGAACCGAGCGCGGAATCACGAAGCAGACGATCATCCAGCAACGAAGCATCGAAATCCTGGCCAAGCTGTTGCGCCAGCTGGCGCCGCTGCATGTTCATTGCCTGGTCAAGGTCGTAACGGGAAATCTCCTCGCCGTTGACCTCCGCGGCATTCTGGTTGTTGCTCGCGGCATTGAAGATAGCCTCGAAGCCAGTCAACGCCAGCAGCATTACGATGATGCCGATGATCGTTTTGGCTATCCAGCCTTGCGAATTGTCCCTGATGTTCTGAAGCATGCGACCCCCAGGAGTCTGCGGCGCGATCGGATGCGCAACGCGGGTGGAAACCGGATAAAAGAAAGGCGCATCCAGGGATGCGCCTTCTCGGAGCTTTTGGAGCGGTTGGGCTTATTCCCCCAAGCCAGATTGCAGCAGGCAAGGCCTGCTCGACAACCGCCCCGTGCCAGTGCAGCGCGAGCTGACTGGCCGGGTAGAAAGACGCTTAGTTGACAGCGTCTTTCAGAGCCTTGCCAGCTTTGAAGCCCGGGATCTTGGCAGCAGCGATGTTGATCGGCTTGCCAGTCTGCGGGTTGCGACCAGTGCGCGCAGCGCGCTCCTTGACAGCGAAAGTACCGAAACCAACCAGTACCACGGAGTCACCAGCCTTCAGGGCACCGGTGACGGATTCGATCACTGCATCCAGCGCGCGGCCAGCAACAGCTTTTGGGATATCAGCAGATGCAGCGATGGCATCGATCAGTTCCGACTTGTTCACTCTAAGTCCCCTTATTTCTGTTGAGTCGTATCTTTAATTTTCGGGTGTAAGCAAAGCGGTGCTAGATGGCTATGACACAAGAGGCCGATTAAACAAGGGCGCCTGAAGTGTGTCAACGTGGCCTTCCAGACTAATGCGTGCTGATTCGCTCCTTGGAATCAGGCTCGCGCTTGTCGTCCTTTGCAACAATCTCGGGAGCCGCATCGGGCAAGGGCTCCGGCGCGTATTGCAGCGCAATTTGCAGGACCTCGTCAATCCACTTCACCGGTTTAATCTGCAGGTCTTGCTTAATATTTTCAGGAATCTCTTTCAGATCACGCTGATTTTCTTCCGGAATGATCACCGTCTTGATCCCACCCCGATGAGCAGCCAGAAGTTTTTCCTTCAATCCGCCAATTGCAAGCACCTGCCCGCGCAATGTTATTTCGCCGGTCATTGCGACATCTGCGCGCACCGGAATTTGAGTCAGCGCGGAAACCAGTGCAGTGCACATGCCGATACCGGCGCTCGGGCCGTCTTTCGGAGTCGCACCTTCGGGCACGTGGATGTGAATGTCCTGCTTCTCGTGGAAATCAGCCGCCATGCCCAGGCTCGCGGCACGGCTGCGCACCACTGTAAGGGCCGCGGTGATTGATTCGCCCATGACCTCGCCCAGCGAACCGGTCTTGGTCAGGCGGCCCTTTCCGGGCACCACAGCAGCCTCAATGGTCAGCAGTTCGCCGCCAACCTGGGTCCAGGCAAGGCCAGTGACCTGCCCTACCTGATCCTGTTGTTCGGCAAGCCCGTAACGGAACTTGCGAACGCCCAGGAAATGCTCAAGGGATTCGGCGTCCACGACCACGTGGAAACGCTTCTCCGCGGCATGCTCCTTCACGACCTTGCGGCATACCTTGGCCAGCTGGCGCTCCAGGCTGCGCACACCAGCCTCGCGGGTGTAGTAGCGGATGATGTCGCGAATCGCCGCCTCCTGAAACTCCAACTCGGTTTTCTTCAGGCCGTTTGCCTCGATTTGCTTGGGCGCCAGGTAACGAATGGCGATGTTGACCTTCTCGTCCTCGGTGTAGCCCGGCAGCCGGATGACCTCCATGCGGTCGAGCAGCGGCCCAGGAATATTCATTGAGTTGGCGGTGCAGAGGAACATCACGTCCGACAGGTCGTAGTCCACCTCAAGGTAGTGATCGTTGAAATTGTGGTTCTGTTCGGGGTCGAGCACTTCCAGCAGAGCCGACGCCGGATCACCTCGCATGTCGCTGCCCATCTTGTCGATCTCGTCGAGCAGGAACAGGGGGTTGCGAACCCCTACCTTGGTCATCTTCTGAATCAAACGACCGGGCATGGAGCCGATGTAAGTACGGCGGTGACCTCGAATCTCGGCCTCGTCCCGTACGCCGCCCAGTGCCATGCGTACAAACTTGCGATTGGTCGAGCGTGCAATGGACTCGGCCAGCGAGGTCTTACCCACGCCCGGCGGGCCTACCAAGCACAGCACCGGCCCCTTGAGCTTCTTCACGCGCTTCTGGACGGCAAGATACTCGAGGATACGATCCTTGACCTCTTCTAGGCCGTAATGATCGGCATCCAGTACCTCTTCAGCCTTCGCCAGATCCAGGCGCACCTTGCTGGCAGCCTTCCACGGCACATTTACCAGCCAATCGATATAGGTACGAACCACTGTCGCCTCGGCCGACATCGGAGACATCTGCTTGAGCTTGTTGAGTTCGGCGTTGGCCTTGGTGTAGGCGTCTTTGCTGAGACCGGCGTTCTCGATGCGCTTCTTCAGCTCGTCGACTTCGTTGTGGCCCTCGTCGATATCGCCGAGCTCCTTCTGAATGGCCTTCATCTGCTCATTCAAGTAGTACTCGCGCTGGCTGCGCTCCATCTGCTTCTTCACGCGACCGCGAATGCGCTTTTCGACCTGCAGCAGGTCGATCTCGGCATCAAGCAGCGCAAGTACGTGTTCGACGCGCGCCGGGAGGTCGGTGATTTCGAGAATCTGCTGCTTCTGCTCGATCTTCAGCGCCATATGCGCAGCCATGGTATCGACCAGACGCGCGGGCTCATCGATGCTGCTCAGCGAGGAAAGAACCTCGGCGGGAACCTTCTTGCCCAGCTGCACATACTGTTCGAACTGGCTGAGCAGGCTGCGCGTGAATACTTCGGATTCGCGCGCGTCGACCTCAGCCTCTTCGATCAAGGAAACTTGGGCGCGGCAGTGGTCATCCACCTCGACGAAGCGCTCGATCACACCACGTTGCTCGCCCTCGACCAGTACCTTGACGGTTCCGTCTGGCAGCTTGAGAAGCTGCAGCACGGTCGCCACCGTGCCAACACGGTACAGCGCATCTTCACCTGGATCGTCATCAGCGGGGTTCTTCTGCGCCAGCAAGAGGATCTGCTTATCGCCGGCCATGGCGGATTCGAGTGCTTCGATGGATTTTTCACGGCCAACGAAAAGCGGGATCACCATGTGCGGGTAAACCACCACATCGCGCAGCGGCAAAAGGGGCAATTCGATGGTTGTCTTCATAATTCAGCTCTACGACGGCCATTCGGCGGTAAACGGATGGGCGATGCCCTTGCAACAAAGATGAGGGCACACACCGTAAAAAACAAGGCGGCGGACCAAATGCAAAGGGGCCCGCAGGCCCCTTTGTTCGATTACGCCTCAGGCGCCGCCTTGGCTGGCGGCTCGGTGTTCTCGTAAATCAGCAACGGCTGAGATGTGCCTTCGATCACGCTTTCATCGATGACAACCTTGCTGACCTCCTTCTGCGAAGGAATCTCGTACATCGTGTCGAGCAACACACCTTCAAGAATCGAACGCAGACCACGTGCGCCGGTCTTGCGCTCAAGAGCGCGCGAAGCGACTGCCTTGAGTGCATCCGGACGGAACTCCAGATCCACACCTTCGAGCTCGAAGAGCTTGGCGTACTGCTTGGTCAACGCATTCTTCGGCTCGGTCAGAATCTGGATCAACGCAGCCTCATCGAGTTCATCGAGCGTCGCGATCACCGGCAGACGGCCAACGAACTCAGGAATCAGGCCGAACTTAACCAGATCATCAGGCTCCACGGCGCGCAACGCCTCGCCGATCTTCTTGCCCGGGTCCTTACTGCGAACCTCGGCATTGAAGCCGATACCACCCTGAGTTGAACGACCCTGGATGACCTTCTCCAAACCGGCAAACGCACCACCGCAGATGAACAGGATGTTGCGCGTATCCACTTGCAGGAATTCCTGCTGCGGATGCTTGCGACCACCCTGTGGCGGGACGGACGCAACGGTGCCCTCGATCAGCTTCAGCAGTGCCTGCTGCACGCCTTCACCGGATACGTCCCGAGTAATCGACGGGTTATCGGATTTGCGGGATATCTTGTCGATTTCGTCGATGTAGACGATGCCCATCTGGGCCTTCTCAACGTCGTAATCGCACTTCTGCAAAAGCTTCTGGATAATGTTCTCGACATCCTCGCCCACATAGCCCGCCTCGGTGAGGGTAGTGGCATCGGCGATGGTGAAGGGCACATTGAGCAGGCGTGCCAGCGTTTCGGCCAGCAACGTCTTGCCCGAGCCGGTTGGACCGATCAGCAGAATGTTGCTCTTGCCCAACTCGACTTCTTCTTTCTTGTCGCGTTGGTTCAAGCGCTTGTAGTGGTTGTAAACGGCCACCGCCAGGATCTTCTTGGCGCGCTCCTGACCAATGACGTACTGGTCGAGAATGCCGCTGATCTCCTTCGGCGCAGGCAGTTTGTGCGCGTTGCTCTCGGTCTGCGCTTCCTGCACCTCCTCGCGGATGATGTCGTTGCACAGGTCGACGCACTCGTCGCAGATGAAAACGGAGGGCCCGGCGATCAACTTGCGTACTTCATGCTGGCTTTTGCCGCAAAAAGAGCAATAGAGCAGTTTGCCGGAGTCCTCGCCGTTGCGGGTGTCAGTCATTCGATCGATCCAATCGGGAAGGCTTGAAACACAAGATGAAGGCAATCGTGGGCTTTTTCAAGCCCACGGAGCAGCCACATATCGCAGGCTGCAGGGATCAGACCGCCAGTTGGCGCTGGGTAAGAACCTGGTCGATCAAGCCGTACTTGACGGCGTCTTCACCGCTCATGAAGTTATCGCGGTCGGTATCGCGGGCAATCACTTCCATCGGCTGACCGGTATGGTGAGCCAGTACTTTGTTCAGACGCTCGCGGATGGTCAGAATCTCACGTGCGTGGATCTCGATATCCGAAGCCTGACCCTGGAAGCCGCCCAGCGGCTGGTGGATCATCATCCGCGAATGCGGCAGGCAGTAACGCTTGCCCGCGGTGCCACCAGTCAACAACAGAGCCCCCATGGAACAGGCCTGGCCGATGCAGATGGTCGACACATCCGGCTTGATGAACTGCATGGTGTCGTAAATCGACATGCCTGCAGTCACCGAGCCGCCCGGGGAGTTGATGTACAGGTGAATGTCTTTCTCGGGATTTTCGGCCTCGAGGAACAGCATCTGCGCGACGATCAGGTTGGCCATGTAGTCTTCGACCTGGCCGACCATGAAAATCACCCGCTCCTTGAGGAGTCGGGAATAAATGTCATAGGCGCGCTCGCCGCGAGCGGACTGCTCGATCACCATCGGGACCAGGCCACCGGCGGCCTGAATGTCCGGAACTTGCATAAAAGGATTGCGGGACATGTTCCAACGATACTCCCTATGTCATGCCTCAAAAGACATAAGCCAGCACGAGGCTGGCTTATGTTTGTGCACTCGAATATATGAAGAAATCAGGCTGCTTGCGGGGCTTCCGCAGGCTTGACAGCTTCTTCGTAGGAGACCGACTTATCGGTCACTTTAGCCTGCTGCAGGACAGTATCTACAACTTGCTCTTCGAGCACAACCGAGCGAACTTCGTTCAACTGCTCGGCGTTCTTGTAGTACCAGGCGACGACCTGCTCCGGCTCCTGGTAGGCCGAGGCCATTTCCTCGATCAGCTCGCGAACGCGGGCCTCATCAGGCTTGAGCTCCTTCTGCTTGACCACCTCGGCCACGATCAGACCCAGAACAACGCGGCGCTTGGCCTGCTCCTGGAAAAGGTCGGCCGGCAGCTGCTCGGGCCTGATGTTGCCGCCAAACTGCTGAACGGCCTGCACGCGCAGACGGTTCACTTCATTGTCGATCAGCGCCTTGGGCACCTCGATCGGGTTGCCAGCGACCAGCCCTTCCATGACCTGATTCTTCACCTTGGTCTTGATGGCCTGACGCAGCTCGCGCTCCATGTTCTTTTTCACTTCAGCACGGAAGCCTTCGACGCCACCTTCCTGCACGCCGAACTGGGCGAAGAACTCGTCATTCAGCTCGGGCAGTTGCGGAGCGGCGACGGCATTCACGGTGACGGTGAACTCGGCAGTCTTGCCGGCCAGGTCGAGGTTCTGGTAGTCCTCGGGGAAGGTCGGGTTGATCACGCGCTCTTCGCCGGCCTTGGCGCCAACGAGCGCGTCTTCGAAACCAGGAATCATGCGACCGGAGCCCAGCACCAGCTGAGTGCCCTTGGCCGAACCGCCAGCGAAGGTCTCACCGTCAATCTTGCCGACGAAATCGATGGTCAGCTGGTCGCCGCTCTCGGCAGCGCGCTCGACGTTCTCGAAACGGGTGTTCTGCTTGCGCAGGATTTCCAGCATGTTGTCGACGTCGGCATCGGCGACTTCGGCCTGCAGACGCTCGATCTCGATGGCCTCGAAACCGGCCACTTCGAACTCGGGGAACACTTCGAAGGTGGCGACGTATTCCAGATCCTTGCCCTTTTCGAACACTTTAGGCTCGACGGACGGTGCGCCGGCCGGGTTCAGCTTCTCGGCAACGACGGCTTCATAGAATGTCGACTGGATCAGATCGCCCAGCGCTTCCTGACGGGCGGCTTCTTCGTAACGCTGACGGATCACGCTCATCGGCACTTTGCCGGGACGGAAACCAGGGATCTTGGCACGGCTGGCGGTCTGTTGCAGACGCTTGTTGACTTCGGTCTCGATGCGCTCGACCGGCACGCCGATGGTCATGCGGCGCTCAAGAGCGGAGGTGCTTTCAACAGAAACTTGCATGGATTTTCCTCGTTGCACAGACATAAGCCGGGCGTTCCGGCCCCAGAATGGGCAAGCATTCTAGTGGCTCGATTGACATAAGTCACCCTGCCCGTCGCGCCGAGCAAAAGCCGAGCCGCGCCCGGCGAATCACTACTTACGTCAGCCCAGCCGAAAATCGAGGACATATGCTGGCCAACTATCCCTGCACCAGACGCTTCATCCAGTCGAGTAGAACGGTAGGCAGGAGCTCAGGGCGTGGTAACAGTGCATAACGGGTTGCGCCAAATATGCGCGGCAGGTAGGCGCTGGCCTGCCGGTCGATGGTCAGGCAGAACGGCGATATACCTTGCAGCACGGCTTCCAGAACCGCCTGGCGGGTGTCCTCGACTCCGTATCGCCCTTCGTAGTCATCGTTGTCGCTAGGCTTTCCATCGGACAACACCAGCAGCAGTCGACGGGCCGCCGGCTGGCGCATGAGATTGGCGCTGGCGTGACGGATCGCCGCGCCGCAGCGGGTGTAATGCTCCGGCTCCAACGACGCTATGCGTAGCGCTACCTCCTGGCCATAAGCCTCCTCGAAGGTTTTGATATCGCGGACCACCACCGCCTCCCTGCCCTGCCCTGAGAATGCCTCAATCGCATAGGGCGCACCCAGGCTCTGCAGCGCGATGCTGACCAGCAACAAGGCTTCGCGCTCGACGTCTATCACGCGTCGCCCCTGGGATATCCAGCTGTCCGTCGATCCGCTGACATCGATGAGCAGCAGGATGGCCAGGTTCCGCTCCGCGCAACGCTGCCTGCGGTACAGACGATCGGTCAGCCCGCTGCCAGCCCGCAGATTCGCAACCGCATCCACATAGGCATCCAGGTCCAGCTCATCGCCATCGACCTGACCGCGCAACCAGGCCCGATGGGTGCGCAGCAATTCGAAGCGGCGGCGAATCCCCTCGAGCAATCCCTGATGGGACTCGAGCGTTTCCGCTACCCAGGCTGGATTACCCGGCGGGGCCGTGCGTACCTGCACGAGGGCGTTCTGCTCGCGGTAATGCTGCCTGCGGTAGTCCCATTCGGGATAGGCGATGCCTCGCTGCAGGGCCGAAACGACGGGCGCAAGCGCGATAGCAAAGGCATCCGGAGGATCATCAGCCAGCAACACCTCTTTGGGTTGCCCTGGTGACGCCACCAAACGCGCCTGAGGAAGATCGCCGAGCATTTCACCGAACAGCTCCGCATCCGCATCGTCCCGATCGATGGGCCGCTGCAAGCCCATCGGGTCCTCAGCGTGGGGATGTGGCTCGTCCAGCTGGATCATCAGCGGTCCGCTTTCCTCCGATTCATCCTCATCGGGGCTCGCCTGGCGAATGTCGGGGCGTCGCTCGAGGCGCACGCTCTGCGGCGCTGCCTGAGTGGGGTCGAACGGACTCTGAGCGCCGGCGGAGTGTTGATGGTGCGTCGAAGGTGCCAACAGCATGCCGGTCCACCAATCAGCGAAGAGCGGCTCCTGACCGATGCGTCCTCCAGAGGCAGGTTCCAGCCCCCATTCAGCCAACAATCGCACGGCCAGCTCGCACGACGCTTCAGGCGTAGGTGACTGCGGAACACAATCAGCTTCGCCAATCAGCAATGCACGCACGCGAGCCTCCAGGGGGCGTCGTGCCGAACCGAATGCACTCAGCGGTGGCCGACGTGCGTGTGCACAGGCCCGCAATGCCCGCACCGATTCAGCAAACCCTGGCATTTCCTCCAGCAGTTCACGCTCGGCCGCTTGGACTTCAAGTAGGTGGTACAGCGCCCCGGCAAGTGGCGGGAGGCTGCGCCAGAGACTCAGTGCACTACCGCGGCGGATGCGCATTGCCTGCTGCAAGGCCATCACTTTGTAGAGATTCGCCGCCAGTGCTCGATCAGGGATATCCAACGAGCGAGGAAGCCAGATGCTTGTGCCATCGGTTCCCGGTACTGCCGCCAATCGCTGCGGCCTGGGCGTGCGGCCGAACCAGTTGCCCAGCAAGGTCGGGCGCGCCGGCGGCTGGGCGATGCGCAGCCGATAGCTGTTGCCGAACACCGCCGACAGCAGCAGTTCCAAACGCTCCGCCACCTCGCTCAACGATAGACTTGCCGGTGCGTCCGGCGCAGGACTGTAGCGACGCCATAGGCGCTGGACGAAGACCGTGGCATGCCGCGCAGCGTCGGTAAGAACCTCCTCGGCTTCGGCCATGGTCTAGATGAAGGTTCCGTCGACCAGATCGCGCATCGCTCCGACCAGGGCCTCGTCGTCCGAAAGTGGCGAGACGATTGCCGCCAGGCACGCTTCCCGAACGGGTATGCCATCGACGCAGAGTGCACCCGCGGCGATCAGCAGACGAGTACTCGGCACCTCGGCCAGGCCGCGGTCCCGCAGCGCTCGCAGCCTGCGGGCCAGCGTGACCAGGGCACGCGAAGTCGGTGCGTCGACACCACTCTCGCGCTCGACGATCTTCGCCTCCGCATCTTCGCCCGGGAAATCCAGATCCATGGCCACGAAGCGCTGACGTGTGCTCGGTTTGAGATCCTTGAGCATGCGCTGGTAGCCCGGGTTGTAGGAGATCACCAACTGGAAGCCCGGCGCAGCCATCAGCAATTCACCGGTCTTGTCGATTGGCAGCAGGCGCCGGTGATCGGTCAAGGCATGCAAGACGACCACGGTATCCTGGCGCGCCTCGACGACTTCATCCAGATAGCAGATGGCCCCCTCACGCACGGCGCGGGTGAGAGGGCCATCCTGCCAGACGGTACCGTCATGGCGAATAAGGAAACGCCCGATCAGGTCGCTGGCCGACAGATCATCGTGGCAAGCCACCGTGATCAGTGGCCGGTCCAGTTTCCAGGCCATATGTTCGACGAAGCGGGTCTTGCCACAGCCGGTCGGCCCTTTGAGCATGACTGCCAAGCCACGCGCATGGCAGCGCTCGAACATCGCGACTTCATTGGCGCACGGTACGTAGAACGGCTCCCCCTCACTTGCTTTCGCCAGTGGCGGGTATTCGGGCAACGTCACGTCGGGTGTACCTCCCTCTCTGCAAGCACCGGCTCCGTATCATCCAGGACGAAGCGTGGCGTGTAGCGGAAGAAGTCGTAGATGAACAGGGCAACGCCCACGGTGAACAGCGACGCGGTGGCAATGAGCATCACGAAATGGATCTGAATCTTCAGCTGTGCATCCAGATAGCCCATGCCCATGATTCGCTCCAGATAGACCTGCGCAATGCCTGCGGTGGCAAACGACAGCGTCATGCCGAACATGCCGGTGATTTGCAGCCAGAACGCCCAGTAGCCCAGCGCCGTGCCCTGCTCCCGTCGTCCGGCAGTCAGCGATGGCAAGGCATAGCTGATCATCGCCATGACGATCATTGCGTAGGCACCGTAGAACGCGGCATGGCCGTGCATCGCGGTGATTAACGTGCCATGGGTCCACTTGTTGACGCTCGGCCAGGTATGAGCCAATCCCAGTAGCCCGGCACCGAACAGGGAGAACAGCGCACTGCCGATCGTCCAGTGCAACGCCAGCGTATTCGGGTGCGCCAGCCCCGAGCGGCGCATGGCGCCGTAGGCATAGGCGGCCATGCCGACGAGCGCGAGCGGCTCAAGCGCGCTGAAAAACCCGCCAATGGGCAGCCAGTAAGTGGGTACGCCGACCCAGTAATAGTGGTGCGCCGTGCCGAGGATGCCGGCGAGAAACACCAGGCCGACGATCACGTACAGCCATTTCTCCATGACTTCCCGATCCGCACCGGACAAGCGGATCAGCAGGTAGGCCAGGAAGCCGCCCATGATCATCATCCAGACGCCCTCGACCCACAGATGAATCGTCCACCAGCGATAGAAAATGGAAACCGTGTAGTTCTCGTAATGCAGCAACGCCGGCAAGTACAGGAGTGCGGCACTGACAAAGCCGATCATCAACACTGCTTCGGTCGTGGTGAAACGCCCCGCTTTGCGGATCGTCATGCCGATGTTGTAGAGGAAGATCAGCATGCAGATGACGATGACGATCTTGTGCGGCAACGGCTGCTCGAGCAGTTTGTTGCCGGTGCCGTATCGGAACAGGTAGCCGATGATCGCCGTGACGCCCATCAGCGTCCAAAGCAC
The DNA here is from genome assembly GCF_000495915.1 of Stutzerimonas chloritidismutans AW-1. Taxonomy (GTDB): domain Bacteria; phylum Pseudomonadota; class Gammaproteobacteria; order Pseudomonadales; family Pseudomonadaceae; genus Stutzerimonas; species Stutzerimonas chloritidismutans. Next base: position 58,937 of record NZ_AOFQ01000060.1, read on the forward strand.
CAGCTGTACATAGGCCAGCTTGGTGCTATGCAGCTCGGCGCGCGACTCTTCCGGAATCATCCAGTAGGTCGCCCCCATGAAGCCGGTCAGTACCCAGACGATCAGCAGGTTGGTGTGAATCACCTTGGTCACATCGAAAGGCAGGATATACAACAGCGGGTCCGGCCCGATGTACTTGGTTGCCGAGAGCAGGCCGAACACCAGCTGCAGGCCGAACAACACCATCGCGACCGCGAAGTACCAGTAGGCGACCGATTGGGACTGATAGCGCATCGTAGTTTCCCCTTGAGGCGAACGTGGGTCGGCTTGGCCGTCGTGTCACTTGAGCGTTTCGAGATAGGCCGTCAGCTGATCGATCTGCTCATCCGTCAGGCTGCCGTCGTAACCGGTCGGCATGAACGAGGTGCCGTCTGCCGAATACATCGCGCCGGGAACGATGTGCGCGCTGGGTGACACGATCGACTCGCGGATATAGCCGCGCGCATCCTGCGCCTGCCCTTGGTAGTCGGGCGCCGCGACGATAGCCGCCGCCCGAGTTGCAATACCGGCGAGCGTGGGGCCAGCCATATCAGCGCCGGGTGCGGTGGAGTGGCAGGCATTGCAGGCAGGCACTGCGCCTCGGAAAACCTGCTCACCCAGCGCGCGCTCGTCATCCCCGGCATCCACCGGCCGGGCACCAGGCGGTAAATCACTGCGCTGCTCGCCGCCAGTCTTCAGTGTGTCTGCACCCGGCACGAAACTGCCGGTCACCAGGATCGGTCGCGGCGGCCAGCCCTGGTTGTCCACCTTGCTGACCCAGTCGAGAAAGGCGATCAGGTCACTGATTTCGTCTTCGGCCAGGTCCTGTTTCGGCATCAGACGCCGATGGATCTTCTCGTCGTAGAACTTCGAGGGATCGCGCATATAAGCCTTCAGATACGGCTCGCCGCGATGCTGGGTGATCTTCGTCAGATCGGGCGCGTAGTACGCGCCCTCGCCGAACAGCGTGTGGCAGTTGATGCAGTTGTATTTGTGCCAGACATCCATCCCGTGCTTGACCTCCGCCGTGATGCTGTCGGCATTGGTCAGCTTGGGGAACTGCCGGTGGCTATCCACCGTCAGCCCGATGAACACGAGCGTCGCCACACCGGTTGCAGCAATCGCGAAGAGCCTCGCTTGACGGTTGTTCATGGCGTGCCCTCAGACATTGATGCCTGTCCAGTGAATGAGCGTCATCGTGAATGCATAGAGCATCGCGCCGAACATCAGCGCCAGCACGACCACACTCAGGATCTTCAACGGGCCGTAGAGCTTTCGAGCCTGCATGCTTTCTCCTTCGCAGCGTTAGCTGCCGTATAAGCAAACCGCGCTCAGTGCCCGGAGTGCGGATCGATCGGTTCGGGGCTGGAGAAGATCGAGGAATCCGCGTCGCCCTTCACCGTCAGCACACCGCTCAGGCCTTTCTCGGCGCGCGACAGGGCGTGATCAACGAGGATGTATCTGCCCGGGTAATCCGCGACGAACTCGACCATGGTCGCTCCGCCGGCAGGTACGAGGGTCGTCTGCACATCCGTCAGCGGCGGGCTGGTCAGCGAAGCCTGGTCGAAGACCTTGTCGAAGATTTCACCGATGACGTGAAAGCTGGAGATCAGGTTGGGGCCACCGACTCCGAAGAAGATGCGCACGCTGTCGCCTGCGTTGACTTCCATCTTGTGAGTCTTGGTCAGCGCATCGGTCGCGCCGTTGAACATCATGTGCTGCGGCGTTTCACCCAGCAGCATGTCCAGCGAGAACTCGTGCAGGCCGCGTGCCCCCGCTGCAAGCCCATCGGGTCCTCAGCGTGGGGATGTGGCTCGTCCAGCTGGATCATCAGCGGTCCGCTTTCCTCCGATTCATCCTCATCGGGGCTCGCCTGGCGAATGTCGGGGCGTCGCTCGAGGCGCACGCTCTGCGGCGCTGCCTGAGTGGGGTCGAACGGACTCTGAGCGCCGGCGGAGTGTTGATGGTGCGTCGAAGGTGCCAACAGCATGCCGGTCCACCAATCAGCGAAGAGCGGCTCCTGACCGATGCGTCCTCCAGAGGCAGGTTCCAGCCCCCATTCAGCCAACAATCGCACGGCCAGCTCGCACGACGCTTCAGGCGTAGGTGACTGCGGAACACAATCAGCTTCGCCAATCAGCAATGCACGCACGCGAGCCTCCAGGGGGCGTCGTGCCGAACCGAATGCACTCAGCGGTGGCCGACGTGCGTGTGCACAGGCCCGCAATGCCCGCACCGATTCAGCAAACCCTGGCATTTCCTCCAGCAGTTCACGCTCGGCCGCTTGGACTTCAAGTAGGTGGTACAGCGCCCCGGCAAGTGGCGGGAGGCTGCGCCAGAGACTCAGTGCACTACCGCGGCGGATGCGCATTGCCTGCTGCAAGGCCATCACTTTGTAGAGATTCGCCGCCAGTGCTCGATCAGGGATATCCAACGAGCGAGGAAGCCAGATGCTTGTGCCATCGGTTCCCGGTACTGCCGCCAATCGCTGCGGCCTGGGCGTGCGGCCGAACCAGTTGCCCAGCAAGGTCGGGCGCGCCGGCGGCTGGGCGATGCGCAGCCGATAGCTGTTGCCGAACACCGCCGACAGCAGCAGTTCCAAACGCTCCGCCACCTCGCTCAACGATAGACTTGCCGGTGCGTCCGGCGCAGGACTGTAGCGACGCCATAGGCGCTGGACGAAGACCGTGGCATGCCGCGCAGCGTCGGTAAGAACCTCCTCGGCTTCGGCCATGGTCTAGATGAAGGTTCCGTCGACCAGATCGCGCATCGCTCCGACCAGGGCCTCGTCGTCCGAAAGTGGCGAGACGATTGCCGCCAGGCACGCTTCCCGAACGGGTATGCCATCGACGCAGAGTGCACCCGCGGCGATCAGCAGACGAGTACTCGGCACCTCGGCCAGGCCGCGGTCCCGCAGCGCTCGCAGCCTGCGGGCCAGCGTGACCAGGGCACGCGAAGTCGGTGCGTCGACACCACTCTCGCGCTCGACGATCTTCGCCTCCGCATCTTCGCCCGGGAAATCCAGATCCATGGCCACGAAGCGCTGACGTGTGCTCGGTTTGAGATCCTTGAGCATGCGCTGGTAGCCCGGGTTGTAGGAGATCACCAACTGGAAGCCCGGCGCAGCCATCAGCAATTCACCGGTCTTGTCGATTGGCAGCAGGCGCCGGTGATCGGTCAAGGCATGCAAGACGACCACGGTATCCTGGCGCGCCTCGACGACTTCATCCAGATAGCAGATGGCCCCCTCACGCACGGCGCGGGTGAGAGGGCCATCCTGCCAGACGGTACCGTCATGGCGAATAAGGAAACGCCCGATCAGGTCGCTGGCCGACAGATCATCGTGGCAAGCCACCGTGATCAGTGGCCGGTCCAGTTTCCAGGCCATATGTTCGACGAAGCGGGTCTTGCCACAGCCGGTCGGCCCTTTGAGCATGACTGCCAAGCCACGCGCATGGCAGCGCTCGAACATCGCGACTTCATTGGCGCACGGTACGTAGAACGGCTCCCCCTCACTTGCTTTCGCCAGTGGCGGGGATTTGGGGAACGTCACGTCGGGGGGT
>NZ_AOFQ01000061.1 GCF_000495915.1 Stutzerimonas chloritidismutans AW-1
CGTGCCATGGCGCAGCCCGACCAGACCCCCCGCCACATCTGCGTCGAAGGCTGGAGCGCGATCGGTCGCTGGGGCGGTGTGCGCTTCAGCGACTTCCTCAAACGCATCGGCGCCGACACCGACGCCAAATACGTCGGCTTCAAGTGCGCCGACGATTACTACACCAGCATCGACATGGCCACCGCGCTGCATGCGCAGACCCTGTTGGCGCTGACTTGGGACGGCAAGGTGCTGCCGCGTGAGTACGGCTTCCCGATGAAACTGCGCATGCCCACCAAGCTTGGCTACAAGAACCCCAAACACATCCAGGCGATTTTCGTTAGCAACACCTACAGCGGCGGCTACTGGGAAGACCAGGGCTACAACTGGTTCGGTGGCAGCTGACGGAGCCTGAAGCTTTCACACACCCGCAAACTGAGCTTCAAGGAGTTTCATCATGAAAAAGCTGACTACCGTTGTTCTGTCCTTGTGCCTGGCCGTTGGCGCTGGCTCTGTGTTCGCTGCTGACACCATGAGTCACGACAGCATGAGCAAGGATTCCATGTCCAAGGATGCAATGAAAAAAGATGGCATGAAAAAGTCTGACCCCATGTCCAAAGACTCGATGTCAAAAGACCATATGTCCAAGGACTCTATGTCTAAAGACGGTATGAAAAAAGAAGCCATGTCCAAGGATTCGATGAAAAAGGACGCCATGTCGCAGTAATTTCAATCATCGCGCCCATATAAGAGCGCACAAAGAACTGGTCACGAAATGGTGATCCGCGGTATTTCTTTGCGACCTATATCATCCGCGCGAATGGTGCCCAGAAATTTCAAAAAATGAGGCCTGAGAATGCAGCGTTTAGTGCTGCAGTTTTAGCCCGGGCCTCATACATTGACTTAAAGACAACCTTGAACACCTAAAAACCGAATTGGTGGACACTCCAGTAATCTCGTCGTCCTTCATTTATCGAAACCTAGGAAACCCAGGTCTTTTGACGAAACTGATGGAACGTTGAGCACTCATCCGTTCCGCCTAAACAAGCCAAAACGTCTGGTATTAAGAGACATCTATTTTTACACCTGGGCGGCCGCAAAAACTGAGTGCAACACCTGACCTTTCCGGTACGGTGTTGCCCCATGTCCTATTCCGAACTCAGCGTCGAAGAGCGCGCCGCCATTCAACTCGGTCAAGCCCAAGGTTTCAGCCTGCGCGGGATTGCTCGCCTGATCAACCGATCGCCCTCGACCATCAGCCGCGAGCTGAGACGCAATCAAGACGGCATTGGTGCTTACGCGGCCCGTAGCGCCCAACAACAGATGAGGATTCGGCGCCAAGCCTGCCGGCCCAAGCGCAAGCTGCTGCCGGGCAGTGAGCGCTTCGAGTTGGTGGTCCACATGCTGCGTGAGCGTTTGTCTCCCGAGCAGATTGCCGGCAAGCTGCGCAGCATGAACATTTCCAGCCTTAGAGATGCCTACGTCTGTCGCGAGACGATCTACAACGCGATCTATGCCCTGCCGGTCGGCGAACTGCGCAAGGAGCTGATCATCTGCCTGCGCCAAGGCAAGACGGCCCGCCGGCCGCGCTCTGGCGGTGTAGATCGGCGCGGCCAGATCCCCGAGATGGTCAGTATCCACGTGCGCCCGCCGGAGATCGAAGACCGACTGATGCCGGGCCATTGGGAAGGCGACCTGATCAAGGGCAAGGCCAACGCCTCGTCCGTAGGCACCTTGGTAGAGCGCACCAGTGGCTACCTGATCCTGGTGAAGATGAACGACGCGACGGCGACCTCGGCGATGGAAGGTTTCAGCGCGGCGCTCAATCGCATGCCGCTGGCGATGCGCAAGAGCATGACCTACGACCAGGGGCGGGAGATGGCGCGGCACGCCGAGATCACCCAGAAGACCGGGGTGGCGATCTACTTCTGCGACCCGCACAGTCCTTGGCAGCGCGGCAGCAACGAAAACATCAATGGCTTGATCCGCCAGTACCTGCCCAAGGGCACAGACCTGTCGGTACACAGCCAGGAAGAGCTGGATGCCATTGCACTGCAATTGAATATGCGCCCGCGCAAGCGCTTCGACTTCAAATGCCCGATTGAAGTCATGAGCGAGGTGATGCAAGAAGCCATGGCTATGCGGCATGATGCTCCAGCTTCAATTCAATAACCGTGTTGCACTCAGCTCCTGAAACCGCCCAGGATATTCATGCTGGTACTTACCTTGGTTGAAGCTTATCGGCTTATGCCCTGGGCCTGACGCAGCTGCTCGACCCAAGCGTTGATTGAGATGTCGAGATGCCCGGTGATCTCCAGTGAACGGTCTTCCAACACATCCTGGTCGGGATGCAGCGCACGCCAGTGCTCGACAACCTGATCACGATGATCAAGCAATGCCTCGATATGCGGGCGGAACAACTTGAGCATGGCGCTTAGCCACAGATTGGTCGGCCAGGAGGGATGGGCGTGGTCGATCAGAAAACCCGGCAGCATCTCCTTGACGGCCGTTGCCGGGTACCAGGTTTCTGCCGTGACCCAACGATTACAGGCGAACAGGCCAATGGGCTGGCCCCAGGCATCCATGGAAATGGCCACCAGATGGGCAATGGCCTCATCGCCCATAGGCCAGGGCTCGCTCTTACACAAATCCTTACGCGGCTGCAGGTGCGCACCTATGCCTGCACCACGGATAAAGGTGTGGAAGTGTCCATGCTCCACGCCCCCTTCACGGTGAGCGTGGTAGTAGTACTGGCTGTGGCTGTCGCGGTCGAATACGTCGCCATCGGGGTAGTGGTTCATTTCATAGAACCCCTCATGGCCCTTGAGCAGTTCGCCGACCACGTTCAACCCAGCCTTGGCCAGCGCATGCTGGCAACGCTCAACCTTAACGGCCGCCTCCAGCATAACGGCCCGTTCGTGAGGCGAAAGCGCGGTTGCATCAGGCGCGGCCAACAGCATGCCGGGGACGGCATTGGGTAGATTGGAAAGCGGTAAATTCATGCAACCCTCCAAACGCGCCGGAGCCGATCAAACCGGCCCCGGCTTGTCCTGGTTCAAGATTTGACGGCGCAGGGATTTTTAGCCGCGCAAGGGTTCTTCGCGGCACAAGGGTTTTTCGCAGCACAAGGATTCTTGACCGCGCAGGGGTTTTTCGCGGCGCACGGGTTGGCCGCACAGGGATTGGCTGCGCAGGGATTGGGCTTAAAACTGGTCTGCAATGTCGCGGTGTAGGCTGTCAGCGCCGCCAGTTCCTTCGACTCCCAGCCCAATGCCTTGGCCGCCATGGGCGCGACCATGCAGATCTGCACCATCTCATCGAGAAAGACCTGGCTCATGCCGAACTGATCCTTGGCCATGGCCACCTGGTGGGGGAACGCCTTGGCAAAGCTGGCCTGAAACAGGTTGCCACCCTGGTGGCAGGTCTCGCAGGACAGGCCATTGCTGCTCAGTTTTGGGTCCTTGTAAAGCTTCTCGCCATAGGCCACAAGCTCAGCCTGGGAGCCCTGATAAGGCTTGTAGTTCGCTGGGCGCTTGACCGATTTGACGGCGCAAGGATTGAGCTTGGCCGCACAGGGGTTCTTGGCGGCACAAGGGTTTTTCGCAGCACAAGGATTAGCCGCGCATTTGGCGGCGCAGGGATTTTTTGCGGCGCACGGGTTCTTTGCCGCACAGGGATTTTTCGCGGCGCATGGGTTCTTGGCTGCACAGGGATTCAGCGTGGCTGGCGCGCATTTGGCCGCGCAAGGACCGCAGGGGCTGGCGGCGAAAGCTGGGCCGGCCAGAGCCAAGGCCAGCACGCTGGCGGACACCATCGCGGCAATGGGACGCTGACAAGAAAACTGCGGATGATCGGGACAAGTCGAGAGCATGGGGGCTTTCCTCATAGGGCCACAGGTATTGTTTGTTATTGGTGCCACCACTGAAGACACCTGCGCTGGCATGTCTGCAAGCATTGTCAGCGCTTGATCGCGTTCTCTCCCTAGGCACACTAGTCGGCTTTGGATGATTCGCTACTACTCTGATGAAGCATCGATGTTTTTGTTACAGACCACGTCCTTCTCGATTCCGAGCTGTAACAAAAGCCGTGTTGTTTGATCCAAGACCAATGCTCACAATCACGCCCATGAACCATCTGAGGTAATCCGCGCATGGATGATGAACAGGCACTGCTCAAGCGACTGCGACAGGGCGACAAGGAAGCGTTGGAAAGCGTTATCAAGCTGCATCACGCCTTCTTGATCGCGATGGCCACGCCATTGGTCGGCCATGAACTGGCTGACGATGTCGCCCAGGAAACCTGGATCAAGGCTTTTTCCGCCATCAAGAAATTTGAAGGGCGCTCGAAACTGCGCACCTGGCTGGCGCGCATTGCCATCAACGAGGCCCATGCCATCCGCCGCAAGACCGGCCGCGAGGTGTCGTTCGACGGCTGGGGGCATGATCAGGGCTCCCCAATCAGCACGCGTTTCAATGAACAGGGTGCGTGGGACGCGCCACCCAGCCAGTGGCACCACGACACCCCGGAAGAATTGCTGACCGAAGCCGAACTGCACGAATGCATCCACAAGCATCTGCATAAGCTGCCCGACGACCAACAGAGCGTGGTGATGATGCGTGAGCTGGGCGGCCTGGATTACACCGAAATCGCTCGTGCCCTTAATCTGGCCGAAGGCAATATTCGGGTGCTGTTGCACCGTGGCCGGCAACGCATGCACGCCATGCTCAATCATTTCGAGGAGGTGGGAACATGCTGAGCTGCCGCGAAATGTCGGAACTGAGCTCCGATATCATGGAAAGCCACCTGAGCCTGAAAAATCGCTGGGCGGTCTATATGCACCTGCGCATGTGCCCGCGCTGCAAGCTGTATCTGGAACAACTCAAGCTGACCTCTGAAGTGCTGCAGAAGTTGCCATTAGACAAGCAACCGGTGGACAGCGCGGCCATCCTCAAACAGCTCAAGTTGCCTGAAGATTGACCCGGGCCTTGTAACAAAACGGCTTATGCCCGCTCCTAATGGCACAGCGCTTCGCGCTGCCTCTCAGGTGCACATGGAGCATAAGTTTGAGCCTCGATCTCAGCAAAGATGAACCTCAGCCCGCCTTGGTTCTGTTGTGCAAACGTCCGGCCCTGGGGCACTCCAAACAGCGGCTGGCTGCGCAAATAGGTCTGGAACCTACCCTGCAAATCGCAGAAAAGCTGCTGCTGTGTGCGCTGGAAGATCTGCAGCATTGGCCGTACCTGCCCGTTATCGCGCCGGATCATCCTGATCATTTTGACTGGGCCAGCGACAGCAACCCTCGCGCACTCGTCATTGCACAGTCAGCCGGCAACCTGGGCCAACGACTTCAGGCGCTGGATCAGCACTTGCGGGCAAGGGGCTATGGCCACTTGCTCTATATAGGCAGCGATTGTCCGGCCTTGAACCAACAGCACTTTCGCCGCGCCTGCCAGTTGCTGGATAAGCACGACACGGTATTGATCGCCGCCCGTGATGGCGGCGTGGTGTTGATGGCCAGCAAGCGCCCTTGGCCCAAGCTGGACGATCTGCCCTGGAGCACGGCGATCCTGAGGCAGGCCCTGGTACAACGTTGTCGACAGGCCGGTCATTCGGTGATCGAAGCAGACATTTTGGCCGATGTTGACCAGCGCGAAGATCTGCCAGGGCTTGTCCGTGAGCTGGAGCAGGATGGCCGCCCTGCTCGCCGGGCATTACTGACCACTTTGCAACGCCTGGGGTTGGAACAGCATGCAAGCCAATAGAGCCATCAGCGTGATCATTCCCTGCTGGCACGACCATGCCGCGTTGGCAGCCCTGCTCGCCCGCCTCAACGGCTTGGCGCAACGGGCACGGCAGCAGTTGCAGTTGCTGGTCGTGGACGCGGCCAACAGCCCCGACTGCCAACGCATCTGTAACCAGCTGGGCGCTCAGTGGCTTGCCTCAGCCCCCTGCCGGGGTCAGCAACTGCGCCAAGGCGCAGCACAGGCGCAACATTCAATTCTGTGGTTTCTGCATGCCGATGCCCAGCTGCTGGGCAACCCACTGCTGGACGTGCAGGCGGTGATGAGCAATGGCGCTGTCGGCGGCTTCTTCGCTTTCCGCTTTGCCGGGCCAAGCTGCTGGCAAAGCCGATTACTTGAGCAACTGATTGGCTGGCGTAACCGCTTCGGCACCCCCTATGGCGACCAGGGTCTGTTTGTCGAGCACAGTGCCTATCTCGCCTGTGGCCAGCACAGTCCCTGGCCACTTTTTGAAGAGGTCGATCTGGTTAGCAACCTGCGTGGCGTCGGCGATTTCCAGCGTATCGAACATGGCTTGCTGGTCGACCCCCGGCGCTGGCAGCGGGACGGCTGGTGGCGCCGTTCCCTGAGCAATCGCCTGCTGGCGCTGGCCCATGCCTGCGGTGTTTCCGCGTTCACCCTCGCTCGCCTGTACCAGCGCGGCCAAGGCCCCCACTCACTGAAACCTTAGGAAACCACCCATGCGCCCACTGTTTTTACTGATGGTCTTGTGCTTCAGCAGCCTTTTGCAGGCCGACACCTTCGACCATCAACATCAGGCCTGGACCCGCCTGCTGCAACAGCATGTGAGCTGGCTGGAGCAGGGACATGCCAGCGTCGTCGACTATGCGGCCGTGCAAAAGAACCGCACCGAACTGGATCGTTACCTGAGCGTGCTATCCGCCGTCCCCCCAGCCGACTACCAGCGCTGGCAGCCTGAACAGCGCCTGGCGTTTCTGATCAATGCGTACAACGCCTTCACCCTTAAGCTGATTGTCGAGCACTACCCGCTGGACTCGATCAAGTCCATTGGTGGTCTGTTCAGCAGCCCCTGGAAGCAAGCCTTTATCCCGCTTCTGGGGCAGCGCTTGAGCCTGGATCAAATCGAGCACGGCATGATCCGCGAGCCTGGCGTATTCGATGAGCCGCGCATTCACTTTGCTGTCAATTGCGCGTCAGTAGGCTGCCCGGCATTACGCGACGAGGCCTTTGTCGCCGAACGTCTGGAGGAACAACTGCAGGACAGTCAGCAGCGCTTTCTATCCGATCGCAGCCGTAATCGCTTTGACCCCACAAGCCAGCGGTTTCAGGTGTCGAAAATATTCGACTGGTATGGCAAGGACTTCATCCAGCAATGGGGGTCGCTGGAAGCCTATTTCCAGCAGCACTTGGCCTTGCTGAACCCATCTGCCAGCCCAGTGCCGCCCCAAGGTCGCGTACGCATCGACTACCTTGACTATGACTGGAGCCTGAATGAAGCGCGCTGAAAGGAGCATGTCCCATGGCTGAGGTCACGGCATTGGTATTGGCCGGCGGCGGTAGTCTGGGTGCCGTACAAGTGGGCATGCTGCAGGCACTGGTACAGGCCCGCATCAGCATCGATCTAGTTATTGGTGCGTCAGTGGGGGCGATCAACGGCGCCTACTTTGCCAGCCGCCCGGATAGCCACGGGGTCAGTGAGCTGGCCAGCATCTGGTGCGGCCTGAGTCGACGCGACATCTTTCCATTCAGTGTGCTGGGCGCGGGGGTCGCCCTACTACGTGGACAAGGCCACCTGCTCGCCAGCCAGGGCCTGCAGCACATGATCGGGCGATTTCTGCCGGCGGCTCGTATCGAGGACAGTCGGCTGCCTCTGCACATCATGACAACCGACATGCTAAATGGCGCGGAAGTGTTGCTTTCACGGGGCAATCTGCTGAAAGCGCTATTGGCCAGTGCCGCCATACCCCTGGTCTATCCGCCGGTTGAGATCGATGGACGACTGTTGATAGACGGTGGGGTAGCCAGTAACACACCCATCGCCAGTGCCGTCGCACTCGGCGCCACGCGCATCCTGGTGCTACCCACAGGCTTTGGCTGCGCATGCACAGCGCCGCCGCGAAGTCTGGTTGCCCGTGGCCTGCACACCCTTAACCTGATGAGCATGCGCCAGCTGGTACGTGACATCGCCCTGCATCAATCCCTGGCCCGTATCCATGTGGCCGCCCCGCTCTGTCCTCTGGGCGTCTCCGTCTTTGACTTCAGCCAGACCGCCAGCCTGATTACAAGGGCCAGGCAGCAAACCCAGATCTGGCTTGAGCTGGGCGGTTTGCAGCAGACGGCGATTCCCGAGGCGTTGCTGGCCCACTCCCACCCCGATATGCCCACCGAAGAGAGCGCCAATGAACGCACTGATTAACCTGCACCTGAACCTCTGGCAGTCCTTCCGCCGACTCCCCCTATGGGTACAGCTGTGGATGGCGGCAATACTGCTGCCGGCGAACCTAGCCAGCTTGCTGCTGTTGCACTATCCCAGTGCCCAATGGATTGCGCTGAGTGCACTCATAGTGGTCGGCAGCAATATGCTGCTTATGTACGTATATGGCGGATTCAGTCGACTGCTCGCGGTTCCCCACCTGCTGATTTGGGGCCCGTTACAAGTCATGTTGCTGATGTACCTGGCACAGTCAGGCAAACCGCTGACAACAGGTGAAGTGCTGTATGTAAGCCTGGTCTTGGTGGTAAACGGCATCAGCCTGGTCTTTGACCTGATCGACGCCTGGCGCTGGATGCAAGGCGAACGCCAGATGTTTTAGGAACTGGTCTCGGCCCGCTCACTGTCGCGGCGGGCCTGGATAGCACTAAAACTCGCCACGGCAAAAGGCACCAGATAGTTGAGCAGAAGGTGAAAGACAGACAGTTTTTCTGCTCCCCATAACGCACCGCCCTGATTGATCAGGTTCAATACACTCCCTACCAGCAGAGCCGTGACCGCAGCACGCCGCCATACGCCAGGCTGAGCAAGTGATCTGAATACCTTCATGGCGCTGTACCTGCGGGCAACGTGGCGGTTGAGTTGAGCATTTGCTGCAACGGCATACTGGCAACCGCCTCGGCGATTACACGGCGAATAAGGCCATGATCGGCCTCGGGCTGTAGCGCCCGTGGATCGCCCACTTCCCCGGTCGGCTTGGCCAGCAGCCCGGCCTTGCCCTGCTCCAAGATAAAACCGCCACCACAGTTACGGCAGAAAATGGCTTCACCGGCTTGCTGCTCACGCCGGACAACCAACGTGGGGCCGCACATGGGGCAATGCTGCAAGGGAATGCCCTCATCGGAGTGAGCAATAACATGATCGAGCACGCCTTGGCGGCCGAGCATCAGAAAGTGCTCGCACAAGGCTGGATCGAACTGACTGCCACTCTGACTCTGAATGATTGCCAGCGCTTGGCCCCGACTCATACCAACCCGGTACGGACGGCTGCTGGTCATGGCATCGAAGGCATCGCACAAGCCCACGATACGGGCATCCAGAGATATTTCAGGGCCGCGCAGGCCACGGGGATAGCCTTTGCCATCGGGGCGCTCATGGTGGTTGTAGACAGCCTCCAGTACCAGGCCGGCCAGAGGATGACCCGCGAGCATTCGCGCCCCCATTTCCGGGTGGGTGCGAATCAAGGCGTATTCCTGCTCATCCAGCGCGCTGGTTTTGCGCAACACGGCATCCGTAATGCCGATCTTGCCCAAATCATGCAGAAAACCGCCCAGGCTGACCCGCGCCACATCGGCCGCTGTCAGCCCCGCGGCCTCGGCCAGCAGCCGCGAGTATCGCGACACCCGCCACAGATGGCCGCCGGTATAGGGGTCTCTGGCCTCGACAAACCAGGCCATCAGCAGCAAGGAACTGATCAAGGCGCCAGCCGCTTCCTGCTCGTCAGGCACAGGCAGCGTATGCTTTCGCCAGCCACTTAGAAAAGACAGCATCAATAATCCCTCTCAGAACAGACCGGCCCCTCCCGTAAAGCCTAGGAAGCAACCCCTAAAACGCTCATCTCTGGCCAGCCAGCAAACCACACCCCACTGCAGCCTAGTGGAGCACTGTTGAGTTCGTGTTCTCGATTCGTTGTAACTGCAGATCATCCACACACATCAAGTTCACCACCCAGGACTCGGGCAACACTGCCGGGCGGCTGAAGGTACTCACACCACACCCCTGGCAAAAGTAATGCCTGGCCTTCAGCGTGCCGAAGCGATACTCACGCAAATGCTCCTTACCTGAGCGTATGCACAACTGAGCTTCGGTGATGGCATGCCACAACACACCTTTACGTCGGCAGTAAGCGCAATGGCACCTCAACACCTCTGTGGGCATGCAACTGACTTCAAAACGCACCAGCCCACAATGGCAGGCGCCTCGATACGACTCGGCCATAGACTGCCCTCCCGGTCAAAGGAATGCCGACTCCGGCCAAGACGCAACAATGGGTTGGCACCTCCTTGTGCCCAGGGATAAAGAAGCCAGCGTGGTCGGCCCCTCCTCCAACAGACAGCCCCCCCATCAATGCTGGCTACCATAGATGGCACGGTCACGCAGGATGGGCGATTTGTAGCTTGGTTCAGGTTGGCTCTGCTGCGCATCCAGCGTGTCGTCCAGGCTGCCGGCAGCAGTCGGTTGCTCTTCGATCAGCTGGACAAAACGCTGGCCCTCTTCGCTCCGACCACGTTGCGCAGCCAATGCCTGCAGGCGTTGTTGATTGCGCATAACCCGCTCACTACCGCCTTCGGCGAGCAGCAGTTGCGGGGCCTGAGCGGACCAGGGCGATAGATTTTCCGAAGCCTGAGCCGCAGTGCCAAAGCCCACCAGCAGAGTGGCCAGAGCGGTCATGGTGATTAAGGTTTTCATGATGTAATCCTCTTAAGTTGTCTTACATCACTCAGATGACTGGCCGTAAGCGTCTAGCCAAGTCACCTTCCCAAGCTGTATCACACGGTGCACGGGTAGGCTGTATCACATGCTGCACGCCTGCTCTGTATCACACGCTGCACGCATAAAAATCAGTGCGAGACTATTACGGGTAGGCTGTTTGGGGTGATACACCGCTGTCGTTATTTGCTTGCCTCAGGCAGGCATCCACTGATGTGGGAGCAGTTGGCCGATCTCGCTCGCCCGTTGCGTCGGCAGGCGCATCAGCACATCTCTCAGATAGGCATACGGGTCGTGACCGTTAAGGCGCGCCGACTGGATCAGGCTCATGATCGCCGCCGCCCGTTTGCCGCTGCGTAGCGAGCCGGCAAACAGCCAGTTCGAGCGTCCAAGCGCCCAAGGCCGGATCTGGTTCTCGACCCGATTGTTGTCGATGGGCACGGCGCCGTCATCCAGGTAGCGCGTCAGCGCTTTCCAGCGTTTAAGGCTGTAGTCGAGTGCCTTGGCGGTCGCTGATCCATCAGGCACCAGGTCGCGCTGGGCCAGCATCCATTTATGCAGCGCGTTGAGGATCGGCGAGGACTTTTCCTGCCGTATCCGCCACCGATCCTCAGCACTCAAGTCACGCGCCTGCCGTTCGATTTCATAGAGGCCGGCGATCGAGTGCAGCGCCTGCTCGGCCAACTGGCTTTTGTTAGCTACGTGCAGGTCGAAGAACTTGCGCCGGGCGTGGGCCATGCAGCCGATTTCGGTGATGCCTTGCTCGAAGCTGGCCTTGTAGCCCGCAAAATCATCACAGACCAGCTTGCCGCCCCAGGAGCCGAGGAAGTTACGTGCGTGTTCGCCAGCGCGGCTCGGGCTGAAGTCGTAGACCACCGCCTTCAGGTCGGCGAAGGGCGTGGTGCAGTAAGCCCAAACGTAAGCCCGATGGGTTTTCTTCTCGCCTGGGGCCAGCATCTGCACCGGGGTTTCGTCGGCGTGAATCACACCTTGCGCCAGTACCGCTTCGCGCAAGGCGTCGACCAGCGGCTGGAGCTGCACGCCGGTTTGTCCGACCCACTGTGCCAATGTCGAGCGCGCGATAGGTAGACCCGCACGGCCAAAGATCTTCTCTTGCCGGTACAGCGGCAGATGGTCGGCGTATTTGGCCACCATGACATGAGCCAGCAGGCCGGCAGTGGGGATGCCCTTGTCGATCACCTGAGCTGGCACCGGTGCCTGGATCAGCGTCTCACACTGGTCGCAGACCCACTTGCCACGGATGTGCCGTTCCACCGTGAAGGTGCCCGGCGTGTAGTCGAGCTTTTCGCTGACGTCCTCGCCGATCCGCTTGAGCTGGCAGCCGCAGGCACACTGGGTGTTGTCCGGCTCGTGATGGATCAGGGTGCGCGGAAACTGGGCCGGTAGCGGCGCACGCTTGGGCTGCTGGCGGGGTTCGCCCTGGGCCGCTGGGGGATTTACGGCTTTCAGTTCTGCCTCGATAGCGGCGATATCGGTGTCGAGCAGTTCATCAAGCAGGCTGATCTGATCGGGGCTCAGTTGCTCACTTCGCTTGGCGAACTTGTGACGCTTGAGGATCGCGATCTCGTGGGCCAACTGCTCGTTGCGGGTCTTGTGGAAGTGAACCTGCTGGCTGAGACCGGATACCTGCTGATCAAGGTGGACGACACGCTCGGCCAACTGCGCGGCCAGTTCGCGCAGTTGCTCGGGGGTCAGATGGTCGAAGGTCGTCGAGGGCATGTGGCCGATTGTGACGGCCCCGTCCTTACCTGACGATAAGGCGTTCGGTGAATTGCCGCGCAGCGATGGTTGATAGCCGATGCGGGTGTTACAGCAGGCTGATCGCGGCGTCCTGCCCCAGCCGTTTCCAAGGCAGGCCGACCACCAGCGCTTGCAACTGCTCGGGGTTCAGCTCGCGCTGCGTGCCCTGCTCGCGACCGGGCCAAACGAAGCCGCCCTCGTTAAGGCGGCGGGCCGCGAGCCAGACACCGAAGCCGTCGTGCACCAGCACTTTCATCCGGTTAGCGCGCTTGTTGGTGAACAGGTAAGCCGTGTGCGGCTGCGCCGCACCGAACACCTGAACAACCCGCGCCAGGGCTGTTTCAGTGCCGGCGCGCATGTCCAGTGGCTCGGTGGCCAGCCAGATGCGTTCGATGCGGATCATGCGAGCAGCCCGCGAAGCAAACGTGCACAGCCCTCGCCGTCCTCCACCGGCCAGTGCACCGACAGACTGCCGGCGTGGTAGGGAATTTCGATTCGTATCGTCAGCTCCTCGGAGCCGGTACGCCCGGCAGGCAGAAAGCCGAGCGGCACCGGGACAAAGCGTGCAGACACGACCGGTAGCGGCTCGCGCTGCTTGCGAATCCATTTATGCACCAGGTTGGCATTGAGCCCGTGACTGAGCGCCACGCCGGCGACGGAAGCCCCGGACTGGGCGCACTCTTCGATGACTTGGGCCTTGAAAGCCTTGGGGAATGTACGGCGCTGTCGAGACACGAAACCCTCCAGAAAGTGGCTTGAAATGGTGTCCACCAAAAATAGGTGGACACCATGCCGTTATCGGGAAGAAGCGGGGAGATGGGTTCGGCGGACGGTTACAAAATGAGTTTCCGACGCAATCGCGGAGGGCGCGCCCGTCTGGCGCCCCTCACGCTGTGCGCCCTGGCCATGCCTGGCCTGGCCGCCGCCCTTACCCTGGACGAAGCTCTGCGCCTGGCCGAGCACGAGGCACCGTCGCTGGCTGCCCATGTGGCCAACCGCGAGGCCGCCGGCCAGGCGGCCATCCCCGCCGGCGAACTGCCGGATCCCAAGTTACTGCTGGGCCTGCAGAACGTCCCCATCGAGGGCAACGACCGCTGGCAACTGGATCGTGAGCCGATGACCATGCAGATGGTCGGGGTCATGCAGGAGGTCCCAAACCGCGCCAAGCGCCGCGCCCGGATGGAGGTCGCTCAAGCCGGCATCGACAGCGCCGACACGCTGCAACGTATAGAACGCCTCAGGGTCCGCCGGGAAACCGCGCTGGCCTGGATCGGCGGCTTCGCCGTCGAACAGAAGTTGCAGCTGTTTCAGAGCCTGTACGAGGAGAACCGCCTGCTGGCCAAGGCCGTACAGGCCCGTCTGGCCGGCGGCCGTGGCCAGGCGACCGACAGCTTGACGCCCAAGCAGGAGGCGGCGCTGCTCGCAGAACAAGAAGATGAACTCGAACGCAACCGCACCCAGAGCCGTGCGGCCCTGCGCCGTTGGGTCGGAGCAGCGGCCGTCGAGCCGCTGTCCGGCGCCTGGCCGAACTGGCGCGTAGACGAGTTGCATTTGCGCCACGGCTTGGATCGCCATCCGGAACTGGAAGCCTTTGTGCCAATGACACAGCAGGCAGAGGCTCAGGTGCGTCTGGCCGAAGCGGACAAGAAGCCCGACTGGAGCTGGGAGCTGGCCTATCAGAAGCGTGGCGACGCCTTTGGCGACATGGTCTCGGTGCAATTCAGCCTTGACTTGCCGCTGTTCAGCGCCAGCCGCCAGGACCCGAAAATTGCCGCCAGGCGTGCCGAACTGTTGCGCCTTGAGGCTGAGCGTGAAGCCATGACACGCGAGCGCCTGCAAGAACTCGATGACGATCTGGCCGAGTACCGCCGCCTGGATCGAGCACTTGCACGCAGCCAACAGACCCTGGTGCCACTAGCCGAGGAAAAGGTGCAACTGGCCATGGCCGACTACCGTGCTGGCCGCGGTGAGTTGATGAGTCTGGTGGCCGCCCGCCGTGAGCTGATCGAAGCGCGGCTGAAACACATAGACCTGCAACAGCAACGCGCGCAAACCAGCGCTCGCCTGTATTTTGCTTATGGAGACAGAAGCCAATGAAGACTCGAATTTGGCGAGGCGCGTTGCCGGGCCTCCTGCTATCGGGCATCGGCGTGACAGCTGGCTACTGGTTCGCCCATCAGTCGATGAACCACGCCTCCGCGCCCCCTCAGGCACCAACCCAGGCCAGCAAGGCCGACGAACGCAAGGTGCTGTATTGGTACGACCCCATGGTGCCGCAGCATAAGTTCGACCAGCCGGGCAAATCGCCCTTTATGGACATGCAACTGGTGCCGCGCTATGCCGACGAGGGGGGCGACAGCGCTGCAGTCAGCATCGATGCGAGCATCACCCAAAACTTGGGCATGCGCCTGGCTCCGGTGACCCGCGGGGCGTTGGTCAATAGCCTGGAAACGGTCGGCAACCTGACGTTCAATACTCGTGATATTGCCGTGGTGCAGGCACGTACGGGTGGTTTCGTCGAGCGCGTCTATGCCCGCGCGCCGGAGGATCTGCTCGAAGCCGGCGCGCCCCTGGCCGATCTGCTGGTGCCTGAGTGGGTTCGTGCCCAGGAAGAGTACCTGGCCCTGCGCGATGCCGGCGATCCCGCATTACTGGCGGCGGCGCGCCAGCGTTTGCGTCTGGCCGGTATGCCGGCGGCCTTGATCACCCGCTTCGAACGCAGCGGCAAGGTCCAGGCGCTGTGGACGGTGGCCAGCCCGATCGCCGGTGTGCTGCAACAACTCGATGTACGCGAAGGCATGAACCTGATGGCGGGTGACACCCTGGCCACCATCAACGGTTTGCGCAGCGTCTGGTTGGATGTGGCGGTGCCCGAGGCCGAAGCCCGGGGCCTGCGCTCAGGCCAGGCGGTAGAGGCGCGCCTGCCGGCGTTTCCCGGCGAAGTGCTCAGCGGCAGCATCGAAGCCGTTCTGCCCCAGGCCAACCTGGACAGTCGCACCCTGCGCGTGCGCGTAGTCCTGGATAATCCCGACGGTCGCCTGCGTCCGGGTCTGACCGCCCAGGTACGGCTGACCCGGCCGGCACAGGGCGATGTGCTGTTGGTACCGAGCGAGGCGGTTATTCGCAGTGGCCGCCGCGCCTTGGTGATGCTTGCCGAGGGCGAAGGACGCTACCGCCCGGTGGAGGTGCGCCTGGGCCAAGAAGCGGCGGGCAACACGCAGATTCTCGAAGGGCTGGAGGAAGGCCAGCAGGTGGTTGTCTCCGGGCAGTTCCTGCTCGACTCCGAGGCCAGCCTGCGCGGCATCCTGGTTCAGGAACTCGGCGCGCCAGCGGCCGAGGTCAAGCTACAGCCGGCCCTGCATGAAGCCGAAGGACAGATCGACGCCATCGAGGACGATGGCGTGATGCTCACCCATGGCCCGTTCAAGACCCTGGGCATGCCAGGTATGAGCATGCTGTTTCCGGTGGCCGATGCGGCGCTGCTGGAGGGCTTCAAGCCGGGTGACCGGGTGCGGGTCGGGGTGCGCGCCGACGACGAAGGGATGTGGATCGAGCGCATCGAGCACCTGATGCCCGCGCCCCATGGCGAGCGCGCCGACCAGGGGGTGCAGCCATGATCGCCGCCCTGATCCGCTGGTCGGTGGCCAACCGTTTCCTGGTGCTGCTGGCGACCCTGTTCGCCACCGCCTGGGGCATCTGGTCGCTGCAGAACACGCCCATCGATGCATTGCCGGATCTGTCCGATACCCAGGTGATCATCCGCACCCCCTATCCGGGCCAGGCCCCGCAGATCGTCGAGAACCAGGTCACCTACCCGCTGGCCACCACCATGCTGTCGGTGCCGGGGGCAAAGGCCGTGCGCGGCTATTCGTTCTTCGGCGACAGTTTCGTCTATGTCTTGTTCGAGGACGACACCGATCTCTACTGGGCGCGCTCACGGGTGCTGGAGTATCTCAGCCAGATCCAGAGCCGTTTGCCGGCCAGCGCCAAACCGGCGCTGGGGCCGGATGCCACCGGGGTCGGCTGGATCTATCAGTACGCCCTGGTCGACCGCACCGGCCAGCATGACTTGGCGCAGTTGCGCGCGCTGCAGGACTGGTTCCTCAAGTTCGAACTGAAGACCCTGGCGAATGTCGCCGAGGTGGCGACCATCGGCGGCATGGTCAAGCAGTATCAGGTGCTGCTCGACCCGATCAAGCTGGCCAGTCTAGGGCTGACCCAGTCCGAGGTGACGGCGGCCATCGGCCGGGCCAACCAGGAAACCGGGGGCGCCGTGCTGGAGTTGGCGGAAACCGAGTTTATGGTGCGTGCTTCCGGTTACCTGCAAAGCCTTAACGACTTTCGCGCCATTCCACTACGCCTGGATGCCGGCGGTGTGCCGGTCACCCTGGGCGAGGTGGCGCATATCCAGCTCGGCCCGGAGATGCGCCGCGGCATCACCGAGCTCGATGGCGAGGGCGAAGTGGTGGGCGGCGTGGTCATTCTGCGCAGCGGCAAGAACGCGCGCAGCACCATCGAGGCGGTCAAGGTCAAGCTCGGAGAACTCGAAAGCAGCCTGCCGGACGGGGTGGAGATCGTCACCACCTACGACCGCAGCCAGCTGATCGATCGCGCGGTGACCAACCTCAGCCATAAGCTGATCGAGGAATTTATCGTCGTGGCGCTGGTCTGCGCGGCCTTTCTCTGGCATCTGCGCTCCTCGCTGGTGGCCATCGTATCCTTGCCGGTCGGGGTGCTGATCGCCTTTATCGTCATGCACCAGCAGGGCATCAACGCCAATATCATGTCCCTCGGCGGCATCGCCATCGCTATCGGTGCCATGGTCGATGCCGCGGTAGTGATGATCGAGAACGCGCACAAGAAGATCGAAGCCTGGCACCAGAAGCATCCCGGCGAAGCGCTCAAGGGCGAAATCCACTGGAGGGTGATCATCGATGCGGCGGTGGAAGTCGGACCGGCGCTGTTCTTCTGCCTGTTGATCATCACCCTGTCGTTTATCCCGGTGTTCACCCTGCAGGCCCAGGAAGGCCGCCTGTTCGGCCCGCTGGCCTTCACCAAGACCTATGCTATGGCCGCGGCCGCGGGGCTATCGGTGACCCTGGTGCCAGTGCTGATGGGCTACTGGATTCGCGGGCGGATTCCCGACGAGGCGCGCAACCCGCTGAACCGCGGGCTGATCCGTCTCTACCAGCCGGCGCTGGATGCGGTACTGGCATGGCCCAAGACCACCCTGGCCGTCGCGTTGCTGGTGTTTCTCAGCACCCTGTGGCCACTGTCGAAGCTGGGCGGCGAGTTCCTGCCGCCGCTGGATGAGGGCGATCTGCTGTATATGCCGTCGGCCCTGCCCGGGTTGTCGGCGCAGAAGGCCGCGCAACTGCTGCAGCAGACCGACCGGATGATCAAGAGCGTGCCGGAAGTCGCCCATGTGTTCGGCAAGGCCGGCCGCGCCGAAACCGCAACCGACCCGGCGCCACTGGAGATGTTCGAGACCACTATCCAGTTCAAGCCGCGCGAGCAGTGGCGCGCCGGCATGACCGCGAACAAGCTGGTGGAGGAACTGGATCGAGTGGTGCAGGTGCCGGGGCTGACCAATATCTGGATTCCGCCGATCCGCAACCGTATCGATATGCTCGCCACCGGGATCAAAAGCCCGATTGGGGTCAAGGTCGCGGGCAGCGACCTGGCGCAAATCGATGCGACTACCCAGGCCATCGAGAAGGTGGCCAAAGACGTGCCCGGGGTGAGTTCGGCCCTGGCCGAGCGGCTGACCGGCGGGCGCTATATCGATGTCGACATTGACCGGGTGGCGGCTGCACGTTACGGCCTGAATATCGCCGACGTGCAGGCGATCGTCTCCAGCGCCATCGGCGGTGAGAATGTCGGCGAGACGGTCGAAGGCCTGGCGCGTTTCCCCATCAGCGTGCGTTATCCGCGGGAGTGGCGCGACTCGCTTGACGGGCTCGAACAGCTGCCGATCTACACCCCCCAGGGCAGCCAGATCACCCTGGGTACGGTGGCACGGATCAGGATCAGCGACGGCCCGCCGATGCTCAAGAGCGAGAACGCGCGGCCCTCGGGCTGGGTCTATGTGGATGTGCGTGACCGCGACCTAGCCTCGGTGGTGGCCGACCTGCGCGCTACCATCGACCAGCAGGTGCACCTGCAACCGGGCATCAGCCTCAGCTATTCGGGGCAGTTCGAGTTTCTCGAACGGGCCAACGCGCGGCTCAAGCTGGTGGTGCCGGCCACCCTGCTGATCATCTTCGTGCTGCTTTACTTGTGCTTTGGTCGCCTCAGTGAGGCCCTGTTGATCATGGCCACCCTGCCCTTTGCCTTGGTCGGCGGCGTCTGGTTCCTCTATTTGCTTGGTTTTCACCTGTCGGTGGCCACCGGGGTCGGCTTTATCGCCCTGGCCGGTGTGGCTGCAGAGTTCGGAGTGATTATGTTGCTCTATCTGAAAAACGCCTGGAACGAACGACAGGATGCCGGACACAACGACGAGGCCGCACTGCTAGAAGCGATCCGCGAAGGCGCCGTGCTGCGTGTACGGCCCAAGGCGATGACCGTGGCGGTGATCATCGCCGGGCTGCTACCGATCCTTCTCGGTGGCGGCACGGGCAGCGAAGTGATGAGCCGCATCGCCGCACCCATGGTCGGCGGCATGCTTAGCGCGCCGCTGCTGTCGCTGTTCGTATTGCCGGCGGCATATCGACTGATGCATCGGCGCCGACTCATAGCTCTTTGAGCTGATTGAAAAGGTAAAGCGCCCTGCTGGGCGCTCTACCTTTGACTTGAGATGTAATTGACTCTTTCTCTCGCTCAGCCGGCGCAGCAGGACAGTTCTTTCACGTCCTTGGTGAAGGTCTGCGCTGCCAACTTCAATCCCTCGACCATAGTCAGATAGGGAAATAGCTGGTCGGCCAGCTCCTGCACCGCCATCCGCGCCCGAATGGCCAATGCGGCGCTCTGGATCAGTTCGCCCGCCTCCGCCGCTACCGCTTGCACCCCTAGCAGCCGACCGGATCCTGCTTCGGCGACTAGCTTGATGAAGCCGCGGGTATCGAAGTTGGCCAGCGCACGTGGCACGTTATCCAGGCTCAGGGTACGGCTAACGGTTTCGAGGCCGGCGTGCTGTGCTTGGGCTTCGCTGTGACCGACAGTAGCCACCTGTGGATCGGTGAACACAACCGCCGGCATGACATCCAGATTGAGCATCGTCTTGCCGCCGAGCATGTTGGTCGCCGCACGGCTGCCGCCCGCCGCCGCCACATAGACAAACTGCGGCCGGTCGGTGCAATCCCCCGCCGCATAAATATCAGGGGCACTGGTGCGCATGCTGGAGTCGATCTGTATGCCGCCGCGCTCGTCCAGCTTCACGCCGACTGCCTCAAGGTTCAGACCTTGAGTGTTAGGCGTACGGCCGGTGGCAACCAACAGTTGCTCGGCCCGCAGTTCACCCTGGTTGGTGCTCAGGACGAACTCACCCTCGACATGCGACACCTGGCTGGCCTGCGTTTGCTCCAGCACTTCGATACCCTCCATACGCAAGGCCGTCGTAAGCGCTTCGCCGATGGCCGGGTCCTCACCGAAAAACAGGGTGTGGCGCGCCAGGATCGACACCTGGCTACCCAAGCGGGCAAAGGCCTGGGCCAGTTCCACCGCTACCACGGAGGCACCGATCACGGCGAGTCGCTTAGGAATTTTATCGCTCGCCAGCGCCTCGGTAGAGGTCCAGTACGGCGTGTCTTTCAGCCCCGGAGTCGCCGGAACGGCCGCGCTTGCGCCGGTAGCAACCAGGCATCGGTCGAAGGCAACAATGCGCTCGCCGCCGTCAGCCAGTTCTACGCGAAGCCTGTGGCCGTCCTGGAAACGGGCGGTGCCACGTAGCACGCTGATGGCTGGGGTGCTCTGCAGAATACCTTCGTATTTAGCGTGACGAAGTTCGTCTACACGCCCCTGTTGTTGCGCGAGCAGTCGTTCACGTAAAACCGTCGGCGGCGTGGCTGATAATCCAGTGTCGAACGGACTTTCGCGGCGCAGATGGGCCACATGCGCGGCACGAATCATGATTTTCGACGGCACGCAGCCGACATTGACGCAGGTGCCGCCGATGATGCCACGCTCGATCAGGGTGACGCGGGCACCGCCTTCCACCGCCTTCAGCGCCGCCGCCATGGCGGCAGCACCGCTGCCAATTATGGCGATATGCAGTGCCGTCAAGCCCTCGGAGTTACGCATGGTCACTCCTTGAGCGAAGCAGGATAGCCCGCATTTTCGCTGGCCTGGGTGAGCGCTTCAACGCTGGTCTTGGCATCGTCGAAGGTGACAATGGCTTCACGGTTCTCATAGCTCACCTCGACCTTGGTCACGCCCTCAACCTTGCTCAGCGCCTTCTTCACCGTAAACGGGCAAGCGGCGCAGGTCATGCCGGGCACCTCAAAGGTGACGGTCTGGATAGCCGCCCAGGCAGGCGTGGCGATGAGGGTGGCCAGGGCGATGAATGCGAGCAATCTTTTGTAAGGCGCATCCATGCGTCTTACCCCTGCGGGGCTGGCGCGAAAATGTGTTCCTGACAAATTTTTCATGGCGAACTCCGGATCAATAGAACAAGAGAAGGACGTAGGGGAAGCCGAGCGCGACCAGCACCAAGGCCGCCACCAAGCAAAACAGCAGCTTGTAGGTGGTGCGTACCTGAGGGATGGCGCAAACCTCACCCGGCGTGCAGGCCTGAGCCGGGCGAAAAATACGTCGCCAGGCAAAAAACAGCGCTACCAGTGCCGCGCCGATGAAGAGCGGTCGGTAGGGTTCCAGCACGCTCAGGTTGCCAATCCAGGCTCCACTGAAGCCCAAGGTGATCAACAGCAGCGGCCCAAGGCAGCAGGTCGAGGCAAGAATCGCCGCCAATCCACCCAGCGCAAGAGGGGCGCGCCCGTTTGGCGATTCAGACATACATTGCTCCTTTTATGCACTTGATCGATGAACTAAGGTTACTTCCGTAGTCAAGTACGGGATCAAGTATCATGGAGAGCACGGCACAGCGTCTGACCATTGGCGTTTTCGCCAAAGCCGCCGGCGTCAATGTAGAAACCATCCGTTTCTATCAGCGCAAGGGCTTATTGCCTGAGCCAGATAAGCCGTTCGGGAGTATTCGTCGTTATGGCAACGCCGATGTGGCGCGGGTGCAGTTCATTAAGTCCGCTCAGCGCTTGGGCTTCAGCCTGGATGAAGTGGCCGAATTGCTGAGGCTGGACGACGGCACGCATTGCCTCGAAGCCCGTGAGTTGGCCGAACAGAAACTTACCGATGTGCGCGATAAACTCGCGGACCTCCAACGGATCGAGTCAGTGCTGACGCAGCTGGTTCGCGCCTGCTGTGCAAGCCCAGACAGGGTGGCCTGCCCGCTTATTGAGTCGCTGTATCAACGCAAGAATCCGCCTAACAGTGAGCTGCAAAACCCACTGTAACAAAGCCCATAGCGGCTCATCTCAATTGCACAGGGCGACTGTCTCGCTCTGCCAACTGAGGTTTAACCATGAGCCGCGTCATCCTTTACACCAGCCAGCACTGCCCTTTCTGTAAACAAGCCGAGCATCTGTTGAGCCAGCGCGATGCCGGTCCCCTGGCGAAAATCCGGGTGGACCTGGACCCCGCTCAGCTGCAACAGATGATTGAACTGACTGGCCGGCGCACCGTACCGCAGATTTTTATCGGCGAGCGCCATATCGGCGGTTATGACGATTTGGCCAAGCTCGACCGCAGTGGCGAACTCAAGACGCTGCTCGGTAACCAGTAGCCGTCTGCTGATGGGAGGCGCCATGCACTGCCGCTACCTTCTGACCTTATTGGGCCTGGTCTACCTGGGCGCCACAATGCCCGTTCAGGCCCAGCCACCAGCCGGGCCTGAGCGCGTGCTCTCCCCCAGCCATGCCATGTTTACCGAGCTGCTGCTCTCCGGCGGCCCCGGCAAGGACGGTATTCCCGCCATCGACTCGCCCAAATTCAGCGATGCCCGGGATGCAGACGACTACCTCAAAGCCCAGGACATCGTATTCGGTGTCTATCACCAGGGGGAGGCAAAGGCTTACCCGCAACGAATCATGGTCTGGCATGAAATCGTCAACGACAGCCTTGGTGGCGAGCCCGTCAGCATTACCTACTGCCCGCTGACGGCCACGGCCATCGGCTTCAAACGCGGCAGTACCAGCCTTGGTGTCTCCGGTAAACTGCTGAACAGCAATGTGGTGATGTACGACCGGGCCAGCGACAGTTACTGGTCGCAGATCGCCGCTGTGGCCTTCGAGGGGCCACTCAAGGGCCAGAGCCTGGATGAAATCCAGGTCACCTGGACCACCTGGGCGCGCTGGAAGGAGCGCTACCCACAAACCCAAGTGCTGACTGAGCGCACCGGTTATATGCGCAACTACAACCGCGACCCCTATGGCAGTTACAGCCCGCTGCATGGCTACTATATCGAGCCGCAGGTGATGTTTCCGGTCACCCATAGCCGCCCCGAGTTACATGCAAAGCAGATGATTCGCGGTTTTCGCACCTCACAGGTGGCGGTCGCCATCAATCGGGAATATCTGGAGCAACAGGGTATCGTGCATTACCAGCATGCTGACCGACATTACCTGATCATTCAGGACAGCCGCCTCGATACCGCCTGGGTTTATGAGTCTGACGCGCGCATCGCCCTCGACCCAGCCACTCTGAACTTCACCCAGGACGGCCCGCAAGCCCCGGAGCTGCAGGGGTTGGCCAAGATAAACATGATCGATGCCATGTGGTTTGCCTGGGCCACCTTCTACCCACAGACGGTGCTGCTCGATGCCCCTGCCGGCCTTTAAGCGCTGGCTGATCGGCCTAGCCTCCGGAGTTTACGGGCTGCTGTACCTGTATATGCTCGGGGATATCGACATCGGTACTGCTGGCTGGGGCTGGCACAGCCTGCCCTGGCAGTGGGCCCATCTCCTTTCCCAGCGCAGCCCCTGGCAATTCGAGGCGCTGGCCATGCTGGAGATGGGGTAAGCGCTCCATAAACCCCGTCCTAGCGGACGGGGTTGTTTTCAGGAAGCAGCTGGCGCTGGCGAGCAGTTCCACGGCAACAGCGCTTCGTAGCCTTCGACGCTGTTGACCTGAGGCAGGCGCTCAAGGATGTGGCGCAGGTAGGCGTAGGGCTCCTGGCCATTGGCTTTGGCGGTTTCGATCAGACTATAGATCTGTGCGCTGGCCGTGGCGCCTTTGGGTGTGTCGCTGAACAGCCAGTTTTTGCGGCCGATGACGAACGGGCGGATGGCGTTCTCGGCGCGGTTGTTGTCGATGGGCAGGTTTCCGCCTTCGATGTAGCGCTCCAGGCGGCTCCAGTTGTTCTCCAAGTAGTTCACCGCCTTGCCCAGGGAGGTCTGTCCGGCGACCTGCGGCTGAGCTTTGTCGAGCCAGGCTTTGAGCTGGTCGAGCACTGGTTGACTGCGCTGTTGGCGGGCACTCAGGCGTTCAGCGTCGCTGGCGTCTTTCAGCTCGCGCTCGATACCGTAGAGTTTGTTGATCAGGTTCAGGGCCATGTCGGCTCGCCCAGTTTTGCCTTTAGGCTGCACCTTCTGCGCCTCGATAAATTTGCGCCTCGCATGGGCCCAGCAGGCCAGCCGCTCGATGCCCGCTTGCGCGGCCACGGCGTTGTAGCCGGAGTAGTCGTCGGTCATTAAATAACCGCAATAGCCGGTGAGCAGGCGCAAGGGTACGTCCTGCGCACGACTGGTTGTGTAGTCGAAGAGGATCACCGGCCTGTCTGGCGGGCCGCCGGTTTGCACCCACATCCAGGATTGGCTGCTCGGGCCGCGCCCCGGTTCTTTGAGCACCTGCACCCGGGTTTCGTCGCAGTGCAACACCGGATAATCCAGCAGCGTGTCGCGCATCAAGTTGAGCAAGGGTTGCAGATAGTCACCGCATTGGATCACCCAGCGAGCCAGGGTCTGCCGCGGGATGTCGATGCCATGGCGATGGAGGACTTTCTCGAAGCGGTACAGCGGGATGCCGTCGGCGTACTTGGTGGTCAGCAGCATCGCCAACACGCTGGGCGTAGCCAGGCTTTTCTCAATCAGTTGCGCGGGCTTGTCCGCGGTGATCGGGGCGGCTTCGCAGGCTTTGCAGGCGTAGGTCTTACGGATATGGCGG
>NZ_AOFQ01000062.1 GCF_000495915.1 Stutzerimonas chloritidismutans AW-1
CCCCGCCGTTGCAGCCAATGGAAGTGCTCCTCGAGCCGCGTCAGACCGCGCTCGCGCATCCGCGGATTACGCTCCAGCACTTCCTTGGCTTCCAGCAGTTCCACGCTCCACTCAGCGGCGTACAGGTCGCGCACCTCACTCGTACCCACCGCGAAGGGCGGGCCTTCCATCTCTGCTTGGTCATAATCCAGCGTAACCAGAAGCTGCTGACAGCCGGCCGGGAGGATGCTCGACATCAGTGCCGCGTACCGCTGACGCATCGCGTGCGGCAATGCGATCAAGGCGGCGCGATCATAGACCGCCTGGCAGCCGAGGACATCGGCCGCACTGAGCGCGAAAAAGTCGCCGCAACGGATCTCCAGGGTATCGGAGCGATAGACCTTGAACGGCCCACGCTGGGAAATTTCAGCTTCGAGCTGCTGCTCGGAAAAAAATGCGTCTACAGCCTTCTCACTCAGCTCCACCCCCACGACATTGAACCCTTGCCCGGCCAGCCAGGCCAGATCCAGACTCTTGCCGCACAACGGCACCAGCACCATCGCACCATCAGGCAACGCCAGTCGCGGCCAGTGGCGACGCATGCCGGGATGAACATCGTCAAGGTGGAAACCAATCTCGTTGCGAGCCCAGCGCTCCTGCCAGAAGTCTTTGTGCACCTGGAAATCTCCATCATGAGGATGGCGGCAGCTTATCAGAGCGAGGTTGAGGGGAGCGCGCTCAGCCCGCGTAGAGCGATGCCTCGACATCCATCCCGGCGTCGCGCATCTGCGCCAGCTTGTAACGCAGGGTGCGCGCACTGATGCCCAGTCGATCAGCCGTCTCCTTGCGCCGTCCACGTTCGGCACGCAGGGTATCGATGATCAACTGAAACTCGCGGCGGCGCAGATCATCCCCCAGCCCCGAACAGGCCCCCGCCTCCCCTGCAGCGCCCTCGCACGGTTGTGCCGCGCTGCTGGCGACAGGCAAGCTGGTGACACCGCCCACACCCGCCAGGCACAGATCCTGCGGCTGGATCACGCCGCTCTGCTGAAGAATCAACGCTCGCTGTATCGCGTTGTCCAGTTCGCGTACGTTGCCCGGCCACGCGTGCGCCACCAGGCAGCGCTGCGCCTCGGCCGAAAGCCGCGCAGGCGCCTGGCGCATCTTCCTGGCGTGGCTGACCAACAGGCGTTCGGCGAGCGGCAGAATATCGGCCGGGCGCTGCCTCAGCGGCGACCACGCCAGTGGGAAGACCGAAAGACGGTAATAGAGGTCCTCACGGAAGCGACCCGCCGCTACCTCGCCAGCGAGATCACGGTTGGTGGTGGCGAGCACACGAATATCCAGAGCGATAGGCTTCCGCCCACCGACCCGCTCGACCTCTCGCTCCTGCAGCACACGTAGCAGTTTCGCCTGCAACCCCAACGGCATCTCGGATATCTCGTCGAGCAGTAAAGTACCGCCGTCGGCCTGCTCGAACTTGCCAGGCTGACTGGCAATCGCGCCGGTGAAAGCGCCCTTCTCATGCCCGAACAGGGTTGCCTCGAGCATGTTGTCTGGAATGGCAGCGCAATTGATGGCAATAAATGGCTTGCCGTGCCTCGGTGACTGCTGATGGATATAGCGCGCCAGCACCTCCTTGCCAGTACCTGACTCACCGGAGATCAGTACAGTGGAGTCACTTTGCGCCACCCGCCGGGCAAGAGCCAGCAGCTGCTGGCTGGACGGCTCGAGCGCCACCGGCCCCTCTGCCTCGGTAGCAGCGATGCCGTTCACATGACGCCCCAAGAGCTCAAGCAATGTGCCTGGCTCGAACGGCTTGACCAGATAATCGACAGCGCCCTGGCGCATCGCATCCACCGCCCTCGTTACCGCGCCAAAGGCGGTCATCAGCAGCACGGGCACCTGCGGATAGCGTTGCCGAACCAGCGAGAGCAGTTCGTGGCCGTCCATGCCGGGCATGTTCACGTCACTGATGACCAGGCCGAATGACTCTTCCTGCAGCGCACACAAGGCCGCTTCGGCGCAATCGACGGCACGGTACTCGTAGCCCCCAAGCTGCAGCGTGATGCCCAGGGCTTCGCGCAGGGCGTGATCGTCTTCGACGAGAAGTATCGTGGCGGCCATACAGGTCACTCCGGTTTGTGAGTGGCGGGAATCAGCGGCAGGCTCATCAGCGCACAGGTTCCGCGGCCTGGCCGCGAGCGCAACTGCAGGTCACCTTGATGGGCTCGGGCAACGGCCTTGGCCACTGCCAGACCCAGGCCGGTTCCCGTGGTTCGGGTGGTGAAAAACGGCTCGCCCAACCGGCCCAGTGTTTCGGCGTCGATGCCTTTACCGCAGTCGCTTATGCACATCCGCACCGTTTCGTCGCGGCGATACAGGTGGACCTTCAGACGCGGCGCCCCGACGCTGGCCTGTAACGCATTTTCGATGAGATTGAGCAATGCTCCGACCAACGTATCGCGATTGCACAACACCTCCACCCCCTGCACGTCACACTGCCAGCGCACGCTGGCGCCGTGCAGACGTGGCTCGCCGGCCGAACGCAGCGCCGACAACAGCGCAGCCGGACTCAGTCGGTCGTTCAGCGGCAGATCACCGCGGGCGAAGATCAGCATGTCACGGACCTGATGCTCCAGTTCGTGCAGACGAGCCTTGAGGCTACCGGCGAAGCGCTGCTGTTGCTGTTCGCTCAGCCCCCCCTGCTCGAGGTGACTGGCATATAGCAACGCGGTGGACAGCGGAGTGCGAATCTGGTGGGCAAGCGAAGCCACCATGCGCCCTAGCGACGACAGCCGTTCATGGCGCGCCAGCTGATCCTGGAGTCGGCGGGTCTCGGTAAGGTCGGTGAGCAGTACCAGCTGACCAGGTTCCCCGGCAAGCGAGCGCGTAGCGATGGATAGGCGGCGACCATTGCGTAGCGATATCTCGTGCCCGTCGTCCCGCCGCGGTGCAAAACAGCGGCCAATCACCTCGCGCCAGGGGTGCCCCACGAGTGGATCGCTCAACAGCTCAAGAGCAACCGGGTTCGCATCGCGCACTACACCCTGCCCATCGATCACGATGACGCCACCTGGCAGCAGGTCGAGAACGCTCTGCAATCGCTGCGCGAGACGCTCTTTCTCCTCCAGCTCCTGTCGTCGAAGCTCGCCGGCCTCGGCAAGTTGCCCCTTGAGCTCGGCGACGCGTACCTGCAATAGCTCCTCGGATTCACCAAGCTGTCCGGATACCTGACGAAAGAGCTCCAGCGATCGAGTCAGCGCCAGCACGTCTAGGGCATCGAATGAACTTTCGGATGGCTTGGTGACGGAATTCACGGGTCGCTTGCGCCTGTCAAAAGAAAGTCGGTTGACGGGGACCAGCAATCTTCGTGCCCGGCACTCAGCACGTCCCGCCATCGGCACGACCATGCCAAACGAAAAAAGCCACCTGATCCAGGTGGCCTTTTTGAACGTCTTTTTAGAACCGCTAGCAGCGTGCTAGTCGCCCATATCGTCGTCGCGACGATTCATGCCGTACTTGCGCATTTTCTCGACCAGCGTGGTTCGGCGAATCCTCAACCGCTCGGCCGCCCGAGCCACCACGCCACCAGCATCTTCGAGAGCCTGATGAATAAGCCCCTGCTCCAGATTGCCGAGGTATTCCTTGAGATCCAGACCCTCGATCGGCAGCATCGCCTGAGCTTCGGGTACTACCATTGGCGCACTGATTGCCGCACGCTCCTCCATCTCATCATGCAGGCTGGTCGCGTACTGCTCATCATCGTCGTCGACGTGGCGAAACTTCTTCGGCAGCTCCATTACCCCGATAACGCCATAGGGGTGCATGATCGCCATGCGCTCTACCAGGTTGGCCAGCTCGCGGACATTACCCGGCCAGTCGTGCCGGCATAGCGACATGATTGCAGCCGAGTTGAAACGTATAGAGCCGCGCTTTTCATGCTCCATGCGCGAGATCAGCTCGTTCATCAGCAACGGGATATCCTCGACACGCTCCCGTAGCGGCGCCATCTCGATGGGGAAGACATTCAGACGATAGTAGAGGTCCTCGCGGAAGGTCCCCTCCTCGATCATTTTCTCCAGGTCCTTATGCGTCGCCGCGATGATGCGCACATCGGCATTCTGCGTACGGTTGCTGCCAACACGCTCGAAGGTGCGCTCCTGCAGAACCCGCAGCAGTTTGACCTGCATCGGCAACGGCATGTCGCCTATCTCATCGAGAAACAGTGTGCCGCCCTCGGCAAGCTCGAAACGACCCGCGCGAGCAGTAATCGCACCGGTAAAGGCGCCCTTCTCGTGACCAAACAGTTCGCTTTCCAGCAACTCCGCCGGAATCGCTCCGCAATTGACAGGTACAAAAGGCCCCTGACGCCGCTTCGAGTGATAGTGCAGATTTCGCGCAACCACTTCCTTGCCGGTGCCGGATTCACCAAGAATCAGCACACTGGCTTCGGTGTCGGCGACCTGTTCCATCATCTGCCGGACGTGCTGCACCGCTCGGCTGGTGCCGACCAGGCTGCGGAAAAGATTGGGCTCGCGCTGGCGACCACGGGACTTTGCCTGGTCGTACATCTCGCGATAGACCTGCGCACGGTGCAGGGAGTCGAGCAGCTTGTTATAGCTGGGTGGCATTTCCAGGCTGGTCAGCACTCGGCGTCGCAGATCGTCCGGCCAGTCCGCCGGAGCGGGCTCACCGATCAGCATCAGCGGGACATTCTCATCCCATTTGCCCATCTGCTTGATCAGTTCGACAGCGCCGCCCTTGGAGGACACGTCGCCCAGCATGACACCGTTGACAACACGGCTGGACTCGAGGGCGGCGACCGCCTCCTGCCATTCACTGCTTGAACAAGCCAAATGATCCTCGCTGAGAAAGTTCAGGATGACGGCCAGGTCGCGCCGGCGGTCGTGATCATCGTCTATCAACAAAATCTTGGTTTCACGCCACATCTTGTTTATAGGGCTCTAAAGAAGCTGAAAGAAAGCCTGCGCTCGCATCCATGGAAGAACGGCGATCACACTGATGGCAGATGGAACGTAGATTAATGAAAAAATGAACTGAGTCAAATTTATGGCGTGAATTAGCGACCAAAGAACGAGCCAAAAATCAGTACCTTGAGAGACACCTCAAGATCGATTTGAAGACTTCGGTGCACGATGACCGCGAAGATAGGTATTTACCAGGCAATAAGCGCCAATTAGCCGCTCGCCAACAAAAGGGTAGCGGCATAATGCCACATACTTTGTAATGATAAATATTGAGGAAGAATTCAGCCCCAGTGATCCTTGGAAGAATTTGAAGCTGTCGGGCCTGAGGCCACGCTTAGGCGAACAGCTGGTAGACCTTGGTACCCTGTTGAGACTGATTCAGCTGACGCAGCTCGCTTGCGACCCGTGCCTGTTCAATCTGGCAGGTCATTACCAGCTCACCATACAGATCAAGAAGCTCCTGCAACCGCTGACGAACCACGCCGTTGTCGCGTTCATGTGCCTGCATCGCCTCGTCGACGGCATTACGGCACTCGCGATCCAGCATACTGATTGCGGCCCAGTCCTGCTGCGTCAGCGCATCGCGTAGAGCGGAACCAGTTTCTTCGAGGCGCTTGACGGAAGCATTCATTATCGACTCCGGGGCATGAGCCCGATGGACGGCATAGGCCGAGCCAGCTGGGAACGTTGCAGTGCAACGGTGCTGAACCTTTATCGGCAATAGGCAAGCCGCCTTTAGGCTGAAGCGCAAAAAGTTAGCGCCTGCTGCCGAGGACTAACATCAATAGCGGTCACGAAGACCCGGCGGAACACTGGGCGGCGCGACCGGCTCCCACGGGCCATCGGGGCGCCCAGCACAGTACCAGTCGCCATCCCACCGGTAATACAGGCGCTCCCGGTAAAAGAGATCACGCCCCTCCACGACATAGACCCCGAGACGATTGTCCCAGTGCGCAGCCACGTGCGGTGGCGGCGCATAACGCGGATGGCTCTTCTGGGTAGTTGGAGCCCTGGGTGCCGGTGGCGCCTTGATAGGAGGGGGTGAGATAACCGGCCCACTGGGCTCGGGCGCACGCGGCACCGGACTTGGAGCAGGCCCCTGAGGCGCGGAACCGTAGGGATTACCTGCGCAAGCGCCGAGCGCCAATGTCAATCCGAGCAGTACGACCCGCGGGCCGAACCGCGCAAGCCTAAGCGGGTGTGCTGACGAATTCGTGTGCATCTCTACCTCATGGGTGTTCAGGGAGCCTCGGCGCGGTCGATCACCAGATCAATGGCGTTATCGCTCGCAGTATCAAGCGCTTCGCTTTGACCCATCCACTCACCTTTTGTTGCGTCGCCGGAACGGGAGACCCGCGCCATTACCGTGACCTGCTCGACGCTGGAGATCTTCATCGAAGGCACCATCGCATCGGCATCGCCAAGCGTGACGGTTGCAGGCAGATCGGCAATCGTCAGGCGCTTTGCTGCCAGCGGAACGGGTGGCCCCGCTACTGCGCGAGCGAATACGAAAACCGTATCCTGCGGCGAAACCGATTCCGCCACCTTCGGATCCAGCGCAACCTGAATCTGCAGCGTGGCCCCTGCGGCATCAGCCTTCTCGCTTGCCGCTGATGCCTGTTCGGTGGTGGAACTGCCCCCTTCGATCTGCTGCCGCGCCCGCTCGATGCCGCCACGGATCGCTTCGCGCGAAGGATCTTCTTCGGGAAGCGCCGCAACCAGTTGCTCCCAGAAGCGCACGGCATCCGGATAACGCGCTTCCTCGAATGCCGCGATGCCAAGCAGGCCGAGACTGGTCACTTCCTGCGGATCGCCCTGCAGCGCTTCGTCAGTAAGGGCTTGCAGCTTATCGGACCACTGACGGTCACCGGCAAAATACAGCGCCTGCGCCAGCTGACCGAGCAGCTCGGGCTGACGGCCCGCAATTTCCACCACGCGCCCGAAAGCCTTGGCCGCGTCGGCTGGACGCTCCTGGTTCATATAAGTACGACCCAGGAAGTACCAGGCTTCGGCAGAATCCGGCTGCTCCTGTACGGCCTGCTCTAGATGAGCGGTCATTTCTTCGACTGTGCGAGGCTGCTCCGAAAACTGTCGAGCCATCTGAACTTTGTCGCTGGCGCCCCAATACATATAAAGCCCGTAGCCCATCAGGGGCACCAGAACCGCCGCAATCAGCGGAACGCTGCGACCAAGCTGGGCGATTCGCGGCTTGTCGCTATTCTCGGTGTCCTCCAACAGCTCGCGTGCAGCATCTGCTCGCCCAGCCTCCAACTGCTCGGCGGTCAAGGTTCCGGCAGAGTGCTGAGAGGTCAACTCGGCAAGGCGCTCTTCATACAAGGCAACGTTCAGCGCCGTACGATCTTCTTCGGCCTGGGCTCGACGGCCACGCAGGATGGGTAGCAACAAAAAGGCCAATGCCACCAGCAGCAAGGCGCCGGCGGCTATCCAGAAATCGATCATGAGTCTTTTTTATCCAGAAGCTGGGCGAGACGTTCGCGCTCGGTCTCGGAAAGGGTTAATGCAGGTGCCTTTTCGACCCGGCGACGACGCACCAGAATCACGGTCAGCACGCCGAAGCCGAGGACCAGCAAGCCAGCCGGCCCATACCAGAGCAGCATGGTTTTCGCGTTTACCGGCGGCTTGTACCGAACGAAATCGCCGTAGCGATCGACGAGATAGTCGACGATCTGGTCATTGCTTTTGCCCTCTTCCAACATGCGGAAGATTTCCTGGCGCAGATCCATGGCGATCGGCGCGTTGGAATCGGCGATGTTCTGGTTCTGGCACTTCGGACAGCGCAGCTCTTCGGTTAGGGTGCGGTAGCGCTCACGCTCGGCTTCGTCCCTGAATTCATAGGTATCGATTGCTGCCTGGGCGGTCGTGACCAGGAACAGACCAAGCAGCGCGCCGCAGATCAGTCGTTTCATTCGTCCACCAGCTCCTGATAGAGCGCTGCCAGCTGTTCTCGCCAGACCCGATCGTCGATCACGCCGACGAACTTGTGGCGGATGATGCCCTGCTTGTCGATGAGGAAGGTTTCAGGAGCACCATAGACTCCCAGATCCAGCCCAAGACTGCCGCGTTCGTCGCGGATGTTCAGCTGATAAGGATCGTGGAACTCGTTGAGCCACTTCAACGCCGCGGCGTTGTCGTCCTTGTAGTTGACTCCATGAATCACCACACCCTGAGCTGCAAGACGGTTCAGCACTGGGTGCTCGACCTTGCAGGCGACACACCAGGTCGCCCACACGTTGACCAGCGCCGGCTTGCCCTTGAGGTCCTCGGCGGTGATGACGCGCTGCTCGTCTTCCACCGACGGCAGCGAGAATGCCGGTAGTGGCTTGCCGATCAGCGCCGAAGGCAGCTCGGAAGGATCGAGGAACAGGCCGCGATAAAGGAACACTGCAACCACCAGGAAAATCACCAGCGGCAGCAACATCAGCAATCGTTTCACATCAGGCTCCTTGTGCGGCCATGCCCAGCGCTTCGCGCACGCGGGTCTTCACCTTGACTCGATAACGACGATCACTCGCCGCCAGCACACCGCCGAGCCCCATCATCAGCGCTCCGAGCCAGATCCAGCGAACGAAGGGCTTGATGTGAACACGCACGGCCCACGCCCCATCACCCAGCGGCTCACCCAGCGCGACATAAAGGTCGCGGGTGAAGCCCGCATCGATACCCGCCTCGGTCATCGGCATTTGCTGCACGGTGTACAGGCGCTTTTCCGGGTGCAGCGTGGCGATCTGCTTGTCGCCGTCGAGCACGCGAATGGTCGCCTTGTCCGACGTGAAGTTAGGTCCTTCGTGATGCACCGCGCCTTCGAAGACGAACTCATAGCCGCCAAGTGACAGCGACTCCCCAGGAGCCAGGCGCAGATCGCGCTCCGCACTTTGGTGGCTGGTGAGTACCACGCCAATGGCACAGACCGCCAGCCCGAGGTGCGCCAGATGCATGCCCCAGTAGCTTGGCGCGAGGCTGCGCATGCCCTTGAACAAACCCTTGTGGCGCGTCTTGTCCAGCAGATCACGGACGCCAGCGATCACCACCCAGGCCGCCAGCAAGGACACTGCAAGCACCGCCCAGTTGAAGTCACCGAACAGCAACGAGCCCAGACCACCAAGCACTACGCTGGTGATCAGCACTGGCGTGAGCATGCCGAGCAACCACTTCAGCGGAGTGTCCTTCCAGCGCACCAGGATTCCGACACCCAACGTCAGCATCAGCGCGCCAATCAGCGGAACGAACATCGCATTGAAGTACGGTGGGCCGACGGAAAGCTTGGCACCGGACAATGCGTCCAGCAGCAGCGGATAGAGCGTGCCGAGGAGAATCATCGCCGTGGCGACGACCAACAGCAGGTTATTGACTAGCAGCAGAGTCTCGCGCGACCACAGGCCGAACCCGACCTGGCTTTTGACCACAGGCGCGCGCATGGCAAACAGCGTCAGCGAGCCGCCTACCACCATCAGCAGAAAGATCAGAATGAACACGCCACGCTCGGGATCGGTAGCAAACGCGTGCACCGACGTCAGCACGCCGGAACGGACCAGGAAGGTCCCAAGCAGGCTCAGCGAGAACGCCGCGATTGCCAGCAACACGGTCCAGCTCTTGAACACGCCGCGCTTCTCGGTCACTGCCAAGGAGTGAATCAGCGCCGTACCGACCAGCCATGGCATGAAGGAAGCGTTTTCCACCGGATCCCAGAACCACCAGCCGCCCCAGCCGAGCTCGTAATAGGCCCACCAGGAGCCAAGGGCGATGCCCAGGCCGAGGAAGGCCCAGGCGACGAGCGTCCAAGGACGCGACCAGCGTGCCCAGGCCGCGTCAAGGCGACCACCGAGCAACGCGGCGATCGCAAAGGCGAACGCCACCGAGAAACCCACGTACCCCATGTAAAGCATGGGCGGGTGGACGATCAAACCGAAATCCTGCAGTAGTGGATTGAGGTCACGTCCATCCATTGGAACCTGCGGCAGCAGCCGCTCGAAGGGGTTCGAGGTGACGATAAGAAAGAGCAGGAAACCGATGCTGATCAAACCCATGACGCCGAGCACGCGCGCCAGCATGTCTTCCGGTAGCTGGCGGGAGAAGATCGCCACGGCAAAGGTCCAGCCGGCCAGGATGAAGGCCCACAGCAGCAAGGAGCCTTCGTGAGCGCCCCAGACTGCGCTGAACTTGTAGTACCAGGGCAAGGCACTGTTGGAGTTGTGGGCGACGTAGGCAACGGAGAAATCGTCGACCATGAAGGCGTAGGTCAGGCAGGCGAAGGAGAAACCGAGAAAGGCGAACTGACCCCAGGCCGCTGGTTGGGCCAGGCCCATCCACTGTCGGTCACCGCGCCAAGCACCGATCAGCGGCAGCGTGGCCTGGACCACTGCCAGGCACAGCGCCAGAATCATCGCCAGATGGCCGAGCTCGGGAATCATTTCGCGTACTCCTGCTTACCGCCCTCGTAGTGCTTCATCATGCCGCTCTTCTCCAGCGCCTGAGTTACTTCGGGCGGCATGTAGTTTTCGTCATGCTTGGCCAGCACTTCGTCGGCAACCAGAACACCCTCGGAATTGACCCGACCCAGCGCGACGATACCCTGCCCTTCGCGGAACAGGTCCGGGAGAATTCCCTGGTAAGTGATAGTGATCGCCTTGGCGCCATCAGTGACACGGAAGGCGACGCTGAGTGAGTCGTTGGTACGCTTCACCGAACCCTCTTCGACCAGGCCGCCTGCTCGAATCCGGGTGCCCTCAGGAGCCTCCCCCGCTGCGATCTGGGTCGGTGTGTAGAACAGGTTGATGTTCTGCTGCAGAGCGGACAACGCCAGCGCCACGGCGATACCGACACCGGCGAGGATCGCCAGGACGATGAAAAGACGCTTCTTGCGCACCGGATTCACTTCGACTCCTCCCGGCGCAAACGACGCGCCTCATCTTGCAGGTAACGCCGGCGTGCCAAGGCTGGCAGCGCGACGTTGAGAATCAGGACAGCCAGGCTGATGCCATAGGACGTCCAGACGTACACGCCATGATTGCCCATGGCGATGAAATCCGCGAAGGATGAAAAGTTCACGAGTTGTTTCCTACCAGAGCCTTGACCTCATTCTTCACCCAGCTGGCGCGCGATTCGCGACGCAGCACTTCCAGGCGCATGCGCATCAGCAGCACCACGGTGAAGAAGCAGTAGAAGCCGATCACCATCACCAGGAGCGGCAGCCACATTTCCACTGGCATCGCCGGTTTTTCGGTGACGGTGAACGTTGCCGGCTGGTGCAGCGTGTTCCACCACTCCACCGAATACTTGATGATCGGGATGTTCACCACTCCAACGATGGCCAGCACAGCGCACGCCTTGGCCGCGCTGTCACGATTGCTGATCGCCTGTCCGAGCGCAATGATGCCGAAGTACAGAAACAGCAGGATGAGCATCGAGGTCAGCCGCGCGTCCCATACCCACCAGGCACCCCAGGTCGGCTTGCCCCAGACCGCGCCGGTCAACAGGGCGATAAAGGTCATCCAGGCGCCGATGGGGGCGGCCTGCTGCAGAGCCACATCGGCCAGCTTCATCTTCCAGACGAGCCCGACCACCCCCGCCACGGCAAGCATCACGTAGATCGACTGAGCGAGAAACGCAGCCGGCACGTGGATATAGATGATCCGGAAGCTGTTGCCCTGCTGGTAATCCTCAGGCGCGAACGCCAGACCCCAGACCACACCGACGCTGACCAGCAGCACGGCTGCCCAGGCAAGCCAGGGCAGCCAGCGGCCGCTGATCTCGTAGAACCATTTGGGTGAGCCCAGCTTGTGAAACCATGTCCAGTTCATCGGATGACTCGTCGTCCAGCGGGACCTTGCAAATGCAGGCCCCGAGATTCGTTACGTCGACCGGGTGTGAGCACCGGCCATCTGGGTGTGTCGCTATTCGCCAACGCTGATCTTCAGCCCGGCAGCTATCGCAAAGGGTGTAAGGGTAACGGCCAACGCAGTCAGACTGGCCAGCCAAAGCAGGTGACCGACTGCCGGCAGACCTTGCAACGACGCTTGCAGGGCGCCGCTGCCGAGAATCAGTACCGGGATGTAGAGCGGCAGGATGAGCAACGCCAGCAGCAAGCCACCCCGCTTCAATCCTACCGTCAACGCCGCGCCCACCGCACCGAGCAGACTCAGAATCGGCGTCCCCAGCAACAGTGAAACCAGCAGCACCGGAATGGTCCCAAGCGGCAGACCCAACATCAAGCCCAACAGCGGCGCCAGCAGCACCAGCGCCAACCCGGAAAAAGCCCAGTGCGCCAGTACCTTGGCGAGAACCAGGAGCGCGAGCGGGTGCGGCGAAACGACCCACTGCTCGAGCGAGCCATCTTCGAAATCACTGCGAAAAAGACCATCCAGTGACAGCAGAACGGCCAATAGTGCTGCCACCCAGACCAAGCCGGGAGAGATGGTTTGCAGAAGCTGAGTCTCCGGCCCTACCGCAAGCGGGAACAACGCGATAACGATGGCGAAGAACACCAGCGGGTTGGCCAGCTCAGCCGGGCGACGGAACAGCAGACGCGTCTCGCGCGCCAGCAGAAGAGTGAATACGCTGCTCATGCGGCTCGCTGTCCCAGATCGAGCTCACAGTAGCCGGTAGGCTTTTCCGTCAGGCTGTGGTGAGTGGTCAGTACGACCAGTCCGCCCTGCTCGCAATGCGCTGCGAGATGCCTCTCAAGCTGAGCCACGCCATGTTTGTCGAGGGCGGTAAATGGCTCATCGAGAATCCACAGCGGCGGTGGCGAGAGATACAGACGCGCCAACCCCACGCGGCGCTGCTGGCCAGCAGAAAGGGTATGACAGGGCACGTCTTCGAACCCGCGCAGTCCCACTTCGGCAAGTGCATGCCATATCGCCTCGCGGCTGGCCGGCTGGTGCAACGCACAGAGCCAGGTGAGATTCTCCTCAGCTGTCAGCAAGCCCTTGATGCCAGCAGCATGGCCGATCCACAACAGGTTGCGTGCCAGTTCACCACGCTGAGCGCTGAGCGACCGGCCCTTGAGCAGCACCTCGCCTGCGGTTGGTTGCATCAGGCCGCATAGCAGGCGCAGCAGACTGGTTTTGCCGCTGCCATTGGGCCCGGAAATCTGCAGCATTTCCCCACTCTCGAGACGCAGATCCAGCTTGTCGAAAAGCAGCCGCCAATCCCGTTCGCAAGCGAGGGCTACGGCTTCGAGAAAGGGAGTTGACACGGCTGGCGACACCTCAAGATGAAAAAGGCCTGGCCGCTATACTCAGGAAGCAGGGCCAGGCGGGCGGAATTATACATGGCAACCTTTGGTGCCGAGGGCCGCGAACGCGAAAGGTTGTAAGAGCATTTGAGGAAAGATGACCGAGATCAAGAGTACCACTGCCCTGCCCCCAAGCAGCGCGCCGCGCCAGGCGGCAGCGGCGAATGACCTTGCTTTGAAACTGCTGCAACCAATGCAAGGCCTTCTGGCGGCTGGCGAAAACGCCGAAGCGGAGGTAGTCAGCATCAGGGAAGCGGCGCAGGCATTTCGGCTGGTGCTGCGGCTGACCATGGGCAGCGGGCGCCAGGCGACCGTCGAGGTCAGCAGCAACAAGGCGCCGCCACCCGGCACCGCATACGTCATCACCGCCCTGTCCGACACCCGGTTGCTGGCCGCTCCACAGATCGCCGGGCGCCAGCCCGCCTCGATGATCGACCTTCAGCAACTGCCGGTCGGCAGCGTCATCCAGGGCCGTGTCGTGGCGACCAGTCAACAGCAATCGGAGGACGGGCAGAAGATCTTCAAGGCGGTCATCAGCCTGCTCAACAGCCCCGTCGCTGGACAGAAGCTGAATATCGAATCAGCCAACCCGCTGGCACTCGGCAGCCTGCTGACAGCGCAGGTCAAGGGCGACCAATCCCTCGCATTCCTTCCGCTGAGCGGACGCCTCGATCAGCTGCATCTCGGCGAGCAACTGGGCGCCCAACACAACCGCCAGGCCTCGCTGGAAGGCCTGTTCAAGGCTCTACAGGGTGGTACCGGGGCTCTCCCCGAGGGGCTGCGCGGCGCCGCCGAAAAACTGCTGGGGCTGATACCCCAAATGCAGCAACTGGGCGATGCCAAGGCACTCGCCGCAGCGCTGGCCAGGAGCGGCGTGTTCCTTGAGGCGCGCTTGCTGGCCGGGCAAACCGAAGGACTGCAGGGCGACCTCAAGGCTGGGCTGCTGCGCCTACTGGCGCAAATGCCCAATCTTCCAGGTAGCACGCCGCTGGCCAGCGCCCAGGCCAGTGCCGCCATGGGCCAGTCGTTGCCTGCATTTGCGCGGCAAGCGCTGGGCTCCCTGGCGCAAAGCAATGTCCGTCAGCTCGCGCTGGGGTTCCCGCTACCAACCCGACTGCCGCCTGGCCTGGAAGAAGAAGCCGACCTCGAAATGCTGCTCAAGCTCGCAGCCGCCGCGGTATCCAGGCTGCAGACCCATCAACTGTCCAGTCTCGCGCAGACACAAATCGGCCCGGACGGCGCCCTCCTCACCACCTGGCAGCTGGAGCTGCCAATGCGCGACCAGCGCGATATCGTGCCGCTGCAAATCAAGCTGCAGCGCGAAGAAGAGCCGAGAAAGCAGGAAAAGGAGCGTGGCGAGCCGCTCTGGAAGATCGAACTCGCATTCGATGTCGCACCACTCGGGCCACTGCAAGTTCAAGCACAGTTGACGCGCGGCACCCTCACCAGCCAGCTGTGGGCCGAGCGCAGTGCCACGGCCCAGTTGGTGGCGACCGAACTTACCCATCTGCGTGAGCGCCTACAGGCAGCCGGGCTGAGTGTCGGAGAACTGAGCTGCAGGCAAGGAACGCCACCGCAGGGTCCGAGCACCAATCTGGAGCAACGCTTCGTGGACGAAAAGGCATGACCGACAAGCAGCCACGCCAGGCAATCGCGCTCAGCTATGACGGTGTCAACGCGCCAAGTCTGAGCGCCAAGGGTGATGACGAGCTGGCCGAGACGATCCTCGCCATCGCTCGGGAACATGAGGTGCCGATCTACGAGAACGCCGATCTGGTGAGATTGTTGGCCAAACTGGAGCTGGGCGACGAGATCCCGGAAGCGTTATACCGCACCATCGCGGAGATCATCGCCTTTGCCTGGTACCTCAAGGGCAAATGCCCGCCAGGGTTCCACGAACGGAGCTCAGGCGAACCAGCGCCGCCCCTGCCGCAACTCAGTGGGCCTGCGCGTTGAGTACGACGGCTGCACGATCTTCACCAGTGACCTGAGGGAGATCGTGCAGCTGCCAGGCGAAATAGCCGGCACGAAAATAGAACACCCGCTGGTAGCCCCAGGCCACGGCCATTCTTGCGGCTTCCGCGCTGCGCGGGCAGATTTCGCTGTCGCAGTAAATCACCAGCGGAAGCTCACGCGGCCACTCCGGCCCGGCCAGGCTGACGAAATCACTGGCCAGATCGAAGTGCACGGCGCCTTCCACGTGGCCCCATAACCATTCGCGGTCGGCACGCACATCGATGAAGACGGCGCCCAGTTCATGAAGGCGCTTGGCTTGAAAGACGTTTACGGTCATTGCGCCGTCCACATCGTCTGGCGCCTCGACGGCCTGAGCGCCAAGCGAAACCAGGAACAGCAACAGAATGAGAGTAAGCCGCATCATTGCCCTCCTCGTCCCAAGCATGGGACCTGGACAAGCTCAGCAATGCCAAGCTGATACGGATTGGAATGTGCAGAGTGTGGGAGGTTCCGGCACAAGGTCCGGAAGGGACGACCAGTCGACGGAAAAACCGCAATCAGGGTTTCTTGCGAGCCTGATGCAGTTTGCTCATCAGCTCCGCTTCGGATTGCGACAGGCCACAGGACTGCGTCAGGTCG
Source organism: Stutzerimonas chloritidismutans AW-1 (assembly GCF_000495915.1). GTDB lineage: Bacteria > Pseudomonadota > Gammaproteobacteria > Pseudomonadales > Pseudomonadaceae > Stutzerimonas > Stutzerimonas chloritidismutans. Next base: position 15,820 of record NZ_AOFQ01000062.1, read on the forward strand.
TCGACGCTTGCGCCCATGCCGACCAGTTTGGCCGCCTGGGAGAAGGAGAAGTTGTTGGGGTCGCGCTGTTCCAGCTGGGTGAGCTTGTCCGGCAACGGCGCCAGCGTGCGACTCAACTCACGCAACTCATCGCCCATGCGCAAGCTGCCTTCCAGATAGGCATCCAGGCGGCTGCTCAGCTCCTTGATGCGCTTATCCCTGTTCGCATCGCGTTGCTGCTGTTGTTCGGCCAGAAACCGCTGCCGCCTGAGCAGCCACAGGCAGAAGCCCAGCAGCCCAAGACAGCAGAAGGCCAGCGCAACCAACGCTGCGACCAGCGACGCGATCAGCATGTATCAGATGCTCTCAAGCTCGGCCCATTCTTCTTCGCTCATCATCTTGTCGAGTTCGACCAGAATCAGCAGCTCGCCGTTCTTGTTGCAGACGCCCTGAATGAATTTGGCCGACTCATCATTACCGACGTTGGGCGCAGTTTCGATCTCGGATTGGCGAAGATAGACCACCTCGGCAACGCTATCGACCATGATGCCGATGACCTGACGATCCGCCTCGATGATCACGATTCGAGTATTGTCCGATACCGACGCGGTTTCCAGGCCGAAACGCTGACGCGTGTCGATCACCGTCACCACATTGCCGCGCAGGTTGATGATGCCGAGCACATAGCTCGGAGCACCCGGTACCGGCGCGATCTCGGTATAACGCAACACCTCCTGGACCTGCATCACGTTGATACCGTACGTCTCGTTGTCCAGACGGAAGGTCACCCATTGCAGTACAGGATCTTCGGAACCCTGCGCAGACGTCATCTTCATAGCCCCACCTTCTTCAGTTACCGCAATGGCGGTCGATTCTATCGCCGGGCCGCGCAACAGGCGCGACCGTCAATTGTTTGCTTTCAATGCGTCCGCGGCTTCGTCGCGCCCTGCATCTGTTTCACAGCGCCACTGGCGATCAGCTCGGCCAGCGCAGTCACGTCGACCAGCGCGCACATATGCTCGATTACCGTACCGGCCAGCCATGGACGCTGGCTGCGCTGCGTACGCCACTTGACCTCACTGGGGTCGAGGCGAATCGAGCGACTGACCTGATGGACCGCCAGCCCCCATTCGTAGCCCTGAACCGAGATCACGTACTGCAACCCCTCGCGGAAGTCGTCACGATACCGATCAGGCATCACCCAGCGCGCGGTGTCCAGCACCTTCAGATTGCCTGACTGGCTCGGCAGTATGCCAAGAAACCAGTCGGGCTGACCGAACAGCGGCGTCAGTTCCTGCCCGGCCAGCGGATAGATGGAGCCCAGGCACACCAGCGGCACCGCCAGGGTCAACCCTGCCACATCGAACAGCAGACACTCGAAAGGCTCCTCACCCCAACCCGGATGGGCGTCAGGCACGGCTTCGACTGGCTCGCTGGGCAGCTGCGGCGCAACCTCGAGCGCCACGACCGGCTCAAGAGTCGGCACCGAAGGCATCGTCAGAGGCGCTTCCACCACGGGCGGCGGCGCCGGCTGGACTATTTCAAGACGCGGCGGTTGGCTCTGCCGCGTATCACGCAGTTGCTCCTCGAGCACGGCCGCCTGGAATTCGTCCTGACTGACCGAGTCGGCCAGTTCGATGGCAGCGTCCTGCAACAGCCCATCGAGATAGGACTGCAGCGCCTGCTGGGATCGGGTTTCGGTTAGGACGGTGCGGCTCATGGAACGAACTCGTTATGAGAATCTGAACAGGCTATCGGCCACTGGCGCGACAAACTTGAGCTGGCAGGCGCCGAGCGGCATGGCACTTCACGCCACCTGCGGAGACACTTGCGAGGCCAGCAGATGCTTGAGCAAGGCCCGATAGGCAAGAACCGCACGACTGGTCGGATCGAACTGCGAAGGCGCCAGGCCGGCGCGGCTGGCATCGCGCAGCCGTGTATCGACCGGGATGAACGCTGGCCAGAGATGATCGGCATAACCGGCTCGCAGTACCTTGAGCGTATTCATCGAGGCCTGGGTGCGGCGGTCGAACAAGGTCGGCACGATGGTGTAAGGCAGCGCTTGCTTGCGCGAACGGTTGATCATCGACAGCGTGCTAACCATTCGCTCGAGACCCTTCATCGCCAGAAACTCCGTCTGCACCGGAATCACCAGCTGCTGACTGGCAGCCAGCGCGTTGACCATCAGCACACCGAGCAGCGGCGGGCTGTCTATGATGGCGTAATCGAAGTCCTGCCAAAGCTGCGACAGGCTCTTGGCAATGACCAGCCCGAGGCCGTTCTGCCCGGGCGACTGGCGCTCGAGTGTCGCCAGCACGGTACTGGAAGGCATCAGCGAGATACGCTCGTGACTGGTGGCCAGCAGCAGCTGCCACGGCAGGCCATCCGGCACGGTACCCTGGTGCTGGAAGAGATCGAAGACGCTATGGTCCAGGTTATCGGGATCATGCCCGAAATAGCTGGTCATCGACCCATGCGGATCCAGATCCAGCACGACGACGCGCTTGCCGGAATCGGCCAGCAAGCCCGCCAGTGCGATCGACGTAGTGGTCTTGCCCACCCCACCCTTTTGATTGGCTACAGCCCAGACTCTCATTGATCTTCCACCCGGCGAAGCTGACCGGAACGGCATTGCCTGAAACGGCAAAGCGACGGTGTTTTGACGACTGCGCCCTGAAGCGCTTACATGGACACAGCCGGTGCAGATTGTGTGCCAGCCCGACGCAATGCATCGTCAGGCCGTACATTGCTGCTGCCCATTCCGGTGACACTCCGGCGCACATCGAGATTACGCGACACCACCAGAATCACCCGCCGGTTGCGCGCCCGGCCTTCGGCCGTCGCGTTGTCCGCCACGGGCTGAAATTCGCCATAGCCCACCGCTGCCATCCGCGAAGGGTCCACCCCCTGCGCTGCAAGCATCCTCACAACGCTGCCAGCGCGGGCTGCGGACAGCTCCCAGTTGGTAGGGAACTGGCTGGTGCTGATTGGCAGATTGTCGGTAAACCCTTCGACATGGATCGGGTTGTCGAAAGGGGCCAGAATTCCGGCGACCTTGTCGATCAGCAGAAATGCCTGGTCGTTGGGAAGCGCATCGCCGCTGGGGAACAGCAGGCTGGAGTTGAGTTCGATCTCGATCCACAGCTCATTGCCACGGATCGTCAGTTGCTCGTTGGCGATCAGCTCGCCGAACGTCTCGCGCATGCTCTGCGCAATTCGCTCCAGCGGATCGAGGGTCGGCTTCCCCGCCGACGAAGCCGGGCCCGACAGATCCTCGACCTGGGACACATCCGCCTCGGTGGTCCGAGGTCGCTCCTCACCGATGGGGATGGGCTTGACCGAACGATCGACCTGATTGAACACGCCGACCAGCGAATCGGAGAGGATCTTGTACTTGCCCTCGTTGATCGAGGAGATCGAGTACATCACCACGAAGAAGGCAAATAACAGCGTGATGAAGTCGGCGTAGGACACCAGCCATCGCTCGTGATTCTCGTGCTCTTCCGGTGGTCTGCGTCTGGCCATGGCGGTCAGTCCATGAAGCCTTGCAGCTTCATCTCGATGGAACGCGGATTTTCGCCCTCGGCGATGGACAGCACGCCCTCCAGCAGCATCTCGCGATAGGCGGTCTGCCGCTGGACGACGCTCTTCAGCTTGTTGCCGACCGGCAGCACCAGCAGGTTGGCGAAAGCGACGCCATAGATGGTCGCCACGAACGCAACGGCGATGCCGCTGCCCAGCTGGCTGGGATCGGCCAGATTGCCCATCACGTGGATCAACCCCATTACCGCGCCGATGATGCCGATGGTCGGCGAGTAGCCACCCATGCTCTCGTAGACCTTGGCCGCGCGCAGGTCACGCCCCTCCTGGGTATACAGATCGACCTCGAGGATGCTGCGAATCACTTCCGGCTCGGCGCCATCGACAAGCAACTGCAGGCCCTTGCGCGCGTATGGGTCGGGCTCCGTCTCGGCGACCGGTTCGAGGCCGAGCAACCCCTCCTTGCGCGCAGTATTGCTCCAGGTAGTGACCATGAGGATGCCGCGCGCGAGATCGATGCGCGGCGGAAAGAATATCCAGCGACCGATACTCATCGCCCGCATGAACACGGCGATGGGCGTCTGCAGCAGGACGGCACCCAGGGTACCGCCAAGCACGATCAACGCGGCCGGCCCATTGAGCAGCGCCGAGATATGGCCGCCCTCGAGAAAATTGCCTCCAACGATGGCGACGAACGCCAACAGCAGCCCGATCAGGCTGAGCACGTCCATTAGAGGCGGGCCTCCATCAGATGCACGCCTCGGCCAGATTGCGACCGATATCGTCGAGCCCGTAGACCGCATCACTCAGGTTGGCTTTGACCACCGCCATCGGCATGCCATAGATCACGCAGCTGGCTTCATCCTGCGCCCACACCTGGCTGCCGCTCTGCTTGAGCAACCGTGCGCCTTCGCGACCATCGGCACCCATGCCGGTCAGCACCACCGCCAGCACCTTGTCGTGAAACGACTTGGCGGCCGAACCGAAGGTAACGTCGACGCAAGGCTTGTAGTTGAGGCGATCATCGCCCGGCAGGATGCGGACCGCACCGCGGCCGTCGATCATCATCTGCTTGCCACCCGGTGCCAGCAAAGCAAGCCCCGGACGCAGCACGTCGCCGTCCTCGGCTTCCTTGACACGAATGCGGCAAAGCTTGTCCAGACGATCGGCGAAGGCTTTGGTGAACGCGGCCGGCATGTGCTGGATGAGCACGATCGGCGCGGGGAAATTCGCTGGGAGCTGAGTGAGCACACGCTGCAGCGCCACCGGACCGCCAGTAGACGTACCGATGGCCACCAGCTTATACGCCTTGCGCTTGGGCGCCGGCGAACGAGCTGCCGGCGCCGCGGGCGCTGGCGCTGTAGCGCCGGTCCGAGGCGCTGCAGTAGCCAATGTCGAGGCAGTGCCACGCGCGGATACCGGCGGCGTACTTACGCTCGAGGTACAGAACGTGCTGTAGCGCCGGTTGCTGCGCGAAACGGTATGTACCTTCTCGCACAGCAGCTGCTTGACCTTATCCGGATTACGCGAAATGTCTTCGAAGTTCTTCGGCAGATAGTCGACGGCGCCGGCATCCAGTGCATCGAGGGTGACCCGAGCGCCTTCGTGCGTGAGCGAGGAAAACATCAACACCGGTGTGGGGCAGCGCTGCATGATCTGCCGCACCGCCGTGATGCCGTCCATCATCGGCATCTCGTAGTCCATGGTGATGACATCCGGCTTCAACGCCAGCACCTGGTCGATCGCCTCGCGTCCGTTGGTGGCGGTGCCGACGACCTGGATATTCGAATCAGAGGAAAGGATTTCCGAGACGCGCCGACGAAAGAAGCCGGAATCGTCGACGACCAGGACCTTGACTGCCATACATCACTCCTAGCGGCAGCGCTCCCATCCGAGGTAAGCGCTGCCTGACTGAATCAAATCCTGCGTGCGTAGCGCTTGAGCATGCTGGGAACATCGAGAATCAGCGCGATGCGGCCATCGCCGGTGATCGTCGCACCGGACATGCCAGGCGTACCCTGCAGCATCTTGCCAAGCGGCTTGATGACCACTTCTTCCTGTCCCACGAGTTGATCGACGACGAAGCCGATGCTCTGATTGCCGACGCTGAGAATTACTACATGGCCTTCACGCTGCTCTTCCTGAGCCGCATCGTTGACCAGCCAGCGCTTGAGGTAGAACAGCGGCAGCGCCTTGTCGCGGACGATCACCACTTCCTGGCCATCGACGACGTTGGTCCGCGACAGGTCGAGGTGGAAGATCTCGTTGACGTTGACCAGCGGGAAGGCGAAGGCCTGGTTGCCGAGCATGACCATCAGGGTCGGCATGATCGCCAGGGTCAGCGGCACCTTGATCACCACACGCGAGCCCTGGCCCTTGGTGGAGAACACGTTCACCGTGCCGTTGAGCTGGGAAATCTTGGTCTTGACCACGTCCATGCCGACACCGCGGCCGGACACGTCGGAAATTTCGGTCTTGGTCGAAAAGCCCGGCGCGAAGATCAGGTTGTAACACTCCAGATCGCTCAGGCGATCGGCGGCATCCTTCTCCAGCATGCCTTTCTCGACGGCCTTGGCGCGCAGGACGTTGGCATCCATACCCTTACCGTCATCACTGATGATCAACAGGATGTGGTCGCCTTCCTGCTCGGCGGAAAGCACCACCCGCCCGGTACGCGGCTTGCCGGCGGCTTCGCGCTCCTCGGGCATCTCGATACCGTGGTCGACCGCGTTACGCACCAGGTGCACCAGCGGATCGGCCAGGGCTTCGACCAGGTTCTTGTCGAGGTCGGTTTCTTCACCAACGAGCTCGAGGTTGATCTCTTTCTTCAGGCTGCGAGCCAGGTCGCGGACCAGGCGCGGGAAGCGACCGAAGACCTTCTTGATCGGCTGCATGCGGGTCTTCATCACCGCACTCTGCAGATCGGCCGTCACCACGTCGAGGTTGGAGACGGCCTTGGCCATCGCCTCGTCGCCGCTGTTGGAGCCCAGGCGTACCAGACGCACCAGCACCAGCTCGCCGACCATGTTCATGATCTCGTCCAGGCGTGCGGTATCGACGCGCACGGTGGTCTCGGCCTCGGCCGGAGGCTTTTCCGCAGGACCAGCAGCGGCCGGCTTGCTCACCGCAGCTGCCGGAGCGGCCTTGGCCGGAGCAGCAGCACGGGCAGGCTCAGGCTTGGGCGCCGGTTTGATCGGAACAGCCGCAGCAGGTTCAGCCGGAGTCTCGACGACCGCAGGCTCGAACTTGCCCTTGCCATGCAGTTGATCGAGCAGTGCTTCGAACTCGTCGTCGGTGATCTCGTCAGCTGCACCAGCTGGACCACCGCCTTTTGCCGGTTCGGCGCTTGCTGGCGCAGCGGGTTCAGCCGGGGCCGCTTCGAACTTGCCCTTGCCATGCAGCTGGTCCAGCAAGGCTTCAAATTCGTCATCGGTGATTTCGTCACTGGTCGGCGCAGCAACGAACTCGCTCTCGGCAGGCATCGAGGCACCCGCAGCGGCAGAGAATTGTCCCTTGCCATGCAGCTGGTCGAGCAGCGACTCGAATTCGTCGTCGGTAATCTCGTCGGTGGCAGGGCCAGTCGCTACTTCGGCCGCAGCCGGCTCGCTGGCGGCCGGCTGAATGGCATCGAGCATCTGTTCGAATTCGCTATCGGCGCCCTCGGACCGGGATTCGGCCACGACCTGCGGTTCGACTGCCGGCGCTGGCTCATCAGCCGAGGCTGGCTCCGCCAGACGTGCCAGCGCCGCAAGCAACTCACGCGAGGCTGGCGTCGGCTCGACGCGCTCGCGGACCTGGCTGAACATCGCGTTCACGGCGTCGAGCGCCTGCAGAACGACATCCATCAGTTCGGAATCGACTCGACGCTCACCCTTGCGCAGGATGTCGAAGACGTTTTCGGCGATATGGCAGCACTCCACCAGCTCATGCAGCTGGAGGAACCCGGCACCGCCCTTGACCGTATGGAACCCGCGAAAAATCGCATTGAGCAACGCCATGTCATCGGGGCTGCTTTCCAGCTCCACGAGTTGCTCGGACAATAGTTCGAGAATCTCGCCGGCCTCTACCAGGAAGTCCTGGAGGATTTCTTCATCGGCGTCGAAGCTCATATTCACTTCCCCTAAAAGCCCAGGCTTGAAAGCAGATCATCGACATCGTCCTGGCCGGAAACGACGTCTTCACGCATATCGGCATGCATCTGCGGACCTTCACCCTTGGAAGGCTCTTTTTCTTGTTTTTTCTTTTCCTGCTCGGCGCGCATCGCTTCGCGGTCATGCTGGATGCCCGCCACGCGATCGACCTGCCCCGCCATCAGGACCAGGTTAAGCAGGTTGCTTTCGAGTTCAGTGATGAGACGCGTCACTCGCTTGATCACCTGGCCCGTCAGGTCCTGGAAGTCCTGCGCGAGCATGATTTCGCTGAGGTTCTGCGACAGCTGGCCGCCATCGTTCATGCTGCGCTGCAGGTACTGGTCGATGCGCTTGACCAGATCGCGGAACTGATCGGCATTCATCTCACGACGCATGAAACGCTGCCAGTCGGCTGTCAGGCTCTGCGCCTCATAGCTCACGTAGTTCACCAGCGGCGCTGATTCTTCGACCAGGTCCATGGTGCGGTTGGCAGCCTTCTCGGTCATCTCCACCACGTAGGACAGGCGATCGGTCGCGTCCGTGATCGGCGACGGATCGCCGCCAGTGGCGCAGGTGTCCATTTCGAGCTTGACGATGGCGTTGTGCAGCTCGCGTGTGAGCTTGCCAACCTCCAGATAGAGCCCGTGGTTGCGCACCTGATTCAGCTCATTGAACATCTGCGTCGCTTCATCGAAGCGGCCCTGCTGCAGACTTTCGATCAACTTGGGTGCATGCGCCTTCAGAGTCGCTTCGAACTCTGCCAGGCTTTGGTCTGCTTGCGTCATAGTGCCCTCGCGGCGTTGCTGCTTCAGCCGTTGACGCGCTCGAAGATCTTCTCGATCTTCTCCTTGAGCACCTGGGCAGTGAAAGGCTTGACCACATAGCCGTTAACCCCGGCCTGGGCGGCTTCGATGATCTGATCGCGTTTCGCTTCGGCCGTCACCATCAGCACCGGCAGGTGCTTGAGGCGCTCATCGGCACGCACGGTGCGCAGCAGATCGATCCCGCTCATGCCCGGCATGTTCCAGTCGGTCACCAGGAAGTCGAAGCTGCCGCTCTTGAGCATCGGCAGCGCGGTAGTACCATCATCCGCTTCGGCGGTGTTGGTGAACCCCAGATCACGCAGGAGGTTCTTGATGATTCGTCTCATCGTCGAGAAGTCATCGACGATGAGGATTTTCATGTTCTTGTCCAAGTCGACCTCCGTAAGTCCCAAAATGCCTCAGCAAACCGAGCACGTCATACCGCAAACAATCGTCAATTGGCGCGCCATTCGCCGAGGCGCGCGCGCAAGCGCGCAGCGCACTGGCTATGCAACTGGCTCACACGCGACTCGCTGACCCCCAGCACCTGACCGATTTCCTTCAAATTCAATTCTTCGTCGTAATACAGCGACAGCACCAGCTTTTCACGCTCGGGCAGGTTGGCGATGGCGTCGGCCAGCGCCTGCTGAAAACGTTCATCCTCGAGATCACGGAACGGCTCCGGGTGGAGACTGGCAGCGTCTTCCTCGAGCTCGCCATGATCGCCTTCCTGCAGCAGATCGTCGAAGCTGAACAGGCGACTGCCCAGCGTATCGCCCAGAATGCCGTAATACTCGTCGAGACTTAGCTTAAGTTCGGCCGCAACCTCATGATCTTTAGCGTCGCGCCCGGTTTTCGCTTCGATCGCCCGGATCGCCTCGCTGACCATCCGCGAATTGCGATGCACCGAACGCGGCGCCCAGTCACCCTTGCGGACTTCGTCCAGCATGGTGCCGCGAATGCGGATACCGGCGTAGGTTTCAAAGCTGGCACCCTTGCCGGCGTCGTATTTCTTAGCTGCTTCCAGCAGTCCGATCATTCCAGCCTGAATCAGATCGTCCACTTGCACGCTTGCAGGCAGACGCGCCAACAAGTGGTAAGCGATTCGCTTGACCAACGGGGCGTACTGATCGATCAGGCGGTACTGCGCATCCTTTGCCTGAGCCTTGCTGTAATACATAGCGGATCCGGCACCTGTCATTCGTGGCTGGGTGAAGCGGGGCTGATGAGGCGCTCTACGAAGAACTCGAGATGACCCCGCGGCGTCGCCGGCAGCGGCCAGGTATCAACCTTCTGCGCGATCGCCTTGAAGGCTAGTGCACATTTCGAGCGCGGGTACGCTTCATAGACTGCGCGCTGCTTCTGCACGGCCTTGCGCACCGCTTCGTCGTAAGGAACCGCACCGACATACTGCAGCGCCACGTCGAGAAAGCGCTCGGTAACCTTGGTCAGCTTGGCGAACAAATTGCGGCCTTCCTGCGGTGCGTGCGCCATATTGGCCAACACGCGGAAGCGGCTGATGCCGTAATCGCGGTTCAGCAGCTTGATAAGTGCATAGGCGTCGGTGATGGACGTGGGCTCGTCGATGACCACCAGCAGCACTTCCTGAGCTGCGCGCACGAAGCTCACCACGGAATCGCCGATGCCAGCCGCGGTGTCGATGATCAGCACGTCGAGCTCGTCGCCAAGCTCGCTGAACGCCTGGATCAACCCGGCGTGCTGCAGGGAAGACAGCTGCACCATGCTCTGCGTGCCGGATGCGGCCGGCACTACGCGGATGCCGCCCGGCCCCTGGATCAGTACGTCGCGCAGATCACATTCGCCGGCGATGACGTCAGCCAGGGTGCGCTTGGTGGTAAGCCCCAGCAGCACGTCGACGTTGGCCAGGCCAAGGTCGGCGTCAAGCAACACCACACGCCGGCCGAGGTCCGCCAGCGCCAGTGCCAGATTGACCGACACGTTGGTCTTGCCGACGCCACCCTTGCCGCCAGTCACCGCAATCACCTGTACGGGATGCATACCCATGTTCACATGCCTATATCTTGCTGGGGCCTTGCGGCCGGCGATGCGTCCGCATGGCACGCATCTGATTCATTCGAGTACCGCTGTCGCAGCATCATCCAGCCCGCCGTGACGAGCCGTTGTACAACCCGGCGAACATGTCGGCCATGGTTTCTTCGCTCGGCTCCTCGCCGGACTGCAGGCTCACCGCCCGACTGACCAGCTGATGGCTGCGCGGCAGATGCAGGTCGTCAGGAATCCGGGGACCATCGGCCAGGTAGGCTATCGGCAAATGCTGGCTGATCGTGAGACCGAGCACATCGCCAAGGCTGCCCGCCTCGTCGAGCTTCGTCAGGATACAACCGGCCAGCCCACAACGACGATAGTTGTGCCATGCGGCCTTGAGCACCTGGCTCTGGCTGGTTGCCGCCAGCACCAGGTAATTCTTCGATTTGACGCCTTTGTCCGACAGCGCTTCGAGCTGCATGCGCAGCGTCGGATCGCTTGCCGGCAAGCCGGCGGTGTCGATCAGGATGATCCGCTTACGCGCCAGCGAGGCCAGCGATTTGCTCAGCGGCTGACTAGGATCGATCTGCACCACCGGCACGTCGAGGATCCGGCCCAGTGTCTTGAGTTGCTCCTGCGCACCGATCCGATAATTGTCCATGCTGGCCAGCGCAATGCTCTGCGCGCCGTGTTTCAGCACGTAGCGAGCAGCCAGCTTGGCCAGCGTCGTGGTCTTGCCGACGCCTGCTGGGCCGACCAGAGCAATCACACCGCCCTCTTCCAGCGGCTCGTTCTTGGTGACCTTGATTGCCTGCGCCAGATACGCCAGCACCATGCGCCAGGCCTGACGCGGCTCGTTAATGCCGGCGACCTTTTCCAGCAGGCTACGCGACAGCTCGGCCGGCAGGCCCAGGCGCTGCAGACGGCGCCAGAGGCCTGCCTGCTGCGGGCGACGGCTCTGCTCCTGGCCCCAGGCGATCGAGCCGAGCTGCACTTCGATCAGCTCGCGCAAACCGTGCAGTTCCGAGTACATCGCTTCGATGGCACGGGAGTCGGCTGCGGGGGAAGGCTCGGCGACCGTATCGGGCTGTGCCTTGCTGGCCGCGACGACAGGCTTCTCGTCAACCAGTTGACGATCCTGCATCTTCGCGCGCGGCGCAGCGCTCAGCTCGGCATGTGCATTGGCCAGGCGCGACTGCGTCTTGCGCAATTCGGCTTCCAGCGCCGGGTTGGGCTTGTTGGCCGCCGGCGCGGACTGCATGGGGTAATCGAGCACAGCGGTCAGCTCGACGCCACCGGCCACCCGGCGATTGCCGATGATCACGGCATCGGCGCCCAGCTCGTCGCGAACCATTTTCATGGCGATGCGCATATCGGCGGCGAAGAAACGTTTGACCTGCATGGCCTGCACCCTCGGTTAATTCTGACCCACCGTCGAGACGATGGTGACCTGCTTGTTGTCCGGTATTTCCTGGTAGGCCAGAACATGAATGTTCGGTACCGCCAGACGCGCGAATCTCGACAGCATCGCCCGTACCGGGCCGGCTACCAGCAGTACCGCCGGCTTGCCGAGCATTTCTTGACGCTGTGCTGCTTCTACCAGAGACCTTTGCAACTTTTCGGCCATTCCCGGCTCCAGCAAAATGCCGTCTTCGGAGCCTTGACCCGCCTTCTGCAGGCTATTGAGCAAAATCTGTTCCAACCGAGGCTCCAGAGTGATCACAGGCAGCTCCGGCTCTAGTCCCACAACGTTTTGCACGATTGCGCGAGACAACGCGACGCGTACCGCAGCAACCATTGCGGCGGGATCTTGACTCTTGGCGGCCGCATTGGCGATGGCCTCGGCGATGGTCCGGATGTCGCGCACCGGCACCTGCTCCTGCAGCAAGGCTTGCAGCACCTTGAGCAGCGTGGACAGCGAAACCATCCCGGGCACCAGCTCCTCGGCCAGCTTGGGCGAGCTCTTGGCCAGCAGCTGCAACAGCTGCTGGACCTCCTCATGGCCAAGCAGTTCGTGGGCATGCTTGTGCAGCACCTGATTGAGGTGGGTGGCGACCACGGTACTGGCATCCACCACGGTATAACCAAGCGACTGCGCCTGATCACGCTGGCTCGCTTCGATCCAGACCGCCTCCAGCCCGAACGCCGGGTCTCTGGCGGTAATGCCATTGAGCGGCCCGAACACCTGGCCCGGGTTGATCGCCAGCTCCCGATCCGGATAGACCTCAGCCTCGGCCAGACTCACCCCCATCAGCGTCAAGCGATAGGCGTTGGGCAACAGATCGAGGTTGTCACGGATGTGAACCGAGGGCATGAGAAAACCCAGGTCCTGCGAGAGCTTCTTGCGTACGCCCTTGATTCGCGCCAGCAGCTGGCCACCCTGGTTGCGATCCACCAGCGGAATCAGACGGTAGCCAACTTCCAGCCCCACCATGTCCACCGGGGTTACATCGTCCCAACCCAGCTCCTTGGTTTCGGCCGCACGCTGGGCCGGGAGCAGATCCTGCTGTTTCTGTACTTCCTGCTCGGCCTTCTTCACAACCTGCTTCTGCCGATGCCAGATCCAGTAGGCACCCGCTGCAGCCGCGGCGCCAAGGCCGAGGAAGGACATGTGCGGCATGCCGGGAACCAGGCCCATGGCAATCATGATTGCCGCGGAAACGGCCAGCGCCTTGGGCGAGGCGAACATCTGCCGCTGCACCTGCTGCCCCATGTCCTCGGAACTGGTAACGCGGGTAACCATGATGGCCGCCGCGGTGGACAGCAGCAGCGAAGGAATCTGCGCAACCAGGCCATCACCGATGGTCAGCAGTGCATAGACCTGGCCGGCATCGCTGAAGGTCATACCGTGCTGCGCCATGCCGATACCGACGCCGCCGATCAGGTTGATGAAGAGAATCAGCAGACCGGCGATGGCGTCACCACGGACAAACTTCGAGGCACCATCCATGGAGCCGTAGAAATCAGCTTCCGACGACACTTCACTACGACGCTTCTTGGCTTCTTCCTGATCGATCAGGCCAGCATTGAGGTCGGCGTCGATAGCCATCTGCTTGCCGGGCATGGCATCGAGGGTGAAACGCGCGCTGACTTCCGAGATACGGCCGGCACCCTTGGTCACCACGACGAAGTTGATGATCATCAGGATCGCGAACACCACGATACCGACGACGTAGTTGCCGCCGATCACCACATTACCAAAGGCCTCGATCACATGGCCGGCAGCGGAGCCGCCTTCATGACCGTTGATCAGCACCACCCGCGTCGACGCCACGTTCAACGCCAGACGCATCAGTGTGGCAACCAGCAGAATCGTCGGGAACACTGCGAAATCCAGCGGGCGCAACGCATAGACGCTGACCAGCAGCACGACGATCGACAACGCGATGTTGAAGGTGAACAGCAGATCCAGCAGGAACGGCGGCACCGACAGCATCATCATGCCCATCATCACGAGCAGCAGCAGCGGCACGCCGAGGTTGCCGCGCCCCGCACCCGTCAGGCCATTGCGAATATTGATGAGTTGCGTGCGATCCAACGTAGCCCCCGGGGATACAGAACGAATTCTTGACGCGACAAGCGTCCTGCCCGGGTTATAGCAAGAAGGGGTCCAACTTCTGCGGCCCGTCGCAGAGCCCGCCGCACGGTCTGTCCCCAGGCAGACCTGCGAGCCGCTGCGCCAGCGAACGCCACCGACAACTGGCAGTCACACTAGCAACCGGCGACAGCCCGTCGCCGTTCGTACAAAGGAGCTTCCAGATGAAACAGTGGATCATCGCCGCGCTGGCCGGCTGCACTGCGGTCGCCGTTCAGGCTGATACATTGAACGTCAAGGTGAACGCCGTGACGGCCCAGGGCGTCGGCGAATCGGTCGGCAGCGTCAAGATCGAAAACAGCGAATACGGGCTGGTGTTCCGCCCCGAGCTATCTGGCCTGCAGCCTGGCGCCCACGGCTTTCACGTTCACGCCAAGGGCAGTTGCGAGCCGGCCGAGATCGATGGCAAGCAGACCCCGGCCGGCGCAGCGGGCGGTCACTGGGACCCGAAGAACAGCGGAAAGCATGGCGAACCCTGGGGTGACGGCCATATGGGCGACCTGCCGGCGCTGTACGTCAACAGCGAGGGCAAAGCCAGTCAGCCAGTGCTGGCGCCGCGCCTGAAAAGCCTGGGCGATATCAAAGGCTTGGCGCTGATGGTTCACCAGGGCGGAGACAATCATTCCGACCATCCGCAACCCCTCGGCGGTGGCGGTGCGCGGGTCGCCTGCGGCGTCATCGAATAACGCTGGGACACGCAGCGAGCCGCCGATCGCCGCGTGAAGCGCCTCAGTCGTCGCGGCGCAGATTCGGCGGGATGGGCACATCATTCAAGGGGGCCGGCCGCCGCCCCTTGCCCGCGCGGTACTGGCGCAGCTGATAGACGTACGCCAGTACCTGCGCCACTGCCAGGTAAAGGCCGGCGGGAATCTCCTGGTCCAGTTCGGTGGAGTAGTACACCGCCCGAGCCAACGCAGGTGATTCCAGCACCGTCACCTTGTGCTCCTGGGCGATCTCGCGAATCTTCAGCGCGACGAAGTCGCCGCCCTTGGCCACCAGCCGGGGCGCACCGCCCTTGTCGCCGTCGTATTTCAGGGCGACGGCGAAGTGCGTCGGGTTGGTGATCACTACGTCTGCCTCGGGCACAGCCTGCATCATGCGCCGCTGCGCCGCCTCACGCTGCAGCTGGCGGATGCGTGACTTGACCTCCGGTTTGCCCTCGGAATCCTTGTACTCGTCCTTGACCTCCTGCTTGGTCATCATCAGCTTCTGCTTGTTGTCCCAAAGCTGGAACGGCACATCCACCGCCGCGATCAGGATCAAGCCGCAGGCCATCCAAAGGGCGCACCAGCCGACCACCTCGGCGCTGTGCATGATGGCCAGATCCAACGGCTGCTTGGCGATTGACAGCAGATCGTCCTGATACGCCGAAAGCACCGCCAAAGCGACGCCGAGCACCACCAGAAATTTGCCCAGCGCCTTGAGCAGCTCGACCAGCGCCTTGGTGGAGAACATCCGTTTGAGCCCCGCAGCAGGATTCATCCGGCTCATCTTCGGCGCCATCCCCTTGGCCGAGAACAACCAGCCACCCAGCGATACCGGGCCGACGATCGATGCGATCAGCAAGGCGATCAGCAGCGGCATGATCGCCTCCAGTGCAATCATACCGCTGCCCATCAGCAGTCGTACCATGGAGCCTTCGTCGAGCAGCGTTTCCCGGCTCAGCTCGAAGGTACCCTGCATCATTGCCATCAGGCTCTGCGCCAGACCTGCGCCAGACGCCAGCAGCCCGCCGATACCGCCAAGGGGTCACGGCGACCGTACTGAGCTCGCGGGAACGGGCCAACTGCCCTTTTTCGCGCGATTCGCGCAGGCGTTTCTCTGTGGGTTCCTCACTTTTGTCCGCGCCGCTTTCGCTCTCAGCCATGCGCGACCTCCGACCCTGTCGCTCTCATCAGCGCGCTCCCGCCAGCTCACGCAGCATGGCCAGCGCCTCGCTGACAAAAACCTGGTACTGCGCAAAGATGTCCGCCATGCCGATCCAGACGATGATCAGGCCCAGCACCAGGGTCAACGGAAAGCCAATGGAGAAGATGTTCAATTGCGGCGCGGCCCGCGTCATCAGGCCGAACGCCAGGTTCACCACCAGCAGTGCGGTGATCGCAGGCAGCACCAGCAGCAGCCCGGCGCCCAAGACCCAACCCAGCTTGCCCGCCACCTCCCAGTAATGATTGGTCGACAGACCACCACCTACCGGCAGCGTCACGAAGCTCTCGGCAAGAATCTCCAGCACCACCAGATGGCCGTTTACCGAGAGGAACAACAGGATCACCAGCATGTTGAAGAACTGACCGAGCACCGGCACCGAGATGCCGTTGGCAGGATCGACCATCGACGCGAAACCCAGGCCCATCTGCATGGCCAGCAACTGGCCGGACACGATGAATACGTGGAAGAAAAGCTGCAGGACGAACCCCAGCATCACACCGATCACCAGCTGCTCGGCGATCAGCAGCAACGAGGCCAGGCTGAGCGACTCCACCACCGGCATGGGCGGCAACGTCGGCACCAGTACCAGGGCGATGGCCAGCGACAGGTAAAGCCGCACCCTCATCGGCACCAGCTGCGTACCAATCAGCGGCATGCTCATCAGCAAGGCGGCGATGCGGAACAGCGGCAGCAGGAACTGCCCTACCCAGCCGCCGATCTGCGCATTGCTCAGCTCAAGCACGCGCTTACCCGATCAGCAACGGAATGTTCTGGACAAGGTTCTGGGTGTACTCCATCAGCTCGCGCACCAGCCATGGCCCAGCCCAGATCAGCGTCAGCAGCATCACCAGCAGGCGCGGCAGGAAGCTCAGGGTCTGCTCGTTGATCTGCGTCGCGGCCTGGAGCATCGCCACCACCAGGCCGACCAGCAGGCTTGGCACCACCAGCACGCCGACGATCATCGCCGTCATCCACAGCCCTTCGCGAAACAGGTCCACCGCTACTTCTGGAGTCATATGCGTGGTTCCTAAAGCGTGCCGAAACTACCGGCCAGCGTGCCGATGATCAGACCCCAGCCGTCCACCAGCACGAACAGCATGATCTTGAACGGCAACGAGATGATCAGCGGCGACAGCATCATCATGCCCATCGCCATGAGCACGCTGGCCACCACCATGTCGATGATCAGGAAGGGAATGAAGATCATGAAGCCGATCTGGAACGCCGTCTTCAGCTCGGAGGTGACGAACGCCGGCACCAGGATGGTCATCGGTGCAGCTTCCGGCGATGCGATATCGGTGCGTCGTGACAGCCTGACGAACAGCTCCAGATCGCTCTCGCGGGTCTGCGCCAGCATGAAACCCTTGAGCGGCACCTCGGCCCGGGCGATCGCTTCCTGCGCCGGGATCTGCTCACTGAGGTAAGGCTGCAGCGCTTCCTGGTTAATCCGCTCGAACACCGGCGCCATGATGAATAGCGTGAGGAACAGGGTCAGGCCGATGAGGATCTGGTTCGACGGTGTCTGCTGCAGCCCAAGCGCCTGACGCAGGATGGAAAACACGATGATGATGCGGGTGAAGCTGGTCATCAGCATGACGAACGCCGGAATGAAGCTCAGCGCCGTCATGATCAGCAGAATCTGCAGGCTGACCGAGTATTCCTGCTGCCCTTCCGCGTCGGTGGTCAGAGTGATCGCCGGAATCGAGAGCGGGTTGTTTCCCTGGGCCAGGATGCCGGAAGACTCCTGCGCCATGGCGAGCGGGCCGAGCAACATCAGCGCGACCACCAGCAGAATGCGCAACATCAAGGCTTATCCTTGTGGTCCTTGCCGAGCAGCTCCATCAGACGCTGGGCGAATTCAGGGTTGGCCGGCTCGGCGTCCGGCAGGTGCACCGGCTCCTGCATCACGTGCAGTGGCGTGATGCGGCCGCCACTGAGGCCGATCAGGATCTGCTCGCCGCCGACCTGGACCAGCACCAGCCGCTCGCGAGGCCCCAGCGCCTGGGTGGAGATCAGCTTGATCACCTGAGTGCCGCGGGGGTTCAGCTGCTGAACCCGACGCAGCAGCCAGGCGAGCAGGAAGATCAGTCCGATCACTAGCAACAGGCCGAGCATCAGCTTGCTCAGCTGAGCGCCCATGCCCGCGCTGCTCATGCTGGTTGCCGGCTCCGCGGCGAAGGCTGGCAGCGCGACGAACACTGCCAGGAATACGAGCGCGCGCACGTCAGCGCAGCTTCTTGATGCGTTCGGTCGGGCTGATCACATCGGTCAGCCGGATGCCGAACTTCTCGTTGACCACCACCACCTCGCCGTGGGCGATGAGCGTGCCATTGACCAATACGTCCAGCGGCTCGCCAGCCAGACGATCGAGCTCCACCACCGAGCCCTGGTTGAGCTGCAGCAGGTTGCGGATGCTGATTTCGGTACTGCCGACCTCCATCGAGATGGAAACCGGGATGTCGAGGATCACATCCAGGTTCGGGCCGTCCAGCCCCAGCTGCACGCCATTGGACTTGGGTGCGCTGGCGAAATCCTCCAGCGGTGCGCGCGGAGCGGCCGGGGCGGCTGCTTCCGGGCCCTGATTCAGCAGCGCATCGATGTCGTCCTGGCTGGCGTCGCCGGCTTCGGCCAGCGCTGCAGCCCATTCATCGGCCAGCGCCTGTTCCTCGGGGGAGGTGTTGTCGTGTTCGTCTGCCATCGCTAATCCTCGATCGGCTCGAATTGAGTAAAGGGCTGGCTCAGCGTGGGCGGACCACGGGCTCCAGCACCTGCAATGCCAGGTTGCCTTTGTGGGCACCCAGCTTGACCTTGAAGGACGGCATGCCATTGGCACGCATGATCATGTCTTCTGGCATTTCCACCGGGATCACGTCGCCCGGCTGCATGTTCAGAATGTCGCGCAATTTCAGTTGCCGCCTGACGACAGTCGCGCCGAGCGGAACGTTGACGTCGAGAATGTCTTCGCGCAGCGCCTTGACCCAACGCTCATCCTGGTCACTGACGTCCGACTGGAAGCCGGCATCCAGCATCTCGCGGATCGGCTCGATCATCGAATAAGGCATGGTCACGTGCAGGTCGCCGCCGCCGCTGTCCAGTTCGATGTGGAAGGTGGAAACCACCACCACTTCGCTGGGGCTGACGATGTTGGCCAGGGCCGGATTCACTTCCGAGTTGACGTACTCGAAGTTGACGTCCAGCACCGCGTGCCAGGCTTCCTTGAGATCGGTGAAGGCCTGATCGAGCACCATGCGTACGACTCGCAACTCGGTCGGGGTGAACTCGCGCCCCTCGATCTTGGCGTGGCGACCGTCGCCGCCGAAGAAGTTGTCCACCAGCTTGAACACCAGCTTGGCGTCGAGAATGAACAGCGCCGTGCCACGCAGCGGCTTCATCTTCACCAGATTGAGGCTGGTGGGTACATACAGCGAATGCACGTACTCGCCGAACTTCATCACCTGCACGCCACCGACCGACACATCGGCCGAGCGACGCAGCAGGTTGAACATGCTGATGCGGGTGTAACGGGCGAAACGCTCGTTGATCATTTCCAGGGTGGGCATGCGCCCGCGAACGATGCGGTCCTGACTGGTCAGGTCATAGCTCTTGATGGATCCCGGCTCGGAATCGCTTTCGGTATCCACCAGACCGTCGTCGACCCCGTGCAGGAGCGCATCGATCTCGTCTTGCGAGAGCAGGTCTTGAACAGCCATCTGCGGCAGCCTTCTATTGCAATACGAAGTTGGTGAAAAGCACTTGCTCGACGGCAAGCTTGCCAATTTCCTTCTGCGCCAGTTCCTGCACGCTGGCAGTCGCCTGCTGACGCAGCATCTCCTTGCCCACGGGCGTTTTCAACGCCTCGAAGTCCTGACTGGAGAACAGCATGACCAATCGGTTGCGCAACAACGGCATATGCACTTTCAGTGCATCCAGCGCAGCCTGATCACGCGACATCAACGCAATGCTGACCTGCATGTAACGCTGGCGCCCCTTGTTGCTGAAATTGACCACGAAGGCCGGCATCAGGACTTCATAGATCGCCGGCTGCTTGCCGGAGGCAGTGGTCGCGGCCTCTTCGGCCTTGTCGTCACCAAGGTCGCCGCCCTTGTTCATGAAGTAAAGCGTACCGCCGATGGAAAGCCCTACGGCCACCAACATGGCGACCACGATCACCAGGATGAGTTTCAGCTTTCCCTTGCCTGCCGGTTCCGCTTCCGGTCCGGTTGGCGGCACTGTTGGTGGAGCCTGTTTCTTAGCCATGCCAAATATCCGTCATCAACAGCGTTCGATTCTGATTTCAGGAGTTAGGAGCAACAGCTGTGCCAACGTTAATGCACGCCGGTACGGCGCAGCCTCGGGCTCCAGGCAGTGCGCTCACAAGGTATCAGGAAAAGGATGGAGATAACGCCTGGATAGGCGACGCGAAAGCGATTGCAGCGACGGGCGGCGGAAAACCGGCGCGCACCTGAACCGAGGCGCCGGATTATCCCTAAAAGCGGATGGCTCAGGCGTAGTAGTCGACGAGTCCGCGATCACCGGCGACTCGATTGGAGGCGATTTCCGTCACGCCGAGCTCCACCTCATCGCCTGCCAGATCGCCCTCACCCGACGCTCCACCCCGCGAGGAACCACCATCGGCTCCGCCTTGCCAGCCACGCGCCAGCGACTGATCGGATACGTTCACGTCCATCAGGTTCATGCCCTGCTGGGTGAACATTTCCCGTAGTCGCTGCATCTGCCCTTCCAACGCGTCGCGCACCCCCGCATGCGGGCTGAGGAAGGTCACCTGCGCCTGGTCCTTGGTCAGGTCGATGCGTACTTCCATACGACCGAGTTCAGCCGGGTCGAGTTGGATTTCCGCCGACTTGAGATTCTGGCTGGACAGCCACATCACGCGGTCGACGACCGCCTCGCTCCAGCCGGACTGCTGCATCTGTACCGGTTGACCCGGCACCAGTTGCGGACGCTGCGATTGCTGCACCTGCTGAGCGATGGCCTGGCTCAAGGGGTTGAGGCGCCCCGCAGCCAGTTCGCTGGCGCTGGCACGACTCTCCTTTGGCGCCTCCACGCTTTCCAGCAGGTCCTTGGTCAGCAATTCCACATCGAGCTCTTCGCCCTCACCCGCGTCCTGACTCGCCAGCAACGCGCTGGCAAAGCCATCGTCAGCCGAGGCCTTCGCCTGCGCATCGGTCAGCGGGTTCTGCAATTGCTGCTGGGCCGTCTTCTGCATAGCTGCCGGGGTTTCGGTCAGCGTACGCATGCCGGCCAGTGTTGCTTCGTCCGCATCGACGGCCTCATCGCCGGCGATGCCGGCAGCGGCCGTCGGCAGCCCCGGAAGCAGGGAGACAGCATCGACCTCGGTTTCAGGCTGGGCTTCGGACTCCGCCACGAACTGCGTGCCAAGACCAAGCAGCAGCATTGGATCGAGCTCCGCCTCCGGAATTTCCTCAGCCGGCGTTTCGGGAGGCAAGGTATTGCCGCTTTCGGCAACCGCCGGCTTCTCGTCGGTGGTCGCCTCCGCCGTTTCCTGCTCGCGCTTGTCCTCGACCGGCTTGTTGCGGCTGGCCTCGTTGCGCACCGGGCGCTCGGCTGGTTTCGTCTGACGCTCCTTGGCGTAGACATCGGAGAAGCTGGCGCTGCCGCTGTCTCGCCCTTCACGCGGCATCTCCGGCGCTTTGGCCGCAGCTTTGGGACGTGCGTCGACGGAAGGGGTTCTAAGCAACAGGTCGGGGGAAACAGCCATGAGGTCATTCCGCTACGGATGGATCGTGGCGGAAGCAGAGCAAGTTCCGGGCCAGCGGCATGAATGCCGGAAAAACGCCAGGAAGCGCGCTGACATGAACAGAAACGACGGCCCGGCGGCAGCGGCTCTGCTATTAGCGGGCACCGGCGTCAGAGATTTGGCCACTCAGCCGTGGCGCTGGCGCTCGGCGCGGAACAGGATGCCGACGATGGCGAACTCCCGCTCGATGGATTCGATGAGCGCCGGGGCTTGGGCGAGGTTCTCCTCCCGAGCGGCACTCTCGAGCTCCTGGCAGAGGTCGGCCAGCAGCGTCGCGCCCATGTTGCTGCAGCTGCCTTTGAAGCTGTGCGCAGCACGCCGCAAGGTTTCAGACTGGTCGGCGAGACAGGCCTGGCGGAGCAGCCGAACGCGCTCCTCGGAGTCGGCAAGAAAGGTATCCAGCAGCGCCGGATACTCACTCTCCATCACGTCCTGCAGCGTGGTCAGCACGGCGCTGTCGAGATGAGTGTTGGACACCGGTACACCCCTGAGTGAAAGCGGACGATTATGCCTCAGCCTGCCAGGCGAACTCCACGCTCAGCCCGCGCCCATCCGACTGCCAGTCGAATCGGTCGCTCAACTGGCGCACCAGATGTAAGCCGCGCCCACTGAAGCGGTCGCTGCCAAACTGCGCCTGCAACGCGCGCGACACGTCGAAGCCCGAGCCGCTGTCGCTGATGCCGATGCGCAGGCGCCCTCCATGCGGGGAGGTCTTGATGTTCAGCTGCAGATGCACATGACCGTCGACCAACGCCTGCAGGCGTTGTTGGCGTAAGTCGTAGTAATGCTTGAAACCGTCGGCATCACACTTGAGGCTCGAATCGAGTCCGAGCACGCCATGCTCCAGGGCATTGGAATAGAGCTCGCCCAACACGGTGTAGATCTCACCGACACGCGAGCGCAACTGATTGACCTGCAGCAGGATCTGCAGCAACGAAGGCAATGGATTGCCGCTGCGCAGGCTGTCGGCACGCAGCTCGAGCCGAATCGACCAGTCCATCGGCCGTGAGCGGTGCGCGGTGGCCGGGGCAATCGACGGCATCGTGATCACCTCCGGGCTGACTACGACCTCGACCAGGCTCAGGTCGTCGTGCTGCTGGCCGTGGAAATCCAGCAGCGCCTGCTCGATCTCGTCGAACAGCCGTGCCGGATCGTCGTTGGCGTCCAGCACGGCGAGCAGGCGCTGCTCGCCGAACAGCTCGTCATTGGCATTGCGACTCTCGACCACGCCGTCGGACAGCAGCAACAGCCGGTCGCCGGGGGCCAAGGGGTAGTGCTCGAACTTGTCGTCCAGCGCCGCCGGGGAGACGACACCAAGCGGCAGGTGACGGGATGCCAGGGCCGTGCGCCGGCCGGCCGCGCCGATCAGGTAACCGTCGGGCAAACCGCCGTTCCACACCCGCAGGCTGCCCTGTTTGGGATCGATATCGAGCAGCGTCGCGCAGCAGAACATTTCCACCGGGAGGATCTGTTTGAGCTTGGCATTCATCTCGCGAAGGATGTCGGTGCTCGAATAGCCTTTCGCCGCCATCCCGTAAAAGGTTTCCGCCAGCGGCATGGCCCCGATCGCGGCGGGCAGCCCGTGGCCGGTGAAATCGCCGAGCAGGACAAACATCTGCCCCGCCGGGGCCTGCGCCGCCAGCAGCAGGTCGCCGTTGAACAGCGCCTGCGGCGACTGGCGGAAGCGGATGGTCGGCGCGCTCAGGCAACCAGCATGTGCGACTTTGTCGAAGATCGCCTTGGCGGCCCGATGTTCGTCGAGCAGCTGCTGATTGCGCCTGGCGATCAGATCGCGCTGCTCGAGCACGGTCGCCTGCAGGCGGCGCAGGCGATGCATGGCCTGAATCTTGGCCTCGAGAATGATCGGGTTGTAAGGCTTGGCGATGAAGTCGTCGCCGCCAGCCTCGAGGCAGCTGACCAGCGCTTCGTGCTCGGTCAGCGAGGTGAGAAAGATGATCGGGACCAGCTCATCGCCGGCCAGTTGCTTGATGCGCCGCGCCGCCTCGAAGCCATCCATCACCGGCATCAGCGCGTCCATCAGCACCAGCTGCGGCCGCTCCTCCTGAAACAGCTCGACCGCCTCCTGCCCATCGGCTGCCGTCAGCACCCGGTGGCCCTGCTTGGCGACGATGGTGGAAAGCAGCATCCGATCGACCGGGCTGTCCTCGGCGATCAGGATCGACAGCCGCATGGGCATGTCAGGCGATCACGAACAATTGTTCGAAATTCGACACCGACAGGATCTTGCGCACATCGCCGTTGCAGTTGAGCAGGCGGATGTCCGCCTCGTCGCCACCGGCGTGATCGCGCAACAAGAGCAGCATGCCCAGCGCCGAACTATCCATGTAAGTGGTGCCTTGCAGATTGACCACGTAACGCTGCGGATTCACGTCCTGACGTTGGTAAGCATCACGGAAGGCCTGATGCGCATTGAAGTCGAAGCGTCCGCTGATGGATATGGTCAACTCCTGGCCATCCGTCGAAGGCTGCGAGGTAATGGTCATGTGGCACTCCTGATCCGGTACGTCTTGAAAGCGGCTTGCGAGCAGCCGTCGCGATAAGCGAAATGAACAGCCGTGTACCGGCTGAAAGGCGGCCACCCGGTTCTGAGACTTATCCTCGGAAGAGCCAGATGGCAGCTGAAACGATCTGTTGGCGGTCGCCGCGCTGAAACGCGGTCAAGATTTATCATTCAAGCAGCGGTACGGCAAGCACGAATCCGGCCTGAGACCGTGGCTGGATCACTGCTCACGCGTTCTCCCGGACAGCCGCTGGGCGTACTCGTCGAGCAACTTCTGCTCGCGCTTGTCCGCCGCGATCCGCGCTTCCTTCTGATAGCTTTCGACCAGCTTGCTCAGGCCTTCGACACGCGCATGGCGCTGGTGCCACTGCTGGCGCAGCTTCTTCAGGTTGTCGCGGTACCAGTTGACGCTGCGCTGCTGCTGCCCGATGGCCGACTCCAGCTGCGACAGGAAGCGCTGGTAATTCATCAGCCACTGCCCCGAGACGCCCTGACTGCCCTGCTGCATCCATTGCTGCTGGTAGTCCCTGAAGTACTGCTCCAGCTCACCGAGCTTGGCCTCGGCCTGATTCAGCTGAGTCTGGCCCTGGCCCAGCAACCGTGCGGCCTCCTGCTCGGCCTTTTCGGCCATCTCGATGACCGGCGCCAGGCGCGCCGCCCGACTGGCCGCCATCGGTTAGCCGCCCTGCCGTGGATTGAACACCGCTGCGAGTTGCGCGGCGCTGCGCGTCAGGTCCTCGCTCTCATCGAGGCCCTGGCGCAGGTAACTGACCATCTCGGCCTGGCGCGCGATGGCCATATCCGTTTCCGGATCGCCACCTGGCACATAGGCGCCGACACTGATCAGGTCGCGGCTCTGCTGGTAGCGCGACCAGAGCTGCTTGAAACGCTGCGACGCACGCACATGTTCGGCGCTCACCACCTGTGGCATGACCCGGCTGATGGAGGCTTCGATGTCGATAGCCGGATAGTGGCCTTCTTCGGCCAAACGGCGCGACAGCACGATATGGCCGTCGAGTACACCGCGAGCGGCATCGGCGATCGGGTCCTGCTGGTCGTCACCTTCGGAGAGCACGGTGTAGAACGCCGTGATCGAGCCGCCGCCCTGCTCGGCATTACCGGCGCGCTCGACCAGACTCGGCAGTTTGGCGAACACCGACGGCGGATAGCCCTTGGTCGCTGGCGGCTCGCCGATGGCCAGGGCGATCTCGCGCTGGGCCTGGGCATAGCGCGTCAGCGAGTCCATCAGCAGCAGCACGTTCTTGCCCTGATCGCGGAAGTACTCCGCAATACGGGTGCAGTACTGCGCGGCGCGCAGGCGCATCAGCGGCGCTTCGTCAGCCGGCGATGCCACCACCACGGAGCGCTTGATGCTTTCCTCGCCGAGGATATTCTCGATGAATTCCTTGACCTCACGCCCCCGCTCACCGATCAGCCCGACCACGATGATGTCGGCCTCGGTGAAACGGGTCATCATGCCCAGCAGCACCGACTTGCCAACCCCGGTACCGGCGAACAGGCCGAGACGCTGACCGCGCCCGACCGTGAGCAACCCGTTGATACTGCGGATACCGACATCCAGTGGCTCGCTGATGGGATGGCGCTTGAGCGGGTTGATCACCGGGCCGACCATCGGCACCCAGTCCTCGGCTTTCATGCCGCCCTTGCCGTCCAGTGCACGCCCTGCGCCATCCAGCACGCGGCCGAGCATGGACATGCCCATCGGCAGTCGTCCGGTATTGACCAGCGGCACGACCCGCGCGCCCGGGGCGATGCCGGCAAGGCTGCCGACGGGCATCAGATACAGCTTGCCGCTGGAAAAGCCCATCACCTCGGCCTCGACCTCGGTGGGGTGATAGCTGTCGTCGTTGATCACCAGGCAGCGACTGCCAACGGCTGCGCGCAGCCCTTCGGCCTCCAGCGTCAGCCCGACCATGCGCAGCAGGCGCCCTTCGAGCATGGGCTGGCTGGGCAGTTTGATCGCTTCGCCATAGGCTTCGAAACGCTTGCCGAAACTGGTTCGCTCAAGGCGCATCGGGCATGTCCAGATCGATGGTCAGATCGGCGGCAGGGGGACGGGTGGCATTCTCGCGCTGCTGTTCGAACAGTTGCTTGATGGCCTGGGTGAGACGCGTCTCGATGCTCGCATCGATGCGACTGTGCTCGGTTTCGATATGACAGCCACCAGGCAGCAGGCTGCTGTCCTCGAGAATTCGCCAGCTTTCCTCGTGCCGCTCGCGCAGCGCCTTGATCAGCTCGAAGTCCTGCGGATTGACGTGGATTCGCACATTGCTGGCGCCCATTGGCAGCAACTTCAGCGCCTCACGCAGCACCTGACGGATCTGGCTGGAATCGATCAGCAGATCACGCTGGATCACTTCGCGCGCCATGTGGCTGACCAGGGTCGCCATGGCGTGCTCGAGATTGCGATCCTGATCGGCAATCGGCTCGAGCAACTGACCCATCAGCTGCTCGAGGTTTTCCAGCCGCGGCGCCAACGCGGCCTCGGCCTCCTGCCGCGCCTTGAGCTGGCCGGCATGGAAACCATCTTTCTCGCCGGTGGCGAAACCTTCGTTGTATGCCTGCTGGCGGATCGCTTCGAGTTCGTCGAGCGTCAGCGGTTTGACTTCCTCGACCGGGACGTCCTCGCTGCGCGCCAGCTCTTCGGCGGGCTCTTCCACGACCCCTGTTGCAGGCAACTCGTCTTCTTCGCCCTGCGGGTCGAAGCTGGGCAGCGACCAGCGATCGAACAGGCTGACGTCTTTCGCGCGTATGACGTCGCTGGGGTTGTCCTTGGCCATGGGTGGAATTCGTACCTGGTTAGATCATCTCTTCGCCGCCCTTGGAACCCAGGACGATTTCACCGGCCTCGGCCATGCGGCGAGCAATGGTAAGGATTTCCTTCTGCGCATTCTCGACATCGCTGACACGCACCGGGCCCTTGGCCTCCAGGTCGTCACGCAGCAGCTCGCCGGCGCGCTTGGACATGTTCTTGAAGACCTTTTCCTTGATGCCGTCGTCGGCGCCCTTGAGCGCCATCACCAGCACGTCGGAGGATACCTCACGCAGCAGCACCTGAATGCCGCGGTCGTCGACTTCGGCGAGGTTGTCGAAGACGAACATCAGGTCTTCGATCTGGCTCGACAGGTCCTCGTCCACATCGCGGATGGCATCCATCAGCTGGCCTTCGATGGAGCTGTCCAGGTAGTTCATGATGTCCGCCGCGCGCTTTACGCCGCCCAGGCTGGCGCGGCTGGTGTTGGTGCTGCCGGAGAACTGCTTTTCCAGGATCAGGTTCAGCTCTTTCAGCGCAGCCGGCTGCACGGTGTTGAGCGAGGACACGCGCAGGACGATGTCCAGGCGCACCTTGTGGTCGAAATGCGAGAGCACCTCGCCAGCCTGGTCCGGGTCGAGATAGGCCACCACGATGGCCTGGATCTGCGGGTGCTCGTAGCGGATCACATCCGCCACCGCACGCGGCTCCATCCATTTCAGGCTGTCCAGACCGCTGGTGTTGCCGCCCAGCAGTATGCGGTCGATCAGGCCGCCGGCCTTGTCCTCGCCGAGCGCCTGGGTAAGCATCTTGCGGATGTAACCGTCGGAGCCGACGCCGAGGCTGGTTTGGTCGCCGACGATCTCGACGAACTCACTCATTACCTGTTCGATCTGTGCCTTCTGCACGTTGCGCATCTGCGCCATGGCAGTACCGACGCGCTGCACCTCTTTCGGACCGAGGTGACGCAGGACCTGCGCAGCGTCGGTTTCACCCAGCGAGAGCAACAGGATGGCGGCCTTGTCGACCTTGTTGAGCTTGGCTTGAACTCGATTGTCATTCATCGGCGTTGATCCACTCTTTCACCACCTGGGCTACCCGTCCCGGGTCATCGGCCACAAGGTTCTTGATCGCGTTCAGCTGGGCTTCATATCCCTCGCTGGGGCTCGGCAGCAGAATGTTCTGCGGGCCGCTCAGACTGACCCGGTCGCTGGCCAGGCCGGAGTCCAGTCCATCATCGTCACCCAGTTCGCCCGGACCGCTGGCAACCTGCAGGTCCTTGCCGCTGGACGGATTGGTGAGGCTCTTGAGCACCGGACGCAGCACACCGAACACCAGCACCAGGATGAACAGCACGCCGAGGACCTGCTTGACCACATCCCAGAACCACGGTTGCGAGTAGAACGGTATCTCTTCGAAGGTCTCACCGGCGCTGTCGGCGACGAACGCGGTGTTGATCACGCTGACGCTGTCGCCGCGGCTGGCATCGAAACCCACCGCGTCTTGCACCAGGCGAGTGAAGCGCGCCAGTTCATCGGCGTTCCATGGCACGCGAACCATCTCGCCGGCCGCATTGAGCGTCATCTGATCGTCGACCACTACTGCCACCGAGAGCCGGCGCAGGCGACCCTGCTGCTGCTTGGTATAGCTGATCGAGCGATCGAGTTCGTAGTTGCGCGTAGCCTGCTCACGCTTGTCGGCCGGATAAGGCGCGAGCATCGGCTGACCGGTCACGGGATCCATGACCTGCTGACCATTGGCATCGAGCAGAGGCTGACCAGGAGCCACGGCACCCGCGGCGGCTGCGGCCTGATTGGCCTGCTCGGGCGCGGTCGCCGGGCCAGGAGGCTGATTGCTCAGGGCGCCCGGCACGCCTTGCGGCGGCAGGCTGCTCTGGCGCTGCTCATTGACGCTCTGTTCGCTGCGCAACGCAGGCTGATCGGGGTTGAAGGTTTCCGAGGTGGATTCGACGGCGCTGAAATCCACGTCCGCGGAGACTTCGGCCTTGTAGCGGCCGCTGCCCAGCACCGGCTGCAGAATGTTGTGCACGCGCTGGGTGTAGAGGCTTTCCATGCGGCGGCTGTAGTCGAACTGCTTGCCGGCCATGCTCAGCTCGGTCAGCTCCTGCTGATCGGACAGCAGGTTGCCCTTCTGATCCACCACGGTGATCTGCGATTTGCCCAGTTCCGGCACGCTAGTGGCGACGAGGTTGATGATCGCCATCACCTGGCTCGGCTCCAGCGCGCGGCCCGGGTAAAGCTCCACCAGTACCGAGGCACTGGGCTTGCGCTCGTCGCGAACGAACACCGAGCTCTTCGGGATCGCCAGGTGCACACGGGCGCCCTTGACGTTGTTCAGGCTGGAAATGGTGCGGCCCAGTTCGCCCTCGAGACCACGACGATAACGGGTCGCCTCCATGAACTGGCTGGTACCCAGGCCCTGTTCCTTGTCGAGGATTTCGAAACCGATGTTGCTGTCGGCCGGCGCGATACCCGCACCGGCGAGCTTGAGACGTGCGCGAGCAAGATCATCCGCCTTGACCAGCAGGGCGCCGGAGTTCGGTTCGACGGTATAGGCGATATCCGCAGCGGCGAGGGTTTCCATCACCTGATTGGCATCCATCCCCGCCAGGCTGCCGAGCAGCGGACGATAATCGGGCTGCTGCGACCAGAGCACCACGGCAAAACCGATCGCCACGCTGGCCGCCAGCCCGACCAACAGGCCGACCTGCCGCAGCATGGACATATCCGAAAGGTTTTCCAGAAAGGACAAGCCCAGCAGGGGCTTCTTGACACCCTCGGGAGTAGCCGGCACCGGAACGTTCACCGCTTCAGCCATGATTCAATCCGCCTCACACCGGCATCTGCATGATGTCTTGATAAGCCTGAACCAGTTTGTTGCGCACCTGGGTCATGGCTTGAAAGGAAACGCTGGCCTTCTGGGAGGCGATCATCACTTCGGTCAGGTCGACACCGCCCTGCCCCATCTCGAAGGCAGATGACAGCTGGCTCGAAACCTGCTGGGTTTCGTGCACTTTATTCACCGCCTGGCCAAGCATGTCGGAGAAGCTTGGAGCGCCGACCTCCTGGGTTTTGACCTCCGGCTTGGCGCGCGCCATTGCATCGGTCTGCATGGCCCGCATTTCCAGCATCAAGCGATTGAATTGAACACCCTGACTCATCTAATCCTCCAACAGCCGCGGTTTTTTTGACGCATCGCGGCAGGCAAAGACTAGATAGCAACAAGGGTGCCAGATCGAATACCAGCGGCCAGGCGCGGCGATGACCTGCACTTACGCCCGTCGCAACTGTTACGTCCAATACGCGGGCGGCTGTACCGCGACGCTACCCGACCACGGCCAATAGGCTCTGTACGATAGGCTGCCGCAGCCGCGCGACGTCATACCTTGCATAACTTGCATAAGTAGAAATCAGCAATGAACGAAATCAGCCGTACCGCCCTGCGCCCCCTCAGTGATAGCTCGCCTTCGACCGTCGTCGCCGGCTTCATCGCCATGCTCACCGGCTATACCAGCTCGCTGGTGCTGATGTTCCAGGCCGGCCAGGCAGCAGGCCTGAGCACGGCGCAGATCTCTTCGTGGATCTGGGCACTGTCGATCGGCATGGCGATCTGCAGCATCGGCCTGTCGCTGCGCTATCGCACGCCGGTGGTGGTTGCCTGGTCGACGCCCGGCGCGGCCCTGTTGATCACCAGTCTGCCCGGCGTGCCGTACGCCGAAGCCATCGGCGCCTTCATCTTCGCCTCGGCGCTGATTGCCCTGTGCGGCCTGACTGGGAGCTTCGATCGGCTGATGCGGCGAGTACCGGCATCGCTGGCTGCCGCGCTGCTGGCGGGCGTACTGTTCAATATCGGAAGCGAGATTTTCCGTGCCGTCGAGGTTCAGCCGGTGCTGGTGCTCGGCATGTTCTTCAGCTACCTGCTGGCCAAGCGAATGCAGCCCCGCTACGCCGTGCTCGCAGCGCTGCTGGTCGGCTGCCTGATCGCCGGCATTTCCGGTCTGCTGGACTTCCAGCGCTTCAGCCTGCAGGTCGCGGTGCCGGTGTGGACCACACCGGCGTTTTCCCTCGCGGCGATCTTCAGTATCGGCATCCCGCTGTTCGTCATCGCCATGGCTTCGCAGAACATGCCAGGCCTGGCCGTGCTGCGTGCCGAGGGGTATCAGGTGCCGGCTTCGCCGCTGATCTCCACCACCGGCATCGCTTCGGTACTGCTGGCGCCGTTCGGCTCCCACGGCATTCATCTGGCGGCGATCACCATGGCCATCTGCGCAGGCCCAGAAGCTCATCCCGACCCGCAAAAACGCTATACCGCAGCTGCCTGGTGCGGGGTGTTCTACGGTATTGCCGGCATCTTCGGCGCAACCCTGGCCGCGCTGTTCGCCGCCTTCCCCGCGGCACTGGTGTTGTCCGTCGCCGCGCTGGCATTGCTCGGCTCGATCGGCTCGGGGCTGACCCAGGCGATGCAGCAGCCCGACGAGCGAGAGGCAGCGCTAATCACCTTCATGGTCACGGCGTCAGGGCTGACGCTGTTCGGCATCGGCGCGGCGCTGTGGGGATTGATCGCAGGTGTAATCACCTTGCTGATTCTGCGCCGTCGTAACTGAGCGGCGCTGAAAGGGGTGCCCGGCCAGACAGCGCCGGGCGCGCCGTCAGATCGCCGTCGCCCCGCCATCTACCGCCAGCGCATGACCGGTAGTGAAGGCGGCGCTGTCGCTGCACAGGTACAGCACC
The DNA here is from genome assembly GCF_000495915.1 of Stutzerimonas chloritidismutans AW-1. Lineage (GTDB taxonomy): Bacteria > Pseudomonadota > Gammaproteobacteria > Pseudomonadales > Pseudomonadaceae > Stutzerimonas > Stutzerimonas chloritidismutans. The sequence continues at coordinate 47,627 of NZ_AOFQ01000062.1, forward strand.
GCGGCGGCAATCTCTTCGACCTTGCCGATGCGCCCGACTGGGTGCATGGCCGCAGCGAACTCCGCCTTGCGCGGGTCGGCCTCGTAGGCACGGCGGAACATGTCGGTGTCGATCACCGCCGGGCATACCGCATTCACGCGAATCTGCTTCTTGGCGTACTCGATCGCTGCCGACTTGGTCAGGCCGATCACCGCATGCTTGGATGCCGCGTAGATGCTCATCTTCGGCGCAGCACCGAGACCCGCAACGGACGCGGTGTTGACGATAGCGCCACCACCCTGCGCCAGCATGACCGGCAGCTGGTGCTTCATGCACAGCCAGACGCCCTTGACGTTGACGCCCATGATCGCGTCGAACTCCGCCTCGCTGCCCTCGGCCAAGCGTCCCTGCTCGATCTCGATGCCGGCATTGTTGAAGGCGTAATCGAGCCGCCCGTACTGCGCCAACGTCTGCTCGATGAGCGCCTTGACCTCCGCATCGCGCGTGACGTCGCAGCGCACGGCGATCGCCTGGCCGCCAGCAGCACGAATGCTTTCTGCGCCATCGCGGATGCCCGCTTCGTCGATGTCGGCCAGCACCACCTTGAGGCCCTGCTCGGCGAACGCCTGCGCAGTGGCGCGACCGATTCCTGCTGCTGCGCCGGTAACCAGGGCAACCTGCCCGGAGAATGTCATGCTCATGATTGTTCTTCCCGAAGAATTCGACTCACCTTGCGCCCGCAAAATGACCGCACAAGGCTTCCCGGTCGAACTTATACCGCTATGCGCTCGCGCATTTAACTGCCGGCACGGTCATATCACCGAACTGGATGCCCGTTCATTCCAGCCTGCTGACGTAGCTTGCGGCGCGGCGCTGGCCGGGCTAAACCAAACCTTTCGCAAACACGAGGCTTATTCCATGACCCTGCTCAACCAGCAATTCCTGCTAGCCCAGCGGCCGATCGGTGCGCCGACCCGGGAGACCTTCGACTACGTCGAGAAGCCGGTGAGCGAGCCTGGCCCCAATCAGATTCTGGTCAAGGTCGAATACCTGTCCATCGACCCGGCCATGCGCGGCTGGATGAACGATGCCAAATCCTACATTCCACCGGTGGGCATCGGCGAAGTGATGCGCGCCCTCGGTGTCGGCAAGGTGATCGCCTCGCAGCATCCTGACTACAAGGAAGGCGACTATGTAAACGGCGCCCTGGGCGTGCAGGCGTACTACCTCGGCGAGCCGAAGGGTTTCTACAAGGTCGACCCGCAACAGGCTCCGCTGCCGCGTTACCTGTCCGCGCTGGGCATGACCGGCATGACCGCCTACTTCGCGCTGCTTGCGGTTGGCCAGCCCAAGGCCGGCGAGACCGTGGTGATCTCCGGCGCCGCCGGTGCGGTCGGCAGCGTTGCCGGGCAGATCGCCAAGATCAAGGGGTGTCGCGTGGTGGGTATCGCCGGCGGCGCGGACAAGTGCCGCTTCCTGACCGAGAAACTCGGTTTCGACGGCGCCATCGATTACAAGAATGAAGACTTGGCAGCGGGCTTGAAGCGTGAATGCCCGAAAGGCGTGGACGTGTTCTTCGACAACGTCGGCGGCGACATCCTGGATACGGTGCTGCAGCGCATCAGCGTCGGCGCTCGCGTGGTGATCTGCGGGGCCATCAGCCAGTACAACAACAAGGAAGCGGTGAAGGGCCCGTCCAACTACCTGTCGCTGCTGGTCAATCGCGCGCGCATGGAAGGTATGGTGGTGACCGACTATGTCACGCGCTATCCCGAGGCGATGCGCGACATGGCCGAATGGCTCGCGAGCGGCCAGCTCAAGAGCAAGGAAGACATCATCGAGGGACTGCAGACCTTCCCGGACACGCTGATGAAGCTGTTCACCGGCGGCAACTTCGGCAAGCTGGTGCTCAAGGTCAGCTGAGCAACTGCCCGCTGCGAAAAAGGCTGAGCCGTGAGGCCCAGCCTTTTTTCGTCATGCCAGCTCGGCCACCACGGCTGCCAGCGCTTGCGCCGGATCGGCTGCCTGCGCGATCGGCCGGCCGATCACCAGATAATCGGAGCCTGCAGCCATGGCCTGGGCCGGAGTCAGGATGCGGCGCTGATCGTCCTGCGCACTGCCGGCCGGACGAATGCCCGGTGTGACCAGCTGTAGCGCCGGGAACTGCGCCTTGAGCGGCACTGCTTCCTGCGCCGAACAGACCAGTCCATCCAGCCCAGCCTGCGCAGCCAGCCCGGCCAGCCGAAGCACCTGATCCTGCGGTGCGATATCCAGACCGATGCCAGCGAGATCGTCCTGCTCCATGCTGGTCAGCACGGTGACACCAATCAGCAGCGGCGTGGGTCCGGCCATACCAGAAAGCGTGTCACGGCAGGCCGCCATCATCCGCAGACCGCCGGAGCAGTGCACGTTGACCATCCACACGCCCAGCTCGGCAGCGGCCTTCACCGCCATCGCGGTGGTGTTGGGAATATCGTGAAACTTGAGGTCGAGGAACACCTCGAAGCCCATTCCCTGCAATGCCTCGACCACCGCCGGACCGCAACGCGTGAACAGCTCCTTGCCGACCTTGACCCGGCAAAGCCGCGGATCGAGCTGGCGCGCCAATGCCAAAGCAGCATCGCGGGAGGGGGAATCGAGCGCTACGATAATCGGAGTCTGGCAGGTCATGACACGTCCTCGGAAAAGTCGGCGCGCATTGTCGCAGAAAACACCACGCGCGACGAAAGCCTCCCTGCGGGGTCAGAATAGCTATCGCAACGCCGATAGTGACCACCCTGACGCAGCCACGTAGAGTGCGGCTCGTCACTGCCGCCCAACCGCCCGGAGGAAAAACATGCCCTGGTATTTTTGGCTTATTCTGCTCGTCGCGCTGGGCTCGATCGTCGGTAGCCTGCTGATGCTGCGCTCGACGGCAAAGAAGATTCCCCTGACCGAAGAACAGAAAAAACGCATCGCTCAACGCAATGCCGAGGCGGACGCACAAGACTCCCGCGACCGCTAAAAGTCGATAGAGCGCAGTCGCTCAAACCAGTGGTCCGCGCAATTTACGATGATTTTGCCGAGCGGTAGTGGCACCATGCCGCCATTGCCGCGATCCAATGCAGTGCTGGCAGGAATCCCCTCATGCAAACTCTCCTTCCCGACGATGGCCCGGTAAAACCGCAGGCCAGATCGATTTTCGCTCGCCGCATTCTTCCTGGCATGGTCGCCCTACTGGTCATCGCCCTCATTGTGGCCGCTGCCGCACTCATCCACATTGCCCGGAAAATCGATCAGGATGCACTGCAGCAAAGCCACTTCCTCGTAGGCAAGGCGCTGCAGGCACAGCACGACTGGATGAACCGCTCCATCGTCGACTATGCGTTCTGGGGCGACGCCTACGTGCATCTCAACAGGCAGGTCGACCTCGACTGGGCTTATACCCAGGCCAATCTCGGCCCATCCTTGTACAAGGACTTCGACTACGAGGTGGTGCTGGTCATCTCTCCGGCAGGCGATACGGCCTATTCCGTAGTTCGCGGCGAACTCCAGACAATCGACGGTTCCGAGTTTCTCCAGCACGGTTTACCGCAGCTGCTGGTGCGAGCCCGGGAAGCCGTCGAGGAGGAGTCGGGCGTCTCCGCGCTGCTCTGGGGTGACGGTCAGCCGGCGCTGGTCGCCGCAGCCGCGCTGACCACCGGTGGTACGGATATCGAAGAGGACGAAGGGCCGGCGTCGATTCTGTTGTTCGTCGACCTGCTGGACGCCGAGCGGCTGGCGGAGATCGGTGAGCAGTATGCGATCGAGGATCTGCGCCTGGCTCCAGACTCAACGCCAACCGATGATCCGCGCATCGAGCGACCGCTGGAGGATGGCTCGACCATCCAGCTCACCTGGACGCCGGCGCAGCCGGGGCGCCTGCTGCTGTGGGTTACCCTGCCAATCCTCGCGGTCGTGGCCCTGGGGCTGGGGCTGCTCGCCTGGTTGCTCATTCGCCATGCCTTGCGCAGCCTGCACTTGCTCGACATCAGCTATGCAAGGCTGGCCGCCAGTCGCAGCGCGCTGGCGGAAAGCGAGGAGCGGTTTCGCGATGTCGCCGAGGCCGCTTCCGATTGGATCTGGGAAACCGACGCGCAAGCTCGGCTGACCTTCCTTTCCAATCGCTTTCGCCAGATCACCGGACACGAATCCAGCCAGTGGCTGGGCCGCCCGTTGCTGGAACTGTTGATCAGCGACAGTGCCGCGCTGCAGAACTGGCTCCAGGCACCACAGGTCGCACCACTGCGCAGCAGCTATCGTGCCGCCGATGGCTGCGAGCGTTTCTGCCGGCTGGCTGCCCGCGCCATCCATCAGGACGACAAGCTGGTCGGCTATCGCGGCACCGCCAGCGACATCACCGAGGAAACCAAGGCGCAAGCTCGCGTTCAGTACCTCTCTCAGCACGATGCCCTGACCGGCCTGCCCAACCGCAGCCGGCTGCGCGACTACCTGGATCAGAATCTGGCGGCGCTTCGTAGCGGCTCGGCGCTGACATTGCTCTACATCGACCTGGACCGCTTCAAACCGGTGAATGACACCCTCGGTCACGCCGCTGGCGACGAAGTACTGATCGGCGTGGCATCCCGCCTGCGCCAACACACCCGCGACGGCGACCTCGTGGCGCGGCTGGGCGGTGACGAGTTCGTCGTCGCGCTCCACCGGATGAGCGAAGACACCGATATCGACCGTCTCTGCAACCGCATCATCGAGGCAATCAGCGCGCCCTTCGTCTACGAGGATCAGCAGATCAATATCGGCGCCAGCATCGGCGTAGCCCTGGCGCCCGACGATGCCAACCAGGCCAACGAACTGCTGCGTTGCGCCGACATTGCGCTCTACCAGGCAAAGGATGCAGGCCGGGGAACCTGGCGTGCCTATGGCCGTGAGATGGATCAGCGGCTGCACGAGCGGCTCCAGCGCGAAGAGGCACTGCGCGTCGCGATTGCCGAGCAGCAGCTGGAGGTCTACTACCAGCCGCGCTACCTGAGCCAGGGCATGCAGATCATCGGCGCCGAGGCACTGGTGCGCTGGAATCACCCCGAGCGCGGGCTGCTACTGCCAGAGCAGTTCATTCCACTGGCCGAAGAAACCGGACTGATCATTCCACTCGGGCGCTGGGTACTGCATCAGGCCTGCAGCCAGGCGACCCGCTGGCCAGGCGATACGGTCGTCTCGGTCAACCTCTCGCCATTGCAGCTGCATGATGATCGGCTGCTCGACGAGATAGCCCAGGCACTCGGCGAGAACGATCTGCCAGGCAAGCGGCTGGAGCTGGAGGTTACCGAAAGTGCACTGCTACGGGAAACACAGGGCACGCTGGACCAGCTCAAGCGGATCAAGGCGCTCGGCGTACACCTGGCCGTAGATGACTTCGGCACGGGCTACTCGTCGCTGACCAGCCTGCGCCACTACCCCTTCGATGTGATAAAGATCGACAACAGCTTCGTCGCCGGTATCGGGCAGTCGATGGAAGATCATTCGATCGTACGCGCCTTGATCGAACTGGGCCGCGGCCTGCAGATGCGCGTGACGGCCGAGGGCGTGGAAACCGAGGAACAGCTGCGGCTGCTGAAAGACGACGGCTGCACCGAGGTGCAAGGCTTCCACATGAGCCACCCGATGCCGGCCGATGAACTGCAGCGGCTGCTTTCGCAGCTACCAGCCAGGGACTAAAGCGCAGGGCCGGGGAACACATGCACCTCAGCGCTTGAATTCGAGGCGAATCTCCGCGCCCTCGATGAGCTCCTCGTCTTCTGCCTCGCCGGAAATCAGCCGGCCGCCGATCTGCATCGATCGCGACGGCCCGCCACCCTCGAAAAGTGGCGGCAACAGACGCATCGATTCATCACCCGGCCCCGGCGCCAGTTCCTCGACCAGTTCCTCGGGCAAGCGCAGATCGAGTTCCGGCTCGGGCAGTTCGACCTTCGCTGGCGGCGGCGTGGAGCGCTTGGCCGTCGAGGGCTGCGGCGCCGGGTCAGGTGCCTCGTCCTCGGGAACGGGTTCGGGCAGGCTGATCTCCACTTCCGGCGGCTCGGCATCGGAGGTTTCTTCGATCGGCGCCAGCTCGATATCGAGATCCGGCGGCACCTCTTCCTGCTCGACGATATTCCCGGGTTCCGAGTGCTGCTCCGGCGCGGGCGCACGCGATGAGGTCGATTCGTCGTCCCCGCACCCGCCCAGCAAGGCCAACGACAGCAATAACAACAGCGGCCTTCGCATCCGATCGCTCCTTACAGCGGCAGGTTTGGGGCGCTACTTGGCATCCCGACACAGTTCCGAAGCCAGCTGCCCGAGTGTCCGCAGCGCCCGCTCGGTCTCGTTATTCCAGGGGAGTCCACAGTTGAGACGAATGCAGTGGTTGAATTGTTCAGTGTTGCTGAAGATGAGTCCCGGCGCGATGCTGATGCCCCGCTCCAGCGCCCTGACGTGCAGGTCCTGGGTATTGACCCGCACCGGCAGGCTGACCCAGAGAATGAAGTTGCCCTTGGGGCGCGTCATTTGTGTGCCTTCCGGGAAGTAGCGCTGTACCGCCAGCTGAAACGCGCTGAGATTCTTGCGGTACTCCTGGCGGATGGCACGCAGGTGTCGATCGTAACCCCCGTTCTCCAGATAAGCCGCCACACCCATCTGAGTGACGCTGCACGCCGAATGGGTGCTGAAGGTCTGCAGGCGCTCGATCTCGGCCTGATGGCGCCCGGCGATGACCCAACCGATCCGCACCCCTGGCGAAAGCGTCTTGGAAAAGCTGGAACAGTAGATGACACGGCCGTCCCGATCATTGGACTTGAGCGCCTTGTACTGGCCCTGGTCGAACATCAGTTCGCCATAGATATCGTCCTCGACGATCTGGATGTCGAAACGTGCCGCCAGGCTCAGCAGCTGCTTCTGGCGGTGGTCAGGCATGCTCACGCCCAGCGGATTGCTCAGGCGCGCGGTCAGTACCAGCGCCTTGATCGGCCACTGCCCTGCTGCAAGCTGCAGCGCCTCAAGGCTCATTCCGGTATCCGGGTCGCTGGGTATCTCGATGACCTTCAGACCGAGCAGATCGGCCAGTTGCAGCAAGCCGTAATAGGTCGGCGACTCGGCGGCGATAAGATCGCCCGGCTTGGTCAGGACCCGTAGTGACATCTGCAACGCGTCAACGCAGCCATGGGTGATGACGATTTCGCTCGAATCCACCACCACACCGGCATCGCGCATGCGAATCGCCACCTGGCGGCGCAGCGGCTCGTAGCCCGGACTGAACATGTAGCTGAATGCCCGCGGGCTGTGAAACCGCGTGACCTTCGCCAGTTGCTGGTGCAACGCCCGCACCGGCAGGTAATCCACATGCGGCACGGCCGCGCCCAGCGGAATCAGCCCCTCACGGCGCGACTCGCTGAGCACCTGATTGATGATGCTGCTGCGGGTGACCAGTTTCGGCCGCTCGACCTGGGCAATATCCGGCGTCGGCGCAGTGAGTACGGGCGTCTGGTGGACGTAGAAGCCGGACTGCGGGCGCGCACGGATCATGCCCTGATCTTCGAGATTGGCGTACGCCTGCAACACCGTGGCGTGGCTGACACTCAGCTGTCGGCTCATCTTGCGTACCGACGGCACGCGCTCACCGGGGCGATATACGCCGCGCCGAATATCTTCGGCAAGCTGCTGGGCAATGCGCTGATAGAGCAACAGATTGGTCATCTCGCCGGTCTCCTGCCAACTGAACCGTAACAGTAGCGCACTGCTGGAGACCCAGACCAATACAGTTAGGTCACGTCTAGGCGAAACAGTCTGCCCAGATGGCCGCGCGACTAACGGTCGGGACCGAGATTGCCTTCCGCGTCGGAGAACAGGATCTCAACGCGACGGTTCTGCGCGCGACCGCGGGCCGAGGCGTTCTCGGCCAACGGAAAGCGCTCACCATAGCCGCGCACCTCTACCCGCTCGGCAGCGACGCCAAGATTGATCAGCAGATCCGCCACCGTTTGCGCCCGCGCCTGCGACAGCGCGAGATTCTCCTGGGCATCGCCGCGGCTGTCGCTATACCCCTCGATGCGAATCTTGCGCTGCGGATTGAGCTGGAGGAAATGCACCAGCTTGAGCAGGGTGCGATTGGCCGTGTGGCTGAGCTCGGCACTGCCGGCACGAAACAGCACGTCGCCAAGCGTCATGACCATGCCGCGATCGGTTTCGCTGGCAGCCAGGCTCATCATCTGGTCTTCCAGCCAGCGACCCTGTTGCTCGGCGGTCATCAACCTGGCGTCCTGCAGCATGCGCCGCAACCGGTCGCGCTCCATCTCCAGGCGCGCGACCTGTTCCTGATGCTGCAGAAGCTCACCCTGCCTCGCGGCGATTTCGCTGTAACGCTGACTCAGGTAGGCGTAATGCCGGGCGTCGGCGGCGCCCCCCCAGTACTGGTTGAAACGCTCGGCGCGTTGCTGCGTCTCGAGCGCACGCTGAACATCCTTCGGCGCGCTGCGCTGGACCATACTGTCCGCCTGAATGCGTTGCAGCGCCGCAGATGCGCGGTTCAATTCGAGCTCGGTCTGCGGCGTCGAGCAACCAGCCAGTACCAGCCCAGCCAGGGCTATCGCAAATCCACTTCTCACCTGGCCTCCCCCAGCAACTGCCGTAGCCGCTGAATGCGACGATTCAGATCGTCGATCTGCGCCTCGCGCTTGTCTTTCAGAACCCTGCTCTCCGCCAGACGAGCATCCAGCTCCGCTTGCTCGCCCAGCAGCCGGGCTTTGCGATTATCGCCTGCCTCGAGTGCCTCCTGGGCCTTGCTCAACTTGCTTTCGGCCAGCACAAGCTCCTCGTACGCATCGGTTGCGCCTACGGAGCGTGCCTGCGCCAAGGCCTGCGAGCTCAGGCGCAGTTGTTCTGTCGGGGCGGGGTCACTGGCACAGCCAGTCAGGAAAACCAAGACCAGAAATGGGCTGGCGAAAAGTCTTTTCAACACGGCGAGTCCTACTTTTTCGAAGCCTTTGCCCGCTCTGACTGCTGGTTCTTCCAGACGGTCAGGTTGTGCGCCACCAGTTGCTCAGGCACACCGGCGGCGCGCAATTCTGTCATCTTCCGCGCCAGTTGTCCGCGCAGCCAGGGATCATTGCAGGCCGAGTCGTGCGAAATGGCCAGGTGCATATCCCGGCCTACCACTGGAGGTTCGAGACGCTGCACCTTGTCCAGCAGCCCCAATGCATCAGCCGCCGCGACTGCACTGTACCGCTCATGCAGCAAGTAGTCGCCATTGCCCGCCACGATCCGCTTCAGCCCCTGAGCGAGGTCGGCGACCGGCTGCAATTGCAGGTGTTTTTTCGCGAAGGCGTCGAACTCGCTACCGAAGCGGCTGGTGCCAGCGATCAAGCCGGCGTGGCCTCCCAGATCTTCACGGCTGGCATAGAAGAAGCCGGGCTCATTGCGTACCCAGGCGACGGTCTGCAATTGCAGGATGGCCGGGTGGACGAAATCCAGTTCTTCGAGTCGCTGCACCGTCAGTGTCGCATCGGCCAGTACGTCGACCCGGCCACTGCGCACCTCTTCGAGCGCTTTGGTTCGGTCACCGGTGTAAAGCAGGTCCAGTTTCAGATCGAGCGAGTCGGCGATCTGCCCGAGCAGGTCCGCATTAGCCCCGATCAGACGCTTCGGGTTCTGCGGATCGCGCCAGAGAAAGGGAGGGTTGTCCGCTGCGCCAGTCGCCACCAGACGGTCGCACTTCCCCGCTGCCGCTGCCGTGAATGGCGTTGCCAACACCAGCGCGACCATGGCCAATTTCAACGGAAAAGCGAAACGCATGAAGATCCCCTTATTGCGCGAGTTAACTGATGCTGATCGAAGTTCGCCGATGGTACACCGACGAACCCGCCCATCGCCCATGAAAAAACCCGCTACATGAGCGGGTTTCTTCAACAGCGATCAGCTTCAGACGAGCTTTTCCAGCTCCGGCACGATCTCGAACAGATCGCCCACCAGGCCGTAGTCGGCAACCTGGAAGATCGGCGCTTCCTCGTCCTTGTTGATCGCGACGATCACCTTGGAGTCCTTCATACCCGCCAGGTGCTGGATGGCGCCGGAGATACCCACCGCGATGTACAGCTGCGGTGCAACGATCTTGCCGGTCTGTCCGACCTGCATGTCGTTGGGCACGAAGCCGGCATCGACAGCGGCACGGGAGGCACCAACAGCCGCGCCAAGCTTGTCGGCCAGCGAGTACAGGTGCTTGAAGTTCTCGCCGTTTTGCATGCCACGACCGCCGGAAACAACGATCTTGGCAGCGGTCAGCTCGGGACGATCCGACTTGGCCAGCTCTTCGCCAACGAAAGTCGACTTGCCGGCATCGCCAGCGCCTGAGACCTGCTCGACCGCAGCCGAACCGCCGGTGGCATTCACGGCATCGAAGCCGGTGGCACGCACGGTGATGACCTTGATGGCAGCGCTGGACTGCACGGTAGCGATGGCGTTACCGGCATAGATCGGGCGCTTGAAGGTATCGGCGCTTTCAACGGCGATGATCTCGGAGATCTGATCGACATCCAGTTGAGCAGCAACGCGCGGCAGGAAGTTCTTGCCGTTGGTGGTCGCCGCAGCCAGCACGTGGCTGTAGTTCTTCGCCAGGTCGGCGATCAGCGGCGCGACGTTTTCCGGCAGCTGATTGGCGTAAGCCGCGTCGTCAGCGACCAGTACCTTGGCCACGCCTTCGATCTGCGCGGCTGCTTCACCGATGGCACCGCAGCCACTGCCGGCTACCAGTACGTGGATGTCGCCACCGATGGCCTTGGCGGCGGCAACGGTGTTCAGGGTAGCGGCCGCGAGGACGGCATTATTGTGTTCAGCGATAACCAGGATAGTCATTTAGATTACCTTCGCCTCGTTCTTCAGTTTCTCGACCAGTTCAGCCACGGACTTGACCTTGATACCGGCGCTGCGGGCAGCCGGCGCTTCGACTTTCAGGGTCTTCACGGTAGACGTGGTGGTGACGCCCAGCGCATCTGGAGTCAGCGTTTCCAGCGGCTTCTTCTTGGACTTCATGATGTTCGGCAGCGACGCGTAGCGCGGCTCGTTCAGACGCAGGTCGGTGGTGACGATCGCCGGCAGGCTGAGCGCGACGGTCTGCAGGCCGCCGTCGATTTCGCGGGTCACGTTGACCTTGTCGCCAGCCACTTCCACCTTGGAGGCGAAGGTGCCTTGGGCATAGCCAGTCAGTGCACCGAGCATCTGCCCGGTCTGGTTGTTGTCGCTGTCGATCGCCTGCTTGCCGAGAATGACCAGCTGCGGCTGCTCCTTGTCGACCACGGCCTTGAGCAGCTTGGCGACCGCAAGGGAGTTCAGTTCGTCGTTGGACTCGACCAGCACGGCGCGGTCGGCGCCCAGCGCCAGCGCGGTGCGCAGCTGCTCCTGAGCAGCGGTCGGACCGATGGAGACGACAACGATTTCGCTCGCCACGCCCTTCTCTTTCAGGCGTACGGCTTCTTCCACGGCAATTTCGCAGAAGGGGTTCATCGACATCTTGACGTTGGCGAGGTCAACGCCCGAATTGTCCGCCTTGACGCGAACCTTGACGTTGTAATCGACCACTCGTTTGACAGCTACAAGAACCTTCATGGATTCCTCGTTACTCTCCGGTGAATAGAATTCCGCCGAGGCGAACCGAGCCTTGCTCGTGGCTTGGGTTTTGATAGCCGCTGCCCTGTTCGGCGAGTGCAAACCGTCCGTATCTTGACCGCAGGCCGCGGACGGGGTCAACAACGCATATGACCCGTCATAACGACGCGGTTCGGGCGATTCTAACAGGCTTCCAGAAAATTCAAACAAACGTTTGTATTGGACCGATTCGAGCGTCTATATATAATGCGCCGGCCCGGCTCGGTCAGGGACCGATCACAGCCCTCCACCACTTATATAACAACCAAGCCCTGAGTAGGAGAAAGCCCAATGGAACGCGAATACATGGAATTCGACGTTGTCATCGTCGGCGCCGGCCCTGCAGGCCTATCCGCAGCCTGCCGCCTGAAGCAGAAAGCCGCCGACGCTGGTCAGGAAATCAGTGTATGCGTCGTTGAGAAAGGCTCCGAAGTAGGCGCCCATATTCTATCCGGCGCAGTCTTCGAGCCGCGCGCACTGAATGAGCTGTTCCCTGACTGGAAAGAGCTCGGCGCCCCGCTCAATACGCCGGTCAAGCGTGACGACATCTACCTGCTCAAGACCGCCGAAGCCGCCAGCAAGCTGCCCAATGCACTGGTCCCCAAGACCATGCACAACGAAGGCAACTACATCATTTCCCTCGGCAACCTGTGCCGCTGGCTGGCCCAGCAGGCCGAGAACCTGGGTGTCGAGATCTACCCAGGCTTCGCCGCTCAGGAAGCGCTGATCGACGAGAACGGCATCGTGCGCGGTATCGTCACCGGTGACCTTGGCGTCGACCGCGAAGGCAATCCGAAGGAAGGCATGTACACGCCAGGCATGGAGCTGCGCGCCAAGTACACGCTGTTCGCCGAAGGCTGCCGTGGTCATATCGGCAAGCAGCTGATCAACCGCTTCCAGCTCAACGCCAACGTCGACCCGCAGCACTACGCCATCGGCATCAAGGAACTGTGGGACATCGACCCGGCCAAGCATGAGCAGGGACTGGTCGTGCACACTGCGGGCTGGCCGCTGAACGACGAAAACACTGGCGGTTCCTTCCTTTATCACCTGGAAAACAATCAGGTGGTCGTCGGCCTGATCGTCGACCTGTCGTACAGCAACCCGTATCTGTCGCCGTTCGACGAATTCCAGCGCTACAAGCACCATCCAGTGATCAAGCAGTACCTGGAAGGCGGCAAGCGCGTTTCCTATGGCGCACGTGCGATCGCCAAGGGCGGCATCAACTGCCTGCCGAAGATGGTATTCAACGGCGGCGCACTGATCGGCTGCGACGCCGGCACCCTGAACTTCGCCAAGATCAAGGGCAGCCACACGGCGATGAAGTCCGGCATGCTGGCGGCCGAAGCCGCTGCGGACGCACTGCTGGCCGGACGCGAAGGTGGCGACGAGCTGACCGCGTACGAAGAGGGCTTCAAGTCCAGCTGGCTGTACGACGAGCTATACAAGAGCCGCAACTTCGGCGCTGCCATTCACAAGTGGGGCGCAATCAAGGGCGGCGCGTTCAACTTCATCGATCAGAACATCTTCGGTGGCAAGATCCCCTTCACCCTGCACGACACCAAGCCGGACTACGCCTGCCTCAAGACGGCTGCAGAGTCGAAGAAAATCGACTACCCCAAGCCGGACGGCAAGCTGAGCTTCGACAAGCTCTCCTCGGTATTCCTCTCCAATACCAACCACGAGGAAGAGCAGCCGGTTCACTTGAAACTGACCGACCCGAGCATTCCGATCGAAAAGAACCTGCCGATGTACGACGAGCCGGCACAGCGTTACTGCCCGGCCGGCGTTTACGAGGTCGTGAGCAACGACGATGGCAGCAAGCGCTTCCAGATCAACGCGCAGAACTGCGTGCACTGCAAGACCTGCGACATCAAGGACCCGGCGCAGAACATCACCTGGGTCGCGCCCGAAGGTACCGGCGGGCCGAACTACCCCAACATGTAAGACCAGCAAAAAAAGGCTCCCTCGGGAGCCTTTTTCGATCATGGGTAACGAAACAGCCAGCGCACTACTCAGCGGCGCCAATCGGGAAGAACGTCCCGCCACTCCACACACCGAGGCAATCCTTGCCATCTACCTTGCCGGGCACCGCCAGCTCCACAAGCTCATAAAACACATTGCGATGGATCAGTGCCTCGAGGTTGGCGCGCACATGCACATATGGCGCCGGCTCCTGCGTTTGCGGATCGGTGACAACGCGCAAAGGGTGCTCTTCACCAGCCTCGACCTCGTCCTCGACATTGGTGATAAAGCGCAGGCTTTGCGTCTCACCCTCGCCACTGACTTCCAGCCGGACCGCAACGAAAGGCGCATCTTCGACCTGGATACCGACCTTCTCTACCGGTGTCACCAGAAAGTAGTCGTCGCCGTCGCGGCGAATCACCGTGGAAAACAAACGCACCATTGCCGGCCGCCCGATCGGCGAACCCTGATAGTGCCAGGTCCCGTCGCGCGCGATGCGCATGTCCAGATCGCCACAGAACGGAGGGTTCCACAGATGCACCGGCGGCAACCCTTTCTTCTTCCCGCCAGCGGACAGCTGCGCAAGCAGATCCCCAGCCTTGCCTGTATCGGTCATTCGGTCCTCCTCGATTGAATGAGGTAATCGCCTGTTCCCGATACTGCCACATCGCTCAACGTGACAGGCCCAACAACCGACGAGCATAGTCCTGCAGCGGCGGACGCAAGAGTTGCTCCGGCTTTGCGTCGTAGATGCCGAGCACGCCGCCACGATTACGAATGCGAGCGGTATCGACCAGATAGCGAGTTCCGGTTTCCACCAGCATCAACTGCACCACGCCGGAATCGACACCAAGGCGATCCAGTGCGCGCTGATCGTTCAGCTCGTCGAAACTGCCGATGCGATCATCAGCCGCGGCAAACCGCAGATACAGCAGATAATGCGCGCCCATTGCCGACGCTTCGGCCATTGCCTCCTCGAGCCCGAGCGGGCCACGGGCTCGACGAACCATTGGGAAGTACTCGACAAACCCGCTGAAGGCCTCTTCGGCCACGACGTTCGGCCGCGGGTATGCGTCTCCGGGCGGCACGAAATGTCCCTGCGCGATATAGATGAATGAGTCCGGCTGCAGGCGCCAGGAGTTGGAACGACGGGTCTCGCTGTGATCCAGAATTCCGGCATCGCGAAGGTGATAACGGGTACCCTCCGCCATGTCGCTGACCTTCATGCAGCCAGAAAGCATGAGCAATGCAAGCAAGCCAGGCACTGCCAGTAACAGAAATCGCATGGAACTCACCTCATAGGGCCGGCGACGAAAAACCGACGATTCGACAGCCAATGCAGCATCCACGCCACTTCCAGCACCGAGGCGAGCCGGTTCAGCTGGATGCTCTCGACTCCCCGCTCGAACGAGGCGGCTAGAGCCCTCGCTGCCACTCCTGACGCAACGGAGCGTTACGCGGGTCCTCGATGGCCTTACGTACCCGACGCAGCAGGCCCGGTTTATCGACACCCAAAATGCCCTTGAGCACCAGATAATTGGACGCGTGATCGCTGCGAAAAACCGTATCGGTCAGCTGCAGGTCCTCCAGCAACCACTCCAGCTCGCGAAACAGATCGGCCGGCACCAGCGGCTCGAAATCCTCGAAGGTTTGCCGAAAACGCGCTTCACCCTGCGGAAAACTGACCACCAGCGTAGACAGAAACTCGGGCTGCGCTGCATTCATCAGCCGCGCCGAATTGCGTGCGTGCTGGCGACTCAGTTGGCGACCGCCAAGCCCGTTGAGAATCATCACCGAGCGTGCGATGCCCGCCGCTCCCAGCTTATCCAGCGCGCTGAGCGTCGATTCGTAGGTCTCCCCCTTGTTGACCAGCGCCAGCACCTCATCGTCGCCGGACTCGGCGCCGACATAGGCCATGCCGAGCCCCGCATCCGCCAGTTCCTGCAGCTCGGCAACCGACTTCTTGCGCAGGTTGCGTGGCAGGCAATAGCTCGAGACACGTTGAACTTCGGGCAGGCACTGGCGGATCTGTTCAAGGATTCTCAACAGCCGGTGGGTCGGCAACACCAAGGCGTCACCGTCGGCGAGGAATACGCGTTGCACGATCAACTGCTCGCCGCAACGACGGATCTCGTCGAGCACCTCCGCCTCATCGCGAGCACGAAACTTCTTCTGCGGCGCGGTATACATCTCACAGAAGGTACAGCTGTTCCAGGAACAACCATTGGTCACCGGCAGGATCAGCGAATGCGCCTCGCTGGGCGGCCGAAATACCGGCTCGATGTAGCGGATGGGAAACTCGCTCGCGTTCATTGCGTCCACGCCTGTTCGATCTTCACGCTGCCGCCGATTCAGTCACGCTTGCGCTTGTTGCCCATGCGTACGCCGATATCCATGAGGAACTGGAAGAAGCCGTCCTGATCTTCCAGCACGTTGCTCCAGAACGGCGAGTGGTACAGCGCCACCGCACCATGCACCAGCGCCCAGGCGGCGCAATAGTGGAAATACGGCGGCACGTCTTCCAGCTTGCCTTCGGCAATACGGCCTTTGATCAACT
Organism: Stutzerimonas chloritidismutans AW-1; assembly: GCF_000495915.1. GTDB lineage: Bacteria > Pseudomonadota > Gammaproteobacteria > Pseudomonadales > Pseudomonadaceae > Stutzerimonas > Stutzerimonas chloritidismutans. The sequence goes on from NZ_AOFQ01000062.1 coordinate 63,771, forward strand.
GGGTCAGATGTTCGAAGTTGGAGGCGCGGATGCTGTGCAGCTGCTCGACCATTTCCGGCACCTGATTGCCCTTGACCACTTTCTCCTCGAGGCGGTCGAACAGCCGATAGCGCTGCGGGTCGCGCATGCGGAACTCGAAGTAGGCGCGCGAAAGCGCTTCCTTGTCGCGGTCCAGGTCGGGAGAGTGGAGGATCTGGTTCAGGTCGCGCTCGTAGTCCAGCATCAGCCGCAGGTAGATTTCGGCCTTGGACTTGAAGTGCTTGTAGATCGTGCCTTTGCCGATACCGACCGCATCGGCAATCATCTCGACAGTAACGCTGTCCTCTCCCTGGTCGAGAAAAAGCTGCAACGCAGTATCGAGGATTTCCTGTTCGCGGCGACGAAATTCGCGGACCTTACGAGGTTCATTCTGCATAGGAAGGCTGCTTGAGGTGAAAAACGAGGCAGCCATTATGCCTAACCGGTCATGAAATGCACGGGACATCCAACCATGATTCAAATAAATGACGAATTCCCGCAAATAGTCGGTTTGCGATATCTGAACCATGCTGCCGTCGCTCCCTGGCCCAGACGGGCGGCTCGGGCCGTGAGCGCCTTTGCCGAGCAGAATGCAACCTTGGGCGCGCGCGACTACCCCGAATGGCTCACAGTGGAACGCAGCCTGCGCCAACGCCTGACGAGACTGCTCAACGCGCCGAGCAGTGCCGATGTGGCGCTGGTCAAGAACACCTCCGAAGCGCTCTCATTCGTCGCCTTCGGGCTGGACTGGAAAAGCGGTGATCAGATCGTGATCAGCGACGAGGAGTTTCCGTCCAATCGGGTGGTCTGGGAGGCATTGCGGCCGCTCGGCGTGGAAGTCATTCAGGTCAGTCTCAAGGGTGTCGATCCCGAGGCTGACCTCCTTGCAGCGTGTGGTCCACGGGTACGCCTGATGTCGATCAGCGCCGTGCAATATGCGAGCGGCATGCGGTTGGATCTTCCGCGCGTGGGCGAAGGCTGCGAGCAACGCGGCGTGCTTCTGTGCATCGATGCAATCCAGCAATTGGGCGCCCTGCCCTTCGATGTCCAGCAGAACCGTTGCGCCTTCGCCATGGCGGATGGTCACAAGTGGATGCTCGGCCCGGAAGGACTCGGTGTTTTCTATTGTCGCAGCGACCTACGCGAGCAACTGAAACTGCACGAGTACGGCTGGCACATGCTGGAGCACGCCGGCGACTACGACCGTAGCGACTGGGAGCCCGCACGCAGTGCCAGGCGGTTCGAGTGCGGCAGCCCGAACATGCTGGGGGCAATGGCACTCGAAGCCAGCCTGTCGCTGCTGGAGGAAGTGGGGATGGAGCAAGTCGCCAGATCGCTGGACGAGCGAATCGAATGGCTGACTCACGGAATCAGCAACCTGAAAGGAGTAGAAACCCTCTCGCCAGGCCAAGCGGAGAGACGCTCCGGCATCGTCACGTTCCGCCTCGACGGCTGGCCCAATGCCGCTCTGTTCGAGCGACTCAAGACTGAACAGGTGGTGTGTGCACAACGCGGCGGCGGCATTCGCTTCTCGCCACATTTCTACACGCCGGAGCACGTCATAGACGAAACGCTAGGCCTTTTGCATGACCTGGCTGCGCACTGAAGGCGATCAGCCAGCGAGACTTGTATTCCAAATGCGTTTAAAAATCAGGGAAATCCGCCGGCAAACCCACGGAGCAGCGTTAATACTTGAGTAACTGGCCGGGCAATCCCCCCACTGCCCAGCCAGATGAGGTCGCTAGGATTGCGATTTCATACTCCTAATGGTCTTGGCCCGGCTTCCCTGGAAACCGGGTTTTTTTTGCTCTCAGGTCTGGGGCTGCGCCAGCAAACGAGTCCGCAATCGGTAGCACAGCCAGAGAAACCCGACCCAGACCGGAATCGCGAACACCGACATGCGGATGCCGGGTAGCCACAGCATGATGATCAGGATCCCGCTGACAAAGGCCAGGCACAGGTAATTGCTCAGCGGGAACCAGAACGCCTTGAAGCTCGGCTCAACGCCCTGGCGCTGCATGGCACGACGAAATTTCAGGTGCGCAAGGCTGATCATCGCCCAGTTGATTACCAGCGCAGCCACCGCAAGGGACATCAGCAGTTCGAGCGCGCCCTGCGGAAACAGGTAGTTCACCGCCACGCAGAGCAGGGTTACCAGGGCCGACACGCCCACCGCTAGCACCGGGACACCGCGGGCATTGATCTTCATCAGGCTGCGCGGCGCATCGCCCTGCTCTGCCAGGCCGTACAGCATGCGGCTGTTGCAATACACGCCGCTGTTGTAGACCGAAAGCGCAGCCGTCAGCACGACGAAGTTCAGCAGATGCGCCGCCGCATCGCTGCCGATCAGCGAAAATATCTGCACGAAGGGGCTGCCGCTGTAGGGGTCGCCCGCGGAGCCCAGCGTCTGCAACAGCGCGTCCCAGGGATACAGCGCCAGCAGCACCGTCAGCGCGCCTATGTAGAAGATCAGAATGCGATAGACGACCTGATTGATCGCCTTGGGAATCACGGTTTTTGGCTCCGCCGCTTCTGCCGCCGTGATGCCGACCAGCTCCAGTCCACCGAAGGAGAACATGATGATCGCCAGCGCCAGCAGCATGCCACTGAAGCCGTTAGGGAAGAAGCCACCGTGCGTCCACAGGTTGCTGATGCTTGCCTGCTCGCCCCCCTCGCCACTGACCAGCAGGAAAAGCCCGAGCAGGATCATGCCGACGATGGCGGCGACCTTGACGATGGCAAACCAGAACTCGGCCTCACCGAAAGCCTTGACGTTGCTGAGATTGATCAGATTGATCAGCACGAAGAACGCAGCGGCTGTGGCCCAGGCGGGAATATCAGCCCACCAGAACTGTACGTACTTGCCGACCGCCGTCAGCTCGGCCATGCCCACCAGGACGTACAGCACCCAGTAGTTCCAGCCGGAAAGGAACCCCGCATAACCGCCGCCATATTTGTGTGCGAAATGGCTGAACGACCCTGCGACCGGCTCCTCGACGATCATCTCCCCCAGCTGGCGCATGATCAGAAAAGCGATGAAGCCACCGATCGCATAACCCAGGATCATCGACGGGCCGGCACTTCTCAGAACTCCGGCCGAGCCCAGGAACAGTCCCGTTCCAATCGCTCCGCCCAGGGCGATCAGCTGGATATGGCGATTCTTCAGACCGCGCTGGAGCGGTCCGGTGTGCAGCGTTTCAGCGGTCATACGCCACCTTGTGGATCTTCAGGGCAAGAAAAACGCCGCTCGTGACGGCGAGAAGGAAGGCAGCGCACCGGACGTGCTGGAAAGCATCAATCCTGCGCGGCGGCGACGTCAGCTGCGCACCCTGGCCAGCGGGAACAATGTCTTGAAGTTGGCAGTGGTTTGCTCAGCCAGCGCCTCGAATGGAACGCCACGCAACTCCGCAACAAACTCGGCGACCTCCCGCACATACTGCGGCAGGTTGGCTTTGCCACGGTGGGGAACCGGCGCCAGATACGGCGAATCGGTTTCGACCAGCAAGCGATCAGCCGGCACTCTGCGGGCCACATCGCGCAGCGCATCGGCATTTCGGAACGTGACGATCCCCGACAGCGAGATATAGAAACCGAGATCAAGCGCAGCCTTGGCCATGTCCCAGTCCTCGGTAAAGCAATGCAATACACCCGCCTGCGGCAGCGCCGCTTCACGCAGCAGATCCAGCGTATCGGCGCGGGCAGCCCGGGTGTGCACGATGACCGGTTTGCCGGTCAGCCTGGCTGCTTCAAGATGCAGCCGGAAGGACTGCTGCTGCATCTGCGCAGCTTCGGGCTCGTAGTGGTAATCCAGACCGGTTTCACCAATGGCAACCACATGCGGGTGCTGGAGCTCGCCAAGCAACCAGTCCAGCACCGGCTGGCTCGCCGGCTCGAGATCCAGAGGATGAACACCGATCGAGCAATCCACGTCGGCATAGCGCTCGGACAGCGATCTGACCGCCGCTGCGTTGTCGGCGCTAACGCCGATGCAGAGGAAATGCCCGACACCGCGCGAGCGCGCAGCGTCCAACGCGGCATCCAGTGAACCGTCATGTGCGGTCAGGTCGAGTCGGTCAAGGTGACAGTGGGAATCTACCAGCATGAAATGCACTACTTGCTATCGCGAAAAAGGGGCGATTGTAGAGCAAATGGCCGGTTGTCAGGAAAGGCCAACGAAAACCCTGCCGTCTGGCGAGGGATGGCGTTCAGTGACTCAGAGCGTTACATCGTGTGGGTCGGACGGTCGGATTTGAGCGCACCGGCCAGATAGGTTTCGATCTTGTTGCGTGCAGTACTGTCGCCTTCGTTGAACTGCACGCCAATTCCCGCGGCGCGACTGCCCTGGGCACCCTTTGGGGTGATCCAGACGACCTTGCCGGCGACGGGAATCTTTTCCGGCTCGTCCATCAGGTTGAGCAGCATGAACACTTCGTCGCCAAGCTTGTAGCTCTTGTTGGTCGGGATGAACAGACCTCCATGCTTGATGAAGGGCATGAACGCGGCGTAGAGCACCGACTTGTCCTTGATGGTCAGGGACAGAATGCCATTACGCGGACCAAGATTTGCTGGCAGGCTCATGCGGTGTTCCTAACGAAAATTCCAGTCGATTCTAGCCCGCGCCGGGCAGCGTTGCCCACTGCACCAGCAGCGCTTCGAGAAGCAACACACGGTTGAGGTTGGCTTTGCCTAGCACTTTTTGCCGATGTTCGAGTAGCCAGTCCTGCAGCGCCATCACTTTGTGTTGCGCTGACTTCTGCGCAAGGTACTGCAACACCTTCTGCATATCGGCTGCACCGAGCTCAGCATCATCACCGGCCATCTGATACCGCAGGATCAGATGCGTCCACTCGCAAAACCAGTCGAACAGCAGGATCAGCGGCAGCGCATTCCAGCCCTCAGCCAGCTGACTGGGTGACTGTTGCTGCTTGAGCAGCTTCTTCACGCTGTCGACAACCTGCGCGCGCAAGTCCAGTACTTTCTGCTCATGCATCTTCAAGGCGGCCAGAGGTGACCCCGCCGCCAGTGTCAGTAGCTGCTCACGCAGCTCCGCTGCCAGCTCGGGGAGCTGTCCAGCCAGCCAGTCGAGACTCTGTTGCCGTCCCGGCAGAGGGCAGGCCTGCTGCACGCAACGGCTCTTGATGGTCGGCAACAGGCGACTCGGCTGGTGGCTGATGAGCAGCAGTACCGTATCGCCGGAGGGCTCCTCAAGGCTCTTGAGCAATGCGTTGGCCGCATTGAGATTCATCGCCTCGGCGGGCTCCAGCAGTATCACCTTGCGCCCACCCAGCTGCGCAGTCTGGGTGACGAAGCCGACCAGATCACGCACCTGGTCGACCCGTATGGCCTTGTCGACCTCTTCCGGCTCGAGGATGTAATGGTCCGGGTGCGTATGTGCAGCCAACAGCTGACAAGCCTTGCATTCACCACAGGCCGTGGCGTTCACGGGCCGCTGGCAAAGCAGCAGCGCCATCAATTGCTCGGCCAGCTGCCGCTTGCCGATGCCGCCAGGACCGTGCAGCAGGTAAGCGTGAGCATGCTGCGTACGACCTGCCAACTGCCGCCAGAGCTCCGCCTGCCAGGGGAGGACGTCAGCCATCGAGGCGCCCCATCAGGTCGGGAATCAGGGCCTGTACATCCTGCTGCACGACATTCAATGGCTGCCCTGCATCGATGATTCGATAACGCGACGGCGCAGCCTTGGCGCGCTCCAGATAGGCGCGCCGTACCGATTCGAAGAAGCGGAGGCCTTCCTGTTCGAAGCGATCCAGACGACCGCGCGCCGCAGCACGGGCCAGCCCCACCTCGACCGGCAGATCGAAGATCAAGGTCAGATCAGGTCGCAGCTCGCCCTGCACGAAGACTTCCAGCTGGGCGATCCGCTCGATAGAAAGCCCTCGACCCCCGCCCTGATAGGCATAGGTGGCATCGGTGAAACGATCGCAGAGCACCACCGCCCCGCGCTCCAGTGCCGGACGTATGACCTGCGCGAGATGCTGAGCACGTGCGGCGAAGACCAGCAGCAACTCGGTATCCACCGCCATCGGCTCGTCGGCCGGGGGGAGAAGCAGCTCGCGGATACGCTCGGCCAGCGGCGTCCCGCCGGGCTCACGGGTCAGCACGACATCCACGCCACATGCGCGCAGGCGCTCGGCGAGATATTCACGATTGGTGCTCTTCCCGGCCCCTTCAGGGCCTTCGAGGGTCACGAAGAGTCCTTTCATTGTACGCTTCCGTTGTCCGCCGGTGCCTGCCGTGGCGGCGGGCTGGAGCGGTAGTCGGCGCGGCGCTTGAGCTGATACTCGCGCACCGCACGGTTGTGCTGATTGAGCGTATCGCTGAAAACATGGCTGCCATCGCCACGGGCGACGAAGTAGAGACTGGTGCCATCCGCCGGATTCAGCGCGGCGTGGATCGCCTCGCGCCCGACCATCGCGATCGGGGTCGGCGGCAGGCCGGCATTGGTGTAGGTATTGTAGGGTGTCGGCGTGCGCAGATCGGTGCGGGTGATCCGGCCCTTGTACTTCTCACCCATGCCGTAGATAACGGTTGGGTCGGTCTGCAGCAGCATGCCCCGCGCCAGCCTGCGCACAAAGACGCCGGCAATCTCTCCACGCTCACCGGGCACGCCGGTTTCCTTCTCGATGATCGAGGCCATGATCAGCGCCTGATAGGCGTCCTTGTAAGGCAGGCCTTCGGCGCGCTGCTGCCACTCCTCCTCGAGGACCTGCTCCAGCCGGGCGTAGGCACGGCGCAAGAGGTCTGCATCGGATGTGCCGCGGGTGAAACGATAGGTATCTGGGAAGAAGCGCCCTTCCGGGTGCTGGCCAGATGCACCTATGCGCGACATGATTTCGGCATCAGTCAAACCATCCAGGGTTTGCTCCAGCTTGGGCTGATTTTGCAGGGCGCTACGCAACTGGCGGAAATTCCAGCCCTCGACCAGGGTCAGGCTGTATTGCACCACTTCGCCACGCTGCCAAAGCCCAATCATGTCCCGCGCCGTCATAGTGGGGGACAGGCGATACTCGCCGGTATGCAAGCTCTGCCCGGACAGGTTCAAACGCCAATACAAACGCAACCAGAAGGCATCCTCCAGTACGCCTTCGGCCTCCAATCGCTGAAGCACGCCACTGGGCGTATCGCCCGGACGCACGTCGAGCAGCAGGGCCTCGTCGGGAACGGCCAGAGGCTGCTCGAGCGCAGCATGCTGTTTCCAGGTGAACAGCCCGAGCGCAATCGCCGCCAACAGCAACACTGTCAGCAGCAGAACAAGAATTTTACGGATCACGAATCACTCAACAGGTCGGCGACAACGGACTGCAGTTTACGGGTCAGCGGACCGACGGGCCAGACGCACTCGGCCAAAGCTGTCACGGGCCAGATGCCGTAAAGGCTGTTGCAGAGGAATACCTCATCGGCCTGCACAAGCTCGGCATAGCTGATGTCGTCGATCACGACCGGGAGCCCGTGCTGTGCTGCGCGCGCAATGATCTCCGCACGCATGACCCCAGCGACTCCGCAACGAGTCAGCGGCGCGGTACGCAGTTTGCCGGCTTCCACGATGAACAGATTGCTGAAAACGCCCTCCACCACCCGGCCGGACATATCGCGCATCAACCCTTCCGCGTAGACCGGATCATGCCACTCGGCACGCGCCAACACCTGTTCCAGGCGATTCAGATGCTTGATGCCGGCGAGTCGCGGTTGCTCGGCAAGCCGGGTCTCGCACGGAAATAGCCTGATGCCGGTTTCAGCATGCTGTGGCGGATAAGCTGGAGAGGACGAGCCTAACAGCAGACGCTGCGGCTGACACGGCTGTGGCGTTGCATAACCACGCTGTCCGGCGCCACGCGTGACGATGAGCTTGGCGACGCCCTGCCCCAGTGCCCGGCAGAAGCGCATCAGCTCATTGCGCAGCAGATTTGCATCAACGGGAATGGCAAGGCGCTCACAGCCATCTTGCAGCCGCTGCAGATGGCGTTCAACCAACCGCGCCTGGCCACCTGCGACGCGAATAGTCTCGAACAGCCCATCGCCGTAGGCCAGTCCTCGATCATGAATGGGCAGCCCATCACAGGGCTCCCCGTTCAGCCAGCTCAATGTCACTCGGCGAACCGGCGGAATACCAGCGAACCGTTGGTTCCGCCAAAACCGAACGAGTTGGACACCGCCACTTCGATCGGTCGGGGCTTGGCCTCGTGCGGAACGAAATCGAGGTCGCAGCCTTCATCCGGCTCATGCAGATTGATGGTCGGCGGCGCGACCTGATCACGAATAGCCAGAACACTGAAGATCGCTTCCACCGCACCGGCAGCACCCAGCAGGTGGCCGACCATGGATTTGGTGGAACTGACCGACAGCTCATAGGCGTGATCACCAAATACGCTGCGAATAGCAGCAGCCTCGGCCTTGTCACCTGCGGGAGTCGAGGTGCCGTGTGCATTGATGTAATGCACCTGATCGACATTCAACTGGGAGTCCTTCAGCGCATTGCGGATGCAGCGCGCAGCACCGGCGCCGTCGTCGGGCGGCGAGGTCATGTGGTACGCATCGGCGCTCATGCCGAAACCGATCAGTTCGGCGTAGATGTGCGCCCCCCGGGCTTTGGCATGCTCCAGCTCCTCCAGCACCAGCGCACCGGCACCATCGGAGAGGACGAAACCGTCGCGCCCCTTGTCCCAGGGCCGGCTCGCAGCCGCCGGGTCATCGTTGCGGGTGGACAGTGCGCGTGCTGCCGCAAAGCCTCCGATACCAAGCCCACTGGCAGCCATCTCGGAACCGCCGGCCACCATGACATCCGCCTCGCCATAGGCAATGTTACGGGCGGCCATGCCAATGCAGTGGGTGCCCGTGGTACAGGCGGTAGCGATCGCATAGTTGGGGCCCTGCAATCCCAGATGGATCGACAGGAAACCAGACACCATGTTGATGATGGAGCCCGGCACGAAGAAGGGAGATATACGCCGCGGACCTTGCTCGATAAGTGCCTTGCAGCTGTTTTCGATATTGGTCAGGCCGCCGATACCGGACCCCATCGCGACGCCGATGCGCTCCCGATTGGCGTCAGTGACCTCCAGCCCGGAATCACGCACCGCCTGGAAACTCGCGGCAAGGCCGTACTGAATGAAGAGGTCGAGCTTGCGTGCCTCTTTTGCCGGCAGATACTGCTCGACATCGAAGCTTTTGATCGACCCGCCAAAACGAGTGGAATAGGCAGAAAGATCCATGTGCTCGATCAGGCCGATACCACTGCGGCCGGCGAGAATTCCCTGCCAGCTGCTTGGCACATCGTTACCCAGTGGCGATAGCATGCCCATCCCGGTGACTACGACGCGTCTACGCGACACAGCGATTACTCCTATACCTAAACGTACTTGGCTCGGTTCCCGCCAAGACAGGAACCATCCCCGGTTGGGTGCAATGGAGCCCCCGCGACCTGGATGAATCCCTCTCAAAGAAAAGCCGCACTACCTCGTTCAAAGGCAGTGCGGCTGTTCCTGTTTCTGAAGCAGATTACAACTTACTGCGCGTGCGCGTTGATGTAATCGATGGCTTCCTGAACGGTGGTGATCTTCTCAGCTTGCTCGTCCGGGATCTCGGTCTCGAATTCCTCTTCCAGAGCCATCACCAGCTCAACGGTGTCAAGAGAGTCGGCACCCAGGTCTTCGACGAAGGAAGCGCTGTTGGTTACTTCCTCTTCTTTAACGCCAAGTTGCTCGGCAACGATTTTCTTGACGCGTTCTTCGATGGTGCTCATACCTTGTTTTCACTCCTATGGAAAAATCAGGCAGCTGGTTTGCGCGGTAGTGTATAGAAAGCGTTTTCCGCATTTCAAGCTGGAAGCAGGCAAGCATGACGCCGCCTTCAACCTTCTGTCTATAAACCAGCTGCGGTTTTATAGCTAATTTAAAGACAGCCTCTAAGACTGTCCTCCTGCGTAGGGCGTCACACTCAGCTCATGTACATGCCGCCATTCACCGGAACGGTAGCACCGGTGACGTAGGCAGCGCCGTCCGAAGCGAGAAACGCAACGACCTTTGCAATTTCTTCGGCCTGACCGAGACGCCCCAGGGGAATCTGCCCCACGAGCGCATCACGCTGGGCTTCCGGCAACTCGCGAGTCATGTCGGTATCGATGAAACCAGGCGCCACGGAATTCACCGTGATACCACGAGAACCGACCTCACGAGCCAATGCACGGCTGAAACCCTCCAGACCGGCCTTGGCTGCCGCGTAGTTTACCTGTCCGGCGTTGCCCATGGCACCAACCACCGAACCGATATTGATGATTCGACCCCAGCGAGCCTTGGTCATGCCACGCAGCACGGCCTTGGAAAGGCGATACAGGCTATTCAGGTTGGTGTTGATGACGTCATGCCACTCATCATCCTTCATGCGCAGCATCAAGTTATCGCGGGTAATACCGGCATTGTTGACCAGAATTGCCGGCTGTCCGAGATGCTGCTGAATGTGCTCAAGAGTGCTGCTGACAGATTCATCGTTGCCAACATCGAGCACCAGCCCAGCGCCTTCGATACCGTTTTCCTTCAGTGTCTCGGCGATGCGCTCGGCGCCGTTTGGCGTGGTCGCAGTACCAATTACGATCGCGCCCTGGCGGCCCAACTCAAGGGCAATGGCCTGGCCAATACCGCGGCTCGCGCCGGTAACCAACGCCACCTTACCTTGCAGATTCATAGCATTCTCCTTGTTCAAGCCAATGCGGCACGAGCGGCCGCGAAGGCCTCGGGGGTATCCAGATTGTAGGTGCTGACGCCCTTGACGCAGCGTTTGTTGAGGCCCGACAGAACCTTGCCGGGGCCGCACTCGACCAGCGAGGTGACGCCACGGTCTCCCAGAGCAACCATGGACTCGACCCAGCGCACCGGACTGTAGAGCTGTGCCAGCAGATCACGCTTGAGCACTTCCAGATCCGCGACGACTGCTGCGCTGACGTTCTGCACCAACGGAATCTGCGGCGCTTGCCATTCGATCGACTCCACCGAGGAAGCGAAGCGTTCGGCAGCCGGGCGCATCAGATCGCAGTGAGAGGGGACACTCACCGGCAAAGGCATCGCACGCTTGGCACCTTTGGCCTTGCACACTTCGATCGCGCGCTCTACCGCCGCCGCACTGCCGGCAATAACCACCTGACCCGGAGCGTTGAAGTTGACCGCACTGACCACCTCACCTTGCGCAGCCTCGGCACAGGCGGCCAATACATCGGCATCTTCCAGCCCGAGAATGGCGGCCATGCCGCCCTGCCCGGCCGGCACTGCCTGCTGCATCAATTGACCGCGCAATTCAACCAGCTTGATGGCGTCAGCGAACGGCAGGCTGCCCGCCGCAACCAGAGCGGAGTACTCACCGAGGCTGTGTCCGGCAACGAATGCGGGCCGCGCGCCGCCTTCTGTCTGCCACAAACGCCAGATTGCAATGGAGGCGGCAAGAATCGCCGGCTGGGTCTTGTCGGTCTGATTCAGCTGTTCTTCCGGACCGGTCTGGGTCAACGCCCAAAGGTCGTACCCGAGCGCCGAAGATGCCTCGGCAAAAGTATCGACGACCACGCTTTGCTGGGCACCCAGCTCGGCCAGCATGCCAAGGGACTGAGACCCCTGACCGGGAAAGACGAAAGCAAGTGATGCGGACATGAAACGACTCTCTTGTGATTCTGTTCGTCTGAAGAATACGCCAGTGACCGGCGTTGCGAATTTCAGTTGGATGGCTGGCCACCACCTGCGGTCACATCATTCACATCATCGTACGGATGAGGTGGCCGCAGAAAATGTCCCAGCCTGCTCCTCAGTTGCTCAGGGAGATCATGCTCGACATCCTGCGCCGCGCGCCGGATCGCTGCTTCGAAGCCGTCCGCACCAGCACTACCATGACTCTTGACGACAATTCCCTGCAGCCCGAGAAAGCTCGCACCGTTGTACTGAGCCGGATTGAGATCCGCCCGCAGACGGCGCAACAACGGCAATACGACAGCACCGACAATGCGCGCGCCAAGCGAACGCTTGAAAAGCGCCTCGACTCTGGCGACCAGCATCCCAGCCAAGCCCTCGCTGGATTTGAGCAATATGTTGCCGACAAAGCCATCGCATACGACCACGTCGGCTTCACCGCGATACAGCCCATCCCCCTCGATGAAGCCCTGATAGTTGAGATCAGTGGCCTGCTGCAACAGCAGCGCAGCTTGCTTGACCTGCTGATTGCCCTTGATCTCTTCGGTACCGACATTCAGCAGCGCGACCCTAGGCTGCTGTCGTCCCAGCGATTCGGCCGCCACAGCCCCCATGACAGCAAACTGGAAAAGCTGCTCGGGCGGGCAATCGACATTTGCGCCCAGGTCCAGCAGCAGGCATGGGTCAGCCTGCGTAGGGAGCGCTGTCACCATCGCCGGCCGATCGATACCTGGCAGCGTTTTCAGAACCTGGCGCGCCAATGCCATCAGCGCGCCGGTGTTACCGGCGCTTACACAAGCATTAGCTTTACCGTCGCGAACCTGCTCGAGGGCAATACGCATGGAAGAGCGCGGCTTGCCACGCAATGCCTGAGCAGGGCGTTCAGCCATACCAATGATTTCAGGCGCATCGACGATTTTCAGGCGCGAACGATCGACCCCAGGATGCTGGGCGACAAGCTGTTCGAGAAGGGAAGATTGGCCGACAAGGACCAGATGCAGCGAGGGGCTTTCAGCCAGACAGGACAGACTGGCCGGAACAATGCAGTGGGGACCGAAGTCCCCACCCATTGCATCGATCGCGATGACCGGAGCGGACAAGGATTACTCGTCAGCGCCCTTGTCGATCACCTTGCGACCACGGTAGAAACCGTCCGGGGACACGTGGTGACGCAGGTGAACTTCACCGGTGCTCTTTTCCACGGACAGCGCGTTCGGCTCGAGAGCGTCATGGGAACGACGCATGTCACGGGCGGAACGGGATTTTTTGTTCTGCTGAACAGCCATTTGGATCAACTCCTAAACGTTTGGGTCACGCTTTAACTGCGCCAGTACGCTGAACGGGTTGGACCGCGTTACCTCGTCCTCACTCGGTTCAGGCTCATCTGGCCCAACCGGCGGCTGGCAAATTTCAGGGTCATGGAGTGGAACAATCGGCAGAGCGAGCAACAGCTCGTCTTCGACCAGCGCCAGCAGATCCAGAGGATCCTCTCCCACTTCCAGCACGTCATACCCTTTGGGCAGGTGCTGGCTGCTCGCCCCTTCATTCACAACCGCGTAATCGCACTCGCTGTGAATCGGCAGAACAACCGGCTCCAGACAACGCTGGCAAATCATTTTGACTTCAACGTCGAGCTGACTACGGATAACCGCAGTACGCTGCTCGTCGCGCCCAAAGGCAAAACTGGCGCGCACCACACCCTGATCATCCTCAAGAGGATCGGCGAGCCGCTTCAGCTGCGACAATTGCAGCTCACCGGCTAGGGTGGCCGCTCGGTCGGCGAGCTTGCGCGGATCAACGTGCGGTGGTATCGGTCCTTTCAACATAAGCGCGGCATTCTAGGGACGCGCCCGCAGCCTGTCAAAGGAATTCCGCCCAGCTTCACGACGCAACGCATACAATCTCGCACCTATATATAAAGGAGGAATCATGCGCCGCCTGCTGCTTGCATCCAGCTCACCCTATCGACAGGAATTGCTCTCCCGGCTGGGGCTGCCGTTCGAAAGCTGCGCCCCGGATATCGATGAAACCCATCTACCCGGAGAAAGCGCCGAACAACTCGTAAACCGACTCGCAGAACAGAAGGCCAGAGCGCTTGCCGAGCGGTATCCGAATCACCTGATTATCGGCTCCGATCAGGCTGCAGTATTGGACTCGAAGATTATCGGCAAACCGCACACGTTCGAGCGGGCAAAACAGCAACTGCAATCCGCCAGCGGCAACAGCGTCCGATTTCTGACCGGACTGGCGCTCCTCGACAGCGCGACAGGCAGAATTCAGGCCGACTGCATACCGTTCACCGTACACTTCAGAGAACTAGATGAAGCCCGAATCGAGCGCTATCTGAGAATTGAAAAGCCCTACGATTGCGCGGGCAGTTTCAAGGCTGAAGGATTAGGCATCAGTCTTTTCCGCGCCACCGAAGGCGAGGACGTTACCAGCCTGGTAGGCCTTCCACTCATCCGCCTGGTGGACATGCTACTGAACGCAGGCTACGACGTTCCGTGAGCGCGAGCCGGCTTCTATCGCAACACCGGCCCCTGCACCCCAACCAGAACAGCCAAGCGTTCGGCGACGCCAGCACCAAGTTTCTTGGTAAAACGATCCAGCGGCGACTCTTTGACAGTGAAGTCCACCAGCTCGGGCTCACCGATCACCTCGCGCGCGACATGCGCCGTACTTCCCAAACCATCGATCAGCCCGAGCTCCAATGCCTGCTCCCCAGACCAGATCAGACCTGAGAACAACTCCGGATGCTGCTCCTCCTGAAGGCGATCGCCGCGACCACGCTTGACGCTGTCGATGAACTGCTGATGGGTGGTAGCCAGCACGCCTCGCCAGAACTGGGTCTCCTCAGGCTTTTCCGGCTGGAACGGATCCAGAAAAGCCTTGTGCTCACCCGCCGTATAGACACGCCGCTCGACGCCGAGCTTTTCCATGGTTTCAACGAAGCCAAAGGTGGCCGCGGTTACACCGATCGACCCCACTAGACTGGACTTGTCAGCATAAATCTCGTCCGCGGCGCTAGCGATGTAGTACGCACCCGACGCCCCCAGGTCGGTAATTACCGCATAAACCTTGATGGCCGGATGTTCGCCGCGCAAACGCCGGATTTCGTCATAGATATAGCCCGACTGCACCGGACTGCCCCCCGGGCTGTTGATTCGCAGCACCACACCCTTGGTATTGGCGTCCTCGAAGGCCGCCCGCAAGGCACCGACGACGTTATCGGCGCTGGCAGGCTCTTCATCCGCGATCATGCCGCGCACATTGATGACCGCCGTATGACTACCCTCCGCGCCCTTGCTGGAACCAAACTGCAGCGCCGGGGAAAACAGTGCCAGCGCGCCGAACAGGTAAATGAAGGTCAATAACTTGAAGAAGATACCCCAGCGCCTAGCGCGCCGCTGCTCCTGAACCCCTGCAAGCAGCGTCTTCTCCAGCAGCTTCCAGCTGTTACGATCACCCTTGGACTCGTCTACCGGAGCCTTCCACTCATCCGACATTTGCATTCACCTCAGAAACCGCCAAGGAGCGCAGCCAATCACCAAGCTCCGAAAAATGATTGATCGCAGTGCGCGGCTTACACTGCTGCAAGATGTGCAGTGGCTGTGCGCCATAAGCGACAGCTACGCCATCCACACCCGCGCGATGAGCCATCTGCAGGTCAAACACCGAATCACCGACCATCAGCGCCTGCTCCGGACGAGCACCGCAGTGAGAAAGAATCTGGTGGATCATCAGTGGATCGGGCTTGCTTGCCGTCTCGTCCGAACAACGGGTGATATCGAAGAAGTCCTCCCACCCCTGCCCAGCCAAAACGCGATCAAGGCCGCGACGCCCCTTTCCAGTCGCGACAGCGAGCATATACCCGGCGTCACGAAACTCGGATAGCGCCTTGGCGACTCCCGGATAAAGAGCTGAAGGCTGGGTCTCCAGGGACAGATAATACTCGCTATAGCAGTGACGAAAATCCTCGATCAGCGCGACATCCGCCTGATCCGGATACAACACGCCAATCGCTTCCGGCAAGGCCAACCCGATGATGCCTTTGACCGAGGCATCATCGACCTGCGGCAAACCACAATTTTGCGCCGCAACATGTATCGACTCAACAATACGCCCGATCGAGTCGACCAGCGTGCCATCCCAATCAAATATCAGAACCCGGTACTCACTCACCGAGACGCTCCAGCGTTCGCGCCCACATTTCGTCGACGGGCGCCTCCAGGGATAACTCACCGCCATCAGGCAGCGGAACCTTCAGCGCGTATGCGTGCAGGAACAATCGCTTGCCGCCTAGTTCGCGAATCTCGCGAGTGAACTCCTCATCACCGTACTTGCTGTCGCCAGCGATGCTGTGCCCGGCATGGCGCGCGTGCACACGAATCTGGTGCGTGCGACCGGTAACTGGCTTGGCCTCCACTAGTGTTGCGAAGTCACCAAAGCGACGAAGCACGCGAAACAATGTCAGCGCTTCCTTGCCATCCTCGGTCACCTCGACCATTCGCTCACCAGAGCGCAGCGTGTTCTTCAGCAACGGCGCATTGACCTGCTTCTTCGAGGTTTCCCAGCGGCCACGCACCAGAGCCATATAACGCTTGTCTACACCGTCACCGCGCAACGCCTGATGCAGGTGGCGCAACATGCTGCGCTTCTTGGCGACCATCAGCAGACCGGAGGTATCGCGATCCAGTCGATGCACCAATTCAAGCTCCTTGGCATCAGGGCGCAGCTGCCGCAAAGCCTCGATCACCCCGTAGCTGAGTCCGCTACCACCATGCACAGCTATGCCGGCCGGTTTATTCAGTACGATGAGCGCCTTGTCCTCGTGCACGATGGCCTTTTCCAGCCTTTCCAACAGTCCTTGAGCAAGCGGCTCAGGCTCGTCGCGCTCGGCCAGGCGCAGCGGCGGCACACGCACCAGATCACCGGCTTGCAACTTGTACTCAGGCTTGATGCGCCCTTTGTTCACACGCACCTCGCCCTTGCGCAAGATGCGGTAGATCAACGTCTTGGGCACGCCTTTGAGCTGGTTGCGGAGAAAGTTATCAATGCGCTGGCCGGCAAGTTCCGGCGCGACCTCGAGTATTTGCACACCGGAGGTCTGGGAGGGGGTATTGGTCATCGTGGCATCATATCAATTTTCATGGAATTGAAGCACTTAAACATTGCTGTTATAGTCGCGAACGCCGCCAAAAGCGGTCAGGTCCAGGGATGCCAGCGATACCGCCAACCCAGACCGGCAAAAAAAATGTTCTAGGACGTGAGGCCGTCCGACGGAGCTTCCCTCAAGTAGCGGAGAAGTTGCGAAACAAGCCTTGAAGACATGATGCGTGCCCCCTATGGGAATCGCGATAATCGACAACCCGCTCCCCGGATTCTGCGAGCGGCACCCGATTTTCAAAGTATGCGTGTTGGGTGGAGATGCACAGCATCGGATTGCGTAGCAAAGGCTTTCACAGACGCTTCATTCCGTCCGCTACCGATGCCTGATTCCTCCTCCCGAACCATTGCTTCTGTTCCGACAGCAAGCAGGAGACGTCGTCGCGACGCCGGCCCATTTGGCCGCACATCGCTGGACACTGGAGTGCTTTACAACCATTCCTGACTCACCTGACACCGACCGCGAGAGTCGTGTGTGCCGAACGCCGTTTCCGGATGCCACGGAAACCGACGGTACTACATGAAAAGAATGCTAATTAACGCAACTCAGCCCGAAGAGTTGCGTGTCGCACTGGTCGACGGCCAACGTCTGTTCGATCTGGACATCGAATCAGGTGCCCGCGAGCAGAAGAAAGCCAACATCTACAAGGGCAAGATCACCCGCGTCGAGCCCAGTCTCGAAGCTGCTTTCGTCGACTTCGGCGCCGAGCGCCATGGCTTCCTCCCCCTCAAGGAAATTTCTCGCGAATACTTCAGCAAGTCGCCTGAAGGCCGCGTGAACATCAAGGACGTCCTGCGCGAAGGCCAGGAAGTCATCGTTCAGGTCGAAAAAGAAGAGCGCGGCAACAAAGGCGCTGCACTGACCACCTTCATCAGTCTGGCCGGCCGTTATCTGGTCCTGATGCCGAACAATCCGCGTGCTGGTGGCATTTCGCGCCGCATCGAAGGTGAAGAACGCAATGAATTGCGTGAAGCCCTGAACGGTCTCGATATCCCCGCTGACATGGGTCTGATCGTCCGCACGGCAGGCCTGGGCCGCTCCAGCGAAGAGCTGCAGTGCGACCTCGACTATCTGTTGCAGCTCTGGACCGCAGTCAAGGATGCGTCCCAGGATCGCCCCGCGCCATTTCTGATCTATCAGGAATCCAACGTCATCATCCGCGCCATCCGCGACTACCTGCGCCAGGATATCGGCGAAGTGCTGATCGACAGTGTCGAAGCACAGGACGAGGCATTGAGCTTCATCCAGCAGGTGATGCCGCAGTACGCCAGCAAGATCAAGCTGTACGAAGATTCCGTACCGCTGTTCAACCGCTTCCAGATCGAAAGCCAGATCGAGACGGCCTTCCAGCGTGAAGTAAAACTACCTTCCGGCGGCTCCATCGTCATCGATCCGACCGAAGCACTGGTATCCATCGACATCAACTCGGCTCCCCCCCCCCCCCCCGGGGGGCGCCACCAAGGGTGGCGACATCGAAGAAACCGCCCTGCAGACCAACCTGGAGGCGGCCGAGGAAATCGCCCGCCAACTGCGTTTGCGCGACATCGGCGGACTAATCGTCATCGACTTCATCGACATGACCCCGGCCAAGAACCAGCGCGCAGTCGAGGAGAAGATGCGCGAAGCACTGGAAGCCGACCGTGCACGTATCCAGGTCGGCCGTATCTCGCGCTTCGGTTTGCTGGAAATGTCCCGCCAGCGTCTGCGCCCCTCTCTGGGCGAGACCAGCGGCATCGTCTGCCCACGCTGCAACGGCCAAGGCATCATTCGTGACGTCGAATCGCTGTCGCTGGCGATTCTGCGCCTGATCGAAGAAGAAGCCCTCAAGGACCGCACCGCCGAGGTTCGCGCCCGCGTGCCGTTCCAGGTAGCAGCATTCCTGCTCAACGAGAAACGCAACGCGATCACCAAGATCGAGCTGCGCACCCGTGCGCGCATCTTCATCCTGCCGGACGATCACCTGGAAACGCCGCACTTCGAAGTTCAGCGACTGCGTGACGACAGCCCAGAAATCATGGCAGGCCAAGCCAGCTACGAAATGAGCCCGACCGAGGCCGAAGAAGCTCAGCCGGTCAGCTCCACACGCACCCTGGTTCGTCAGGAAGCGGCGGTCAAGACCGCACCGCAGCGCACCGCACCGGCGGCAGCCGCCGCAGCGCCAACCGAAACACCCGTTGCCGCGCCGGTGCAGGAACCAAGTCTGTTCAAGGGCCTGATCAAATCCCTGGTCGGACTGTTCGCAGGCGAGACGAAAGAACCGCAGGCCACAGCCGAAGTCGAGAAGAAGCCCGCCTCGCCGCGCCCGCAGCGCAATGACGAGCGCCGCAGCGGACGCCAGCAGAACCGTCGCCGCGATTCGCGCGGTGGCCGTGATGAGGAGCGCAAGCCGCGCGAAGAACGCCAGCCCCGTGAGGAGCGCCAGCCCCGTGAGGAGCGCCAAGCTCGCGAGGAGCGTCAGCCCCGCGAAGAGCGCCAGCCGCGCCCACCACGCGAGGAACGCAAACCCCGTGAACAGGCCGAAGTTGCCGAAAGCCAGCCGCGCCGCGAGCGAGCCCCACGCGAGGACCGCAAGCCCCGCGAGGAGCGTAAGCGCGAACTGCGAGCACCAATCGACGAAGCTCCGATCGCTGTAGCAGCAGAAGAAGAGCAGGCCGAGCGGCAACCACGCGCCCCGCGCGAAGAGCGCAAACCGCGCGCCGAACGGCAAGCCCCGGTAGCCGCCGATGAGCTGCTGCAGCAAACCGAGGATGCGAACGAAGCCGAGGACGCCCAGGACTCCAACGAGGGCAGCGAAGGCAACGACGGCGACCGCCCACGCCGCCGCTCCCGCGGCCAGCGTCGTCGCAGCAATCGCCGTGAGCGTCAGCGTGACGCCAACGGTAACGAAATCGACGAGGTCGACGAGAGCAACGCCCCGGTGAAAACCGAGGAAATCGCCGTCGCAGCAACAGCCGCCGCCCTGGCCGCGAACACCGCCGACACCGAAGCGGCGCCACAGGCCAAGCTCGCTGATGACGCCGTGATTCAAACCAGCACCGAAGGTGTAGCGACGATTGTCGAGCATGCGCCAAGCGTGGAAAGTACGGACGAGCAGTCGATAGCTATCGAAGCTGCAGACGAGACATCGACACACGCTGCCGAAGTTGCGCCGAGCGAAGCACCACAGGTCGTCCAAGCCAACGACACCCCACAGCCTGCCCCGGAGCCGGTGGTCGAGAAAGTCGAAGTCGCACCGACCCTGGCGCCAGTACTGACGCCTAGCGGACGCGCGCCTAATGATCCGCGCGAGGTCCGTCGCCGTCAGCGTGAAGCCGAGCGTCTGGCCAAGGAAGCGGCAGAAGCCGACGCCAAGGCCGCAGCGGAGCAACCTCTGGCCAGCCCGGAGATCGTCGCCAGCGAGCCAGTCGTCGAAGCGCAAGTTGAACAAGTTGCGGAGCCGGTGCCTGCCGACGCCCAGCCTGAGCCGTTCGCCGAGCCAGTCACCACCCTCCACGAGCAGCCGCTCGCCGAGGCTGACGAGCCCGCCGAACAAGCACAGGTGTCGACCGCTGAAGTAGACGAGCAGAAGCCAGAAGCACCGACAACTGAGGAAGTGGTTCAGCCATCACCCCAGGAGTCGGAACAAGCTGCAGAAGGTGACCAGCCAGATAACCGTGAGAAGCCGCAAGGCTAAACACCGCTGGCCAAAAAAGGGATGCTTCGGCATCCCTTTTTTTTTGCATTGTCCCGTCCTGAATAAGGTTTACACCTTCGTCTTATTCGTCGGGAGAACGCTCATGGCAGAAGGGGTGCGGCGCAGTCAGCAAGGCTACTCACTGCCCCATCTCTCCCCGAAAAAGCCGTCACTGCGAGCTTGAGAAGCCGGACCGGCTGCAGGTCGAAATTGAGCTCGCTTACATCCGATGCACATCGCAGATTCTGCTTGGTTGCCCGCGCTAGGCGAACCGAAGTGCGCGATCAGTACAACTCAAGAAGGACGCGAGCGACCAGAACCAGATATCTACAACACCGCACGGCCTGGCTTTAAAGCAGCCAAAACTGACCGTACGAGTCGTAGTCAGAGCACATTTGGCTCGATCTCAAGGCTGACGCCGAAGCGCTCCAGCACATCGACCTGGATACGTCGCGCCAGGTCCAGCAGCTGCACCCCCGTGGCCAGGCCATGATTGACCAGCACCAACGCCTGCAGCCGATGAACCCCTGCGTCGCCGTCACGAAATCCCTTCCAGCCAGCCTTCTCGATCAGCCAGCCAGCCGCCAGTTTCACTTGACCGTCGGCTTGCGGATAACCGACCAGCTCGGGGTAACGGTCGCGCAGCGTCTGAGCAGCGGCAGCCGGCACCAGCGGATTCTTGAAGAAACTCCCAGCATTGCCCAGCTGCTGTGGATCCGGCAGCTTTTCACTGCGGATGGCACAAACAGCTCGGCTCACATCCTGCGCGGAGGGTACGGTAATCCCCTGCTCCGCCAAACGCTGGCGGATCGGCCCATACTCAAGATGCAGCGCTGCCTGACGACGCAACGCGAAACGCACTCGCAGAATCAGAAAACGCCCGGGCTGCTGTTTGAACAGACTGTCGCGATAACCGAATGCGCAGTCGTCCTCGCTGAACTCACGGATGATCCCAGTTTCACTATCCAGTGCAGTGAGCCCTGCAAATACGTCCTTGATCTCGACACCGTAGGCACCGATGTTCTGGATTGGTGATGCACCAACGGTACCTGGTATCAGGCTCAAATTCTCGAGGCCCGCCAAGCCTTGCTCCAGCGTCCAGAGCACGAATGGGTGCCAGGGCTCGCCTGCCTCCGCCTCGACCAGAACCTGCTCGGCAGACTCATCGACGATGCGTTTGCCACGGCTGGCCATATGCAGGACAAGCGCCGGCACGTCACGAGTCAGCAGCAAGTTGCTGCCGCCACCGATCGGCAGCAGCGGAACGTCGAGCCGACGCGCCTGGGCGAGCGCGTCACGAACATCCTCATCGTTATGAGCGGCCGCGAAGTAGCGCGCACGCTGATCGACAGCGAACGTGTTGAATGCCTTGAGTGATCGGTTTGATTCGAGGGTCAGGCTCACAGTCGTCCCTTCAATTCCACGAGCAGCGCATCACAGGCCTCCTCGAGGAGATCCAGTACTTCCTCGAAGCCATCTGTCTCGCCGTAGTAAGGGTCTGGCACCACGCCACGCGCCAGGTCGTAGCGGCGTAGCAACAGATCAAGCTCCGCCCTGCTCGCTTCGGGGCGCAAGGCCTCCAGTCGAGCCAGGTTGTCGTGATCCATCGCCAGAATAAGGTCGAAACGCAGGAAGTCTTCCGGCTGCACTTGGCGCGCGCGCAGCGCTGTCAGCCGATAGCCGCGTTTGCCGGCTGCGGCGCAAGCACGCGAGTCCGGAGCCTTGCCCACATGCCAATCGCCGGTCCCAGCAGAATCGATCTCGATCCGACTGCCGAGCCCAGCCTGCTCGACGCGCTGGCGAAACACGCCTTCGGCGGTGGGCGAGCGGCAGATGTTACCCATGCAGACGAACAGGATTCTCATCTCAGCCGCCCAGCAGACGACGGACCCGCTCCAGGTCTTCCGCGGTATCCACCCCCGCAGGCGGTGCCTGTACCGCGTCTGCAACATGAATACGCTGGCCGTGCCAGAGCGCGCGCAACTGCTCCAGACACTCGGTATCCTCAAGCCAGCAAGGACCCCAGGAAACGAAATCAGCGAGGAAACCGGCGCGATAGGCGTAGATACCAATGTGCCGGCGGTACGGCACGCCAACAGGCAGTACGCTGCGATCGGCGGCAAACGCATCTCTTGCCCAGGGCAGCGGCGCCCGGCTGAAGGTCAGCGCCAGGCCATTGGTGTCCGAGAGCACCTTTACCACGTTTGGATTGAACAGCGCCTGCACATCGCTCAATGGCTCGGCGAGCGTGGCGATGGCCGCCTCGGGGTGCGCAGCCAGATTGGCGGCAACCTGATCAATGACTGCCGGGGGAATCAGCGGCTCGTCGCCCTGCACGTTGACCACGATGGCGTCACTCGGCAGACCAAGCTGCTCGCACACCTCAGCCAGCCGGTCGGTGCCGGAGTTGTGGTCGGGGCGGGTCAAAACAACCTGCGCACCGAATGCCGAGCAGGCATCGACGATGCGTGAGTCGTCGGTGGCGATGACCGCGCGCTGAGCCGTGCTCTTGCTTGCCTGCTCCCACACGTGCTGGATCATCGGCTTGCCGGCGATGTCCTGCAACGGCTTGCCAGGCAGGCGGGTCGAGGCATAGCGGGCGGGAATCACGACAGTGTAGGCAGTGGTCATTTGTCGAGGCGCTCATCCACGTCCAGCGTACGGGCCTCGCTCTCGAGCATCACCGGGATGCCATCGCGCACGGGAAACGCCAGGGCGTCGGCCTTGCAGATCAGTTCCGACTTGTCATCGGTCAGCTTCAGCGGCCCCTTGCATAGTGGGCAGGCCAGTATGTCGAGCAGTTTGGTATCCATGCGCAGTCCTTGGAAGCGTTCGACTGCGATGGCAGTGCGAGCGGCTTAAGAGTGATCGGGCAGCAATCGCGCCAACTGGCCGTCGAACCAGGTGACGAAAGCCGCAGAAGGTACGGCGTGCACCTGAAGATATGACCAACCCGGCGGTGCGAATGCCCGGCATTTCACCGCATCCTTCTCGGTCATCACCAACGGCAGGGCGGGGCTGAATTCCAGCTGCTCCTGGCTGTAGGCGGCGTGATCGGCGAAGGGGTGCGGAATCGGACGCCAGTGTAGCGTTTCGAGCGTGGTGAAGAAACGCTGCGGGTTGCCGATGCCAGCCACCGCGTGCAGCAGCTGGCCGGCGGGAAAGTGATCGAGAGGCCAGCGCTCGCCGGAGCACAGTTCGACCAGCGCGACCGGCCTGAGGCTGAACGCATAGCCGTCGGCGGTATCCGCATCGGTGCCGTTGACCAGCACAGCATCCACGCTATTCAGGCGTTCGGCCGGCTCGCGCAAGGGGCCAGCCGGCAGGCAGCGCCTGTTGCCCAGACCGCGTGCCGCATCGATCAGTACGAGTTCGAGGTCCCTGGCCAGCCGATAGTGCTGCAGGCCATCGTCGGAAAGGATCAGGTCAAGCGATTCGGTCTCCAGCAGGCACCGTACCGCGCGTGATCGGTCGGGATCTATCATAAGCGGCACGCCGGTACGCTGCACGATCAACAGCGGCTCGTCGCCTGATTGCTCCGCCGAGTGTTCGGGTTGAACGCGCCAGGGCAGCGTCGACGGCTTGGCACCGTAGCCGCGGCTGACGACGCCGACGCGCAGCCCGCGGCTACGGCAATGCTCGATCAGCCAGAGAATCAGTGGAGTCTTGCCTGTTCCACCTACGGTGATGTTACCCACCACGATGACCGGCACTGGTGCGCGATAGGCAGCGCTTTCACCTTTGAGAAAGCGCCGTCGCTTTGTCTCGACCACGCGCCGATAGAGTAGCTCCAGCGGAGCAAGCACACATAGGGCCGGATGCCCCTGATACCAGGCGCGTTGCAGGCGATCGGCGAATGACATCAGGGAGAGGCCTGCGCCTCGACCGTGGTGATGCGCAGTTGGCCGAAGCCCAGCTTGCCGGCGGCATCCATCGCGGTGATCACCGCCTGATGCGGGGTCTTACCATCGGCGCTGATGACCATCGGCAGCCGATTGTCGCCGCCTGATTCCTTGCTCAACGCCGCCATCAGCGAATTGAGGTCGCTCTTCAGTAGCGCTTTGCCGTTGAGCGAATAATTGCCGGCCACGTCGATCAGCACTTCCAGCTGGCGGACCTCGGCATCCTGCGGCGGTGTACCGCTGGCGGCTTCCGGAAGATCGACCTTGAGCTGCGTTTCACGGGTGAAGGTCGTGGTGACCACGAAGAACAACAGCAGAATGAAGACCACGTCGATCAGCGGTGCCAGCCCAATCTCCACGTTCTCCCGGGGTTTGCGACGGAATTTCACGCCTTGTCCTCACCGAGATCGACATCGCGGTCGCCCTGCACCACTTCCACCAGCTTGATCGCTTCCTGCTCCATGCCAACGACCAGCTCGTCGACGCGGCGTTGCAGGAAACGATGGAAGAACAGCGCTGGGATACCGACCATCAGGCCAGCCGCGGTGGTGATCAGCGCTTTGGCGATGCCGCCGGCGAGCAGGGGCGCATTCGCCATGCCCGAGTCCATAAAGGCACTGAAGATTTCGATCATGCCCAGCACCGTACCCAGCAGCCCGAGCAAGGGCGCGATGCCGGCAATGGTGCCCAGCGCGTTGAGGTAACGCTCGAGGTCGTGAACGACCCTGGCCGCGGCTTCCTCGATGCATTCCTTCATGATCTCGCGACCACGCTTGGAGTTGCTGAGGCCGGCGGCAAGAATCTCGCCCAAAGGCGAATCCGCGCGCAGCTCCTTGAGCTTCTGGTTGCTTAGTTTCTTGTCCTTGATCCACTTCCACACCTGGCCAAGCAGATGCGGCGGCGTGACACGACTCGGGCGCAGCGTCCACAGGCGCTCAGCAACGATGCCGGCGGCGGCGATGGAACACAGGATGATTGGCAGCATTATCCAGCCGCCTGCTTTGACCAGCTCCCACACGAGATGAATCCCCCTCGAAAAAGTGGCGCCACTCTAGCATAGGGTCGCGGGGTCGCCGACGGCCGCCGTTCTCATTTTTCCCGCCAGAACCGACGTTCCGCACGCTGTATCTCCGCCACCGAGAAATCGCCGAGATCGATGCGGATCGCGCCGTGCAAGGCGGTGTCGTAAACGTCGATTGCGGACGCTTCGAGGCGAGCGGTCACAGTCGGATGAGGATGACCGAAAGCGTTGTGCAGGCTGCGCGAGATCAGCGCGGCGCTCGGTTCCACCGCTCGCAGGAATGGCTCCGACGATGAGCTGCGGCTGCCGTGATGAGGCAATAGCAACCACTGCGCCTTTACATCCTGTCCGCTGAGCAGCAACGCCTGCTCCGCGGCCTGATCGATATCGCCGGTAAGCAGCACCCGTTCGCCATTGGCCTCGACCAGCAGAACGCATGACGTCTGATTGCTTTCCCGGGCCGCCTGCCATTGCCAGAGACTGAAACGCACGCCGTTCCACCGCCACTCGGCACCGTTTTCACAGGGCTTGGCATTCAGATCGGTCGCATGTCGTTGCGGCTCCCCACTGACGGTCCGCGCGACCGGAAGCAGTCGACGGATCGCCTGAGCGCCACCGGAATGATCGTTATCCGCATGGCTCAGCAGCAGTATGTCCAGCCTCTTCACGCCCAGGCTTCGCAGCGACGGGAACACGACACGCTCGCCGGTATCGAAATCACCCTGTCTCGGTCCCGCATCGTAGAGCAACGCGTGCTCCCGGGTCCGCACCAGTACCGAAAGCCCCTGCCCCACATCCAGCACCGAGACCTGCGCCCGTCCTTCGGCTACTTCGGAATACGGCGGATACACCAACGGCGCCAGGAGCACCAGTCCGAGCGCACGCACCGGCACACCTGACGGCAATAACATCAACAGCACACCCAGCCCAATCATCAGCAAGGCCCAGATGGGTATACCGACCGCCAGCCAGGCGGGTTGCCAGGTAGCCATGGCGGACAGCAGCTCCAACAGCAGCGCCAGCGAGGTGCCGACCAACCAGAGTAGCGTCTCGCCGATAGCGCCCAACGGCAGAAGCAACGTACCGAGCAGCGCGAAGGGAACGGTGAGGCTTACCCAGGGTACGGCAATCAGATTGGCCAAAGGCCCGCTGGCGCTGACCGGCAGTCCCAACGTCAGTAACAGAGGCAGCAGGCCGAGGGAAGCTGCCCATTGGGCGCGCGTCAGCGTCGCCCACCACTTCCATCGGCCGAGCCGACCGGAGAACGCCAGCGCGAGCACCGCAACGGCCCCGAATGAGAGCCAAAACCCCGGCTGCAACGAGACCAGGGGATCGACCAGCAGGACACCATTCAGCGCCAGCAACAGCGGCTGCCAGACACCCAGATGACGAAAGCGCAAGCGCCAGAGCAGGACCACGGCGACCATGAGACACGCACGACGCACCGGCACATCGAACCCCGCGAGCCATCCATAGGAAAGCGCACCAGCGAGAGCCAACGCGCATGCGCATGGAAGCCAGGGCCAACGGCTGGGCCAGAAGCCCCATCGAGCTGCTAGCGCAACCAGTCCGTATAGCAAGCCAGCCAGCATGCCGATGTGCTGTCCCGATATGACCATCAGGTGCACCGTGCCGGTGTCCTGCAACACCTGCCAATCCTCACGACTCAGGCCGGAGTCATCACCGACCACCAGTGCCGCGATCGCGCCTTGTCGACCGGACGCGGAGACCTCCATCAGACGGAGCCTCAAGCGGTCGCGCCAACTATTCACGGAGTGCGGCGCGAAGAGGCGCTCTCCCGCCTTGACCGAACCGGTCGCGCCAATGCGACGCGCCAGCAACCAGGCTTCGTAGTCGAACGCATGCGGATTGACCAGGCCACGCGGACGTTTCAGTCGAGCCGCAAGCCGCCAACGCTCGCCGGCCCGCACTTGCGGGCCGCCGTACCAGGACAGACGCACCTTCGACGGCAGCCCAGCATGCCTCGACTCGATATCCTCCAACTCGAAGCGCACGACATCGCCCGTGCTGGTGGGCAATCCACTGACCGTCCCCTGGATCCAGTATGTCCGGCCATCTTGCGAAACGGGCAGGCGATCATCAATGGCACTCTGGCACTGCCAGCATGCCCAGGCGAACCCGAGGAGAAGCAACCCAGACGACGCCCAGCGCCGACGCGAAAGCAGCAAGCCCCCCAGCACGCCAAGCACGCACAAGATCCAGACAGAGGGCAACGCCGGTAAGAAACGGGGCAAGACGAGGCCTGCCGCGAGCGCCAACATCCATGTGCGCATGCTTTTTCGACTCCTGGAATCCATTCCGGGACCGCTGTGGGCGGATGGTCAATTTGTCGCGGGCGTAGACCTAATGTCACAAAACTCCTGTCAGCGCCGCATCGCGATTCGAGGCATAATCGCCGGGCTGCAGCCTGCCAGAGAACCTTCATGCCGCGTCGCTTTTTCAAACGCTACATGCCGCACCCCGATCGCATCAAGACTAACAAGTCCCTGCGTTTTCTCGGCGCGCTGATTCACGATCCCAATCTCTGGCATCTCAATAGGCACTCGGTGGCGCGAGCCATGGCTATCGGCCTGTTTTGGGCGATGATTCCGATGCCCATGCAGATGCTCGCGGCGGCCGTCTGTGCGCTTCCCGCGAGAGCCAATCTGCCCATCGCGGTAGGTTTGGTCTGGCTGACCAACCCGCTGACCATGCCTCCGGTGTTCTATTGCAATTACAAGGTCGGAACCTGGCTGCTGGATACACCGGCCTCTGACATGCCGGCAGAATTGAGCCTGGCCTGGGTAAGTCACATGCTGCAGCACAACTGGCAGCCGCTGTATCTGGGCTCGCTGGTTTCGGGCGTCGTTTTCGCCATTCTCGGCTACGTTCTAACTCAGGCTTACTGGCGCTGGTGGGTCGGGCGCAGCTGGCGCCGGCGGCAGAACGGCCGGCGCTAACGGCCATCACTCGTAGCGCAGTGCCTCGGCCGGCTGGGTCTGCGCGGCTCGCCATGCCGGATAGAGCGTAGCCAAGAAGCTCAAGGTCAGCGCCGCGACCGATACCAGCACGACGTCCTCCAGACGCAGCTCCGATGGCAGGGTGCTGATGAAGTAAACGTCGGAACTAAAGATATGCTGGCCTGACACTTTTTCCAGCCAGGCCACCAGAGCACTTACGTTCAGCGCACCGAGTACGCCCAGAATCACGCCTATCACGGTGCCACTGAAGCCAATGATGCTGCCCTGAACCATGAAGATCGACATGATCTGCCGTGGAGTCGCGCCAAGCGTGCGCAGAATCGCGATATCGGCTCGCTTGTCGGCAACGACCATGATCAGCGTCGCAATGATATTGAAGGCAGCCACCGCAACGATCAGCATCAACAACAGGCCAATCATGGTCTTTTCCATCTTCATCGCGCTGAATAGGCTGCCCTGCGTATAAGACCAGTCCTCCACGCGGTAGCCATCACCGAGCATTTCAGCCACCTGCGCTGCCACTTCCGGCGCCCGATACAGGTCGCTCAGCTTGAGCCGCACGCCCTGCACCTGCTGCGGCGCCCAACGATGGATCTGCGCAGCATCGGCGCGGTGGATCATCCCCAGGCTGCCGTCCAGATCGGCGCCCACCTTGAATACGCCAACCACATTCAGCCGCTGCATGCGAGGCGTGACTCCACCGGGCGAGGAACTCACTTCCGGCACGATCAGTGTCAACTTGTCGCCCAGCTTCAGACCGAAGCGCCGGGCGGTCATCAAGCCGACGATGACGCCGAACTCACCCGGTTTCAGCGCATCCAGACTGCCTCCGACCAGGCGATCACCGACGATGGATACATCCGCCTCAGCCTGCGGATCGATACCGCTGATCTGTATCGGCTGCATGCTGCCCTTGAATGACAGCATGCCTTCGAGCTGGGTGACGGGTGCGCTGCCGACAATCTGAGGATGCGCCGACAGGCGCGACGCGACGGCCTGCCAGTCGTCCAATGGCTGATCACCAATGACGGTGGCGTGGGACACCATCCCGAGAATGCGCGAACTCATCTCGCGCTGAAATCCGTTCATCACGGACAGGACCATGATCATCGCCAACACGCCAAGTGCCAGGCCGATCAGCGAGGTCAGGGAGATGAACGAGATGAAATGGTTGCGCCGCTTGGCACGGGTGTAGCGGCTGCCGATAAAGACACTCAGAGGCCTGAACATCATTCGACCACCAGACGTCCGTCTTCCAACCGCAGGATCTGATCCATCTGCGCGGCAAGCTGACGGTCATGGGTAACCACCAGGAAGGCGGTCTGCAACGACTTGCTGAGCTCCAGCATGAGGTCCTGGATGCCTTGCGCCGTGTGATGGTCAAGGTTTCCGGTAGGTTCGTCGAGCAGTACCAGCGCCGGCTCGTTCACCAGCGCCCGTGCAATCGCCACACGCTGGCGTTCACCGCCAGAGAGCTCCGCCGGCTTGTGCTCGAGGCGATGCCCGAGTCCGACACGCGTCAACAGCGCAGCGGCCTTCTGCCGCGCTTCCGGGATCGGCGTCCGCCCGATCAGCAACGGCATGCAGACGTTCTCCAGTGCAGTGAATTCGGCGAGCAGGTGATGGAACTGGTAAACGAAGCCCAGCGCGCGGTTACGCAATAACCCGCGATCCTTTTCGTTGAGCGCCGAAAGCTCCTCACCGGCCAGCCAGACACTGCCCTCACTGGGCGTATCCAGCCCGCCAAGCAGGTTCAACAGGGTGCTCTTGCCCGAGCCGGAACTGCCGACGATGGCGACGCGCTGCCCCGGGAACAACTCGAGTTGCAGGCCGGACAGCACTTCCACCGACTCCGGACCCTGCTCGTAGCGTTTGCCAAGATTGCGGCAGCTCAGCACCGCGTGCTTTTGCGAAGAAAGCTCGTTCATAACCTGTTCACTCATAACGTAGCGCCTCTGCCGGCTGGGTGCGCGCAGCGCGCCAGGCCGGATACAGGGTCGCGAGGAAACTCAGGACCAGCGCGGCAACACAGACCTGGATGACGTCGGCCGCCATCAGCCGTGACGGCAGATAGTCGATGAAATAGACGTCGGCGCTGAGAAACTTGTGTCCGATCAGGCGTTCCAGGGCAGCGATCCAGCTGCTGACATTGACTGCCGCGAACATGCCCAGCAGCGCCCCGACCAAGGTGCCGACGACGCCGATCACCGTACCCTGGACCATGAATATCGCCATGATCTGTTTCGGCGTCGCGCCCAGCGTGCGAAGGATGGCGATGTCGCCGCGCTTGTCGGTTACTACCATCACCAGCGTCGAAATGATGTTGAACGCCGCCACCGCCACGATCAGCAGCAGCAACAGTCCGATCATGGCCTTCTCCATGCGAATCGCCTGGTACAGGTTGCCATGGGTGCGGGTCCAGTCACGGGAATAGAAATCGTCGCCGAGCTGGCCGGCCAGCTCCCAGGCAATGCGGGGCGCCTGGAACAGGTCGTCGAAACGCAGACGAACCCCCTGGACCTTGTCCGGCTTCCAGCGCTGCAGCCGTGCTATGTCAGCGATGTTCGCCAGCGCAACGTAGCCATCGATCTCACCAGCTCCGACATGAAAGATTCCGGTCACGGTAAAACGCTTCATGCGCGGGAACATCCCCGCTGGAGTCACGGTGACTTCGGGCGCCACGAAGGTGATCTTGTCCCCCACGCCGACACCGAGCTTGGTCGCAGCCTTGTCACCGATGACGATGCCGAACTCGCCTGCGGCGAGATCGTCCAGCGAACCCTCGCGGAAAAACTGATCGATGATCGAAACCCGCCGTTCGGCCTCGGGATCCACTGCGTTGATCAGGATTTTGGTCACCTGCCCCTGATGGGTCAGCAACCCCTGGCTTTGAATGAAAGGTGCCGTCGCCGCGACCTGGGGGTGCCCTTCGAGGCGCTTCCCAAGTGTCTGCCAGTCGCCAATTGGCGTCGGGCTTTCGATCGTCGCATGCGGCACCATGCCCAACACGCGGGTACGCATCTCGTGATCAAAGCCGTTCATCACGGAAAGCACGACGATCATCACCAGCACACCCAGGGCGAGCCCGATCATGGATGTCAGGGAGATGAAGGAGACGAAGAGGCTACGACGTCTGGCGCGGGTGTAACGCGCGCCGATAAAGACGGACAGCGGTCTGAACATAAGATCGACGGGTTCGCTGGCGGGGGAAAAAACAACATGCAGCTGACGTCACCGCGGGGCCTGATACACTCTGGCCATTACTGCATCCCGGGTATCGCCATGCCGACACAAGACACTGAAGAACGCCGCGAATACTACCGTATCGAGGATCGTGTGGCACTGGAAATCATCCCGGCCGGCCAAGGCCAGGAGGCCGACGCAGCGCCCCTACCGCCGCTTTTCAGCCTGCTCGGCGAGCTGCACCAACTTGATTTCGAAGCGCAGCATTTGTTGCGGCAGATTGCCGAGAGCAATCGCACGCTGGCCAATTACCTGAAGGTGCAGAACAAACGAATCGAACTCCTGGGCCAGGCACTGGCGCAGGATCTGCTGAAGGATCAGGGCGCACCGCAGCCGGTGATATTGTCCGAAGGCGGTATCAGCTTCGCCAGCGAGCAGCCCAAGGCTGAAGGAGAGGGGCTCACACTGAAGCTGATTCTGCTGCCCCAGGGGCTTGGCCTTGTGCTGGCCGCGCGGGTCATCTACTGCACGCCGATGGATGACGGGCGTTACGATATCGGCACAGAGTTCGAAGCGTTGACTGATGCACAGCGACAGTTGCTCGCACGACATATCCTGCAGAAACAGGCGCTGGAGCGGCGCCTGGCCCTGGAAAGCCTGCAAGGAGATTGACCGATGCGCCGCCTGGCGACTCTGCTGCTCGTACTGACATTCAGTCCACCCCTGTTCGCCGAAGACATTCGGATACCTGTTGGCCAACAAGGCCTGCCGGAAATGACCATGCCTAGTCGTGGCGACTCGAAGAACCAGGTTCTGGACCGCTTCGGCCTGGCCGATGAAGAGCGACCCGCCGTCGGCCAGCCGCCGATCACCCGCTGGGATTACCGGGAGTTTTCCGTGTACTTCGAAGGCGACCGGGTGATCAACAGCGTGCGCCATCATCAACGCACCCCATCACCCCCTAAGGAAGACTTGCAACCGTGACACTCATCTACGGCCATCGCGGCGCCAAGGGCGAAGCGCCAGAAAACACCCTGGTGAGCTTCGAGCAATGCCTCCAGCACGGCGTGCGCCGCTGCGAGCTGGATCTGCATCTTTCCCGCGACGGCGAATTGATGGTCATCCACGACCCGACACTCAAGCGCACCACCGGTCGCCGGGGAAAAGTCGTGCAACATGATGCCGACGAGCTTGCGAACTACGACGCCCGGGAAGGCGGGCCTGGCTGGAAGACACCCTGCCCTATTCCGAGGCTGAGCGAGCTGTTCGAAAAATGCGATTTCGAGCACTGGCAGCTTGAGGTCAAGAGTGCTTCACGGGTGCGCGCCGCGCGTACGGTCATGGCGATCAAGGAGCTGGCCGAACAGCATCGGTTGCTCGATCGCATCACCGTCACGTCGAGCTCTCGTGAAGTCCTGCGTGCGCTGAACCGGCTAGCGCCGGAGATATCACGCGGGCTGGTAGCCGAGTACAACTGGCTAGACCCACTGAAGGTCGCCCGTCAATATGGCTGCAGCCTGCTGGCATTGAAGTGGACGCTGTGCACCCCGGAGCGTCTGGAAAAAGCGCGTAAACAGGGCCTGCATGTATCGGTGTGGACAGTCAATGAACCAGCCCTGATGCGCCGCCTGGCCGACCTCGGCGTCGACAGCCTGATCACCGACTACCCCGGCCTGGCTGTCAGTACGCTATCGCGATCCTGACAGCCAACACACCGCGGCACGATCCGGCAGCGCAGGCCGCTGCCGGATTCACCCTCACCTGATCAGAAGCTCTCCCGGTTAGGCCAATGCCAATCACGGGAGTCGCCGCCCTCTCCAGCCGCCTCAGGCCAGCGGCCGGAGCTGCTCAAAAAAGCCGGTTGAGCCCGTCGAACGCAGCGACGCGGTAGGCTTCGGCCATTGTCGGGTAGTTGAACGTAGTGTTGACGAAGTACTTGATGCTGTTCGCCGGCCCCTTCTGGTTCATGATCGCCTGGCCAATGTGCACGATCTCCGAAGCCTGATAACCGAAGCAGTGCACACCGAGCACTTCCAGCGTTTCGCGGTGGAAGAGAATCTTCAGCATGCCCACTGGCTCGAACGAAATCTGCGCCCGCGCCATGCTTTTGAAGAACGCCTTACCGACTTCATAGGGAATCTTCGCCTGGGTCAGTTCGCGCTCATTCTTGCCGATCGAGCTGATCTCGGGAATGGTGTAGATACCGGTCGGTACGTCATCGACGAAACGCCAGGAGTCATTCTCGACGATGCTGCCCGCTGCCGAGCGGCCTTGGTCATAAGCGGCACTGGCCAGCGACGGCCAACCGATCACATCGCCGGCAGCGTAGATATTGCCGATCTCGGTGCGGTAGTGCTCATCAACCTGAACCTGACCACGACTGTTGGCCTTGAGACCGATGTTCTCCAGACCGAGCTTGTCGGTATTGCCGGTGCGTCCGTTGCTCCAGAGGAATGCGTCTGCCTTGATCTTCTTGCCCGACTTGAGATGCAGGATGACGCCGTTCTCCAGCCCCTCGACCCGCTCGTATTCTTCGTTGTGGCGAATCAGCACGTTGTTGTTGCGCAGGTGATAGCTGAGCGCATCGGAAATCTCGTCATCGAGGAAGCTGAGCAGCTGCTCGCGGTTGTCGATCAGGTCGACCAGCACGCCCAGACCGCTGAAGATTGATGCATATTCGCAACCGATGACGCCGGCCCCGTAGATGATCATCCGCCGCGGCGTGTGACTGAGAGTAAGAATGGTGTCGCTGTCGTAGATACGCGGGTGATTGAAGTCGATATCAGCCGGTCGATACGGGCGCGAGCCGGTGGCGATGACGAACTGGCTGGCAACCAGCTTTTCCACCATGCCATTGAGGCAGACCACTTCGACGCTCTGCTCATCGGAGAAGCTGGCAGTCCCGAAGAAGGTATCGATGCGGTTACGCGCGTAGTAACTCGTGCGGGAAGTGACCTGCTTGCTGATGACCTTCTCGGCACTTTTCAGCACGTCCGGAAAGGAGAACCAGCGTGGTTCGCCGATCTGGCGGAACAGCGGGTTGGTGTTGTACTGCATGATCTGCCGTACCGAATGGCGCAAGGCCTTGGACGGGATGGTGCCCAGGTGTGTGCAGTTGCCCCCAACCAGCGGACGGTTATCTACCACGGCGACCTTGCGTCCCGCCTTGACGGCATTTATTGCCGCGCCCTCCCCGGCCGGACCGGAACCCAATACCACCAAATCGTAGTTATAGACCGCCATATACACTCCTGAAAACGCAGCGGGAGACGCCGCTGCTGTCAACGAATTCGCCGATGTCCAAGGACGCAAACCAGCCACTTCTTTCAAGCTCTGCGCGCGCCGTGCCCATCAGGAGCCCGGTCAGGCAAGCCCGCTCAGGGCTGCCTGGACGCGCAAAGGTTCACATCAACGCTTGGTGGCGTCGTAGGCGAGATCGGCGTTACCCGCGTTCTTCGCCTCGTTCACTTCTTCGCACTTCTCGCGGCTACCGCCACAGATGGAGCACTCCTTCTCGATGCCCAGATTGGCGATACCCCCGCAGGAACCCGCGATGGGCTTGCGGCCCATGATCACGCCGATGGCCATGCCGAATACAACAAGCAGCATCACCAGAAAAACCAGTAACCAAGTCATTGCTCTACTCCCGCACCGAACAGCTCGTCAAAAGCCTTGGTGCTCGTTGTTACGAAGCCTTGCCCCTCGCGCACGACGAAGAACGCGGCGATCGCATTACGCTCTGCCAGTGCCAGTCCCCGCTCGGGCCCCAGCACCATCAACGCGGTAGACAACCCGTCAGCACGCAAAGTCGATTTATCGATGACCGTCACCGCAGCGAGGTGATGCTCGATCGGTCTGCCGCTTTGCGGGTCCAGGGTATGTGAATAACGCCGGCCGTCCTGCTCGAAATAGTTTCGATAGTCGCCGGAGGTGGATACGCCCAGACCATCGAGCTCGACGATCTTCTGCGCAACCCGCTGGTCATCCCTGGGCGCTTCAATGGCTATGCGCCACGGTGAATCATCGGGCTTGCGGCCCTCAGCCTTGAGCTCGCCAGTGATCTCAACGAGGTAACTCTCTACGCCGAGCGCCTTCAAACGATCGACAACGCGATCAACCGCATAACCGGCAGCGATGCTGTTGAAGTCCAGCTGCAGCGCCACCGTCTTGCACAACTGATCGCCATCGATACGTAGATGCCGATGGCCGGTCAACGCCCGCGCCGCCTCGATATCCGCCGCGGATGGAACCTGCTCGGCACGACCTTGCGGACCGAAGCCCCAAAGGTTCAGCAATGGCTCGAGTGTAAGATCGAACGCGCCATCGCTGTCGGCCGATAGCTGATCGCCCGCTGCGACCAATTCGCGCACCGTATCCGGCATCGGCTCGCAGCTACCAGCCGGCAGCGCATTGAAGCGCTCGACGTCGGAATCGCTACGGTAGGTGGACAGCTGTTTATCGATGTCGCCGAGAATGGCCTCGACTTCACCGTGCAGCTCCTCCCTGGAGGGGACGTCGCCGCTGTTTACGTACTTGACGGTATAGGTACTGCCCATCGTTGGGCCGCTGATGACCTCAACCCTGTCCTGAAACAGACAGCCCGTCAGGGC
This sequence comes from Stutzerimonas chloritidismutans AW-1, assembly GCF_000495915.1. Taxonomy (GTDB): domain Bacteria; phylum Pseudomonadota; class Gammaproteobacteria; order Pseudomonadales; family Pseudomonadaceae; genus Stutzerimonas; species Stutzerimonas chloritidismutans. Next base: position 100,007 of record NZ_AOFQ01000062.1, read on the forward strand.
TGCCGCGAGAGCGACAGCGATGACGGGCCGGAGGTACACGACAGCATGGAGAGCCTGCAGTGACGCTCGGGTCATGCTAGCCGCCGAAGTCGTCGAGCAGAATATTCTCCGGCTCGACGCCGAGGTCGGTGAGCATCTTGATCACCGATGCGTTCATCATGGGCGGGCCGCACATGTAGAACTCGCAATCTTCCGGAGCCGGATGATCCTTCAGATAGTTCTCGTACAGCACGTTGTGGATAAAGCCGGTCGGGCCATCCCAGTTATCTTCCGGCAGCGGATCGGACAGGGCCAGATGCCATTGGAAGTTCGGATTCTCCGCCTGCAACTGGTCGTACTCTTCCACGTAGAAGGCCTCGCGCATGGAGCGCGCGCCATACCAGAAGCTCATCTTGCGCTTGGACTTGAGACGCTTGAGCTGGTCGAAGATGTGCGAGCGCATCGGTGCCATCCCCGCACCACCGCCGATGAAGACCATCTCGGCGTCGGTGTCCTTGGCGAAGAACTCGCCGAACGGTCCGTAAACGGTGATCTTGTCGCCCGGCTTCAGGCTGAAGACATAGGATGACATCTTGCCCGGCGGAATGTCGTCACGGCCTGGCGGCGGTGAGGCGATACGGATGTTGAACTTCACCAGGCCACGCTCTTCCGGATAGTTCGCCATGGAGTAGGCGCGAATAACGGTCTCGTCGCACTTCGACACGTACTTCCACTGGTCGAACTTGTCCCAGTCGCCGCGATACTCTTCCTGAATGTCGAAGTCCCGGTAACGCACTTCATGCGGCGGGCACTCGAGCTGCACATAACCACCAGCGCGGAAGTCGACGTTCTCGCCTTCCGGCAGCTTGAGTGTCAGTTCCTTGATGAAGGTCGCGACGTTCGGATTGGACTCAACGGTGCATTCCCACTTCTTCACGCCGAAGACTTCTTCCGGCACTTCGATCTTCATGTCCGCCTTGACCGGGGTCTGACAGGACAGGCGCCAGCCTTCGCCCGCCTCACGACGGGTGAAGTGCGACTCCTCGGTGGGCAGCATTTCGCCACCACCGCTCTCGACGATGCACTTGCACTGCGCGCAGGTACCACCGCCGCCACAGGCGGACGAGAGAAAGATGTTGTTGGCAGCCAGGGTCTGCAGCAGCTTGCCGCCGGCGGGCACGGTAATGGTCCGTTCGCCATTGATTTCGATGGACACGTCACCGCTGGATACCAGCTTGGCGCGTGCAGCCAGGATGATCACCACCAGCGCAAGCACGATGGCGGTGAACATACCGATGGCGAGGAAAATTTCGTAACTCATCAGTTCGTCCCGTCCTTACAGCTGTACGCCAGAGAAAGACATGAAGCCCAGCGACATCAGTCCGATGGTGATGAAGGTGATACCCAAACCCTGCAACCCATCCGGAACATCGCTGTATTTCAGCTTCTCGCGAATACCGGCCAGCAAAGCGATGGCCAGCGCCCAGGACAGGCCGGAGCCCATGCCATACACCACGCTCTCGCCCAGGTTGTAGTCGCGCTCGACCATGAACAGCGTGCCACCCATGATCGCGCAGTTCACGGTGATCAGCGGCAGGAATACACCCAGCGCGTTGTAGAGGCTCGGCACATACTTATCGAGGGTCATCTCGAGGATCTGCACGATGGCCGCGATCACGCCGATGTAGCTCAGCAGACCGAGGAAGCTGAGGTCCACTTCAGGCAGTCCGGCCCAAGACAACGCACCGGCCTTCAGCAGGTAGGTATAGATCAGGTTGTTGGCAGGCACGGTGATGGCCTGCACCACGATGACCGCGATGCCCAGGCCGATGGCTGTTTCCACCTTCTTGGAAATCGCAATGAAGGTACACATGCCGAGGAAGAACGCCAGGGCCATGTTCTCGATGAACACGGCGCGGACGAACAGGCTGATGTAATGCTCCATTAGTAAGCCTCCTTGTTCGAGACTTGCGGCGCCATCTTGAAGGCAGGCTTCTCAACCTGCTCCTTCTTCCAGGCACGAATGCCCCAGATGAACAGGCCGATCAGGAAGAATGCCGAAGGCGGCAGCAGCATCATGCCGTTGGGCTGATACCAACCGCCGTCGTTGACCACCGGCAGAATGGTGTAACCCATCAGTTTGCCAGCGCCAGTCAGCTCGCGAATGAAGCCGAGTGCAATCAGCATGGCGCTATAGCCCAGACCGTTGCCGATACCGTCGAAGAACGACAGCATTGGCGGGTTCTGCATGGCAAACGCTTCCGCACGCCCCATCACGATGCAGTTGGTGATGATCAGACCGACGAACACCGAGAGCTGCTTCGACAGCGAGAACGCGTAGGCCTTGAGCACCTGATCCACCAGGATCACCAGCGAGGCGATGATCACCATCTGCACGATCATGCGGATCGAGTTGGGGATCTGGCTGCGGATCATCGAGATGAACAGGTTGGAGAACGCCACCACCAACGTCAGCGCGACAGACATCACCAGCGCCGTGTTCAGGTTGGAGGTGACCGCCAGCGCCGAGCAGATTCCGAGAATCTGCAGGCCAATGGGGTTGTTATTAAAGATCGGATTGAGCAGAACTTCTTTGACAGTGGGTTGCGACATGATCAAGCCTCCCCAGCGCGCAGATTAGCGATAAATGGACCGAAGCCGTTCTCGCCCAACCAGAAGTGCAACAGCGAGTTGACACCGTTGCTGGTCAGGGTCGCACCGGCCAGGGCATCGACCTGGTGGTCGGCTTTCGGGCTCTGAGGGTCGACACCGCCCTTGACGATCTGCACCGCCAGTTTGCCGTTGTCGTCGTACAGTTCCTTGCCGGGCCACATGCCGCGCCACTTCGGATTGTCGACCTCACCGCCAAGGCCCGGGGTTTCACCGTGCTGGTAGAAGCCGAAGCCGGCAACGGTATTCAGGTCACCCTCGACTGCCATGAAGCCATAGAGCGTCGACCAGAGACCGTAGCCACGAACCGGCAGGATCAGCGTATCGATCTCGCCCTCGCCCTGCCCTTCGACGATATAAACGGTGCTGTAACGCTCGCGACGCTTGATCGAGGCAATATCCTGCTCCCCAGGCAGCGCCTGGGACAGCGCAGGGTCCTTGGCAGCGGCGAGCGGATCGAAGGTCTTGGCTTCGAATTCATCGCTGAACTTGCCGGTTTCCAGATCGACCAGACGGGCGACGATGCGCTCGTTGAACAACTGCTTGACCTGATTACCGGACATGCCCGCCTCGCCCAGACCGGCGATCGCCAGGATGCTGCGCTGCTTGTCCAGCAGACGGTTTTCCTGCTGAGTCGGGCGAAGCGCCACGGCGGCGCCAGCCACGAAGATGGAGCACACCAGGCAGACCAACAGGGCTACCGTCAGCGTGCGAACGGTGGATTCTTTCTGACTAGACATTACGTGCCAGCCTCCGCTTGATATTGGCCTGAATGACGAAATGGTCAATCAGCGGCGCACACAGGTTGGCGAACAGGATCGCCAGCATCATGCCTTCCGGGAAGGCGGGGTTGACCACGCGGATCAGCACGACCATCACACCGATCAGGATGCCGAACACCCACTTGCCGGTATTGGTCATGGAGGCCGACACCGGGTCGGTCGCCATGAAGATCATGCCGAAGGCGAAGCCACCGACGACCATGTGCCAGTACCAGGGCATGCCGAACAGCGGGTTGGTGTCGGAACCGATCAGGTTGAACAGGAAGCTCAGACCGATCATGCCGAGCATCACACCGGAAACGATGCGCCAGGAGGCAATCTTGCTACCGATCAGGATCACGCCGCCGATGAAGATCGCCAGCGTGCTGGTTTCACCGATCGAGCCATGAATGGTACCGACGAAGGCGTCCATCCAAGTGATGCCGTTGTCGATCACGTTTTCGATGCCGCCGACGAAGCCGAGGCTCAGCGCAGTTGCGCCGGCATAGCCATCGACCGCAGTCCAGACGCCGTCACCGGACATCTGTGCCGGGTAGGCGAAGAACAGGAACGCCCGCGCAGTAAGCGCCGGGTTCAGGAAGTTCTTGCCGGTACCACCGAAGATTTCCTTGCCGATTACCACGCCGAAGCTGATACCCAGCGCGACCTGCCACAGCGGAATGCTCGGCGGCAGGATCAGGGCGAACAACACGGACGTAACGAAGAAGCCCTCGTTGACCTCGTGCTTACGGATCGAAGCGAACAGCACTTCCCAGAACCCACCGACGATGAAGGTCACCGCGTAGATCGGAAGGAAGTAGGCTGCGCCCTGGATGAAGTTATCCCAGAGACTGTTCGGATCGAAGCCCGCCAGTGCGCCGACCAGACCGAAGCGCCAGCCTTCTTGAGCTGCGAGCAGATCAGGGCTCTGCGCGAAGATCAGGTTGGCCTGGTAGCCGGTGTTCCACATGCCGAAGAACATCGCCGGGAAGGTACACATCCAGACGGTGATCATCATGCGCTTGAGGTCGATGCCGTCGCGCACGTGGGCCGTGGTCTTGGTGACGCTGCCGGGACGATAGAGGAAAGTGTCGGCCGCTTCGTAAAGCGCGTACCACTTCTCGTACTTGCCGCCTTTTTCGAAATGATGCTCGATCTTGTCGAGGAATGCGCGAATGCCCATGCCTTAACCCTCCTTCTCGATGCGGGTCAGATTGTCCCGCAGGATCGGGCCGTATTCGTATTTCCCGGCACAGACATAGCTGCACAGCGCCAGATCTTCTTCATCCAGCTCCAGGCAACCGAGTTTCTGCGCCACTTCGGTGTCACCCACGATCAGTGCACGCAGCAACTGGGTCGGCAGGACGTCCAGCGGCATGACCTCTTCGTAGTTACCTACCGGCACCATCGCCCGTGGGCTGCCGTTGGTGGAGGTAGAGAAGGCGAACTTCTTGCCGCCCATCAGCTTGGAGATATAGATGTTGAGAATCGAATGCTTGTCGACGCCCGGGCGCATGTAATGGAGCATCTCGCGCTCCTTGCCCTCACGCAGGCAGGAAACCTGCTGGTGGTAGCGACCAAGATAGGCGAACGCACCATGGGCGGTACGACCACCCAGCAGCGAGCCGGAAACGACGCGATTGGCTCCAGGTTGCAGCTCACCGGCGGTCAATTCGTCGAGGTTGGCACCGAGACGGGCACGTACCAGACGTGGCTGCTCGACAACCGGGCCGGCCAGGGCGACAACGCGCTCCACCGACAAACGCCCACTGGTGAACAGCTTGCCCACGGCAATCACGTCCTGATAACCGATGGTCCAGACGCTTTTGCTGGCACTTACCGGGTCGAGGAAATGGATGTGGGTACCAGCCAGCCCGGCAGGATGCGGACCGTTGAAGCTTTCGACCTGAACCTTGGCCAGGGACTCGCCTGGCAACGAGGCATTTGGCGCCTTGCACATGAACACCTTGGCCAGATTAGTCAGGACCTTGAGTCCGGCTTCAAAGGCTTCAGGCTGTTCAGCGATGATGATCGCCGGATCGGCTGCCAGCGGATGCGTGTCGATCGCGGTCACGAAAATCGAGGCAGGCGTGGCATCGACGGCCGGCACCTTGCTGAACGGGCGCGTGCGCAGCGCGGTCCACAGGCCTGACTGCTGCAGGTTTTCACGCACCTGCTCGCTGCTCAGACCATCCAGCTGGGCTAGCGAATAGCTCGTGAAGGTGACCTCTTCATCGCCCTCAAGGTCGATGACCACCGATTGCAGCACGCGCTTTTCGCCGCGGTGAACTGCACTGACGACACCGGCGCCGGGCGCGGTGTAATGCACGCCTTCGGACTTCTTGTCGGAAAAAAGGATCTGCCCCAGCTTAACCCGATCACCGACCTGAACAGCCATGGTTGGCTTCATGGTCGGATAGTCGAAGCCGACGACGGCGACGCTGCGCACGGGCCTGCCGGCCTCAATACGCTGCGCCGGCGCGCCGGCTATGGGCAAATCAAGCCCTCGTTTTATATTGATCATCGGTTTGCCTAACCACTGATTTTAGAAAGCTTTTTTGCAGGCCCAGCGGCATGGCGCAAAGTAGGATTGCGCCGCGCGCGCCAATACGTTATTGACGCGACACCATGTCGCGGACCCAGGTAAAAAATCCGCCCGATTATAGAGGTCGCAGACCTTGACTGACCACCCAAGCATTGCGGATTTTTGACTCGAAACAAGAGAAGCAAAATTAGCGGTGCACGAAATCGAGCCGACCGCTCGGCCGCTCAACCCCGGCAGCTCGCGCTATTACTTACCGCCCAGAAACGCGAAACGGGAGCCTCGGCTCCCGTTTCGATTTCACCGTCCGCGGCGTTTAGCGCGGGAAGGCTGGCGGGTTAACCCCTGCCATGTCTTCCATCACCCGCACGACCTGACAGCTGTAGCCGAACTCGTTGTCGTACCAGACGTAAAGCACGACACGGTTGTCGTTGCAAATGGTCGCTTCGGCATCCACCACGCCAGCATGGCGCGATCCGACGAAATCAGTGGATACAACTTCCTGAGAGTTGACGAAGTCGATCTGTTTCTGCAGATCCGAGTGCATGGCCATCTGGCGCAGGTACTCGTTGATCTCTTCGCGACTGGTGGCCTTCTCCAGGTTCAGGTTGAGAATTGCCATGGACACGTTCGGCGTCGGGACGCGGATCGCGTTGCCGGTCAGCTTGCCTTTGAGCACCGGCAGCGCCTTGGCTGCAGCGGTGGCCGCACCCGTTTCGGTGATCACCATGTTCAGCGCAGCGCTGCGACCACGACGACTGCCCTTGTGGAAGTTGTCGATCAGGTTCTGATCGTTGGTGTACGAATGCACCGTTTCCACGTGACCGTTGACAATGCCGTACTGATCGTTCACTGCCTTGAGCACCGGCACGATGGCGTTGGTGGTGCAGGATGCGGCGGAGATGATCTTGTCATCGGCGGTGATATCGCCATGGTTGATGCCATGCACGATGTTCTTCAGCTCACCCTTGCCCGGCGCGGTCAATACGACGCGAGCAACACCCGGGCACTTGAGGTGCTGACCCAGGCCTTCGGCGTCACGCCACTTGCCAGTGTTGTCGACAAGCAGCGCGTTCTCGATGCCGTACTGGGTGTAATCCACCGAGGACGGATCGTTGGAGTAGATCACCTGAATCAGGTTGCCGTTGGCGGTGATGGTGCTGTTCTCTTCGTCGATGGTGATGGTGCCATCGAAAGGACCATGCACCGAGTCGCGACGCAGCAGGCTGGCACGCTTGACCAGATCGTTGTCCGCGCCCTTGCGCACGACGATGGCGCGCAGGCGCAGGCCGTCGCCACCACCGGTTTTCTCGATCAGGATACGCGCCAGCAGACGGCCGATACGGCCGAAACCGTAGAGAACCACGTCAGTGCCTTTGTGACCAGCTGCGGCGTGACGCTTGTCGGCCACCTCAGCCAGCTCTTCACGGACGAACTGCTCGAGATTGCGACCGTTGCCCACTTCCTTGTACTTGGCGACCAGCTTGCCCAGGTCCACCGAAGCGGCGCCCAGGTTCATTTCGCTCATCGTCTTGAGGATCTGGAAGGTGTCGTGCACCGACAGCTCGGTTTCGTCGGCGATGCGGTGACGGGCGAAACGGTGTGCCTTGAGGATGGCGATCACCGAACGATTGATCAGGCCACGGCCGTAGATCGAAGTCACCACGTTGTTGTTGCGATACAGCTGACCAATCAGCGGAATCATCGCTTCGGCGAGCGCTTCGCGGTCAATCCATTCACCAAGACACTGGTCGGGCTTCTGAGTCACGGGCAGTTCCTTCCAACATGTAGGGGCTGAGAAAAGGGGCTACATTATGACGGCGCACCCTAGCGCCGGCAATCTGCAGCGGACGAAACACTGACAGCCAAGCGCCTCGATAGTTACAATCCCGGCGGCCTATTTTTTGATCGGAGCCACGCCCACTCGTGTCCGTCTTGCGCCTTCCCCCCCTGCCTGCCGCCAGCGGCAAGCAACATTGGGGCAATCTTCCAGGAGCTGCGCTAAGCCTGGCGATTGCCGAAGCATCCAGCAACGCCAAACGCTTCACGCTCCTGCTCACTGCCGACAGCCAGAGCGCCGAGCGCCTGCAGGAAGAACTCGCCTTCTTCGCGCCACAGCTGGCGGTATTGCATTTTCCTGACTGGGAAACGCTGCCCTACGACATCTTCTCGCCGCACCAGGACATCGTCTCCCAGCGCATTGCCGCCCTCTACCAGCTACCGGAGCTGAGCCACGGCGTGCTGGTAGTGCCAATCACCACCGCCCTACACAGGCTGGCGCCAAAGCGCTTCCTGCTGGGTTCGAGCCTGGTGCTGGACGTCGGGCAGAAGCTGGATGTGGAGCAGATGCGCCTGCGCCTGGAAGCAGCCGGCTATCGCTGCGTGGATACCGTGTACGAGCACGGCGAGTTCGCCGTGCGCGGCGCGTTGATCGACCTGTTCCCCATGGGCAGCCCCCTGCCCTACCGCATCGACCTGTTCGATGACGAGATCGAGACACTGCGCACCTTCGATCCGGAGAACCAGCGCTCGATCGACAAGGTCGAGTCGATCCGCCTGTTGCCGGCACGCGAGTTCCCCCTGAAGAAGGAGGCAGTCACCGGCTTCCGCGCGCGTTTCCGCGAACGTTTCGACGTCGATTTCCGCCGCTGCCCGATCTACCAGGATCTCTCCACCGGTATCACCCCGGCAGGCATCGAGTACTACCTGCCGCTGTTCTATGAAGAAACCGCGACGTTGTTCGATTACCTGCCCGAAGACAGCCAGGTGTTCTCCCTGCCCGGCATCGAGCAGGCCGCCGAGCAGTTCTGGAGCGACGTTCGCAATCGCTACGAAGAACGCCGCGTCGACCCCGAGCGACCGCTGCTGCCGCCGGCCGAACTGTTCATGCCGGTGGAAGACTGCTTCGCTCGGCTCAAGCTCTGGCCACGTGTGGTCGCCAGCCAGCAGGATGTCGAGCCTGGCATCGGCCGCGAACGCTTCACCGCGCAGGCCCTGCCGGAACTGGCAATCGAGGCCAAGGCGAGCGAACCGCTGGGCAAGCTGCGACGCTTCCTCGACGAATATGCCGGGCGTGTGCTGTTTACTGCCGAATCAGCCGGCCGCCGCGAAGTATTGCTGGAGCTGCTCGCCCGTCTGAAGCTGCGCCCGCAGGAAGTCGAAGGCTGGGAGGAATTCCTCGCCAGCCAGGAGCGTCTGGCGATCACCATCGCCCCGCTCGACGAAGGCCTGCAACTGGACGACGTCGCACTGGTCGCGGAAAGCCCGCTGTTCGGTCAGCGCGTCATGCAGCGCCGGCGACGCGAGAAGAGTCGCGACGGTGGCGAGAACGTCATCAAGAACCTCACCGAGCTGCGCGAAGGCTCGCCGGTGGTGCACATCGATCACGGTGTCGGTCGCTACCAGGGCCTGGTCACCCTGGAGATCGAAGGCCAGGCGCAGGAATTCCTGCTGCTGCAGTACGCCGAGGACGCCAAGCTCTACGTACCGGTCGCCAGCCTGCACCTGATCGCCCGCTATACAGGCAGCGACGACGCGCTCGCGCCACTGCACCGGCTCGGCTCGGAAACCTGGCAGAAAGCCAAGCGTAAGGCGGCCGAGCAGGTCCGCGATGTCGCGGCCGAGCTGCTGGATATTTACGCCCGCCGCGCCGCACGCGAGGGTTATGCCTTCAAGGACCCGCAGGTCGACTACGAAACGTTCGCCGCAGGCTTTCCGTTCGAAGAGACGCCCGATCAGCAGGCCGCCATCGACGCGGTACGCGAGGACCTGCTGTCGGCCAAGCCGATGGATCGCCTGGTCTGTGGTGACGTCGGCTTTGGCAAGACCGAGGTGGCCATGCGTGCCGCCTTCATCGCCGTCCATGGCGGCCGGCAGGTTGGCGTACTGGTGCCGACCACCCTGCTCGCTCAGCAGCACTACAACAGCTTCCGCGACCGCTTCGCCGACTGGCCGGTGCGGGTCGAGGTGATGAGCCGCTTCAAATCCGCCAAGGAAGTGCAGAGCGCCATCGCCGAACTGGCCGAGGGCAAGATCGACATTCTCATCGGCACCCACAAGCTGCTGCAGGATGACGTCAAGTTCAGCAACCTGGGCCTGGTCATCATCGACGAGGAACACCGTTTCGGCGTGCGCCAGAAGGAACAGCTCAAGGCATTGCGCAGCGAAGTGGACATTCTCACGCTGACCGCCACGCCGATTCCACGCACGCTGAACATGTCCATCGCCGGCATGCGCGACCTGTCGATCATCGCCACGCCGCCGGCGCGCCGGCTGTCGGTTCGCACCTTCGTCATGGAACAGCAGAACACCGTGATCAAGGAGGCGCTGCTGCGCGAGCTGTTGCGCGGCGGCCAGGTCTATTACCTGCACAACGATGTGAAGACCATCGAGAAATGCGCCGCCGACCTTCAGGCACTGGTGCCGGAGGCACGCGTCGCGATCGGCCACGGGCAAATGCGCGAGCGTGACCTCGAACAGGTCATGAGCGACTTCTACCACAAGCGTTTCAACGTGCTGGTGGCCTCGACCATTATCGAAACCGGCATCGACGTGCCGAGCGCCAACACCATCATCATCGAGCGCGCCGACAAGTTCGGCCTGGCGCAGCTGCACCAGCTGCGTGGCCGGGTAGGCCGCAGCCATCACCAGGCCTATGCCTATCTGCTGACCCCGACCCGCAAGGCAATGACCGATGACGCGCAGAAGCGCCTGGAGGCCATCGCCAATGCCCAGGACCTCGGTGCAGGCTTTGTCCTCGCCACCCACGACCTGGAAATCCGCGGCGCCGGCGAGCTGCTCGGCGAGGGTCAGAGCGGGCAGATCCAAGCGGTTGGCTTCACCCTTTATATGGAAATGCTCGAGCGCGCGGTCAAGGCGATCCGCAAAGGCGAGCAGCCGAATCTGGAGCAGCCGCTCGGCGGCGGGCCGGAAATCAACCTGCGCCTGGCAGCCCTGATCCCGGAAGACTACCTGCCGGATGTGCATGCCCGCCTGATCCTCTACAAGCGCATTGCCAATGCGGCCGACGAAGACGGGCTGAAAGAACTGCAGGTGGAGATGATCGACCGCTTCGGCCTGCTACCGGAACCGACGAAGAACCTGGTGCGCCTGACACTGCTCAAGCTGCAGGCGGAAAAGCTTGGCATTACCAAGATCGACGCAGGCCCGCAGGGTGGGCGCATCGAGTTCTCGGCCGACACCTCGGTCGACCCGATGGTGCTGATCAAGCTGATCCAGAGTCAGCCGAATCGCTACAAGTTCGAAGGCGCCACGCTGTTCAAATTCCAGGTGCCGATGGAACGCCCGGAGGAACGCTTCAATACGCTGGAAGCGCTGCTCGAGCGGCTGGCGCCCAATGAGCAAGGATCGTAGATGCCACTTCGCTATCTGGTCTTGCTGCTGACGCTGCTGGCGCCTCAGGCTCACGCCGAGGCGCTATATCGCGTCGAGCTGATCCTGTTTCGCCACGCCCCGCCACTGGAAGCCAGCCAGCACGCGCCCTACGACTGGGCCGATAGTGCGCAGGTGCTGGACAGGCGCGCCGAACGCCAGCCAGCCCTCGAGCACGTTGCCGCCAGGCTTACGCCGGACCAGGGCTACCAGGTACTGTTGCAACGCGCCTGGCAGCAAGCAGTCAGCGAAGATGCGCCGACCATTGCACTGCACCAGGGGCAACGCCATTTCGAGCACTACCCGATTCAGGGTCTGCTGAGGGTCAGACCTGGGCGCTATATGCAGACTGACATGACCTTCTGGGTGAACCGCTTCGGCGAGTACGGCCAGTTGCTCGCCAGCGAGCGCCTGGCGCAGCGGGTTCGCCTGGTCCCTGGCCGTCTGACCTACATCGACCATGACAGCCTCGGGCTGCTGATCGAACTGAAACCACTATGAGCATTTCGCGCCGATATCCGGCCCACAGCCGGCTGGCCCTCCTTGCCGCACTCCGGCACAGAGGGCCTGGCAGATGAGCCCTCCACTGGCACCTCGCGACGAACGGCTGATCGACGATCTGCCGCCCGTGCCGCTGCTCAGTCTCGGCAGTCATCTGGCGATCAACTACCAGCCGGGCAATCAGCGCATGGTCAGCGACCATCAGCACCGCGCCGGCCTGTCGTTTCTTTATGGGGACGCGCGCATCCACGGCAAGCGCGACGGCGAACGTGTCCGCCATCTGGTCGGCAACGAGCTGCAGCTGATCGCACGCCATCCTCAGGCCGAACAGGCACTGCGCAGACAACTTGAACAGCTGGGCTTCCGGCCGGCGCTGCGCCAGAGCCTGGCGCTGCCGAAGGAGTCGGCGGAGATGTTCCAGCTGCCCGGCGAAGATGCCTGGCTCAGGTTCGTTCAGGAGCAACTGCCCGAACTGCGCCGACAAGGCTGGCAGATCGATATCCATCCCGGCTTCGCCTACGACCTGACCGCCATCGACAGCTGGTACGCGCAGATCGACGAGTCAGCTGATGACGACTGGTTCGATCTCGATCTAGGCATCATCGTCAACGGGCAGCGCATCGGCATGCTACCGGTCCTGTTGCGGCTGATCCGCCAGAACCCTCAATTGCTCAGCCCTCGCGCCATCGCGCTGCGTAGCGATGAGGAGCAGCTGCGCGTGCAACTGGACCGGCCGGGACAACACGACAAGCAGGCGCTGCAGGTGACACTGCCGCTGGGGCGCATCAAGCCGATTCTGGCGACCCTCGGTGAACTCTACATGCGCGAACAGATGGATGGGCCATCGCTGCGTATGAGCAAGGCCGACGGCGCGCGCCTGGCTGGGCTCGACAGCCTGGCACCGCAATGGAAAGGCGGTGAACGACTGCGTGAGTTCGCCGGGCGCCTGAGGAACCCTGATATCAAGGCCTGCCCGACCCCAACCGGGCTCGCGGGCAAACTGCGGCCCTACCAGCAGCAGGGCCTGGTCTGGATGCAGACGCTGCGCGAGCTGGGTGCGGGCGGCATCCTCGGCGACGACATGGGCCTGGGCAAGACGCTGCAGAGCCTTGCACACATCCTCGCCGAAAAGCAGGCAGGACGGCTCGATCGTCCGGCACTGGTGGTGATGCCGACCAGCCTGATTCCCAACTGGCAGGACGAGGCCGGCCGTTTCGCCCCGCAGCTACGGGTATTGACGCTCAAGGGCAGCACCCGGCAGAAACACTTCGGCGAACTTGGCGAGCACGATCTGCTGCTGACCAGCTATGCGCTGCTGACGCGCGACATAGCCGCACTGCGTGAGCAGCCGCTGCACCTACTCATTCTCGACGAGGCGCAGCACATCAAGAACCCGTCCGGCAAAGCGGCCCAGGCCGTACGCGAAATGCAGACCCGGCAGCGCCTGTGCCTGACCGGCACGCCGCTGGAGAATCACCTCGGCGAGCTCTGGTCGCTATTCCACTTCCTCATGCCCGGGTGGCTTGGAGACGCCAAAAGCTTCACCCAGGAGTACCGCAATCCGATCGAAAAACACGGCGACGATGCACGACTGGCGCACCTGCGCGCCCGCATTCGGCCGTTCCTGCTGCGGCGCACCAAGGAACAGGTAGCCACTGAGCTGCCGGCCAAGAACGAGTTCGTCCACTGGGTCGAACTGAATGACGTCCAGCGCGAGGTCTACGAGACCTTGCGGCTGGCAATGGATCGCAAGGTGCGCGACGAGATCGAGCGCAAGGGACTCGCGCGCAGCCAGATGGTCATCCTCGAGGCGCTGCTCAAGCTGCGTCAGGTCTGCTGCGACCTGCGCCTGCTGAAGGGTGAGTCGGCACGAGCCGCACGCGGCAGCAGCTCCGGCAAGCTCGACAGCCTGCTGGATATGCTCGACGAACTGATGAGCGAAGGCCGACGGGTGCTGCTGTTTTCCCAGTTCACCTCGATGCTGGCGTTGATCGAGCAGGCGCTGCACAAGCGCGGCATCGAGTACGTCAAGCTGACGGGTGAGACCGATGATCGACGCACACCGGTCGAGCGCTTCCAGGCCGGCGAAGTGCCGCTGTTCCTGATCAGCCTGAAGGCCGGTGGCACCGGACTCAACCTGACGGCGGCGGATACGGTGATCCACTACGATCCCTGGTGGAATCCCGCTGCGGAGAACCAGGCGACCGACCGCGCCTATCGCATCGGCCAGGACAAGCCGGTCTTCGTCTATCGTCTTATTAGCCGCGGCACCGTCGAGGAGCGCATCCGCGAGTTGCAGGCGCGCAAGGCCGAACTCGCGGCCGGTGTACTCGAAGGTGCAGTCGACGGCAGCTTGCAGCTTGGCGAACGCGACATCGACGCCCTGCTCGCACCGCTACCCTGACGCTATAGCGGCATGCAAACTTGTGACACCGGCGAGTGCAGCAGTTTGCGCTTTGCCAGATCATCGCCACCTCGCTTACGTTTCCGTCCCGAGGCGCCCCGCCGCCTCCACGATCACTGGCATCGGTTACAAAAGGAACCGCACCATGAGTCTCTACGAGATCGCCTTTTCCGGCCAACTGCTCCCGGGCGCCAAGCTCGAGCAGGTCGAGGCCAACCTGACCAAGCTGTTCCAGGCCGACGCCCAGCGTATCGCGCTGCTGTTCTCCGGCCGGCGCATCGTGATCAAGCAGAATCTGGACTTCGCCGCGGCCGAAAAATATCGCCAGGCGATGGAGCGTGCCGGCGCGCAGGTAGAACTCAAACCGCTGCCCGTCGATGTGGAGGAAATCGAACTGGCGCCGCCTCCGGCATCGACGGCGACCAGCGCGGCCAGCACCGAGAGCAGCGCAGGAAAAACGAGCGACGCCCCGGCCACACTCAAGGTGACGCCGCGTGACGAATACATGGCAGCCTTCGCCGACGTCGAGGCACCGGACTTCGGCATTGCGCCGATCGGCGTCGACCTGCAGGACGCCCGGCCCGAGCCAGAGGCGCCGCGCGTGGACCTTTCTCAGTTCAGCCTTGCCCCGGTGGGCAGCGACATGGGCGAAAAGCCTCGCGACACCACCGCCGTGGTGCCGGATATCTCGCATCTGAAGCTGCAGGACTGACGGGCACACGTTCGGCAGTGAGCGCCGCAGAGACTCCTCAGGCGCTCAGCTTCAGACCAACCAGCCCAGCCAGCAACAGCAGCACGCTCACCAGCCGCGCGGGCGAGGCGCTTTCGCCGAAGATGAGAATGCCCAGCAGCACGGTACCCAATGCGCCGATACCGACCCAGATGCCGTAGGCGGTACCCACCGGCAGAACCTGCATGGCACGCGCGAGCAGGAAAAAGCTGCCAGCCATGGCCGCTATGGTGAGCACGCTGGGTAGCGGGCGGGTGAAGCCTTCGGAAGCCTTGAGGCCAATGGCCCAACCCACTTCCAGAAGGCCGGCTACGATCAGCATGATCCAGGCCGAATGCATGACGATGACTCCATCAACTGCAGGGCCGTCCCCGCACGATTCGACATGCCAGCGGGTCGTCCCGCGGCGGACGCGACCCTAGCACAGCAGCGCACTGTTTTGGACCACGCACAGCAGCAGCTGATCGCCGCCGCGAAAGCGCGGGCACGATCAAGCGTGGAACGTTGGTGTGTCGAATGGGAAGTGCCTAGCGTGGTCCCATCGCGAATGCCAAGCGGTGGATGGGTGAAGCGTCATCCACCCTACAAACCTCGCGTAGGGTGGAAAACTGCGAAGCATCTTCCACATTGGATGGCGGACAGATGAGCCCCTGCCTACGCCACCTCATGCCCGCGGGCCGCTTCGCTCAGGTAGAACCAGGCGGGACGGTCCAGCTCTAATTCAGCGCCCAGCATTGCCTCCTCGATCCGTACCCAGCGCAGGCTGCCGAGGATCGGCAACGGGCGGCCGGGCAATTCCCGAAGCCAGGCCAGCGCCACCTGATTGGCCGTTGCGCCCAGATCGGCGGCGACCTCACTGAGTGCGCTGCACAAGCGCTCACCAAAGCGTCCTCCGCCCATGGGCGACCAGGCCAGCACTTGCAGACCCGCGGCCTGCAAGGCATGCAAACCGCCGTCCCATACCCCTTGCTGGGCCTGCAGCGAAAGTTCGATCTGGTTGCAGCGCAGCGGCACGCGCTGCGCCAATGCCTGGCAATGCAACACCCCGGCGTTGGAGAGCCCGACCCAGCCGACCTTGCCGCTGGCGATCAGCTCGTTCAGCGTGTCGGCCACCTCGTCGACCTGCAGCAGCGGGTCCGGACGATGCAGCAGAAAGCCGTCGAGCCGCTCGACACCCAGCCGCGTCAGGCTGCCGTCCACCGCCTTGCGCAGATAGCGAGCACTGGTGTCGTAGTGCTTGACCCGCCAGCGCGAACAATCCTGCCCGGCCGGTACGATGTCGGCCTTGCCGATGATCTGCAGGCGCTGGCGCAGCCCCGGTGCCTGACGCAGGGCCGCGCCGAAGTGCGCCTCGCAGCGCCCGCCAGCATAGATATCGGCATGGTCGAAACCGTTCAGCCCGCGCTCGACGCAGCGTTCGATGAACGCCAGCAGTGCCTGGGGTTCACCCAGCTCGGGGTATTCCAGCAGGCGCATCATGCCCAGCAACAGCGGCTGGGCGAGCACGGGCGAGGCCATGGCAAGGCTCCGTCAGAAGATGTAATCGGTGGTCAGGAAGCCCGAGCGACGCTCCCGGATGATGCTGTCAACCAGCTGCTTGTTGGCCTCGTTGAAACGGGTCGCCACCAGGGTGCGGATGGAGAACACCCGCAGCGCATCGTGTACCGACAGCGTTCCCTCGGCCGAATTCTTGCGGCCGTTGAACGGATAGCTATCCGGCCCGCGCTGGCACTGGGCATTGATGTTGATGCGACCGACCTGGTTGACGAAGGCATCGACCAGCTCGCCGACCTGCGCCGGATCGTTGCCGAAGATCGACAGCTGCTGGCCGTAGTCGGAGGCGGTCACATAGTCGATCACTTCCTGCAG
Source organism: Stutzerimonas chloritidismutans AW-1 (assembly GCF_000495915.1). Taxonomy (GTDB): domain Bacteria; phylum Pseudomonadota; class Gammaproteobacteria; order Pseudomonadales; family Pseudomonadaceae; genus Stutzerimonas; species Stutzerimonas chloritidismutans. The sequence continues at coordinate 116,854 of NZ_AOFQ01000062.1, forward strand.
ATCGCGGTACGGCACTACCGGCACCAGCGGGCCGAACTGCTCTTCGTGATAGACACGCATGGACGAATCAACCGGGCTCAGCACCGCCGGATGAAAGAAGGTCTGGTGCGACTCGCCGCCGCCGGCATTGACCACTCGCGCGCCCTTGGCCACGGCGTCTTCGAGCACGGCATGCAGATAATCGGTCTTGCCCGGCTCGGGCAGCGGCGTCAGCGCCACGCCCGGCTCCCAGGGCATGCCCGGCTTGAGCGCGTTGACGCGAGCGGCGAAGCGTTCGAGAAAGCCATCGAGCACCGCCTCATGCACGAAGAGGATCTTCAATGCCGTGCAACGCTGGCCGTTGAACGACAGCGCGCCGGTCACGGCCTCTTCCACCGCGTTGTCCAGATCGACCTCCGGCAGGACGATGCCCGGATTCTTCGCGTCCAGCCCCAGCGCGGCGCGCAGGCGGTGCGGGCGCGGGTGCAGTTTCTTCAGATCGGCGGCGCCCTTGTGCGTGCCGATAAAGGCGAACACGTCGATCTTGCCGCTGGCCATCAGTGCACTGACGGTCTCACGACCACGGCCGTAGATGACGTTGATGACGCCGGCCGGGAAGCTGTCGCGGAAGGCTTCGAGCAGCGGATGTACCAGCAGCACACCGAACTTGGCCGGTTTGAACACCACCGTGTTACCCATGATCAGCGCCGGGATCAGCGTGGTGAAGGTTTCGTTCAGCGGGTAGTTGTACGGCCCCATGCACAGCGCCACACCCATCGGCACGCGGCGGATCTGGCCGAGCGTGCCCTGCTCCAGCTCGAAGCGGCTGGAGCTGCGGTCCAGCTCCTTCAGCGCATGAATGGTGTCGACGATGTAGTCGCAGGTGCGGTCGAATTCCTTTTCGGAATCCTTGAGGTTCTTGCCGATCTCCCACATCAGCAGCTTGACCACAGCCTCGCGCTGTTCCCGCATGCGCGCCAGAAAGCTCTCGACGTGGGCGATGCGCTCAGCCACACGCATGGTTGGCCAGGCGCCGCGGCCGTTATCGTAAGCGGCGACGGCGGCGTCCAATGCGCGTAGCGCGGCGTCGGCATCCAGCAGCGGCGTACTGCCAAGGACTACCTGGCGCTCGCAGCCGTCCGCCTCGCGCAGGAACACCGGGCTGCGTACCTCGGCCATAGGACCGTCCCAGTGCATCAGCTCGCCATCGACCAGATAATCGCGCTGCGTAACCGGTGCATCCGGACGATAGGCCTCGGGAATCTCATCCAGACGGGGGAAAAGCTCGGAAAGCGGGCGCGCGTTGCTCATGCAACCTCCAGGTAGCGATAAGATGGGGAAGATGCGGCGGACCTTCGCCCGCCGCGAGGGGATGGGACGATTACAGCTCGCGCTGTTCGGCACGCTCGGCGCGCAGGTCGAAGTCGCGCGGCAGTTCGGCCGCCGGCGCGCTGTCCAGCGCCTGCAGGGCCTGGCGCGTGGCGCTTTCGATGGCGGCCCAATCGCCGGCACGCACGGCCTTGGCGTCGACCATCCAGGTACCGCCGACACACATCACATTGGCCAGACTCAGGTAATCCCGCGCATTGCGCGCATTGACGCCACCGGTCGGGCAGAAGCGGATGTCACCGAACGGCCCGCCCAGCGCCTTGAGTGCTGCCACGCCGCCGCAGATCTCGGCGGGGAACAGCTTGAAGCGGCGATAGCCCATGGCGTAGCCGAGCATGATTTCCGAGGCGCTGGCGACGCCCGGCAGCAGCGGCAGCGGCCCTTGCAACGCGGCCTCGAGCAGCGCCGGCGTGCTGCCGGGCGAGACGATGAACTGTGCACCGGCGGCCTCGGCCTGCTCCAGCATGTTGGCGTCGAGCACGGTGCCGGCGCCGACGATCAGCTCCGGGCGCTGCTCGCGCAGCAGGCGAATGGCGCCCAGGCCCAGCGCCGAACGCAGGGTGATCTCGAGCACGCGCAGGCCACCGGCGGCCAGAGCATCGGCCAGCGGCAGGATGTCCGCCTCACGCTCGATGGTGATCACCGGCAGGATGCGCGCAGCGCTGCACCACTTGTCGATCAGGGCGATCTTGTCGTTCATGGCGTCAACGCTGGTTTGGATAGATGTCATGGAAGATTCCTTGCGGCCTCAGGGGCACCAGTAGATTTCGAGGGGACGGGCGAGGAAGGCGCGAATCGGCATCGCTTCGTAGGGCTCGCCAGCCAGCGCCTGATTGAGCGTGGCCAGCTTGCCGCGACCATGCAGTGCGAGCAGCGTCAGCCGCGCGCTGGCCAGCAACGCCAGGGTCATGCTCAGGCGCTGGCGCGGCACGGTCGGCGCCTGCATCGGCAGGCAACGCCGCGTGCCACGCGGGTCGAGCGCCTGCTGCAGATTCGGGCTGTCGGGGAACAGCGAGGCGGTGTGGCCGTCTTCACCCATGCCCAGCACCAGCACGTCGATTGGCGGCAGTTCAGCCAATACGGCATCGGCACGATCAGCGGCCTGCTCGAGGCTTGTCGCGCTCTGGTAGAGGCCGACCAGGCGCGCCGCGGCGGCCGGCCCCTGCAGCAGGTGGCGACGCAGCAGGCCTTCATTGCTGTCGGGATGGCTGACCGGCACCCAGCGCTCGTCGGCGAGGCTGACGGTGACCTTGGCCCAATCCAGTTCCTGCTGCGCGAGGCGCTCGAAGAAGGCGATCGGGCTGCGGCCGCCGGAAACCACCAGCGTCGCCGCGCCACGCTCGGCAATCGCGCCGCGCAGAGCGTTGCTCACGGTCAGCGCCAGTTCGCCGGCCAGCTGCTCGGCGTCACCAAGGCTGAAACCCAGGGTCTGCACCGGCAGATCGAGATTAGAGATCGTCATACCAACTCCTGCCATCACGGCTGATCAGGGCAATCGAAGCAGCCGGTCCCCAGCTGCCTGCTGCGTAAGGTTTGGGTGGGGCGCCGACGCGCTGCCAGCCGTCGATCAGCTGGTCGCACCACTTCCAGGCGTATTCGATTTCGTCCTTGCGCACGAAGAGGTTCTGGTTGCCCTTCATCACTTCGAGCAACAGTCGCTCGTAGGCATCGGGGATGCGCGGGCTCTTGTAGGTTTCCGAGAAATTCAGCTGCAACGGGCCGCTGCGCAGCTGCATGCCCTTGTCCAGGCCCTGGTCCTTGGTCATCACCAGCAGCGAGATGCCCTCCTGCGGCTGCAGGCGGATGATCAGCTTGTTGCCGATAAGCTGGCGCTGTTCCGGGGCAAAGATGTAGTGCGGCGGCGCCTTGAAGTGGATAACGATCTGCGACAGCTTCTGCGGCATGCGCTTACCGGTACGCAGGTAGAACGGCACGCCGGCCCAGCGCCAATTGCAGATTTCCGCCCGCAGCGCGACGAAGGTTTCGGTGTCGCTCTGGGTGTTGGAGTTTTCTTCCTCCAGATAGCCCGGCACGTGGCGGCCAAGGATGCTGCCGGCGACGTACTGGCCGCGCACCAGCTGCTGGCCAAGATGTTCTGGCGCAATCGGCGCCAGCGCCTTGAGCACCTTGACCTTCTCGTCGCGGATGCTGTCGGCCGAGAGGTCGCTGGGCGGGTCCATGGCGATCAGGCAGAGCAGCTGCAGCAGGTGGTTCTGGATCATGTCGCGCAGCTGGCCGGCCTGGTCGAAGTAGCCCCAGCGGCCTTCGATGCCGACGGTTTCGGCAACGGTGATCTCCACGTGGGAGATGTGATTCTGGTTCCACTGGGTTTCGAACAGGCTGTTGGCGAAACGCAGGGCGATCAGGTTCTGCACCGTGTCCTTGCCCAGGTAATGGTCGATGCGGTAGGTGCGGTCTTCCGGGAAGAAGCGCGCCACCGCGTCGTTCACTTCGCGGGAGGATTCCAGGTCATGACCGATGGGCTTTTCCAGCACCACGCGGGTGCGCTCGGCCAGGCCCGCCTCGGCCAGCCCGGCGCAGATCGCGCCGTAGACGGAAGCCGGGGTGGCGAAGAAGGCGACGATGCTTTCCGCGTTGCCGGCCTTGTCCGCCAGCGCAGCGAAATCCTCGGCGCGGCGGAAATCCATGCTCAGGTAGTCCAGGCGCGCCATGAAGCGCTGCAGCACGGCTTCATCGAGGTCGCGTTCGCCGACGTGGCGGCGCAGATGCTCTTCGATCATCGCCAGATGGCTTGCCGGCTCGCCGCTCTCACGCGCCAGCGCGAGCAGGCGCGTTTCGGTTGGCAGCAGACCGGCGCGATCGAGCTGATAGAGCGCGGGAAACAGCTTGCGCAGGGCCAGATCACCGAGGGCGCCGAACAGCGCCAGGGTGCAGGGTTCGACAGATAGTGGCGTCATGATGTTTGTTCTTCTACTAAAACTGCACTATGAATACACGGCGATGCCCTGTTATTCAAGCTCAATGTAGTAATAAAAACAACATTTACTGCAAAACAAGATTCCTATGGTCGCTCCGCATCTCGCTCAGTAGCATAGGCCACCCCTTTGGCAAGCCGCATCAGGACCGACATGGACCGCGTACACAACCTGCTTGAGCAGATCCAGCGCCGCATCGACGACCTCAACAAGGCCGAGCGCAAGGTCGCCGAGGTGATCCTGCGCAACCCGCAGCAGGCCACCCGCTTCAGCATCGCCACCCTGGCGCAGACCGCGCAGGTCAGCGAGCCGACAGTGAATCGCTTCTGTCGCTCGTTCGGCGTCAGCGGCTACCCGGAACTGAAGATGCAACTGGCGCAGAGCCTGGCTAGCGGCGCCGCCTATGTCAGCCAGGCGGTGGAGCCCGACGACGGCCCGGCGGAATACACGCGCAAGATTTTCGGCTCGGCCATCGCCTCGCTGGATAGCGCCTGCCAGAGCCTCGATCCGCAGCTGGTCAGCCGAGCCGTGGACTTGATGATCCAGGCCCGGCAGATCCACTTTTTCGGCCTCGGCGCCTCGGCCTCGGTGGCGCTGGATGCGCAGCACAAGTTCTTCCGCTTCAACCTGGCAGTAACCGCGCATTCGGACGTGCTGATGCAGCGCATGCTGGCCTCGGTGGCGCATACCGGCGAGCTGTTCGTGATCATTTCCTACACCGGGCGCACCCGCGAACTGGTGGAGGTGGCACGTATCGCGCGGCAGAACGGCGCCTCGGTACTCGGCCTGACCGCCGCCGGCTCGCCACTGGCGCAGGCCAGCACGCTGAGCCTGAACATTCCGCTGCCCGAGGACACCGACATCTACATGCCGATGACCTCACGCATCATCCAGCTCACCGTACTCGACGTGCTCGCCACCGGCATGACCCTGCGCCGCGGCGTGGATTTCCAGCCGCACCTGCGCAAGGTAAAGGAAAGCCTCAATGCCAGCCGCTACCCGGCGGATGAAGAGCCGAGCTAAGGCAACCGCGCCGGCGCGAGACGCCGGATGTTGCTATAACAACATCCGGCCGCCACATATCCGAAAAATCGCCCAATCATCATGCCAGCGCCTGCTCCAACGCTACCCCAGCGCCCTCCAGCCCCGGATAGTCAGCGGTGACCAGCCACACCGGCACATCGCCGAGATAGCCGCTCATGGAACCCTTGCTGGCGAAGCCGCGGGCGAAACCACTAGCCGCGAAGAAATCGGCGAAACGCGGCACCACACCACCGACGATATACACCCCACCGCGCGCACCGAGCGTGAGCACGTTGTTGCCGGCGACCCGCCCGAGCCACACGCAGAACTGCTCCAGGGTCGCCACCGCGACATGATCACCAGCGAGCGCAGCCGCCGTGACCTCAGCCGGCGACGCCAGTCGCGGCATCAAACCGGCCAGGGCACAGACCGCACGATAGAGCAGCAACAGGCCACCGCCACTGAGCACGTCTTCCGCGCGCACATGGCCAAGCTGGGCGAACAGCATCTGCCACAGCGCCGCCTCGTGCGCATCCGCCACGGGCAGATCGACGTGTCCGCCCTCCCCCGGCAGCGCGCGCCAGCTGCCACCACCCAAGGGCAGCAACGCGGCGACGCCAAGCCCGGTGCCCGGCCCGATAACCAACGCCGGCGCATCCAGCTCGGCCTCGCCAGCACAGATCATGCGCCGCCCCGTCTCGCTTACCCGCGTCATGCCCAGCGCCATCGCGGCGAAGTCATTGATCAGCAGCAGCTCGTCCAGCTGCAGGGCACCGCAGAAGTCGCGCCGCGTCAGCCGCCAGTGATTGTTGGTGAACGTGAACTGCTCACCCTTGACCGGCCCGGCACAGGCCAGGCACATGGCGCGAATGCTGCCCGGCGCCAGGCCGAGCGTTGACAGGTAATGTTCGACTGCCTGCTCCGGGGTTTCGAAGTCCGCCGCAGCCAGCACTTGCACCGCCTCCAACTGCGAGTCGCGCCACAGCGCGAAACGCGCATTGGTGCCGCCTATATCTCCGACCAGCGCCAGCCTCATCGCAGCGTCTCCAGCCCCGCAGTGAACACGCTGGCGCCCTGCTCGGCGGAGCTGAACGCCGAGCGCATAAAGCCGAACAGCTCGCGCCCGCAGCCCTGCACACCCACAGGCGGCGCAGCAGCCGGCGATCGATCAGCCAGCTCGGCAGCATCTACCAGCACCTCGAGCACGCCGGTCTGCCCATCCACGCGCAGCAGATCGCCGTCACGCACGCGCGCCAGCGGGCCGCCATCGATTGCCTCGGGACATACATGGATCGCGGCCGGCACCTTGCCCGACGCACCGGACATGCGCCCGTCGGTGACCAGCGCGACCTTGAAGCCGCGGTCCTGCAGCAGACCGAGATAGGGCGTCAGTTTGTGCAACTCGGGCATACCGTTGGCACGCGGCCCCTGGAAGCGCACTACTGCAACGACGTCGCGCTCCAGCTCGCCCGCCTTGAACGCCTCGACCAGCTCCAGCTGATCGGCAAAGACCCGCGCCGGCGCTTCCACGACACGATGCTCGGGCGCCACGGCGGACACCTTCATCACGCCACGACCGAGATTGCCGCTCATCACCCGCAGCCCACCTTCAGCCGAGAACGGCCGCGCGACCGGCCGCAGGATGCTTTCGTCCAGGCTCGCCGCAGCGCCTTCACGCCAAGTCAGCCGACCGTCTTCGAGGAAGGGCTCCTGGGTGTAGCGATTGAGGCCGCGACCCATCACGGTATGCACATCCTCGTGCAGCAGGCCGGCCGCGAGCAGCTCGCGCACCAGCAGCGCGACGCCGCCCGCGGCATGGAAGTGATTGATGTCGGCTGAACCATTGGGATAGACCCGCGCCAGCGTCGGCACCACTGCGGAAAGGTCAGCCATGTCCTGCCAGGTCAGCTGGATGCCCGCCGCCTGGGCGATGGCCGGCATGTGCAGGGTGTGATTGGTCGAGCCGCCGGTGGCATGCAGCGCGACGACGGCGTTGACCAATACGCGCTCGTCGACGAGCTCACCGAGCGGCGTGAAGCTGCCGCCCTGTGGCGTCAGTCGAGTGACCTGCCGCGCGGCCTCGGCGGTCAGCGCATCGCGCAATGGCGTGCCTGGGTTGACGAAGGAAGAGCCCGGCAAGTGCAGGCCCATGACCTCCATCAGCATCTGGTTGGTGTTGGCGGTGCCGTAGAAGGTACAGGTACCGGGACTGTGATAGGCCTGCATTTCCGCCGCCAGCAGCTCGTCGCGACCTGCCTTGCCTTCGGCGTAGCGCTGGCGCACCGCGGCCTTGTCCTTGTTGGCCAGGCCGGACGGCATCGGACCGGCCGGCACGAACACAGCGGGCAGATGCCCGAAGCGCAGCGAACCGATCAGCAATCCGGGAACGATCTTGTCGCAGATGCCGAGCAGCAGCGCCCCATCGAACAGGTTGTGCGACAGCGCCACCGCGGTGCTCATGGCGATCACCTCGCGACTGGCGATGGCCAGCTCCATGCCCGGCTCGCCCTGGGTGACACCGTCACACATCGCCGGCACACCGCCCGCCACCTGCCCCACCGAGCCGATATCGCGCAGCGCGTGGCGCAGGCGCTCGGGGTAGTCCTCATAGGGCTGATGCGCCGAGAGCATGTCGTTGTAGGCCGTGACGATGGCGATGTTGGCCGCATCCGGCAGCCGCAGGCGCTGCTTGTCCTGCGCGCCGCAACCGGCAACGCCATGGGCGAAGTTCGCGCATTGCGCGCCGTTGCGGGCAGGCCCAGCACTGGCAGCGCCGCGAACCATGGCGAGATAGGCTTCGCGCGTAGGCCGGCTACGCTCGATCAGGCGCTGGGTGACTTCGACCACTACGGGATGCATGAAAACCTCCTGATTTGTAGTTTTTATAAAAAATCAGGCGGCATCATAACGACGAGCGGGACGATTTCGAAGAAATATGTTTGTTTAAAAAACAAAATCACCACCCTCAACGACGTAGCAGTTCTAGCTGACGACGTAGCTGGGCGGCTTGCGCCTTTTCCGCCCGCAGCCCGGAAGTCAACTCAGCCTTGTCCTGCTCCAGGCGCACGATCACCTGACCAAGGCCATCCAGCAGTTCGCGCAGCACTTCCAGTTCTCGGCATTGGCTCTGCCGGCCCATCCATAGCAGCCAGAGCAGTACCAGTAGCACCATCACGCCGCACAGCGAGGTGCCGATCAGCAGCCAGGCGAGGCTCATTGCACTCATCGTTTCGCTCCTTTGCTTGCGGCGCAATGCCGCTTCCAGAGGCTCAACGATATGTAGCCTATGACGACAGGTCGATAATGTTTACTTGAACAGGTAAACAATTGCAGCGGGTCTTTGCGCTGAGCCGATGGCCATAGCCGCCACATCCCGCTGAGCTCGTTGGGCGCTGCGCCAGCCCGACGCAGCGCTCAAGCAACCACATGTCGTGAAACATTACAGATAGGCGTCGGCACTATTCGCCGACATCCACCGGTCGCCGCACATCGTCGTCATGGCCAGGGTCGCGATGTTCCAGCTGCAGGAACAATGCGGCAGCGAGCATCGCCATACCGCCGACGCAGAGAAACGTCAGCTGAAATGCCCGAAGCACCTCACTGCCCTGCGCGCCGTCCACGGTGAAGCCTCCCAGCAGCGCACCGGCGGTGGCGACGCCAAGGCTCATTGATAGCTGCACCACCACCGACAGCAGGCTGTTGCCGCTACTGGCGTCGGCATGGCTAAGGCCGACCAGGGTGACGGTGTTCATCGCGGTGAACTGCATCGAGTTGACCATGCCGATCAGGCCCAGATGCACCAGCAGCAGCCACGTCGGCGTTTGTCCATCGATGGTCGCCAGGATGGCGATCAGGCAGCCGAGCAGCAGCGTGTTGCCGATCAGCAGACGGCGATAACCGAGACGATCGATGATCGGCTTGGCCAGGGATTTGACCGCCATCGCACCCAAGGCCAGCGGAATCATGCTCATCCCGGCCTGCGCCGGCGAATAGCCAAGCGCCACCTGCAGCAGCAATGGCAACAGGAATGGCAGCGCGCCACCACCCAGCCGGGCAAACAGGTTGCCGAAGATGCCCACCGCAAAGCTGCGCGTATGGAACAGCTTGGGGCTGAACAGCGGCGCATCGATGCGCCCGGCGCGCAGCCAGTAGGCCGCCATGCACGCTGCGCCGCCGAACAGCAGCAGCATCACGCGGGCATGCGACATGTGCATCTGGCCGAGCCCCTCCAGCGCGATGGTGACCAGCACCATCGCTGCGCCGAACAGCAGGAAGCCGAGCGTATCGAAGCGCACCCGCTTGGGCCCTTTGAGATCGGGCATGAAGCGCAGCGCGGCGATGCAGCCAATCACGCCCACCGGCAGATTGATCAGGAAGATCCAGTGCCAGGAGGCGTACTCCACCAGCCAGCCACCCAGGGTTGGCCCGAGCAACGGGCCGACCAGTCCTGGCAGTGCGATAAAGGCCATGATCCGCACGAAGTCGCTGCGCGGAAATGCCCGCAGCACCACCAGCCGCCCCACCGGCAGCATCAGCGCTCCGCCCAGCGCCTGCAGCACGCGGGAAGCCACCAGCTGGTTGAAGCTGGTCGACAACGCGCACAACAGCGAGCCCACGGAAAACAGCACGATGGCGGTCACGAAGATGCGCCGGCTACCGAAGCGGTCAGCAATCCAGCCGGATGCCGGAATCAGCAGCGCCACCGTGAGCATGTAGGCGATCACCACACCCTGCATGCGCAGGGGGTTTTCCGCCAGATCACGCGCCATGGCCGGCAGCGCGGTATTGAGAATGGTGCCGTCCAGCGTCTGCATGAAGAAGGCGATGGCCACCAGCCACGGAAGAATCCGTGCGGTGCGGGCGTCGAGTGAGACGGGCGGTTGCATGAAGTCCCCGGATACGAAAGGTGCACCATCTTAGAGGATTCGTTCGGCGCCGGTTCGGGTCGCTGCACCCTGCACACCCACACCAAGTGCCACTGTGACGACCTGTCGCAGTTAGCCTGCAGCGCCCGCAAACAGCCGTCTGCAGCGGCATACAGCTTTGCATTCAGACACCGGTAACAAAATATTTCTTGGGAAATTGACGCGAATCATTATCATTCGGAAGCGCAAGTGCAATCTTCGCTCCGTCCTTTTCTGTTTCCGGAGAATTCCCAATGCGCATCCCCGTCACACTGGCCATCACAACCCTGCTGCTCACCCCGCTCGCCCAGGCGAAGGAATACCCCATCGGCGAACCACAGCAGTGCGGCGGCATGGAGGTCGGCGCGGTGTATCTGCAGCCGGTCGAAATGGACCCACCGGGCATGATGCGTGCCGCGGCCGAGTCCGACGTGCATCTCGAGGCCGATATCAGCGCCACCGAAGACAACCGCAACGGCTGGCAGGAAGGCAGCTTCGTCCCTTACCTGAGCATCCACTACACGCTGCGCAAGAAGGGTTCCGACGAAGTCGTTGAAGGCGATTTCCATCCGATGGTGGCAAACGACGGCCCGCACTACGGTGACAACGTCAAGCTGCTCGGCCCAGGCAAGTACCAGTTGACCTACAAGATCCTGCCGCCGGGCTCGGGGCACAACATGTTCGGTCGCCACACCGACAAGGAAACCGGCGTCGCCCCCTGGTTCGAAGGCTGCGAGCTGACGTACGAGTTCACCTACGCCGGCATCGGCAAGAAAGGGGGCTACTGATGCGTCGCGCCGGGCAATCGCTGCTCGGCGTGCTGCCGCTACTGGTCGGGCTCGCGAGCCCGGCGCAGGCCGCGCTGCCGACGTACGAGCTGACCATACGTGACGGCCACTTCGAGCCAGCGACCATCGAAGTCCCTGCCCGCCAGCGCTTCAAGATCATCGTGCACAACGCCGGCAGCGGGCCGACCGAGTTCGAGAGCACCCCGCTACGCGTCGAGAAGGTGCTGTCACCCGGGGTGACCTCCTTCGTCGTGATCCACCCGCTGAAGCCGGGCCGCTATCCATTCTTCGACGAATTCCATATGGATCTTCCCGAAGGCGAGATCGTCGCCAAGTAGTTGCTTTTCTGAGGAGAGTCCCATGGGCCAATCCATGTTCATCGTCTGGCGCGAAAGCGTCGAGGCCCTGCTGGTCATCGGCATCCTGCATGCCTGGCTGCGCCAGCAACCAGGCGCGGCCAATGCGCTGCGCATGCTCTGGGCCGGTGTCGCCGCCGGTCTCGGTCTGGCCGCTGCGCTGGGCTGGGGCGTATTGCAGGCCGGCGACTGGCTGGCGGGCAGCGGTGGCGAATGGTTCCAGTGCGCGATGCTGCTGGTAGCCAGCCTGCTGATCCTGCACATGGTCGGCTGGATGCATCAGCATGGCCGCACGCTGAAGACCAGCCTGCAGAACAGCGCCGCGGAAAAGCTCAGCCAGGGCAGCGGCATCGGCCTGTTGCTGCTGGCCATGCTCGCTGTGGGCCGTGAAGGCAGCGAGACAGTGGTGTTCCTCTACGGCATCGGTAACCAGCAGGCGGGCATGGACCTCACCCGCTTCGTCATCGGCGGTGTACTCGGTTTCGTCCTCGCAGTGCTCAGTTATGCAGCCCTGCAGGCCGGCAGCCGCTACTTCAGCTGGCGGCGTTTCTTCCAGGTCAGCGAAGTGATGTTGCTGCTGCTCGGCGGCGCATTGCTGATGGCGGCGCTGGATCGCTTCAGCGGCCAGCTGATGGGTATGGACGTACCGGAAGTGCTGTACACGGTGTTCGGCGATCCGCTCTGGGATACCTCGGCCCTGCTGGATGATGGCGGCGCGCTCGGCGGCACCCTGGCCGGCCTCACCGGCTATCGCGCCATGCCTTCGCTGGCCGCCGCGGTAGTTCTGGGCCTTTACTGGCTCCCCCCCCGGGGGGGGCGCCGCGTGGGCATGGCTCAAACCGCGGGCACAGGTGCAGCTCGCTGCGAGGCCAGCATGATCACCCAGGCGCCGTGGCTGGCGCGACTCGGTGACCTGCTGCGCCAGCATGCGAAAGCCATTCGCGCGCTGCAGTGGCTGGTGGTGGGGTTCTACCTGACGCTGCTGGTGATCCCCGCCTTTCTTGATCTGCCGCCGGCCCAGGCCGGCATGCTCGATAACCTGACGGTACTGGCGCAGTTCATCTTCTGGGGCCTGTGGTGGCCCTTCGTGCTGCTGTCGATGATCTTCTTCGGTCGCCTGTGGTGCGGCGTGCTCTGCCCCGAAGGCTCGCTCAGCGAATGGATCAGCTGGCGCGGGCTGAACAAACGCACCCCGCGCTGGGTGCGCTGGAGCGGCTGGCCGACCATCGCCTTCATCCTCACAACCGTCTACGGCCAGCTGATCAGCGTCTATGACTATGCCCAGGCGGCACTGCTGATCCTCGGCGGCTCCACCGTCGCGGCGATGCTGGTGGGCTTTCTCTACGGCCGCGGCAAGCGGGTCTGGTGCCGCCATCTGTGCCCGGTCAGCGGCGTGTTCGCCCTGCTCGCCCGCTTGGCGCCGGTGCACTACAAGGTCGACGAACAGCGCTGGCTGGAAAATCGCGAACCGCACCTGCCGACACCCAACTGCGCCCCGCTGATCGACATCCGTCGCATGCAGGGCAATGCCGATTGCCATGCCTGCGGCCGCTGCAGCAGCCAGCGCGGTGCAGTGCAGCTGAGCGCCCGTTCGCCCAATTCTGAAATCCTCATCGTCGGCGGTCAGCAGCAAAGCGATCACTGGGACAGCACCCTGTTGCTGTTCGGCATGATCGGCCTGGCTATGGGCGCCTTCCAGTGGACGGTCAGTCCCTGGTTCATCACCCTCAAGCAGGCCGCGGCGGAATGGCTGGTGGATCGCGACATCTTCTGGCCGCTGGAAGCCAACGCGCCCTGGTGGCTGCTGACCCATTATCCGCAGGCCAACGATGCCTTCACCTGGCTCGATGGCGCCGTGATCCTCACCTACATCTTCGGTGCCTCGTTGCTCGTTGGCGGCGCGCTGTGGCTGCTGCTGCGTGCGGCCGTGCGGGTGATGCGCCGTGGCGATAATGTGTTCCAGCACCTCGCATTGGCACTGGTGCCGCTGGGTGGCGCCGGGCTGTTTCTCGGCCTGTCCGCCACCACGGTCAAGCTGCTGCGCTACGAGGGCTTCCTGCTGGCCTGGGCGCAACCGGCTCGCGCCGCGCTGCTGATCGGCGCCGTGGTGTGGAGTCTGTACCTGGCCTGGAACGTGATCAGCCGTCACGGCGGCAACGGCATGCGCCGGCTGCTGGCGTTCGCCTGCGTCAATGCCGGTTGCGCGCTGGTGGGCTATGGCTGGTGGCTGCAGTTCTGGGGCTGGAGCTGAGGTCGATGAGGCATTGAGTGGGCCGCCCGCTGCGGCCCACATACACCTAACCTCGCAAAACGAACGAAGGGAACAGCTGGTCCAGCCGTTCCCACAGGCGCTGCTGATCGTAGGGTGCGCGGCTATCGGCGAGGCTGTCGTCGAGCATCCGCGCGGTGCGCACGCACTGCACGGCGAAGCGTTCGACACCCAGTCGGCGCAGGCGCTGGGCCATGTCCCACAGCGCATCGGCGTCGAACAGCTGCCAGTGCACGGTGGTCCGGCATTCGTGCTCGACGCCACTTTGCAGCAGGTGTTCGAGACTCTTCCAGTTGGCCTTGCCGCTGCCATCCACGCCGGTGATTGCCGTGCTGTGCTCGGGCAGTGCCTTGATGTCGAAACCGACCCAATCCACCAGCGGCAGGATGTTGGCGAACAGCTTCGGCTTGATGCCGGCGCTGTGCAGGCCGACCTTGTAGCCCAGCGCCCGCACCTGGGCGATGGCCTCGGGCAGCGCGGTCTGCAGGGTCGGCTCGCCACCGCTGAACACCACCGCCTCGAGCAGGCCGACGCGCTGTTCGAGAAAGGCGAGAATCTCCGGCCAGGGCTTTTCCTCACTGCCGCAGGCGGGGATCAGCTGCGGGTTGTGGCAGTAGCGGCAGCGCCAGCCGCAACCCTGGCAGAACAGCACGCAGGCCAGATGGTCTGGGAAGTCCAGCGTGGTCAGGGGGACCAACCCCCCGACGCGAAGTGCTGCGGTCACCGCGCCGCTGCTTCAGTGAAATGCAGGCGCTCGCGATGCTCGGACTGCTTGCCCGGATTGAATGCGGTAACCGGGCGGTGATAGCCCATCACGCGGGTCCAGACTTCGCAACGTTGGCGCTGGTCCTGGGGCAGTTGGCTGGCTGAGTTCATGGTGACGCTCCTTTTGCTTAGGGTTGATTATGCGGCGCCGCACCTATTGGAGCGGCGTGACACGGGATCGCAGATCAGACCGCCAGGGCCGTTTCGGCTTGCTGCTTGTGCAGCAGCGCCTCATCGCACTTCGGGCAGAACTCGTGCTCGCCAGCGAGATAACCGTGCACCGGGCAGATCGAGAAGGTCGGCGTTACCGTCAGGTACGGCAGGCGGTAGCGCGACAGCGCATTGCGTACCAGCTTCTTGCAGGCCTCGGCCGAGGAAATCTGCTCGGCCATGTACAGGTGCAGCACGGTGCCGCCGGTGTACTTGCACTGCAGCTCGTCCTGCAGCTCCAGGGCCTCGAAGGGGTCGTCGGTGAAGCCGACCGGCAGTTGCGAGGAGTTGGTGTAGTACGGCGCCTCGGCCGAACCCGCCTGGAGGATGTCGGGGAAGCGCTTGCGGTCTTCCTTGGCGAAACGATAGGTGGTGCCTTCGGCCGGCGTCGCCTCAAGGTTGTAGAGGTGCCCGGTGTCTTCCTGGAACTGCACCAGCCGCGCACGCACGTGGTCGAGCACCTCGATCGCCAGCGCGCGACCGGCAGCGGTCTGCAGCCCCTCGGTATCGTCGGTGAAATTGCGCACCATCTCGTGCAGACCGTTCACCCCGATGGTGGAGAAGTGATTGCGCAGTGTGCCCAGATAACGCTTGGTGTAGGGGTAGAGCCCGGCATCCATATGGTGCTGGATGACCTTGCGCTTGACCTCCAGACTCTGCCGCGCCATGTCCAGCAGCGTATCCAGCTGCTCGAGCAGCGCCGCCTTGTCACCGCGCAAGAGATAGCCCAGGCGTGCACAGTTCACCGTCACCACGCCCAGCGAACCGGTCTGCTCGGCAGAACCGAACAGCCCGCCACCGCGCTTGAGCAGCTCGCGCACGTCCAGCTGCAGGCGGCAGCACATCGAACGCACCTGGTTCGGCTGCATGTCCGAATTGAGGAAGTTCTGGAAGTACGGCAGCCCGTAGCGGGCGGTCATTTCGAACAGGCGCTCGGCGTTCTCGCTGTCCCAGGGAAAATCGTGGGTGATGTTGTAGGTCGGGATCGGGAAGGTGAAAACCCGGCCGAGGCCGTCACCGGCCTGCATCACTTCTATATAGGCACGGTTGATCAGCTCCATCTCGGCCTGCAGCTCGCCGTAGGCGAAGGGCATCTCCTCGCCGCCGATGTAGGGGATCTGTTCGCGCAGGTCTTCCGGGCAAACCCAGTCGAAGGTCAGGTTGGTGAACGGGGTCTGCGTGCCCCAGCGCGACGGCACGTTGAGGTTGTAGATGAACTCCTGAATGGCCTGGCGGATTTCGGCGAAGCCAAGGTTGTCCTTGCGCACGAACGGTGCGAGGTAGGTATCGAAGGAGCTGAACGCCTGCGCGCCGGCCCACTCGTTCTGCAGCGTGCCGAGAAAATTGACCATCTGCCCCAACGCGCTGGACAGATGCTTGGGCGGGCCGGCCTCAACCCGCCCCGGAATCCCGTTGAAGCCCTCATTGAGCAGGGTCCGCAGTGACCAGCCAGCGCAATAGCCGGCGAGCATGTCCAGGTCGTGGATATGCAGATCGCCTTCGCGATGCGCCGTGCCGATCTCCGGGCTGTAGACCTCGTCCAGCCAGTAGTTGGCGGTGACCTTGCCGGACACATTGAGGATCAGCCCACCGAGTGAGTAGCCCTGGTTGGCGTTGGCGCGCACCCGCCAGTCTTCGCGGGAGAGGTATTCGTTCATCGAGGCGGCGACGTCGACCACCACCTTGCGATCTCGGCGCAGACGCGCATGGCGTTCGCGGTAGACGATGTAGGCCCGGGCGGTATCGAAGTAGCCGGCTGCCATCAGGGCACGCTCGACGCCGTCCTGCACCTGCTCTACCTCCACCGCCGTGCGATGGGCCAGTTGCTGACGAACGGCCTCGGCCAATGCCTGCGCCATTGTCAACTCGAACTCGCCGGTCGCCGCGCCTGCCGCCGCGATGGCGCGCTCGATCTTGTCCACTTCGAACGCCGCCAGTCGGCCATCGCGCTTGCGCAGTGAAACCGGTTTCGCCACCTCTGCCTGCCTGGGCATCAACGCCTCCATAACCATATGTAGTGAATTTATTCGCCGAAAACACAATATGGTGTGACTTTAGAGGTGGAACCTCATTACCGAATTGACCATCGTCAAGCACAGGCAAGTGATCGCCGGACGGCGCCGACGGCTCATGGCCGACACTCTTGTCCGTGATCAAGGAAGCGGCGGACACCGGGCTCCTAGGATGCAGGCTGATAAACCCGGTTCAATCCGGGGGAGGACACATGCTCACTGAAAAAACCCTGGTCGCGGAATTGCGCCGCCACCATCTGTTCAGCCGACTGCCCGAGGCGGCGTTACAGGAGGTGTGCACCTCTGCCAACCTGAAGCGCCTGCCTGCGGGGGCCTCGCTGTTTCATCAGGGCGATAAGGCCGACCGCTTCTATTTCCTCTTCAGCGGCCAGATCAAGCTGCACCGCGTAGTCTGCGACGGGCAAGAGAAGCTGGTGGAAGTGATGCGTGCCGGTGAATCGTTCGCCGAAGCGCTGTTGTTCAAGGGCACGCCGAGCTATCCGGTCAGCGCCACCGCGCTAAAGGCCAGCCTGGTGGCGAGCCTGAACGGGCCGCATTACCGGCGCATTCTCGAGCAGCACCCGGATATCTGCCTGGACATCCTCGCCACCCTGAGCATTCGGCTGCACCAGCGTATGACCGAGATCGACACCCTCACCCTGGCCAACGCCAGCCATCGAGTGGTGCGCTTTCTCGCGCAATCGCAGCAGGACGACAGCGGCGTGGTGGTGCTCGATGTGCCGAAACGCTTGATCGCGTCGAAACTGGGCATTCAGCCGGAAACCTTCTCGCGCATCCTGCATCGGCTGATCGACGCCGGGACCATATCGGTCCAGCGGCGACGCATCGAGATTCTCGACAACCGCAAGCTCGCCGCCTATGACGAGTGACCTGCGGCAGAACGCCCCAGTGATCTTGATTGCTGTCAAAGCCAGTCAACGGCGCGCCTTGGAAAATGACCCGCGTCACGCCACCGTCAGGAAAACGCGATGATCACCACAACGCCTGCGCCCCTGGTCTATTCATGCTCCGGTTGTTCGAATGTCGCGCAGCTGGCCAACACCCTGGCGGTGCGCCTCGATCGCGCCGGGCTGGCGGAAATGTCCTGCATCGCCGGCGTCGGCGGGCGCGTTGCAGCGCTGGTGAAGAAAGCCAACTCCGGCCGCCCCATTCTCGCCATCGACGGCTGCCCGATGCATTGCGCCCGAGCCTGCCTCGCGCAGCACGGCGTGACACCCGACGTGCACATCACCCTCAGCAGCTACGGCTTGCGCAAGCGCTATCGGGAAGACTGCAGCGAGGAGGAGATCAGCGCGCTGTTCGATGACATGAAAGACATTATCGCCAGTGACCGGATGCAGCTGCGCACAGCCTGAAACCCACGGACTGAGCGTGTCGCTGGAATCGCAGAACAGTTCGTTCCAGCGGGTAGCGCGCCCTGCCGTCCCCCGCACTGTTGCGCCGCGCCGGGGATCGGGCCGATACCTCGGTCCGCCTCCAGACGCATCCAAAGCAGGCTCGCTGCTACAGCGAATCGTCGGGGCGGTCCGCCAGCCTGAACCTTGCGGGCGCAGGCAGTTTGCGACGGCTGCGGGCGGAACAATCGGTCAGGCTCTGGCCGCCTGTGCCCGGCCGGCCGCCGCTACCTCCTCGCCGGCACCCTGCAGCAGTTTCCACAGCCAGCTCGGCAGCGTGTCGGGGTCGAGACTGTCGATCAGATTCTTGATTGCCAGGCCCAGCTCGGTATCACCCTCGATAACCAGCCGGCGGCGGAAGAACAGCGTATCCGGGTCTTCCTGACGGCTGGCCAACAGCAGGAACTCGCGCCAGTTGCCGCGAATGGTCACCTCCACCGGTGCCTGCGCCGCAATGCGCAACTGCTCGCGCTCGCAGGTCAGGCACCAGGCAAGGCCGAGGTCGGCGACTTCGAGCTTCATCCAGTGGCCGTCAAGCACGTTGAAGGCGCCGTCGCTCAGTGCTTCGGCGAATACCTGATTGAGGCTGCGCTCCAGCGCCAGGCGCTGGAGCAGGAATGGCGTCTTGGCCGCAAGCGGCAACAGCCGCCCGCCGAGATTCACCAGATGGGCACGTGGATTCAGCATAATCCGGCCTCCTCGGCGCGCAGCATGCCCGGCTGGCCATGCCAATACCCATTGCAACCATCCACCGCCAGCGGCGGCAGCGCGCCCTTGCGCACTGCATCGAAGGCAGCGATCACCTCGTCCATACCGGCAGCGCGCGGGCTCAGGCGCAGCAGATCGGCACCGCTGTCGACCAGACCCGCGTAGTCGGCGAGCAGGTTGCTGACCGCTGCGGACATGGTCTGGATACCGTTGATGGTGAACAGCGCCTCACCCTCCTGGCTCAGCAGCGGAATGCCCTCGGGATAGTTCTGGCAGCAGAACTGGCAGTCGTCCTTCGGCCGGTTCTCGGCACGGGCGGTGAAGCAGCGCGCCGAATAGGCCAGCGGCAAATGGCCGTAGGCGAATATCTCGATTTCCGGCAGCGCCACGCCCAGTTCCTGCAGTTGCGCGCGGGCACTCTTGATCAGCTTGCCGGAGGCTTCCACCGGCGGCACCCAGCGGGTCATGCCGCTGGCCACCAGTTCGGCCAGCGCATGGCCGTTGTAGAGATTCAGCGCCGGGCCGCCGACGAAGGGCAACTTGCGCTCGGACATCAACTGCACCGCGCCCATGTCATTGGCTTCCACCAGCAGCTCGCCGTTGTCACACAGGCGGCGCAGGCTGGATAGCTCGGAAGCGGCTTCGACCAGGGTCAGGCCGGACAAGACCAGTTGCGCCGAGGAGGCTTCAGCCAGATCACGGGCCAGACCAAGCCAGTCATCGAGCATCAGCGCGCGGCGCTTGGAGCAAACGGTTTCGCCGAGGTAGATAACATCCAGCGGCTGGCTGGCCATGTTGGCGTAGAAGTCCAGCGTCTGCTGGCGATCCCAGTAGAACAGCACCGGGCCCAGAGAAAGTTTCATGGGTGACTCCTCGTTCATTGCCAGGCCCGGTGATAGGCACCCAGGGTGGTTTGCGAGCCTTCGGACAGGCCATCCAGCACCTGCCGCCAGCCGGGTTCGACCGCGTAGCGCTGCGGCGCCTTGAGATAGCTGTCCAGCGCCGCGCGCCAGACCCGGGTGACCTGCTCGACATAGGCCGGGCTGCGCTGGCGGCCCTCGATCTTCATCGCGGTGACGCCGATGGCGGACAGCTCGGGGATCAGATCCAGGGTGTTCAGGCTGGTGGGTTCTTCCAGCGCGTGGAAGCGCTGACCATTGACCATGAAGCGACCTTTGCACAGCGTCGGGTAACCAGCCGATTCGCCTTCGGCGTAGCGGTCGATCAGCACGTTGTTGAGGCGCGAGGTCAGCCCTTCCGGCTCCTCGCTCCAGCGCACCGCCTTGGCCGGCGAACAGACGCCACAGAGATTGGGTGATTCACCGGTAAGGTAGGAAGAGAGGTGGCAACGGCCCTCGGCCATGATGCACAGGCTGCCAAAGGCGAACACTTCGATCGGCACCGGGCTGCTCGCCGCGACCTGCTTGACCTGCTTGAGCGAAAGCACCCGCGGCAGCACAGCGCGGCTGATGCCGTAGCGCTGCTGGTAGAAGCCCAGCGCGGCGGCATTGGTAGCCGACCCCTGCACCGACAGATGCAGATTGAGTTTGGGATGGCGCTTGCTGGCATAGCCGAGCACGCCGGGGTCGGCCGCGATCAGCGCATCCACGCCCATGTCGGCGGCCTGATCCACGGCGCGCTGCCAGCGATTCCAGCCGTCCGGCTGGGCATATGTGTTGACGGCGATATATAGCTGCCGGCCCTTCTCGCGGATCAGCTGCAAACCCTTGTCGAGCTGCTTTTCATCGAGATTGAGGCCGGCGAAATGGCGGGCGTTGGTGTCGTCGCGAAATCCGACATAGATGGCATCGGCGCCCTGCTGGACGGCGGCCTTGAGCGCGGGCAGGCTTCCTGCCGGGCAGACCAGGTGCATGACAACTCCTAGACATTCGGGTACATGCGCGCCACGCACCGATGGCGTGGCGGTCGTTCGGCTGAACGGAAAACAGCCGGCAGTCTAGGCAGCTGACCATTGGCCAGCATTGATAGGGGTCAAGTTTGCTCGGACGTCGCGACTGCGACGAAATGCAGCGGAAGGTGCGCGCCAGCCGTGCCATGGCTGGCGAGCAATTGCCTCAAATGCCCTCGTCGCCCTCGAATTCCTCGGTGGCACGGGCGACCATCTGCCGCCACGCGCCGGACTCCTCACCAAGCAGGCGTATGGCCTTCAGGCTCGCAGCGAAGGCGTCGCGATAGTGCAGCGGATTGTTTTCGCTGGCGGCGCGTTCGGCGAAGGCCTGCGCCTCGCTCAACAGTGCTTCGAATTCGTTCTGGTCCAGTGCCATGGAGCTCTCCTCGCGTGGTGATGTGAGGTTAGACCATGGCTGGTCGTCTGCGACTCTCGCTGGCCGACGGGCGCTACTTGAGCTTTAGCCGTCGCGCCAGTTTGTGCAGGTTGCTCGGGTCGACATCCAGCAGGCGGGCGGCCTGCGCCCAGTTCTCGCCGCTGGCCTCCAACGCCCGGACGATGGCCTGGCGCTGGGCAGCATCGACGGTGTAGCGCAGCGGCAGCACCTCGTCGGCGACTACCGGCTCATCGGCCACCTGCGCCGCGACCACACCGACGGCATGGCTGTCCAGGTCCAGCAGATCGGGCTCCAGCGTCAGGATCTCGCTGCGCGACGCGCCACGGCTGAGCAGGCGCAGCGCCGCGCGGCTGACCACATGCTCCAGCTCGCGCACATTGCCCGGCCAGGAATAGGCCAGCAGAGCGCGCTCGGCGGCCGGCGACAGGCGCATGCTGCGCAGCCCCAGCCGTGCGCGATTGAGTTCGAGGAAGTGCCCGGCGAGGATCAGCACGTCGTTGCCACGCTCGCGCAAGGGTGGAATCGGCGCCGGATAGACCGACAGCCGGTGATAGAGATCGGCGCGAAAATGCCCGTCACGCACGCTTTCGCGCAGGTTGCGGTTGGTCGCGGCGATGATGCGCACATCGACCTGGCGCGGCTTGTCCGCACCGAGGCGCTGGATCTCGCCATTCTGCAAGGTGCGCAGCAGCTTGGCCTGCACCGTCAGCGGCAGCTCGCCGACCTCGTCGAGCAGCAGCGTGCCTCCATTGGCAGCGTCGAAACGACCGGGCCGATCGGTGGTGGCACCGGAGAACGCGCCTTTGACGTGGCCGAACAGTTCGCTCTCGGCCAGGGATTCCGGCAGTGCCGCGCAGTTGACGTGCACCAGTGGCTTGTTGCGCCGCCGCGAATGCCGATGCAGCCAGCGCGCGAACAGCTCCTTGCCGACACCGGTCTCGCCCAGCAGCAGCACTGGCAATTCGGAATCGGCCACCACCTGCAATTCGCGCAGCAGTTCGCGGATCACATCGCTCTGACCGAGAATTTCGCCATCGCCATGATCGAGTGCGGCTTCCATCACGTCGCTACGCGCCAGGCGCAGACCGCGATTCTCATGCTCCAGCCGGGTAACCCGCACCGCGGCCTCGATCACCAGGGTGTAGCGCTGCAGGTCGCAGCGGGCGTCATCGCCAAAGGTGCCGGCATGCAGCGCATCCAGCGTCAGCGCACCCCACAGCTTGCCTTCGACGTAGAGGCTGACGCCCATGCAGTCATGCACCGGCAACGGCTCGCCGATGTGCTCGTCGAGCAAACCGTCATAGGGGTCCGGCAGGCGGCTGTCGGGCTCGAACCAGGTCGGCTCGCGCTGGGAGAGGATCGCCGCCAGACGCGGATGCTGCGCCACGACGAAGCGCCGGCCCAGCGCCTCCTGCACCAGCCCTACCGCCGCCAGTGGCCGCAGGCTGTCCTCGTCGAGGCGCAACAGCACGACGGCACCGCAGCGAAAGTGCTGGTGCAGGGTGTGCACCAGACGTTGCAGGCGCACCGCGTTGGGCAGTTCGGTGGTCAGGTCGGCAAGCAGTGCGTCAGCCATCATGGTGCTGGATACCCTCATGGTTTTTCGAACCATAACCGCTTCGGGTAATTTCCACCAGCAGCGTGTCGCAGTCGCCAGTTTCCGCGGTGTCGGCGCCTGGCACGGCTGTTGCGATGGACTGGCCATATCCATCAGGACCACTGCCATGACTACCGACCTAATCGACCAGACCCTCGGCAATCTCGCATGTTCGGTGCCGGGTGCCACCCGGGTATTCCGCCAGTTCCGCCTGGACTTCTGCTGCGGTGGTGACCTGCCGCTGCGCGAGGCCGCGGCGCGAATCGATGTCGATCCGCACATCATCGCCGGCGCCCTGCTCGCGCTCGAGCCGGAAGAATCCGAGAAAGACTGGCGCGCCGAGCCCGCTGGCCAGCTGATCGAATACATCCTGGCGCGCTTCCATGAGCGGCATCGCGACCAGTTCCCGGAGCTGATTCGCCTGGCCAGCCGGGTCGAGCAGGTCCATGGCAGCCGCCCCGAATGCCCCAACGGTCTCGCCGAACACCTGTGGCACATGCAGCAGGAGCTGGAAAGCCACATGCTGAAGGAGGAACAGATTCTCTTCCCGATGCTGCAGCGCGGCATGCGCTTCCCGCAGGCACAGGGGCCGATCTCGGTAATGCGCTACGAGCATCAGGAGCACGGCAATGCCCTGGAACAGCTGGCAGCGCTGACCAACGACATCACCCCGCCGGCCAACGCATGCAATACCTGGCGCGCGTTGTATCGCGGGCTGGAGGAGATGCGCAGCGACCTGATGCAGCACATCCACCTGGAGAACAACGTGCTGTTCCGTAACGCGGAAATGACCGCGCCGACAACGAGCGACGAAGGCGTACAACGTATCGAGGTGGCTCAGTCATGAAACAGTATCTGCAACCTATCGCCTGGGGCGTGGCAATGGCCTCGGTCGTCGCCCTGGCCAGCAGCTTCGCCCTGAGCATGGCCGTCGGCACGGCGCAGGCGGCCACTGCACACGATCACAGCCACCCAACGCCCGTCGCCGCCCAAGCTACGCCAGGCGAGCGCTGGGCCACCGACGCCGCTCTGCGCGAAGGCATGACCCATATCCACGAAGCCGTGCAACGCAGCATGCCAAGTGCTCCCGGCCAGCCGGTCAGTGACGAGTCGGCGGCCGCGCTGCAACGCGACATCGAAGCGGCGACCAGCTATCTCATCGCCAACTGCAAGTTGCCGGAAGCCGCTGACAATGCGCTGCATGGCCTGTTGATCGACCTGCTCAAGGGCGCCGAGGCGCTGTCCGATGCCGAGCAGCGTGAACAGGGCCTGCAGAGCATTTTCGACGCACTGGAACGTTATCCGCAGCTGTTTGCCGAGCCGGTATGGCGTGACGGATTCGTCGCTCATCTGCACTGATCGCCGACGCGGTACCGAGCCGCGTATGGCCAGATCATGAGCGTCATCAACTTCTAACCTGCGTCATCGCCCACCACATGCGCTAGGCTGAAGGCCGACGTTTGTTGTTGTTCAATTGAAACAGGACGCCTTGCATGGTGCTTCACCGCGTACACCACCAGATTCTCCGCAGCCATCACCTGTTCGAACCGCTGAACGAAGAGCAGATGGAAGAACTGCTCAATGCCAGCCAACTGCTCAACCTCGACAAGGGTGACAACCTGTTCCACCAGGGCGAGCCGGCACACAACTTCTACTTCGTCATCTCCGGTGCGGTTAAGGTCTACCGCCTGACGCCCGACGGCCAGGAGAAGGTCTTCGAGGTCATCGGCAACCGCCAGACCTTTGCCGAAGCCATGATGCTGATGGACACGCCCAACTACGTGGCCTCGGCCCAGGCGGTCTGCCCGTCGCAGGTCTACCGGTTCTCCAACGCGGCCTACATGCGCCTGCTGGAAGCCAACCAGCGCCTCACCTTCGCCCTGCTCGGCAAGCTCTGCGTGCGCCTGCACCAGCGCATCAACGAAATCGAAACGCTGTCGCTGAAGAACGCCACCCACCGCGTGGTGCGCTATCTGCTGACGCAACTGGCGCGAGTGAAGGACGGCAGCAACAGCTTCGAGCTACCGATGGCCAAGCAGCTGGTGGCCGGGCACCTGTCGATCCAGCCAGAGACGTTTTCGCGGATCATTCGGCGACTGATCGACGAGAGCATCATCACCCAGGAAGGCCGGCAGATCGCGATCCTCGATCGCCAGCGGCTCGAGCAGTTCGAGTGAGTTGATCGTCGTCAAAGCCTGCGATTTTTCCGCCGTGTCAGGCTTTACCGACCGAGAGGAGCGCCGCCATGCCCAGATGCCTGTACTGCCAACAGGACAACCCGCCGAAGCAAGCCGAATGCAGCAACTGCGGCATGCCGCTGCCGGAACACGCCGACAGCGCCCCGGAGCGCCGGCAGCGGCGCTTCCTGTGGTTCTGCATCGGTCTCAGCGTCTTCTGCGCGGTGATGATCGTCTGGCTGCCACGCCATCTGTTCTGATGGCGCCCCACCCAATGATGTCTACAGCGGATAGTCGCTTCGCAGTGAAACGCCGCCCCGTTCTGAAGCGGATGTGCCGCGAAACAGCTCAGCGACCAGCCTTCCCACAGCAATCCTTCAGCGTGGCCCCATGATCTGCGCCAGCGCATCCGGCTGCGGTGCACCCTGGTGCTGCTGCAGACGGTCGTTGTCGTCGAGATAGAAGATCGCCGGAGTCGCCTGGGCACCCAGTTCGCTCATCAGCATCAGGTTGTTGGTGAGCTGTTCTTCCAGTTCTGCCGGGATCTTATCCAGCGCCTTGAGCTTGCTCGCCTTGCCGGCCGCCTCGTGCTCGTTGAGCGCTGCCTGAGGATCCTTGGCGCTGAGCAGCGCGGCGGATTTGCCGGCGCTGTCGGCGCGCAGCATGCCGACCATGATGTGCCGCAACTGCACCTTGCCGGACTCGACCCAGGGCCGGGCCTGCTTCCAGAACATGTTGCAGTACGGACAGTTAGGGTCGCTGAACATGTAGATGATGCGCGGTGCGTCGGCCTTGCCGTCGGCGATCCAGGTGCTGTTCTCCATGCGCGTCCACATTTCCTTGCCCAGCGGTTCGTAGACCAGCTTCTCCAGGTGCGCGCGGGTCAGGTCCTCGCCTTTTGCATCGAGCAGGCTACCGATCAGCACGTGCTCGCCATCCGGGGTGAGATACAGCGCCATGCCCTGCCCGTTGTAACGCGCGGCATAGCCCTTGAGCCCGCCGGGTGCCTCGAAACGGCCGACGACCTCGGCGCCACGCGCCTCGACGGCCTTGATCGCCTCCGGCAATTCCTCGGCCTGCGCCATGGGCAGGGCCAGCAGGCTGACGCCCGCCAGCAGGTAGGGTAACGGCTTGAATCGAATCACTGCGCAGCATCCTCTTTCAGTTTTTCCAGCGCGCGCGCCAGGCTGGCGTGCGAGAGTTCGCCAAGATGGCTGCTGACCTGGCGGCCATCGGCGTTGTAGAACAGCGTGGTCGGCAGCGCCGTGGAGCCCACGTGCTGGCCGAGACGCCCGCCACTGTCGAGCAGGACGTTATCGAGACTCAGCCCTTCGGTTTCCAGGAAGCGGTTGATCTCCCCCTCCCCCTCGCCCTGATTGACGAAGAGAAACAGGGTGTCGCTTTCCCTCGCCTGCGCGTCGGCCAGCACCGGCATTTCGCGGCGGCACGGCGGGCACCAGGTCGCCCACAGATTGATCACCAGCGGCTGACCGGAATAATCCTCCAGCGCCACCGGGCGACCCTGGTTGTCGCGCAGGGCCATTTCCGGCAGCCGCGTGCCCTGCTCGAAGGAGTGCCAGGCCAGATTACTGAAGCCCCAGCTGAGGATTCCCACCGTCAGCGCGATGCCCAGCGGCTTGCGCAGCTCGCGGTCACGCCAGCCCCACCAGATGCCCAACGCCAGCGCAACGATCAGACCGGGCCAGGCGATAAAGCCACCGTCACGGATATCGATGACGCTCAGCCAGTCGTCTCGGTAATACGCCCAGTACAGCGCGACAAAGGCCAGGCGAGCCACGAACAGCGCCACCAACAGCAGGCGAAACAGCTGCCGCTCCGGGTTGCGCTCGCTGCGACGGCCGACCCACCAGCCGGTCAGGGTCGCCAGCAGCAGGCTGCCCAGCAGCAATACATGGGGCACCGCCAGGGCCAGCGGCCCGATATTCACAGTCAGCATCAACCTCGCTCCCGGGTCTGATTCCAGTTCTGCAGAAATTCCCCGGCACCGGCCTCGCCCGTGATACGGCGTTCGCGGCGCTCGACGCCATCCGGGCCGATCCACAGCAGCGTCGGCGGGCCGAGCACCTGGTAACGGTCCAGCAATTCGCGGCTGGCGGCGTCGCTGCGGGTCACGTCGGGGCGCAGCACGCGCACGCCGTCCAGGCTCGCCTGCACCTCGGCATTGCCGAAGACCTCCTTCTCCATGACCTTACAGGAGACGCACCAGTCGGCGTAGTAATCGATCAGCACCCACTGGCCCTGCGCTTTGGCCGCTGCCAGCTCACGATCCAGCACGGACGGATCGCTGAAACCGAGCGCGTGAGCTTCGGCGGAGATGGCACCCGCCACGCCTCCGGCATAGATCGCCAGCGGCCGACGCGGATCATCAGCTCCGCCGGCGGCACCGAGCAGCATCGCTGCGCCCCACAGGCCCAGCAGAATGCCGCTGGCGTGACAGAGCACGCGCTGACGTTGCACTACCTGCGCCACATTCAGCAATGCGGTGGCGAGCACCACCAGCAGCGCCCCCCACAGGCCCAGCCATAGCCAGTCGGCCAGCAACGGACGCACAACGAACAGCGCTGCCGCGAGGAAGAGAAAGCCGAACACCACCTTGACCCGGTCCATCCAGGCGCCCGGCTTGGGCAGAAAGCGCTGGCCAACCGTCACCAGCAACAGCAGCGGCGTGCCGATGCCCAGGCCCAGCGCGAACAGCACCAGGCCACCCTGCAGCGCACTGCCGCTCTGTGCGATGAACAGCAGCGCGGCGGCCAGTGGAGCGGTCATGCAGGGGCCGACCAGCAGGCCGGAGAGCACGCCCAGCGCGCCAGCCCCGGCGAGGCTGCCCCCGCGCTGGCGATCACCGACACGCTGCAGACGATCACGCAGCGCCACCGGCAATTGCAGCTCGAACAAACCGAACATCGGCAGCGCCAGCAACACGAACAGCACGGCGAAACTGGTCAGCAGCCAGGGCTGCTGCAGCGCCGCCTGCAGGTTGGCGCCGAGCAGCGCCGCCAGTACACCGAGCCCGGCGTAGACCAGCGCCATGCTGACCACGTACGCCGACGCCAGGGCAAAACCACGGCGCGAGGTGGCGCCGCTGCCGACCACGATGCCCGCCAGGATCGGCAGCATCGGCAGCGAACAGGGGGTGAAGGCCAGCAGCAAGCCGAGGCCGAAGAAGACCAGCAGGCTCCAGGCCAGTGCCTGACTTTCGAGGCCGCTGACCAGCGCCTGATCCTCAGCCAGCTCAGGCGCTGCCTCCGTGCCGTTGCCAGTCAACGACACCTCGCGGGTCTGCGGCGGATAGCAGAGCCCGGCATCGGCGCAGCCCTGCCAGCCGAGACGCACACTGTTCTCCGCGCCCGCCGGGATGGTCAGTTCGAGACTGTCGCGGTAGATCTGCGAATCGCCGAAGAACTCGTCGCTGTAGGGCTCCCCCTCGGGCAGCGGCGGCTGACGCTCCGGCGGCAGGCCGTCGAACTTCAGGCGCTGCTGATAGAGGTAATAGCCCGGTGCGATCCGCCAGTGCAGCAGCGTCGCGCCGTTCTCCTGCGGGCTGACCGTCAGCGCGAACGCCTCGTCCACCGGCAGAAAATCATCCTGCGAGTTGCCGCCAAACAGCCCACCGGCCGGCAGCGCCAATCCGGGCGCCAACAGAAACAGCAGAAGAACCAATATGCGCATGAGAGTCCTGGCCGAGAAATGACTGCCGCGCAGCATGCCGCGACGGGATTAACGCGCCATTAACACCGTGGTACGGGCTGCATAACGCTGCCTTAATCGCTAAGGTCCACCCTTGAGCTTTTTCTGCGGACCCTACCCATGCACGTGCTGCTTGCCGAAGACGATGTACTGATCGCCAGCGGCATCGTCGCCGGGCTCAATGCCCAGGGCTTGATCGTCGACCATGCTGCGACCGCGGCGGATGCCGAAGCCCTGCTGCGTGCGGCGCACTTCGATGTGCTGATCCTCGACCTCGGCCTGCCCGACGAAGACGGCATCACCCTGCTGCGACGCCTGCGCCAACAGGGCCTGGAACTACCGGTGCTGGTGCTCACCGCGCGCGATGCGGTCAGCGACCGGGTCACCGGCCTGCAGGCGGGTGCCGACGACTACCTGCTCAAGCCGTTCGACCTGCGCGAGCTGGCCGCGCGCCTGCACACGCTGATGCGGCGCATGTCCGGGCGCAGCGTCAACCTCATCGAACATGGCCGGTTGAGCTACGACCCGAGCCGCTGCGAAGCACGCCTGGACGGCCGCCTCGTCGACCTGTCGCGCCGCGAACAGGCACTGCTGCAGGCGCTGCTCAACAACCAGGGCCGGGTGCTCAGCAGCGAGCAGCTCAAGGACGCGGTCTACGGTTTTGCCGACGACGTCGAGAGCAACGCGCTGAACGTGCATATCCACCATCTGCGCCGCAAGCTCGGCAGCGGCATCGTCGAAACCGTCCGAGGCCTCGGCTACCGCCTCGGCCTCGCAGGCGACGAGGACGCGCCATGAGCCTGCGCCTGCGCCTGACCCTGATGCTCGGCTCGGCCTTCGTGCTGCTCTGGGCATTGGCTGCGACCTGGATGCTGGTCGATCTGCGCAGCCAGATGATGCTCTCGCTCGACCAGCGCCTGGCGGCCTCGGCGCGCATGGTCGCCGGCCTGCTGGTGCAGTTGCCGCAGCCGGTGCCCGGCGACGGCCCGCCGCAGCGTCTGAGTGCCGAGCAACTGGGCATCCCCAACGGCCTGGCCTGCCAGGTCAGCTCGCTGCGTGGCGAGGTGCTGGCGCGTAGCCACAGTGCGCCCGACCAGCAGCTGGACGCCGAGCAGAACGGCTTTCGCGACCAGTTGATCGACGGCGTGCCCTGGCGCAGCTTCACCCTGGTGCAAGGCGAGCTGCGCATCACCACGGCCGACCGTCTGGATGAGCGTGCTGCGCTGAAACGCTCGGTGTTGCTGGCGGCGGCGCTGCCGGTGGCAGTCGCCCTGCTCGGCAGCCTGGGTCTGCTCTGGCTTGGCCTGGGCCGTGGGCTGGCGCCCCTGCGCAGGATTCGCGAGGCCCTGTCCCGACGCAGCGCCGATTCCCTCGAACCCCTGCCGGTCGAAGGTCTGCCGGCGGAGCTGCTGCCGCTGGTGCAGACGCAGAACCAGCTGTTCCAGCGCATCGCCCAGGCCATCGAACGCGAACGCCGACTGACCGGTGACGCCGCCCACGAACTGCGCAGCCCGCTGACGGCGATCAAGACCCACCTGCAGGTGGCACGCATGACCGAAGGCGCCGCCGCCGAACAGGCACTGGCCAACGCCGAGGCCGGCGCCGACCGCCTGCAGCGCACGCTCGAGCAGCTGCTGTTGCTGGCCCGGGTGGAAGGCAGTCTGGATTTCGACGATGGCCTGCAGTGCACCGCTGCCGAGGTCGCGCGGCTGGCGATTCAGGACGCCAGTGGCGGTGACGGCGCGCCAATCCTGTTGCAGGTCCCGGCGGACCTGCCCGACACGCCGCTGGCCATGCCGCCGGTGCTGGCCATCGCCGCGCTGCGCAACCTGCTGGAGAATGCCCAGCGCCACACCGCGCCGGGCAGCGCCGTCACGCTGACCCTGCAGCCTGAAGCCGAGCGAGTACGCTTCGAAGTACGCGACCATGGCCCGGGCATCGCCGCCGAGCATCTCGAGCACCTGACCCGCCGCTTCTGGCGACACGCCGCCAGCAGTGGCAGCGGCCTGGGCCTGGCCATTGTCCAGGCGATCGCGCAACGCTGCGACTGCACCCTCACATTCGACAGCCAGGCCGGCGGCCTGCGCGTATCGCTGACGGTGCCGCTGCAGCGCTGAGCACGCGCTTAGCCAGGGAATTCCAGGCGGAAGGTCGTCCAGCCCTTCTGCGACGTACAACCGATCGCACCCTGATGGGCCTGAACGATCGAACGGGTGATTGCCAGGCCCAGCCCGGCATTGCTCGGGCTGCCTTCGCGGCGCGCCGGGTCGACCCGGTAGAAGCGGTCGAACAGTCGCTCCAGATGCTCGGGCGCTATGGTCGCCCCGGGATTGCTCACCTCAAGCGTCACGTGACCTGCGCCTCGCTCGATGGTCACCCGGATCCGCTCGCCGTCGGGCGTGTAACGCAGCGCATTGGACAGCAGGTTCGACAGCGCCCGGCGCAGCATCAACAGATCGCCCTGAATGGTGCCGGCACCGGACAGCTCGAAGCGCACCCCGCGCTCGTCCGCCGAGAGCTGGTAATA
Source organism: Stutzerimonas chloritidismutans AW-1 (assembly GCF_000495915.1). GTDB lineage: Bacteria > Pseudomonadota > Gammaproteobacteria > Pseudomonadales > Pseudomonadaceae > Stutzerimonas > Stutzerimonas chloritidismutans. The sequence goes on from NZ_AOFQ01000062.1 coordinate 147,923, forward strand.
ATCCAGCAGCTGCGCGCACAACGCCTCCAGCGCGACAGGCTTGGCGTCCGGCACGATCAGCCCGTTGTCGGCCTTGGCCAGGAACAGCATGTCGTCGATCATCCGCGACATGCGCTGCAGTTCCTCAAGGTTGGAATGCAGGTTTTCCTGGTACTGATCCACCGTACGCGCCCGGGTCAGCGCCACCTCGGTGTGGGTCATCAGGTTGCTCAGCGGCGTGCGCAACTCGTGGGCGATATCGGCGGAGAAGTTCGACAGCCGCACGAAGGCATCCTCCAGTCGCGCCAGCATGGCGTTGAACGCCTGCACCAGCTGCTGCAGTTCTGCCGGCGTCGAGTCGTCAGGGATGCGCTCGCGCAGCGACTTGGCCGAGACGGACGCGGCCACCTGGGTCACCTCGCGCAACGGTCGCAAGCCGCTGCGCACCAGCAGCCAGCCGAGCAGCCCGCTGAGCAAGGCACAGAGCACCAGCGCCGACCATAGCCAGCCGCTGAACGTATGGAAGAAGGCCTTGTGCGCGGTGACATCGAGCAGGATCAGCAAGGTCAGCCGCTGCGCGCCGATCGCGACATGCCCGGCCTCGCCACGCCAGACGTGGCCGTCCAGTGTCAGCTCTCCCGCCTCCCGGCCGATCAGCTCGAGTAACGGCGGTTCCGCTTCATCAACGCCCGGCTGAGGAAACAGCTGTGCACCGCGTTCATCGAAAATGAAACCGCGCATCTCGCTGTGCCCGCCGAGCAGCGCCTGCAGCTGTGGGCGAACGCGCTCGAAGTTCTGCAGCTCGTCCAGTTCCCCCAGCAGGCGTCGGCTTGCCTCGAGCTTTTCGTGCAGCGTATGGCGGTCCAGTTCGTCGAAGTGATGCTCGCTGAGCTGGCTGAAGAAGTAACCGGCGGCGGCCAACACGCCGGTCACCGCCAGCATGAACATCAGGCTCAGCCGCGCGGTCAGCGACAGCCGCTTCATGGCGCGTCCGGCTCGTCGAGCATGTAACCCATGCCCCGTGCGGTGTGGATCAGCTTGGGCTCGAAGCCGTCGTCGATCTTCACCCGCAAGCGGCGGATCGCCACCTCGATGACGTTGGTGTCACTGTCGAAATTCATGTCCCACACCTGGGAAGCGATCAGCGACTTGGGCAGCACCTCGCCGCGTCGACGCAGCAGCAGTTCCAGCAGGGCGAATTCCTTGGCAGTCAGGTCGATACGCTGGCCAGCCCGCACCGCGCGGCGCTTGAGCAGATCGACCTCCAGATCGGCGATCTTCAACTGGGTCTGCAAGGCCGCCGCGTTGCCTCGTCGCAGCAGGGTGCGCACGCGCGCCAGCAGTTCGGAGAAAGCGAACGGCTTGACCAGATAATCGTCGGCGCCCAGCTCCAGCCCCTTGACTCGATCCTCGACGCGATCGCGCGCGGTCAGAAACAGCACCGGCACCTCGTTGCCCGACGCCCGCACCAGGCGCAACACTTCCCAGCCATCCAGGCCCGGCATCATCACGTCGAGAATCAGCAGGTCATAGGGCGTACTCAGCACATGCTGCAGCGCGTCGGTGCCGCTGGTAACACGGTCGACGGTGAAGCCGGCCTCGCTCAGCCCCTGCTGCAGGTACATGCCGGTTTTCGGTTCGTCTTCAGCGACCAGCAATTTCATGGCGGCAAGTTCCTTCGGTGGCGACGCCGCAAGTGTGGCAGTGCCCGCAGCTGGGACGCCACGAAGCTGACAAAAAAGTAATCTTCCGATCAGCCTCTTGTCAGGCCGCCGGGGTTAGCGTGGTACTCAGAAAAATGATGCTTGACCTTGCCATAGCGTCAAGGTTGAGCATCAAGCCAGTGCTACCAGACTGGCTAACCGAGGACCATCCCATGACCAGCATTCAACTCAAGGTATCCGGCATGACCTGCGGCGCGTGCGTCCGGCATGTAACCGCGGCGCTACAGCCCTTGGCGGGTGTCGAGCGCGTCGAGGTCGATCTGGCCGCCGGGCTCACCCGGATAGACGGCACGGCCGATAGCGCGGAGCTGATCGCCGCACTCGACGAAGCCGGTTACCCTGCCGAGGTCACCACCGACTCGCCTGCCCCGACGCCCCGCAAAACCGGATGCGGTTGCGGCTGCAACTGAACATCGCTCTGGAGAAGCCCATGAAACTCTACCTCACCGCACTCGCCGCTCTGCTGATGTCCGGCATGGCCCACGCCGCGGATGTCATCGATGTACACCGCGATGCCAACTGCGGCTGCTGCAAGGACTGGATCAAGTACCTCGAGGCCAACGGTTTCGAGGTGCGCGATCACGTCGAAAGCAACATGTCGGCGGTCAAGCAGAAGCTGGGTGTCGCGCCGCGCCTGGGCTCATGCCACACCGGTGTGATTGACGGCAAGTTCGTCGAAGGCCACGTTCCGGTTGCGGCGATTCATGAGCTGCAGAAGCGCGACGATCTCGCCGGTGTTGCCGTACCGGGCATGCCGGCGGGCTCGCCGGGCATGGATTATGGCCAGCCGCACCAGCAGTATCAGGTGATCGGCCTGACCACCAAGGGCCGCGATTTGGTGCTCGGCGACTACCTCGGCGCGCAGCCGGTTCGCTAAGCCGCGCTGCCATCAGGACAGGCGATGCCGTTCGGCATCTCCGGCAGGGCCAGCCCGATTGGGGCTGGCCACGCTGCCAGCTGACAAAATCGTAATTTTCGCTTCAGGTCGCTGACAGATGCACCGCGCTATGGTGCTTGTCATAAGCGTTGCAACGTCGCGCCTGCGCGGCGGCAAACCAACAATTCGATCGACCGAACAGGACCCGCATGCAATTGACCAGTTCTCGGCGCACCTTCGTCAAAAGCCTGGCTGCCGGCGGCGCCGTCGCGGGCCTCGGGCTGTGGCAACAGCCCGTCTGGGCGCTGACCAGCCCAGGTCAGCCGACGGTGCTCAGCGGCACCGAGTTCGACCTCACCATCGACTCCATGAGCGTGGACTTCACCGGCAAGCGCCGCACTGCCATGGCCATCAACGGCAGCATCCCCGGCCCAGTGTTGCGCTGGCGCGAGGGCGACACCGTGACCCTGCGCGTGCGCAACCGGCTGCCCCACGACACCTCCATCCATTGGCACGGCATCCTGCTGCCGGCCAACATGGACGGCGTACCCGGCTTCAGCTTCGCCGGCATCGCGCCGGATGGCATGTACGAATACCGCTTCAAGGTCGTCCAGAGCGGCACGTACTGGTACCACAGCCACTCCGGTTTTCAGGAACAGCTGGGCGTCTATGGCGCGCTGATTATCGATCCCAAGGAACCCGACCCATTCAGCTACGACCGCGACTACGTGGTGTTCCTCTCCGACTGGACCGACGAAAGCCCGGCGCGGGTGCTGGCCAAGCTGAAGAAGCGCTCGGACTACTACAACCAGGGCCGCCGCACGCTTGGCGATTTCATCGACGATGTCGCCGACAACGGCTGGAGTGACACCGTCAGCGAGCGCTGGGCCTGGGCGAAGATGAACATGTCGCCGACCGATCTCGCCGACATCAGCGGTGCCACCTACACCTACCTGCTCAACGGCCAGGCGCCGGACGGCAACTGGACCGGCCTGTTCCAGCCAGGCGAGCGAATCCGCCTGCGCCTGATCAACGGTTCGGCGATGAGCTATTTCGACTTCCGCATTCCCGGCCTCAAGCTCACCGTGGTCGCCGCAGATGGGCAGAACGTCGAACCGGTGCAGGTGGACGAAGTGCGCCTGGCCGTGGCGGAAACCCTCGATGTGATCGTCGAGCCGGACGGCAGCCAGAACGCCTACACCCTGTTCGCCCAGGCCATGGACCGCAGCGGCTATGCCCGCGGCACCCTGGCCGTGCGCGATGGCCTGCAGGCGCCGGTGCCCAAGCCGGACCCGCGCCCAGAACTGAGCATGGAGGATATGGGCCACGGTGATCATGCCGCCCACGGCCAGGCTGCTGCGCCTGCGCCGAGCGACGATCCTCACGCCGGGCATGGCGACATGAATCACGGCGCGATGAATCAGAATGAGATGAATGGCCAGATGGACCACGCGACCATGGGCCACGGCTCGTCCGGCGGCGGCATGCAGACGCATCCGGCAGGCAAAACCGACAACCCGCTGGTGGACATGCAGACCATGATGCCGGTGCCCAAGCTGGACGATCCCGGCATAGGCCTGCGCGACAACGGCCGGCGCGTGCTGACCTATGCCGACCTGCACAGCACCTTCGCCGATCCGGACGGCCGTGAGCCGACGCGCACCATCGAACTGCACCTGACCGGCCATATGGAACGCTTCGCCTGGTCATTCGACGGCATTCCCTTCGCCGACGCCGAGCCAATCCGCCTCAAGTACGGCGAGCGGGTGCGCTTCGTGCTGGTCAACGACACCATGATGCACCACCCCATCCACCTGCACGGGCTGTGGAGCGATCTGGAGGACGAACACGGCAATTTCCAGGTGCGCAAGCACACCATCGACATGCCACCGGGTTCGAAACGCAGCTATCGCGTCACCGCCGACGCCCTCGGTCGCTGGGCCTATCACTGCCACATGCTGATGCACATGGACCTCGGGATGTTCCGCGAAGTCCGCGTAGAAGAATGACGGAGAGAACCATGAAAACAATCAAGCGCACCGCCCTGCTCGCCTTCGGCCTGGCCGCAACGTTCGGCCTCAACACAGCCTACTCGCAGAGTGAGCACGACGGTCATCATCCCGCCAACGCGCCAGCCGAACAGGCCGCGCCGCAGGCCAGCCAGCCCAAGCCCGGACAAAAGCAGGGCGACATGATGCAGGGCATGGACCACGACAAGATGCAGGACATGCACGACCAGCACATGGGTTCCGACCACATGGACCACGGCAGCATGGGCAACGGAAAGATGCAGAAGGACCTGCCAAAGGGCGCCGAACAAGGCAAGCCGCATGATCATTAAGACACTGCCGATCGCCATCGCCCTCGCACTGGCTGCGACGGCGAGCCAGGCGCAGCAGGCCATGGATCATTCCGGACACGCCGGGCACGCTGCGCCAGCGGACCACAGCCAGATGGATCCTGGGCAGATGGATCACAGCCAGATGAACCATGAGCCCATGAACCAAGGCGGCATGGATCATCGCGATCACAGCAGCATGGATCACAGTTCAATGGCTCACCCACCGGTCACCGGCGTTGGCACCGGACAGGAGCCGCGCACGCCAATTCCTACGATCAGCGATGCTGACCGCGCCGCGGCATTTCCCGACCTGCCGCCTCATTCTATGCACCAGGGCGGCAGCAATTTTCTGTTCCTCGCCGATCAGCTGGAATGGCAGGACGCCGATGAAGGCAGCACTCTGGCCTGGGACATTTCCGGCTGGTATGGCGGCGATATCGACCGCCTCGCCTTCCGCTCCGAGGGTGAGCGCACCGATGGCCACACCGAGGAGGCCGAACTGCAGCTGCTCTGGAGCCACGCCATCGGCCCCTGGTGGGAAACCGTCGCAGGCGTGCGCCAGGACTTCAAGCCTGGCTCGCCACAGACCTGGGCCGCCTTTGGCGTGCAGGGCATGCCGCTGTTCGGTCTGGAAACCGAAGCCACGGCTTTCCTTGGCGAGGGCGGCCAGAGCGCGCTGCGCCTGGAGGCTGAATACGACATCCTGCTGACCCAGCGCTGGGTGCTGCAACCCACCGCGGAGCTGAACCTGCACGGGCGCAACGACCAGGCGCGCGGCGTCGGCTCCGGTCTCAGCGACGCCAGTGTCGGTCTGCGCCTGCGTTACGAGATAAGTCGTCAGTTCGCGCCTTATGTCGGCGTCAGCTGGGGCCGTGCCTACGGCAATACCGCTGACCTGCTGCGTGCCGATGACGAAGACGTCAGCGAGGCGAAGCTGGTAGCCGGTATTCGCTTCTGGTTCTGAGGCCCCACGTATGAAGACTGTCCTGGCGACACTGGCACTGAGCACCCTGCTGGTCGCAATCGGCGGCGCGCTGGTGGTGTATTCCGGCATCATCGATGTCGGCGCGGACGCCCCGCACAGCGCGCCACTGCACGCCGTGCTGGAGACCACCCGTGAACGCGCCGTGGCCGTGCGCGCCCGCAACCTCGAAGTGCCGACGCTGGGGGCTGCGGAGCAGATTCGTTCCGGGGCGGGCAACTACGCGGCCATGTGCGTCGGTTGCCACCTGGCGCCCGGCGTCGAGCCGACCGAACTGAGCCAGGGCCTCTACCCCGCGCCCCCAACGCTTGCCGAGGACTCCCGAGACAACGACCCGGCCGCGACTTTCTGGGTCATCAAGCATGGACTCAAGTCCACTGGCATGCCGGCGTGGGGCAAGTTCATGGAGGACCGCTACATCTGGTCTCTGGTCGCCTTCGTCGAACAACTGCCCTCACTCACCCCGCTGGAATACCAGACGCTGGTGGACTCTAGTGACGGCCACCAGCACGGTGGCGGTGAATCGGACATGCACGATCACAGCGGCCAGCATCCCGCTCCTGCCGCCGAACAGCAGCCGGCAGACGCAGACCATCATCAGGGCGCACACGACGGCCATGCGCCGGCACAATCGGAAGCAGCACCGCAAGCCGATGTACACCACCACCCGGACGGCAGCCGCCACGTGCATTGATGCGCTGCGCCATGAACGGCGCAATCGTCCTTCAAGCCGTTCGCTTCAGCGCTTCGCCTCGATCTGTCCGACTCGCTCCAGCCAACCCGACTCCAGGCGCGGCTGGTCGGTATCCATGTTCCGCGCCTCCATCGCCTCGCGGTGACGATCAATCTCGGCAACCGAATCGCTGAGGCCGCTGGAGTTGCCATCGAGCCGATGCATCTGCGTCAGCCCCAGGTGATAGAAGCGCAGCAGCTTCATCGCATCCGGATCGCCCGCACTTACGCCTGCCTTGACCTGGTGCATCATGTTGGTCACACGCATCAGGCTGCGCTTGAGCTGCCAGCCGTACACCGCTGCGGCCATCCACGGCTGCTGCCAGTACAGCCACCTGACGATTCCGATCGTCAGCGCCAGTCCGGCCACGACACCAATGATGTTCAGCCGCAGGTTGTCGCCACCGGGCTCACCGAACAGCGCCACGGCAAGGGTCGACAAGCCCATGGCGAGGACGGCAAAGGTCGCGGCGACGATCAGCGTGCTGCGCCGGGTCTGCTGGCGATAGGTTTCGGGGCTGAGCGGAACGATCTCGAATAGCACCACGGGGCGATGTCCTTGGCTGAGGCAGAAGATGAGCGGTGGCCATTATCACCTCAATCGGCGAGCGATGACTGACGCAGCGCAGTTTCTTCCGGGACCCGGCTATGCTGGAGCCGTCCCAACAGGAGAACCCCATGCGCCGCCTCGCCACGCCCGCCGATGAGCAGCGGGTCTACGACATCTACATGCACCCGGACGTGGTGCCCTACCTGGGCTTCGATCCCATGCCGCGCGAGCACTTCGGCAAGGTTTTCGAGCCGCTGTTCGAAAGCGCCAGCTTCTATGTCTTCGAAGACGACGGCATGGTGCAGGGCTTCTACAAGGTGCAGCGCCATCTGGGCCGTGCCGCCCATGTGGCCTACCTCGGCACCCTGGCCGTCGCGCCCGAGGTCAGGGGCAGCGGCCTGGCGCAGCGGATGATGCAGGAAGCCCTCGACAAGCTGGCCGCCAGCGGCATTCGTCGTGTGGAATTGACGGTGGAGGCGGACAACCCGAGGGCGATTGCTTTCTACGAGCGCTTCGGTTTCGGCTACGAAGGCACGCAGCGCGCCGCGTACAAGCGCAGCAGCGACGACGGCTTCGTCGACGAACTGATGTATGGCCTGTTGCTGGGACCCGGGCGGGTCCCAGCGTAGGTACTGCGTCGTTCGTCAGCCCTTGAGCTTGCTGGTGATCTTCGCCACGTGCTCGCCCTGGTAGCGCGCGATGGCCAGTTCCTTCTCCGAAGGCTGACGCGAGCCGTCGCCACCGGCGATGGTCGTGGCGCCATAGGGCGTGCCACCGTTGGTTTCGGAGATGTCGAAGAACTCGCTGATGCCATAACCGGTCGGCACGATGACCATGCCGTGGTGCGCCAGGGTGGTCCAGGTCGAGGTAATGGTCATCTCCTGCCCACCGCCGGTGCCGGTCGAGGCGAACACGCTGGCGACCTTGCCGTGCAGCGCGCCCTTGGCCCACAGGCCGCCGGTGCGGTCGAGGAAGTTGCGCATCTGCCCGGACATGTTGCCGAAGCGGGTCGGGGTGCCAAAGATGATTCCGTCGTAGTCCGGCAGCTCGTTCGGATCGGCGATATCGGCTGGCTGATCGACCTTGCCGCCGGCGTTGCGGAAGGCGTCTTCCGGCATGGTTTCCGGCACGCGCTTGATCGTGACCTCGACGCCCGGCACACGGCGCGCGCCTTCGGCGACGGCATTGGCCATCGTTTCGATATGGCCGTACATGGAGTGATAGAGCACGAGAATCTTCGCCATCTTGCTTTCCTCTTTCGGTGGGTGAGTCTGAATTAAGTGGTGGATGGGATAACGCGCCAGACGGGTCGTTCCGACAGCAGGCGTCAGAGCGACTCGACCAGGACAACTTCGCTGTCTGCCACGGCCCTGATGCTCAGTCGTGTCTCATCACGCACGGCCACGCCATCGCCGGCGGCGACCGCAAGTCCGTTGATTTCGATCTGGCCGCTGGCCGGCACCAGATACACCCGGTGTCCGGCGCCAACTTCGTAGTCAGCGCTCTGCCCTGCTGCAAGCGTAGCCGCTGCCAGCCTGCCTTCAGCACGAATCGGCAGCGCCTCGTCATCGCCGGACAGGCCACTGGCGAGCGTGACGAAGGCGCCGGCGCGCTCGCCAGTGGGGAACTGGCGAGTGCCCCAGGCCGGCGGCAGTCCGGTCTGCTGCGGGTGAATCCATATCTGGAAAATGCGCGTTTCCACATCCTCCAGGTTGTACTCGCTGTGCACGATCCCGGTGCCGGCGCTCATCACCTGCACATCGCCAGCGACGGTACGGCCGCGGTTGCCGAGGCTGTCTTCATGGGTGATGGCGCCCTGGCGGACGTAGGTGATGATTTCCATGTCCCGGTGCGAGTGCGGTTCGAAGCCCGATTGCGGCGCGATGCTGTCGTCGTTCCATACGCGCAGACGGCCCCAGCGCATACGCTCGGCGTCGTGATATTCGGCGAAGGAAAAGTGGTGGCGCGCGTTCAGCCAGCCGTGCTGCGCATGACCAAGCTGGGCATATGGACGTAGTTCGATCATCTCGTTCTCCGCAGATCGGGGCACCGGGTCGAACCCGGCCAATGAGGGAGATGATCCATTCAATCAGATCAATATTGTTTGCAATTTTCAGCCAATAACCATCGATGAAATCGATACATATGCAGACGAGCTGGCTCGGCGCTCTGGCGTAGCGACCGGTCTCTTGCCCGTAGCGCATTTACCTGCCACAAAGCGCTCCCCTCTTTCAGCTTTCAGGAAGCGCATGAATGAATGATGAATTGCTGGTCGAAGACATTCAGCTCGGCGATGGCAAAGCGGTGGTCAAGGGTGCGCTGATCACCACCCAATACCGCGGCACGCTGAGCGACGGCACGGTATTCGACAGCTCCTACGAGCGCGGCAAACCCTTCCAGTGCGTGATCGGCACCGGTCGGGTGATCAAGGGTTGGGACATCGGGCTGATGGGCATGCGGGTCGGCGGCAAGCGCCGGCTGTTCGTGCCGGCGCAGCTGGGCTATGGCGAGCGCCAGGTCGGCGCGCATATTCCGCCCAATTCGGATCTGCACTTCGAGATCGAGCTGCTCGAAGTACTGACGCGAGACGACTGACCAGCCTCTCTGACGACCCCTGCGGGCCGCCAGAAAGTCGCGCGTATCAGACCTCGCTGGCGAGGTCCGGGCCCGCCACACCGTGGGGATACTGCTCCCGATAGCGCGCCAACCAGACGGCCCCGGCCGGATCTTCCCAGGCGTGACGGTGCAACAGCGCCATGCCATCCGGATCGTTCAGCAGGCGCCAGCGCGCCGCCTCGGCATCCGCGCCGTCCGGGCCGACCGCCAGCACCTGACCGAGGCGCTGCTCGCGCAAACGCTCGGCGCCGGTGACCACCCTGGCATGCCGGGCGCGCGCCATGGCACAGACCAGCGCGTTGTACAGCGGATCGACCACCGCCACGAGGAAGCCATGGCGCAAGGCAACCGCCTGGTTCTGCTGCTGGTACAGGTCGGTATTGGCCAGCTCGGTGGGCGGTGCGTATTCCTCCGGGATCAGGAACAGCTTGCTGCGCCGCGCGGCCAGGCCGAGACCGGTACGGCTGGTGATCACCGATACCGGCGCCGACAGGATCAGCGACACCACGATCGGCGCCAGCCACCAGAGAAATGCTGCATCCAACCAGGCGACCAGTGCCGTCCAGAGCACACCGATGACGATCTGCGAGCCATGCCGGCGCAGGGCCTCACCCCAAGGGGTTGCGTTATCGCCGCGCTGCGGAGAGTTCCACTGCACCGACCAGCCGAGGAAGGCCGCAGTGACGAACACGCTGTGGAAGAGCATGCGCACCGGCGCCAGCAGCACCGAGAACAGCGTTTCGATCAGCATCGACAGCAGCACCCGCAGCCGCCCGCCATAGGCTTCAGCCCCCTGGATGCAGACCAGCAGCACGCTGAGCAGCTTGGGCAGAAACAGCAGTGTCATGGTCGCCGAGAACAGCGCGATGGCTTCCTGCGGGTGCCAGCGCGGCCACAGCGGGTAAAGCTGGTTCGGCTGCAGGAAGTACTCCGGCTCCATCAGCGTATGGATCGCCAGCAGGCCGGTGGACAGCAGCAGGAAGAGAAACCACAGCGGCGCCGACAGGTAGGACATCACCCCGGTGAGGAACACCATGCGATGCACCGTGTGTACTCCGCGCACCATGAACAGGCGGAAGTTCATCAGGTTGCCGTGGCACCAGCGACGATCACGCTTGAGTTCGTCGAGCAGGTTCGGCGGCAGCTCCTCGTAACTGCCCGGCAGGTCGTAGGCGATCCACACGCCCCAGCCGGCGCGGCGCATCAGCGCGGCTTCGACGAAGTCGTGGGAGAGGATCGCCCCGGCGAACGAGCCGGTGCCGGGCAACGGCGCCAACGCGCAGTGCTCGATGAACGGCTTCACGCGAATGATCGCGTTGTGGCCCCAGTAGTGCGATTCACCCAGCTGCCAGAAGTTGAGCCCGGCGGTAAACAGCGGACCGTAGACGCGCGTGGCGAACTGCTGCAACCGCGCATAGAGCGTGTCCATGCCCGACGCCTTGGGCGCAGTCTGGATGATGCCGGCGTTGGGGTTGGCCTCCATCAGTCGCACCAGGCTGGTCAGGCATTCGCCGCTCATCACGCTGTCGGCGTCCAGCACCACCATGTAGCGGTAGCTGCTGCCCCAGCGACGGCAGAAGTCGTCGATGTTGCCGCTCTTGCGCTTCACGCGGCGCCGGCGGCGACGGTAGAAGATGTGACCGAAGCCATCCACCGCACGGCACAACTCGACCCAGGCCTTCTGCTCGGCAACACAGGTGTCGGGGTCGTTGCTGTCGCTGAGCACGAAGATGTCGAAATGCTCGAGTTCACCGGTTGCCTTGAGCGACTCGTAAGTCGCGCGCAGGCCGGCGAACACACGCGGCACGTCCTCGTTGGCAATCGGCATCACCAGCGCCGTACGCGCCTCGGCCGGTATCGGTTCGGTGCCGGGGCTGCTGGCCGAGATGCTGTAACGGTCCTTGCCGCGCAGCAGCTGGAAGAAGCCCATCAGCGCGGTCCAGAAGCCCACCGAGACCCAGCAGAACAGCAGTGCGAAGAGCAGCAGGATGCTCGTCTGCACCACATAGGGAAGGATCTGCCGGGCCGATTCGGACAGCGGCTGGACGAACACTTCCTGCATGTCGACCAGGAACCAGCCCTGGTAAGGCAGCACCGCCTTCATCTGCCAGGTGGCAAAGGCGGTCTGGCCGAGCATCAGCACCAGCAGTGCCGCACGGCGCAGCGCCGCGACCCGGCGCCAGCGCGCCTCGTCGAGCGGCTGCGGACTGGGCTCGAAGTGACGCCGCGGCGGCGTGCGGCCCAGCATCCGGCGCCAACCGCGGCGCAGAATATTGGTATGCCAGGGCTCCGGCACCATGCGTGTGCGCACGATCGGCGGGGTCGACTGCACATAGGCGCGCCCCTGGTGGTCCTCGGCGATTACGCCGGCGCGGTCGAACAGATCGCCCCAGCCCAGCCGCAGTCGCGCGACCACCGAGTCGAGCAGACGCCGCGACGGGCTGCGCTGCGCGCTGGTCTCGGCAGACAGTTCATCATGCAGCGCGAACAGGCCGCCCCGCTCGGCCGCCTGCCGGTATCTGGCCGGGTCCTCGGTTTCGTTCAACGCCAGGCCGTCGCAATAGCTTTGCGTCAGGCCATTCACTGCATGCTGCTCATTCATGGGGAGGAATCTGGTAGGTCCAGGTTTCGGAAAGGGTCTTGTCGCCATCGACCAGCGCCGCACGCATCTCGACCGGGCGCGCCGGGTCGCGAACCTTCACGCGCAGCGTCAGGCGCCAGCCCTTGGTGACGGTGTTGTAGCGCAGGTTGTTTTCCACCAGCTCGGCATTGTCATCGACGCTGACGCGCGTGCTGACCGGCGCATCCTCGGCGAGCTTCTCCAGCACCGGCCCGACGAAGTCCACGACCAGCGCCGTGCTGCCGTCAGGCTGGCGGATCAGGTTGGCCTGCTTGACGTCGCCGGTGGAGATACGGGTCTGCTGCACCCACGCCAGCTCAGGATCGTGCAGGCTCGGTTCGTCCATGGAAAAGTGCAGGCGGTATTCCAGATCCAGCGACTGGCCGGGCTCCGGCTGCTTTTCCGGGGACCAGAAGGCGACGATGTTGTCATTGGTCTCGTCAGGCGTCGGGATCTCGATCAGCTCAACGTGGCCCTTGCCCCAGTCGCCGCGGGTTTCCACCCAGCCGCTCGGGCGCAGCTCGTAGCGGTCGTCCAGGTCTTCGTAACGGCCGAAATCGCGAGTGCGCTGCATCAGCCCGAAGCCGCGCGGGTTCTCCACGCTGAACGCACTCACGGCCAGCCGCTTCGGATTGTTCAGCGGACGCCAGATCCATTCGCCACTGCCGGCATGAATCGCCAGACCCTCGGAGTCATGCAGTTGCGGACGGAAGTTGGTGACATTGCTCGGCTGGTTGGCGCCGAACAGGAACATGCTGGTCAGCGGCGCAATCCCAAGCTTGCCGACCTGCTCGCGGAGAAACACCTTGGCCTGCACGTCCAGCGTGCTGTCCTTGCCCGGCGTCAGCACCATGCGATAGGCGCCGGTGGCGCGCGGCGAATCGAGCAGCGCGTAGATCACCAGGTTGCGCCGATCAGCCTGCGGCCGCTCGACCCAGAATTCGCGGAACCGCGGGAACTCCTCGCCCACTGGTAGTGCCGTGTCGACCGCCAGCCCGCGCGCGGAGAGCCCGTACCACTGGCCCTTGCCGATGATGCGGAAGTAGCTGGCGCCGAGCAGGGTCATCACCTCGTCCTGCTTGTCCTTCTTGTTCAGCGGATAGAGCACCTTGAAGCCGGCGAAGCCCAGCCCCTCCAGCGAGGCCGGGTCGATGTCGACACCGCCGAACTCGAACATCGACGGGTCGTAGCGAATCTCGCGCACTTTCGTCGCGGTGATTTCATTGATGCGCACCGGCGTGTCGAAGTGCATGCCCTGGTGATAGAACTGCAGATGGAACGGGGTTTCGACGTCCTTCCAGTAGGCATGCTCCGGGTTGAAGCGCACGCGCTGGTAGTCGGCGAATGCCATCTTGCGGAATTCGTCGGGCAGGTTGCTCACCGGCTCCTCGTAACCGCTGGCAGCCAGTTCCTGAGCCCGCTTGGCCACATCGTCGAGGCTGAACGCCAGCGCACTGCCAGCCATAAGCATGCACAGGCCACCCGCCAGACCGGCCAGCATGCGTGCCGGCTGATTCCCCGTGTTCCATTGAAAAATGCGTAACACACCGCCTCCGAATTACACGTTTGTGCAGAGTTCGCTCTGCTTCGCTGTTTCTGATCGCCTACAACCCACGTATTCCGCCGCTTTGCTCTACAGCGCGGCAGCGGTCGTGGGCTGGATGCAGATCGCCATACAGAAAAAAGTCTTACAACAACTCGAATCGCACGCTTTGCACCGACCGCGAGTCGAGGCCCAACTGGACTTCAAACTCGCCGGGCTCGGCCACGTAGTCGAGTCGCGCGTCAGGAAACTTCAGATCGTCCTCGCCCAGTTCAAAGCGCACTACCCGCGACTCGCCTGGCTCTAACATGAGCTTTTCGAAGCGCTTGAGTTCCTTGATCGGACGTACGCTGGAGCCGACCAGATCCTGCAGATACAGCTGCACTACCGTCGCGCCGGCGCGTGCGCCAGTGTTCTTTACCGTTACGCTGACCTCCAGAATCTGGCCGCGTTTCAGCTGATGCCGTGAAAGCTGCGGCTTCGCCAGCTCGAACTCGGTGTAGCTCAGGCCATAACCGAACGGGTACAGCGCACCGTTGGGTTCTTCGAAATACTGCGAGGTGTAGTTGCCAGGGCGACCCTCGACGTAGGGTCGGCCGAGTCGCGGGTGGTTGTAGTAGGTCGGAATCTGGCCAACCGAGCGCGGAAAGGAGATCGGCAGTTTGCCGGACGGGTTGTGCGCACCGAGCAGCACCTCGGCAATCGCGTGCCCGCCCTCGGTTCCGGCGAACCAGGTTTCCAGCACCGCGTCGGCGTGCTCCCTGGCCCAGCCCAGCTGCAACGGCCGGCCGTTCATCAGCACCACCACCAGCGGTTTGCCGGTGGCAGCCAGCGCTTCGAGCAGCGCCTGCTGGCTGGCCGGCAGCGTAAGGCTGGTACGGCTGGAGGATTCGTGGGACATGCCGCGTGACTCGCCCACCGCAGCAACGATCACGTCAGCCTCGCGCGCGGCACGCACGGCCTCGTCGATCATCGCCTGCGGCGGGCGCGGGTCCTGCGTCACTTCTGGGCGATCCCAGTTGAGAAAGTTCAGGTACTCGATCAGTCGCGGATCGTCGGTGACGTTCGCGCCACGGGCATGAACGACCCGGCCGGAATCGCCCACTGCAGCCTCGAGTCCCTGGCGCAGCGTCACCGTCTGTGCCGCCACACCGGCCGCCGACCAGCTGCCGAGCATGTCAACGTGGGAATCGGCCAGCGGGCCGACCAGCGCGATGGTCGCGTCCTTGCGCAGTGGCAGCGTCTGCTGACGGTTCTCCAGCAGGACCAGCGAGTCGCGCGCCACTTGCCTTGCCGCCTGGCGATGCAGGCGGCTTTCGGCATTGACCTCGACGGGGTCGTCCGCCGCCTTGCCGATACGCCGATGAGGATCATGGAACAGGCCGAGGTCGTACTTGGCACCGAGCACACGCCCCACGGCCTGGTCGATCAGCTCGATCGGCACCTCACCGCGCTCGACCAGCCCCGGCAGTTCCTGCAGATAAAGCGAGTCATGCATGCTCAGATCGATACCCGCCTCGATCGCCAGGCGCGCAGCCTCGCGCCCGTCGCGGGCCACGCCGTGGCGCAGCAGTTCGTCGATGGCGCCGTGGTCGCTGATGTTCAGCCCACGGAAGCCCCAGTCGTCGCGCAGCAGGTCGCGCAACAGCCAGCGGTTGGCGCTGGCCGGCATGCCGTTGACGGTGTTCAGCGCGATCATCACGCCGCCTGCGCCGGCGTCCACCGCGGCACGGTATGGCGGTAGATAATCCTGATGCATACGCTGCGGACTCATGTCGACCACGTTGTAGTCGCGGCCCCCTTCCACCGCGCCGTACAGGGCGAAGTGCTTGACGCTGGCCATCACGCTGTCCGCGGCGCTCAGGCGCTCACCCTGATAGGCGCGCACCAGCGTGCCGGCGATCTGCGATACCAGGTAGGGATCTTCGCCGAAGCCTTCGGAGGTCCGGCCCCAGCGCGGATCACGGGTGATGTCGACCATCGGTGCAAATGTCAGGTCCAGGCCGTCGGCGCTGGCCTCGATGGCCGACACGCGACCGCTAAGGGCGATGGCCTCGAGATCCCAGCTCGACGCCAGCGCCAGGCTGATCGGGAAGATGGTGCGGTGGCCGTGAATGACGTCGTAGGCGAAAAAGATCGGAACGCCCAGGCGACTGCGCAGCGCCGCATCCTGCATGGGGCGGTTGTCGGCGCGGGTGACCGAATTGAAGGTGGCGCCAATGCGTCCGGCAGCGATCTCCTCGACGATCCGCTCGCGCGGCATGTCACCACCGATGCTGATCAGCCGCAGCTGGCCGATCTTCTCCACCAGGGTCATGCGCTCGAGCAGGGTTTCGATCAGCGCCTGCCGGTCATCCAGCGGCAACGCGGGCTGTGCCGCACTGGCGAACGAGCCCATCGCGCTGGCAAGCAGGACAAACGGCAACAGCCTTTTCATCATCACGTTCCGCAACCCCATTCGTTAGAACCGATCAGCCACACACAGGCACACCCATCGCGCCGCCTGTGAAAGCCGATCGCAATGGGTTGAAGACAATTTTTAAAGTTCGATGGTGCCGTCGAGATAAAGCACGGCCTGCCCGGCCACCATCACACGATCCGCTTCGACCCGGCAGTGCAGGATGCCGCTACGTTTCGACGCCTGCAGCGCCACCAGCTCGTTACGCCCCAGCCGCTCGGCCCAGTACGGCGCAAGCCCGGCATGGATGGAGCCGGTGACCGGGTCCTCGTCGCCGCCGTTGGCTGGCCAGAAATAACGGGAGGCGAAATCCTGCTCGCGTCCCGGCGCGGTCACTACCACATCCAGTGGCGCCAGCGTGCGCAGCGCCTGCAGATCGGGCGCCAGCGCCCTGACCTCGCGCTCGTCACGGTAGACGGCGAACCATGCCTGCGGACTGCACAGCACCGCTTCCGGCTCGCACCCAAGCCCCTGCAACAATGCCGCCGGCGGTTCGGCAACCGGTTCCGGCGCGCGGTTGGGGAAGCTCATTTCCAGCATGCCATCAGCCCGTCGCTGCACCGCCAAGTCACCCACAGCGGCGGCGCGGAAGGTCAGCGGTGCCTGAGCCAGGCCCGCTTCCAGCAGCACAAAGGCGCTGGCCAGCGTGGCATGGCCGCAGAAGTCGATTTCAGTCAGTGGCGAAAACCAGCGGATGTGAAACGCCCCGTCCGCTTCGCGTACGAAAAAGGCCGTTTCAGAAAGATTGTTTTCGGCGGCGATGGCTTGCATCAGCGCGTCCGGCAGCCAGGTTTGCAGGGGTATCACTGCCGCGGGATTGCCCCTGAAGCGCTCGGCAGTGAAGGCATCGACCTGGAACATCCGCAATTTCATGTTTGCACCCTGTGCACGGTCAAGCGACCGCTGCCTACTCTAACCGGGCGGACGGAGTGCTAGCCAGTGGTGCGTGAAGGCTGAAGGGCCCGGAATCCGTCCGGTTCACCTACTTTCGGCAGCGCCGCGCATCAGCCCAGGGCAAAGGGCAGCAGCAGCGCGATCAGGATGCCCAGCAGACTCATGCCCAGCGCGGCGAAAGCGCCGCATTCGTCACCCTCTTCCAACGCCCTCGCCGTACCGATGGCATGCGCGTTGATGCCATAGCTGAGGCCCCGCGCGGCGGGATGCTCGACACCTGCCCAGCGCAGCAACAGCGGCCCCAACGCGGTGCCGATAACGCCGGTGAGCATGACGAACACCGCCGCCAGCGAGGCCAGTCCACCGAGCTGCTCGGCCACCAGCATGGCGATGGGCATGGTCGCCGACTTCGGCGCCAGGCTCATCAGCACCGGCAGCTGCGCGCCCAGCGCCCAGGCGATCACCAGCGTCAGCACCACGCTGAGCACGCCGCCCACAGCCAGGGTAATGACGATCGGCCAGAACAATTGCTGAATCCGCTTGAGGTGACGATGCAGCGGCACCGCCAGCGCCACGGTTGCAGGCCCCAGCAACATGGCGATCAACGAGGCACCCTCGCGGTAGCGCGCGTACTCCAAATCCACCAGGGTGAGCGTGCCGACTACCAGCAGCATGCCGATCATCACCGGCTGCAGAACCAACCAGCCGCTACGCCGATAGAGCATCAGCGCGAGTTTGAAAGCGATCAGCGTCAGCGCCACGGCGAACAGCGGATGCACCACGACGGCCGCCCAGGCCGTGCGCCAGTCGAGAACCGTCATGCCTGATCCTCCCGCTTGAGATCGAGCCGGCGAATCAGTCGCTGCATCAGCCAGCCGCAGAACGGCACGGTGATCAGCAACGACAGCACCAGCCCGGCGGCGATGGCAGGCAGGTCATCCAGCAGCGCGGCGCCGCTGGTCATGATTCCGGCGGCGGGCACGATGAGCAGCAGCGGCAGGTACTGCAGCAGCAGCGCCGCGGTCTTCTCCAGCGACTCGGGAATGCTGCGGCGCAGCAACAGGAGGCCAAACAGCAACAGCATGCCGATGATTGGCCCAGGCAATGCCGGCAGCAGCACCAGATTGATCAGGTTGCCGAACAGTTGCAGCAGCACCAGCCAGGTCAGGCCCTTGAGAATCATCGGCGGCGCTCCATTGACGGCAGGTCAGAAATCATGACGACAGCTCCTCAGTGCGTGGCAAAAGGTTTCGACTATGGCTTTGTTGGCAGCGGCGCAACAGATGCAGATTGGCACTAAAAAAGCAGATCAGCCGATCCCGAAACGTTCCACTGATGCAGGTCAACCCATTGTCCGAAGACGTTGCAGGGCAGGCAACCGATGCTCATCTGATCTGTATTTTGGCTGTTCATCTGAGTCTGTTATGCAGCACCACTGGCAGGGATCATCCGCTTCGCCTGAAATGCCTATGGGGCGAAGCCTAATGACCGACCGCATACCCGCGCAGATCATCGAAACCGTTGATCCCAGCCAACCGATCCGCCTGACGCCCGCGCAGGGCGGCGGGCCCATTCATACGCGCAGTTTCAGCGGCCGGTTCCGCAACCTGCGCCTGTTGGGCGGCGCGCTGCTGATGCTGCTCTACTTCGGCACCGTCTGGCTGAACTGGAACGGGCGCCAGGCGGTGCTGTGGGATCTGGACCGGCAGCAGTTTCACATCTTCGGCGCCACCTTCTGGCCGCAGGATTTCATCCTGCTCTCGGCGATTCTGATCATCGCCGCGTTCGGCCTGTTCTTCATCACCGTGCTGGCCGGACGCATCTGGTGCGGCTACGCCTGCCCGCAGAGCACCTGGACCTGGATGTTCATGTGGGTGGAAAAGATCACCGAGGGTGATCGCCTGCAGCGCATCAAGCTCGACGCCGCGCCCTGGTCGGCCGCCAAGCTGCTGCGCCGTGCCGCCAAGCACACGCTATGGCTGGCCATCAGCCTGGCCACGGCGATGGCGTTCGTCGGCTATTTCACCCCGGTGCGCGAACTGGTGGCCGACCTCGCCCGCTTCGAGGTCGGTGCCACCACCGCCTTCTGGCTGCTGTTCTTCACTGCCGCGACTTATATCAACGCCGGCTGGCTGCGCGAGCAGGTGTGCCTGCACATGTGCCCCTACTCGCGCTTCCAGAGCGTGATGTTCGACGCCGATACCCTGCTCGTCTCCTACGACACAGCCCGTGGCGAGAACCGCGGCGCGCGACGCAAGGGCAGCGACCCGCGCGCGCAAGGCCTCGGTGACTGCGTCGACTGCACGCTGTGCGTGCAGGTCTGCCCCACCGGCATCGACATCCGCGACGGCCTACAGCTGGACTGCATCAGCTGCGGTGCCTGCATCGACGTCTGCGACAGCGTCATGGACCGGATGGGTTACGCTCGCGGCCTGCTGCGCTACACCTCCGAACGCGCGCTCAAAGGCGGCGCCACCCGCCTCTTGCGGCCGCGCCTGATCGGATATGCCGTGGCGATGACGGCGATGATCGCCGCCTTCGTCTGGGCACTGGACGCGCGGCCGCAGCTGCAGCTGGACGTCACCCGCGACCGCACGCTGTACCGCGAGAACATGCAGGGGCAGATCGAAAACATGTACCGCCTCAAGCTGATCAACAAGACCCAGCAAGCGCGCCGCTACGCGCTCGGGCTGGAAGGCGGGCCGTTCGCACTGCAGGGACCGCGCGAGATCGCCCTGGCCCCGGGCGAGATCGCCGACCTGCCGGTCAGCGTTGCGCTGCTCGACAACGCCCGCGACTTCAGCCGCGAGCTGCGTTTCGAGGTCAGCGACCTGGCCGAGCCGAGCAGCCGGGTGAGTACACCGAGCACCTTCGTCGCCCCCATCGCGGCGCTACGCCAGTAGACTGGCCATGCCCAACCGCCACGGCCCGGACACGATGAAGCGCTACGAGAAATTCGCCGACGAGATTGCCGAACTGATCCGCAGTGGCGTGCTCGCGCCGGGAGAAAAGGTGCCCTCGGTGCGCCACGCCAGCCGCACCTACGGCGTCAGCCCGTCCACCGTGTTCCAGGCCTACTACCTGCTGGAAGACCGCGGGCTGATCCAGGCGCGGGCGCGTTCGGGCTATTTCGTCCGCGAACATGCCAAGCGCCCGTTGCACGAACCGGACATCAGCCTGCGTCCGGCGGAAACCACCGATGTCGGCGTCAGCGAGCTGGTGTTCTCGGTGCTCGCCTCGCTGCGCGACCCGGCCACGGTGCCCTTCGGTTCGGCCTTTCCCAGTCCCGAGCTGTTTCCCCTGCAGCGCCTGGCGCGCTCGATGGCACAGAGCGTGCGCGACATGCCGGCACGCGAGGTGATTGCCGAGATGACCGCCGGCAACCCGGACCTGCGCCGGCAGATCGCCCTGCGCTACATGGTCAGCGGTGTGATGCTGCCGATGGACGAACTGGTGATCACCACCGGTGCGATGGAGGCTCTGAACCTCTGCCTGCAGGTGGTAACCGAACCGGGTGATCTGGTGGCCATCGAGGCGCCAGCGTTCTACGCCACGCTGCAGGTACTGGAACGGCTCAAGCTCAAGGCGGTGGAGATTCCGGTGCACCCACGCGAAGGCATCGACCTCGACATCCTCGCCGATCGCCTCGCGCACTTGCCTATCAAGGCCTGCTGGTTCATGAGCAGCCTGCAGAACCCGCTGGGCGCGAGCATGGGCGAGGCGAAGAAGCAGCAGCTCTATGAGCTGTTGCAGCGCCATCAGGTGCCGCTGATCGAGGACGACGTCTACGCCGAGCTGTACTTCACCCGCGAGCCGCCCAAGCCGGTGAAAAGCCATGATCGCGAAGGTCTGGTGATGCACTGCGGCTCGTTCTCCAAGAGTCTCGCGCCCGGTTACCGGGTCGGCTGGGTTGCCGGCGGTCGCTATGCCGAGCAGATCGCCCGGCTCAAGCTGATGACCACCATTTCCCCTTCCGTGCCGGCGCAAGCCGCCATCGCCGATTACCTGCAGCATGGCGGCTACGACCGTCACCTGCGCAAGCTGCGTCACGCGCTGGAGATGCAGCAGGGTGCGATGCTCGCTTCCGCCGCCCGCCATTTCCCTGCGAGCACGCGAGTCACCCGGCCCAGCGGCGGCTACTTTCTGTGGTTCGAATTTCCCGAGCAGGTGGATTCGCTGCAGCTGCTGCAACTGGCGCTGGCCCAGGGCATTAGCCTGGCACCGGGGCCGATCTTCTCGGCGACCCAGCGCTTTCGCAACTGCGCGCGGCTGAATCACGGCCATCCATGGGACGCCCGCAGCGAGCAGGCGATGGAGTTGCTGGGCAGGATGCTGAAGTCGTTCTGAGGCACGGTGCCGAGATGTTCAGTCGCAGTCTTGTGGCTGTCCGCCTCGGGCCTTCATCAAGTACATGCGTTCATCGGCCTGCTTGAGCAGCTGGGCCTCCACATCACCGTCCTCGGGATAGAGCGCGGTGCCAATGCTCAAGCCGATTGCGAGGCTGTGCTCGGCAATCTGCATCGGCTGCTCGAAGGCCGCGCGGATCTTGTCGACGACGCGGCGGGCATCCTCTGCCTCGGCGATGCTTTCCAGCAGCACCACGAACTCATCGCCACCCAGCCGCGCCACGGTATCGGTGTCGCGCACGCAGTGCGTGAGGCGATCGGCCACTGCGCGCAGCAGCTGGTCGCCACCGCTGTGTCCGTAGGTATCGTTGACCTGCTTGAAGCGATCCAGATCCACGTAGAGCAAGGCGACGCGTCCGCCATTGCGCCGCACCCGCGCCAAGGCCGTGTCCAGGCGATCGCGAAAACAGGCGCGATTCGGCAGGCCGGTGAGTTCGTCGTACTGCGCCATCCGGTGCAGGCGTGCATACAGCTGCTTGCGCTCGATTGCCGTGACCACCTGCACCGAGACGAACTGCAGCAGCTCCTGATCCTTCTCGGTGTAGGGCGCGGCCGTGCTCTTGAGCAACAGCACGCCGATCACCCCCTCGCTCGAACTGAGCGGCACCCCCAGCCACCAGGCATGGGTATCCCCATCACCGAGCGGAAGCGCCAGCGCTGGCATCGAGTCCGCATTGAAGCGCAACGGCTGCGCGCCATGCAGAACGGAGAAACACAGGGACGCCGCAGGTTCCGCTGGCAGCCCGGCCGAATCGAGCGCCAGCGCCTGGTAGGGATAACTCAGCTCGCCGCTGGCAGCATTGCGGATGGCCACGATGAAATCGTCCACCGGCAGCAGCTGGGCGATGGTCAGATGGATCTGCTGATACAGCGCTGCGAGGTCCTTGGCCCCGTGCGCCGCCTCGGAGATCGAATAGAGCGCCGCCTGCATCGCTTCGGACTGCTTGCGCTGGGTGATGTCGCGCGCCACGCCGATGCGCAGCTTGTTATCGGTCGACCAGCAGGCCGACCACATGATGTGCACCACACCGCCGTCCTTGCGCACGTAGCGGTTCTCGAAGTGCAGCAGCGGCTGATCGGCCATGACCTCCTTGGCGGCGGCCAGGGTCCGGGCACGGTCTTCGGGGTAGACCATCTCGATCATCCGCTTGCCGAGCATCTCCTGCGGGGTGTAGCCGAAGATGCGCTCGCAGGCGGCGCTGACGTAGACGAAGTTGCCCTGCGCATCGACCACGCAGATGGCATCCAGCAACAAATCGATGACACTTTCAAGAGGCGCGTAGCTATCCGTCTTCACAGCGGCAGACCTACTTCGGCCATTGGGCACGGGCATGGCGATCGGGGCGGCGCCGTCGCGCGGCTGATCGCTCGTTCCCATGCCCTAAGCATCGCCCAAATCCGCAGCCGCCGCGCTGTTTTTTTATTGTCCGGCTCCCTCCACCCAGCGCGGATAGTAGCCGAGCGAAGCCTGGGTGTTGGCATCCTGCAGCGCGATAACGTCCTCTGGCGCATCGCCGGCGTCCCGTTCCAGTCGGTCGCCGCGAAAGAAGAAGCGGCGGCCATCGGCAAGCGTGAGGAACAGACCGACCGCCCCATGGCCATCCAGCGGCACCAGTACGACCTGGCCGTCGCCGAACAGATCCAGGCTGCGACGGTGCTCCCGATAAGGGCTCGCCTTGAACTCCAGCGACTGCCAGCGGACCGGGTGGCGAAACTGGCTGGGCAACACGGCTGGCGGCGTGGCAGCCTCCAGATAGCCCAGGCTGTCCGCGCTGGCCAATACCGGTACCTCGGGATAGTCGGCCAGCCCCGAAGCGTGCTCCCAACGCACGCAACCCAGCACGATACGATCAATCTCCAGTCCGTCCCCCTCCAGCTGATCGCGTACCGGGCGTACGTCTGCGTAGCGCTTGATTCGCCAAGGCACCTCGGCGTCCAGCTGCGCGTCGATCTGCCGACCGAGCCCGGTTCCAAACAGCAAGCGGCTGCCGCGATGCTCGATCAGAATCGCGATGTGCTGAGTGGGTGGTGCCTCCTGCCAACCGTTCCGTCCCAGCAGGAAGTCGCCACTGTCGCTCTGCGCCGTCTTCACCAGGCTGAAGCGCAACCCTTGCGCAGCCGAAGCATCCTCGACGAAGCCAAACAGGGAGACTGCCAGCCCGATCACCAGCAGCAGCGATACTCCGATCCGCCGGCCCGGGTGCCGGTCCAGCTCGCCGGGCATCCGACCATTCTGCACGTTCATGGCGTCACAACCCCGGCATGCCGACATAACCCGGCAGCGCGCGGACGCGGGCGAACCAGGCCTGCAGCGCCGGATAGGCAGCCAGATCGAGCCCGCCGTCACCGCCCAGCGCGACGTTGGGGTAGACGGCGATGTCGGCGATGGTCGGTTCGCTGGTCTGCGCCAGCCAGGCGTGCTGCGCAAGGTGCCGCTCGAGCGTACGCAGGGCGCTGGCGGCACGTGCCTGCGCCAGCGGCGCGTCGATCGGCCGGCCGAACAGCTTGCCCAGACGCACGGTGGCCGGGCCATGCTGCACCTCGTTGGCAGCGAAGCTCAGCCAGTTGGCGATGTGGCCCTGGGTTTCGGCGTCCTGCGGATACCACTCATTGGCATAGCGCTGGGCCAGATAGACCAGGATTGCCTGGGAATCGCCAAGTCGAAAATCGCCGTCCTCGAGCACCGGAATCTGTCCGCGCGGATTGATTTCACGGAACGCCGGCTGCTTGTGCTCGCCCGCAAGCAGATTCACCGGCACCAGCTCCACCGGCTGGCCGATCAGGCTGAGAAACAGACGAACCTTGTGGCAATTGCCGGATAGCGTCAGGTCGTAAAGCTTCATGGTGTTGCCCTCGTGATTGGCTGCAACTGGATAATAGACAGACCTGTCTGTACACTGCAAGCGCCAACGCAAATTCACCCCAACTGGAGCAAGCCGCGAGCGCTCCCGCATAATGTCGAACCACAGGAGGTATCCATGGCATCGAACAAGCGCGACCAGTTGCTCAACACCGCAGAGAATCTGTTCTATCGCGAGGGTTATCACGCCACCGGCATCGATCGCATCCTGGCCGAATCCGGCGTGGCCAAGATGACGCTGTACAAGCACTTCAAGTCCAAGGACGAGCTGATCCTGGCCGTGCTGGAGGCGCGCCACGAGCTGATGCTGACGCGCCTGCGCGAGCGTGCCACCAGACTGCCGCCGCGTGAGGCGCTACTGGGAATTTTCGATGGATTGCACGGAATGATTCACGGCAACGACGCCTTCTGCGGCTGCCTGTTCATCAACGCAGCGGCCGAATATCACGACCGCGACCACCCGATTCACCGCCGCTCCTCCGCCTACAAGGCAGAACTGCTGGCCTACCTTCGCGAGCTGCTGGAATGCCTGGATGCGCCACAGCCGCTGCAGCTGGCGCGCCAGCTGCAATATCTGCTCGAAGGCGCGCTGAGCATGGCGCATATCGAAGGGCCGGGCGAGCAGGCGCGGGACGCGAAAGTCGCCGCCGAACGGCTGCTCGAGGCCGCCGGCATCTAGGCGCGCCACAGCGGGCGCGCCCTCTTGCCGTTCAGAGGGTGCCGGCTTCGTCTTCCCGGACCTTGAACCAGGCGGCATACAGGGCTGGCAGGAACAGCAGCGTCAGCGCCGTGGCGACGATCAGGCCACCCATGATCGCCACCGCCATTGGCCCGAAGAAGATACTGCGCGACAACGGAATCATCGCCAGCACCGACGCCAGCGCGGTCAGCACGATGGGTCGAAAGCGGCGCACCGTGGCATCGACGATGGCGGTAAAGCGCGCCTGACCGGCACCGATGTCCTGCTCGATCTGATCCACCAGAATCACCGAGTTACGCATGATCATCCCCGACAGCGCGATGGTGCCGAGCATCGCCACAAAGCCGAACGGCTGCCCGAACAGCAGCAGGAACAGTGCAACACCGATGATGCCCAGCGGCGCGGTGAGGAACACCATGGCCGAGCGCGAGAAACTCTTGAGCTGCGCCATCAACAGGGTCAGCACGACGATGACGAACAGCGGCATGCCGGCATTCACCGAACGCTGGCCGCGCTCGGAGTCCTCCACCGTTCCGCCGACCTCGAGCAGATAGCCGCCGGGCAACTGATCGCGAATGTCGGCCAGGGTCGGCTCGATCTCCCGCACCAGTGCCGCCGGCTGCTGCTCTCCGTACACATCGGCGCGCACGGTGACCGTTGGCAGGCGGTTGCGGTGCCAGATCACGCCCTCCTCGAAGCCGTACTCGAGCGTCGCCACCTGCGACAGCGGCACGCTGCGCCCGCTCTCGGTGGGAATCGCCAGGCTCGGCAGCATCGACAGCTCGAGCCGCTCGCGCTCGGTGCCGCGCAGGAGGATCTCAATCAGCTCGTTGTCCTCGCGGAACTGGCTGACGCTGCTGCCGGTGAAGGTACGCCGCAGGAAGCCGGACAGCTCGGCGGTGGTCACGCCCAACGCCCGGGCACGATCCTGATCGACGTTGAGCCGGACCATCTTGCTCGGCTCCTGCCAGTCCAGATGGACGTTGGCCACGTGCGGGTTCTCGTTGACCCTGGCAGCGACCTGGCGAGCCAGCCCACGCACCACGTCGATATGCTCGCCGGTGACACGGAACTGCACCGGATAGCCCACCGGCGGGCCATTCTCCAGCCGCGTTACGCGACCACGCAGGCTCGGGAAGTCCTCGCGCATGCGTTCGATCAGCCAGGCGCGCAGGGACTCGCGGGACTCGATGCTGTCGGCCAGCACGACGAACTGGGCGAAGCTGGTCGCCGGCAGCTGCTGGTCCAGCGGCAGGTAGAAACGCGGCGAGCCGGTGCCGACGTAGGCCACATAGTTGTCGATGCCGGCCCGTTCCTTGAGCAGCTCTTCCAGCCGCGCCACCTCTGTTTCGGTCGCCTTCAACGAGGCGCCTTCGGCCAGTTTGAGATCGACCATCAGCTCCAAACGGCCGGAAGCGGGGAAGAACTGTTGCGGCACCAGACGGAACAGCACCACCGCGGCGACGAAGATCGCCAGCGTGAGCAGGATGACGGTCTTGCGCCGGCGCACGCAGAAGGTCACCACGCGACGCACGCGCTGGTAGAACGGCGTTGCGTAAGGATCGTGGCCTTCACTGCTCGCGCCGTGCTTGTGTGCAGATTTTTTGGCCAGGTCCGGCAGCAGTTTTTCGCCGATCAGCGGTACGAACATTACCGCGGCGATCCAGGACGCGATGAGCGAAATGGCGACCACCTGGAAGATCGAACGGGTGTATTCGCCGGTACTGGAATTGGCAGTGGCGATGGGCAGGAAACCCGCCGCGGTGATCAGCGTGCCGGTCAGCATCGGGAACGCCGTACTGGTCCAGGCGAAGCTGGCGGCCTTGAGACGGTCGTAGCCCTGCTCCATCTTGATCGCCATCATCTCCACCGCAATGATCGCGTCGTCCACCATCAGCCCGAGAGCCAGGACCAGGGCGCCAAGGGAGATCTTGTGCAGGCCGATGTCCAGATAGCTCATGGCGGCGAAAGTCATCGCCAGCACCAGCGGAATCGACAGCGCGACCACCAGCCCGGTACGCACGCCTAGCGAGAAGAAACTCACCAGCAATACGATCACCAGCGCTTCGATCAACACCTTGACGAACTCACCTACGCTGGTCTTCACCGCAGCGGGCTGATCAGAGACCTTGCGCAGCTGCATCCCCGCCGGAAGCTCCTGCTGCAGGCGGGGGGGACCC
>NZ_AOFQ01000063.1 GCF_000495915.1 Stutzerimonas chloritidismutans AW-1
CCCCGCCGTTCGGGTGATCGATGCGAGTTCGGCGCACCGCACCCATCCAGACTGGACCTATGGTTTCGCGGAGATGAACTCGCAGCAGGCCCAACGCATCGCCACGGCACGGCGGGTCAGCAATCCCGGTTGCTATCCCACGGGGGCGATAGGGCTGCTGCGCCCATTGCTGGAGGCCGGGTTGCTGCCCAGGGACTATCCGACGAACATTCATGCTGTGTCGGGCTATTCCGGAAAAGGGCGCGTTGGCGTGCAAGAGCATGAGGGAGAGGGCGCATCACAGGCGCCCGCGTTTCAGGTTTATGGTCTGGGGCTGGCACACAAACATATTCCGGAGATTCAGCAGCAAAGCGGTCTGATGGAGCGGCCGATGTTTGTGCCGGCTTATGGGGCTTTTCGGCAGGGGATCGTGCTGACCATACCGTTGCAACTTCGCTTGTTGGCGCCGGGCGTGGATGCGGTGCGGTTGCATGCGTGTCTTATGCAGCACTACGTCGATGCGGACCATGTACAGGTGATGTCGATGCAGGAGGCCAAAGGGTTGACGTGCCTTGATCCTCAGGCGCTTAACGGGACTGATAGTTTGCGATTGGTGGTGTGTGAAAATGATGAGACGGGGCAGGTTTTGTTGGCTGCGGTGTTTGACAATCTTGGGAAGGGAGCCGCTGGAGCGGCGGTGCAGAATCTGGATTTGATGGTTGCAGGAACATGACTCCGACTACCCACTGGCTCTAGAGTCTATGGCTCGAATTTTCGAGCGGTTGTTTCCTCTCTGTTTATGGCCTGGCATCGACGGCATTAAACGAGTCGAAAACAGAATCTACGCGTGTCAGCAGTTTGCAATCCAGTCAGGCTTTGAAGTTAAACGGTCGTCCACGACAGGCAGCAATCGGCCAAAAGCTGCCTGTCGTAACCGGCCTGAACCAAGTAGATCTCTTATAGCTCTGAATTTACGGCTTAGAGTGGTCTCTAAAGCCAGCTGCTCCTGAAGACGGGGAGACGTCGTAACTACCAAAGCCTGCTACAAGGCAGCGAGAGATGCCCTAGCTGCCTAGCCGAAAAGCTCTATATTTGAAGCACATTACCTTGATAGAAAGGCCCGACTCCGTAATCCGAATTATCAAGCTCATCAAGAACCATTGAAGTGCAGAAAATGAGCTGAAAATCCTTACGACCTTCAAACAACTTAATCAACGCACGCTGAAAATTATGGCTTCGAAACTCCTTCATCCCGCCATTTTCAATAGCGTCAACCATTAAGAATCTCGGGAGTCTATAATTTTCATCATCCAAAGACTCTAAAAGAGCTGAAAGAGGAAGAGAGTTTTTCTTCACATAGTTGGAGCTACCTGAAAATTTCACTCGACCATTTATTAGCATCCGATCTTTTGCAAAATCAATTTCAACACCTGAAATAGTAGCTTCAGAAAACTCCTCCTCGTATGGGTTTCCATTTACGCGGCGCTCTGGCCTCAATATAGATACGACATTCTCAGCCAGGCCAGCATAAACAGAGTTTCTACGGGATTTATTCGCCGCGTTAGCAGCCAGAAGCAGCTCCTTTAACCTTGCTATATCAGCATTAAGGTCTAATTTTTTAAGCTTATGGCTATCGAGATCTGTAACAATCCTGATCTTCTTTTCATAATTTGAGTTTTCCGACTCTAGAAAACCTATTCTCTTCGCGCGCTCAAGTGCTGAGTGAGATGCCAGGTCAAATAGCCCAGCCATTTCAGAAAGCTTACTTTGAGCATTCGCCAAGTTCATCGATGCAACAGAAATCGCTGCTTCTATCCCTAGTTTATGCTCAAGCAAGTCCTGCAAAACCCTAGAATTACTATTTATCTGAAAATCAAGCTCGTTAAGCAGCTCCATATAATTAGATACTTGCTCGACTTTCGCAATAGGAGATTTGCAGAGGTGGCAAACCTCCTCAGAAGAAGGCTGTTCAGCCTCTTTTATTTCACTTAAACAGCAAGGACATTGCGAGTAGCGCAAAAATCCTATTGAGTCGTGAGCGACCCGAGAGTCAAGCAAAGCCTTCCGTCTTTGCTTTAAAGATCTATCGAACAACTCGCAGTCAACAATTTCCCCACTAACAGAAAGCAAATCCTCATGAAATCGCTGCAACTGCTTGTTATATAACTCAACATCAGACTTTATTCTTTTATACTCCACATCACGAAAAGCCTTAACATCACTAGAAACATCTACATCAGGAGGTGCTTCTCTAAGACGCACTATTTCGCCCATATTACTAGCAATGCTTTGCTGCAGAGACCGTAGCGTTACGGAAGAGTCTTCCCCCAATATTCTGTACATTGCTAGCAGATCAGAAGAAATCCGCTCAAATTCGCGTTCCGCAATTAAAAGCTCTTGCCGCATCTGGTGAGTATCAAGGTTATCCAACCCTAGCAAGAACTCTGCAATCGCAAGTCGAGTACCTTCACTATCCGCACGCGGGTTATCTTCTGCCCTAAATATCTTTGTCGATGCCGTTTCTTGATCCACATATAAGAAACGTAAAATCTGGTGCATAGTAAGATTGGCATAGTCCTCCGTCTTATGCCCCTCCCACCCTAAGAGCTCAAAAAACTTTTGCGAAAAAGACATTCGTTCTTCACTTCGACGAGCCCCATAACTCCCCCAGGCCTCAAACTCTGCACCATCACTCTCAAATGCTCCAGATCTAATGGAGATTGGAGGAACCTTCCCCTTCTCGATATCTCGCTTTATCGTAAACGTTTTTCCGTTGATACTTAGCTGACAAATTATGCAGTCACACTTATCCGCCGGATATAACCATTGATTTTCTTTAATTTCCCCACCCAAGACATAGAACAACAACTCCAAAATTGTTGTCTTACCAACTGAGTGATCACCTCGAATAACATTTATCCCTCGATGAAAACGCTCATCATAAACGCTCCCGCCAGATTTCCTGACGACCAACCGCTCTACAAATAAAGTCGAATTACCCATAGCGATACTCCATAAGACCGCTACGACTTTTAAAGCCGTTAGCGCCATCCAGTTTCAGCGTCGGAAATACTCCAACGAGCGCTTTAAAAAAAGCTGACTGAGAGAAATCGTCCAGTTCAAAATGCTCCTTTAATGAGACTGGAATACTCTCCGCCCGCAAAGCCACAGATGAAACCGAGGTCGATAGGATAGACTTTTGTTCCAACGCAACCAATGCAGAGTCCTGAATCCTGGCCAAGTCAAAAAACAACCCCCTGGGATTAGGGGTTATCTCAAATGGCTCCGCAACAGCGGAAATTGATGCAGAATATTTTTTAAGGGCACGCGGCAAATCAACACGCTTCAACAAATGAGGGTACACATAATAAAAATCGATCAGACGTAAAGAGTCGAGAGAAACGCGCCCCTCATCAACACGACTGAGAACATGAAGCAATCTATAAGAGCAATGATGTACGTCGTAAGCAGGGTGATAAATAACCATCAAACCCACTCCACATGACATTTTTCAGTCAGAAAATAGAGCATACCTTCCACAACGTCGCTAGCAACAAATCCACCAGCCAGCCCAACCTCAGCATACAAGGGCTCAATAATTGTGGAGTTAATGGCCGTCCTAATTGTCACATCATCACAGCCAGACCTCAACAAAGGAAGAATATGAGAGTTAAACCTTGTAAGAATCAGGCCAAGAAGATGATTAAAAATTATCTGATAAGCTTTGACATGTTGAAATCTTGCTATTATTTTCACTGCCTTCTGACTGGAAAGCAAAGCCTCTTACAAATACACCTGACGTCCAGCTGCTTCAAGCTTCCCCGCCAAGCCTATTACTGATCGTGACGGAGCATTCCTAATTTTGCTCTCCAATTCCTCAAGAACCATTTGATAGACAGGATCATCCTCTTGGAGGCGTTTATGCTGCTCAATAAGCCCTCTTAGAGTTTCCGCGCCCACCTTGATATCAAACGTCGGCAGATTTACAACCGTCGAACCAACATATAGCGATCCACCGACATCATTATTGGATATTGTATTATTCGAGACCACCATCGCAGTGCTTTGCTTATCAGTCATAGCACTACTCTTTGCCACCCACAACAAGATCTCCTTTCACCTTATTATCATTTATCTCGTTCCTTTCAACATTCTGGCCTTCACCAACTTTCATCGAGTTTTCGACCTCGTTCCCGTTTATCTCATTATCAAGAACTCCGGACTCGGTAGGCTTCGAACTTTTAGAGCTTAGCCAAAGCCAGCCCATAAATGAGCAAAAAATGAAAATAACTAACAAGAGTATGATATTAAGCAGCAAGCTGGACTTTATTAACTCAGCTCTTTCAAGATAGGCAATTATTAGCTGCGAGAACACGAAAGAGGCCAAAACAGAAGGCCCGCCAATTTTTAATGCAGCACCCCAATCCATATTCACTCCAAATATATTAGTTTTTTAACACAAGCAGATTAAGAGCGTATGCATTGCATACACCCGTAAGCTTGTAGAGTTTGATAGGGGCATCCATGACCTCAGGATCATCCATGCATCGGCATAGTGCCAGCACCGCTAAACTAGCTTGTGAGGCACATGACGTAAACAGGAAAGGTGAATACATCGGTAGCTTTTTTTGAAAAGCTCTGGAGCAGTGAATGGCTGAAAGCCCCAATTTATGGGCCTCTCTGGTGCAGTAGGACGCTACATGGAGGATTCATAATGCTAATGCCCCCAGATTCTAGGGTGTGCAGGATTTTTTGTAGCCGGGTGAAGCGCCAAACACTAAAACTTAAACTTTGTACAGCCTGGCTTGGCTAGCGTCTCTGAGAGCCCCATTTGGCTGTGAGGCCACTGACGCGACAGGCTGCTTCTGGCCCAGACCGTGTAAAAACGCAGCAAGCGATGGCAATCAACTGCCGGGGGATTTTCTAAGTGTCCAGAAGGCCGCCGGAGGGTAAGCGTCCGGCCAAGTCACCTTCCGAACCCCAGCATTAAGGGCGATGGTGTCCGCGTATTTTTAAGCGGACGCGATAGCCCTTATCGCCGGTATTGCCATGCGCCAACGAAGCTCTTACCCCCAACCGTTCAAGGCCCAGGTTGTTCAGGAGTGCCTGCAACCCGGTGCGACCGTCTCCAGCGTGGCCATCCGCCACGGTATCAACGCCAACGTCATTCGCAAGTGGCTACCGCTTTATCGAGATCAACTGCCTGCGGCGTTGCCGGCGTTCGTTCCATTGAGGGCTACGCCGAAACGGTCGGCTGAAGCATCGGTGATTATCGAGCTAGCGCTTGGCGAGCAATCGATCACGGTGAAATGGCCGGCCTCCGATCCTGATGGATGCGCCCGCTTTGTCCGTGGGCTCGCCCCGTGATTCGCATCGATACCATCTGGCTCGCCACCGAGCCGATGGACATGCGGGCTGGCACTGAAACCGCGTTGGCTCGCGTGGTGGCGGTGTTCGGTGCGGCGAAGCCGCACTGCGCCTATCTCTTCGCCAACCGCCGCGCCAACCGGATGAAAGTCCTGGTGCACGACGGTGTCGGTATCTGGCTGGCCGCGCGGCGCTTGAACCAGGGCAAGTTCCACTGGCCTGGCATCCGGCACGGCTCGGAAGTCGAACTCGACGCCGAGCAACTTCAGGCGTTGGTACTGGGGCTGCCCTGGCAGCGGGTCGGTGCCGGCGGCACGATCACAGTGTTGTAGCATCGGCCATTAGTCCATCGGGGTATCTGCGCTGACCGCCTGCTCTGGCACAATCAGCGGCATGACTTCCTCGCCCAATCTCGCCCAATTGACGCCTGAGCAGCTGCGTGCACTGGCCGCGCAGTTGCTCACGCAGGTCGACGCGATGGGCAAAAAGATCCACCGCGATCAAACCATTATCGAACAGCTCACCCACGAAATTGCCTGGTTCAAACGGCACAAGTTTGCCAAGCGCAGCGAGCAGCTGAGCCCTGACCAGGGCAGCCTGCTGGATGACCTGCTCGACACTGACATCGCCGCCATCGAGGCGGAGTTGAAAGCCGTCAATCCCCCGGTTGCGCCAGCCGAGCCCCGCCAACAACCCAAGCGTACAGCGCTGCCCGCGCAATTTCCGCGCACCGTGATCCATCACGAGCCGCAGAACACTCAGTGCGCCTGCGGCTGCCAGCTGCAACGCATCGGCGAAGACGTCAGCGAAAAGCTGGATTACACACCGGGTGTGTTCACGGTCGAGCAGCATGTGCGTGGCAAATGGGCCTGTCGCCAGTGCGAAACGCTGATCCAGGCACCCGTGCCGGCCCAGGTGATCGACAAGGGTATCCCCACCGCCGGCCTCTTGGCTCACGTGATGGTGGCCAAATTCGCCGACCACCTGCCGCTGTACCGGCAAGAGAAAATCTTTGGCCGGGCTGGCCTGGCCATCGCGCGCTCGACACTGGCGCAGTGGGTCGGGCAAACCGGTGTGCAGCTTCAGCCGCTGGTCGATGCGCTGCGCGAAACCGTGTTGACCCAGCGCGTGATCCACGCCGATGAAACCCCGGTGCAAATGCTCGCCCCAGGCGAGAAGAAAACCCATCGGGCTTACGTCTGGGCCTACAGCACCACCCCCTTTGCTGATCTCAGGGCGGTGGTGTACGACTTCAGCCCCAGTCGTGCGGGCGAACATGCGCGCACTTTTCTGGGTCAGTGGAATGGCAAGCTGGTCTGCGACGACTTCGCCGGCTACAAGGCCAGCTTCGAGCAGGGCATCACCGAAATCGGCTGCATGGCTCACGCCCGCCGCAAGTTCTTCGATCTTCACGCGGCGAACAAAAGCCAGTTGGCCGAACAGGCACTGCACTCAATAGCCGGCCTGTACGAAATCGAGCGGCAAGCGCGCGACCTGAGCGATGAGGAGCGCTGGCGAATGCGGCAGGAAAAAACGGCTCCC